>NZ_JBANCG010000008.1:0-346647 GCF_037026715.1 Breoghania sp. JC706
CCGAACTTGCGGCCGGCCTCCCGGCCGGCTCGCGACAAAAGTCCCTTACGAAACAGACTGAAAGTGAAAACGAGAACCGAGGGTGAGGACCAGCAGACCTTGCTCTCTTATTCGGAACGCCCCCGTTTCGAAGACGCCCGAGAGACGTCCTGCTACTAATGAGGAGAAGTAGTAATGACCGATAAAAACCCCGCATCGTGCACGCTTACGCGCCGACGCTTTCTGACCGCCTCCACATCCCTGGCAGCGGTCGGAATGGCCGGCTCGATGATGCCGATGGGCGCCACCAGGGCCTTCGCAGCAGGCGAACAGAAAATTCAGGGAGGCAGCCACTGGGGCGTCTTCAACATGACCGTGAAGGACGGTCGTGCCGTGAAGATCGATCCCTGGGAAAAGGATCCCCATCCCAGCCACCAGCTGCCCGGCGTGCTCGATTCCATGTACTCCGCGAGCCGCATCAGATATCCGATGGTTCGTCGCTCGTATCTGGAAAATGGGCCGAAGGCCGAGCGCGACAGTCGCGGCGCCAACGATTTCGTGCGCGTCTCATGGGACAAGGCCATCGAGCTTGTCGCCAACGAGATCAAGCGCGTTCAGGCCGAATCCGGCCCCTCGGGCGTCTTCGCTGGCTCTTACGGCTGGAAAAGCCCCGGCAAATTCCACAACTGCCGCACGCTCGTCGCACGTACAATGAACGTGCTCGGCGGATACGTGAGCGGCACGGGCGACTACTCGACCGGCGCCTCTCAGGTGATCATGCCGCACGTCGTCGGCGGACTTGAGGTCTATTCGCAGCAAACCTCGTGGCCCCTGCTCATCGACAACACCGATACGCTGGTCTTCTGGGCCGCCGATCCGGTGAAGACATGCCAGATCGACTGGCTGATCCCCGATCATGGCGTCTACGATTACCTGAAGGCCTACAAGGCGACCGGCAAGAAGGTCATCTGCATCGATCCGTTCCACTCGGAAACCGCGAAAATGATGGACGCGGAATGGCTGGCGCCCAAGCCGCAAACGGACGTCGCCTTGATGCTCGGAATTGCCCACACGCTTTACAGCGAGGGGCTGCACGACCAGGAGTTCCTGTCCACCTACACTTACGGCTTCGACAAGTTCCTGCCCTATCTGACCGGCGATGCCGACGGCACGCCGAAAGACGCTGATTGGGCCGCCAAAATCTGCGGCATCCCCGCCGACAAGATCAAGGAACTCGCGAAACTGTTTGCCGGCGGCACGACGATGCTGGCAAGCGGCTGGTCCATCCAGCGCATGCAGTACGGCGAACAGGCCCACTGGATGCTGGTCACCCTTGCCGCAATGCTCGGCCAGATCGGCACCAAGGGCGGCGGCTTCGGCCTCAGCTACCACTATTGCAGCGGCGGCACGCCGACCGCCAACGGCGTCTCCTTGCCCGGCATCGGCGATGGCAAGCAGAGCAAGGAGAATGCTCCCGAATGGCTCGCCTCCAGCGGCGCGTCAAGCATTCCTGTCGCTCGCGTTGTCGACATGCTCGAAAATCCGGGAGCAGAGTTCGACTTCAACGGTTCGAAGGCGACCTATCCCGACACGAAGCTGATCTACTGGGTGGGCGGCAATCCGTTCGCGCACCATCAGGACCGCAACCGCATGGTCAAGGCCTGGAAGAAGGTGGAGACCTTCATCGTCCACGACTTCCAGTGGACGGCAACAGCCCGCCACGCGGATATCGTCCTGCCCGCGACGACATCCTATGAACGAAACGACGTGGAGCAGATCGGTTCGTATTCGAACCAGGGCATCGTCGCGATGAAGAAGATCGTGGATCCGATCGGTGAGGCCCGCAGCGACTTCGACATCTTCTCCGCCATCTGCGCAAAGCTCGGCAAGGAAGCGGAGTTTACCGAGAACAAGTCGGAAATGGACTGGCTCAAGAGCCTCTACCAGACCGCGTCCTCGACGGCACAGACGAAGCAAATCGACTTCCCCTCATTCGAAGACTTCTGGGAAGCCGGCTCGGTCATCTACGACGTGCCGCAGGCCAACAAGGAATTCGTCCGCTTCGCCGAATTCCGCGACGATCCCTTGCTGAACCCGCTGGGAACGCCGACGGGGCTCATCGAGATCTACTCCAAGGCAATCGAGAAGATGAACTACGACGATTGCCCGGCTCATCCCACCTGGATGCCCGCGCGCGAACTGACGGGCGTCGAGGGAACGAAGTACCCGCTGCACGTGAATGCCTCTCACCCCAACGACCGGCTTCACTCGCAGTTGTGCGGAACGGAATTGCGCAAGAGCTACGCAATCAAGGGGCGCGAACCGTGCGTGATCCATCCTGACGATGCGGCCAAACGCGGTATTTCAGACGGAGATCTCGTGCGCGTCTTCAACGACCGTGGCCAGATCCTGACAGGGGCACGCATCTCTGACGACACCGCCCCCGGTGTCCTGCGCGTCTCCGAAGGCGGCTGGTACGATCCGTCGGCTCCCCTCGAGGAAGGCTCGCTCGATGCCTATGGCGACGTAAACGTCCTGACATTCGATGTCGGCACCTCGAAGCTCGCCCAAGGCAATTGCGGACACTCCGCGGCAGCAGACGTGGAGAAGTTCACCGGCACGCCGCCCGAGGTGAATGTCTTCACGGCTCCCGTGGCTGCGGAATAGCGCAGACGACGAATACCGGGCCGGCATGCAGCCGGCCCGGACCCGGCCGGTGATAATGCCGGTCGACTATCGAGGCCCGGTATCGCGCCCAAGGGCGAACGACCACCCAGTCGCACAGCGCTCCATCGGCGGAAAATCCTCCTTCGGAAGCCCTCGGTTCCGGACTTCGCAAAAAAACTGGAGAAGCTGTCGATGTCGACCAAGAATTCGTGGTCCCCGTCCCTATCACGCCGACGATTCCTCACATCCTCCGCCTCGCTCGCCGCACTCGGTGCCGCGGGCTCGGTGTTGCCGGGCGGCGTGACGCGCGCCTTTGCAGCAGACAAGTCCAAGGAGGTTCTCTCCGCGTCGCACTGGGGTGCCTTTTACGGCAAGGTCGAGGACGGTCGCTTCGTAAGCCTGCGTCCCTGGGACAAGGATCCCTTCCCGAACCAGGCGGTCCACGGCGTGCAGGACGTCGTCTACAACGCGGGCCGCATCAAGTATCCGATGGTCCGTCGCGCCTATCTCGAGAAGGGTCCGAATGCGGAACGCGACAGCCGCGGTGCCGGCGATTTCGTGCGCGTGTCGTGGGATCAGGCCCTGGACCTTGTCGCCAAGGAAATCCAGCGCCTCCAGAAGGACGAAGGTCCCTGGGCGATCTATTCCGGCACCTACGGATGGCAAAGCTCCGGCCGCGCCAACAACTCGCAGGCTATGCTGAAGAAGCTGATGAACCTGTCGGGCGGCGCCGTCTTCTCCACGGGAGATTATTCCAAGGGCGCGCTGGCGGGCATCATGCCCTACATCATGGGCCAGATCGACGCCGAAGGCCCCCAGACGAGCTACCTGTCGATCCTGGAAAACACAGACCAGATCGTATTCTGGGCCTGCGATCCCTGGAAGAACAACCGCATCGCCTACTCCCCGCCGGATCACGGCGAGCATCTCTTCTTCGACGAACTGAAGAAGAACAAGATGAAGAAGCTCTTCATCAATCCGCTGCGCGGCGAACTCTGCAAGGCGACCGACGGCGAATGGATCGCCGCGCGCCCGCATGCCGACATTCCGCTCGCCCTCGGCATCTGCCACACGCTGCTGAGCGAGGACATCTACGACAAGGACTTCATCGAGAACTACACCTTCGGCTTCGAGGAATTCGCCGAGTACCTGAAGGGCAACGGCTGGGACAAGATCGAGAAGACGCCGGAGTGGGCGGCCGAGCAGTGCGAGGTTCCCGCCGACAAGATCCGCGAGCTTGCCCGCAGCTTCGTCGCCGGCCGCACGATGCTGGTTTCCGGCTGGACCCCGCAGCGCCAGCATCATGGCGAGCAGTGGCCGTGGATGTTCATCACCATGGCCTGCATGGTCGGCCAGATCGGCCTGCCCGGCGGTGGCTTCTGCCAGCGCTATCATCTCGACAACCCCGGCGCGCCCCAGTCGAACGGCCCTGCCCTCGGTTCCTCGGTCAATCCCGGCAAGCGCGCCGAGAACAAGGAGTGGCCTGAGGAAAAGGGTGCCAAGACGATCCCCTGCGCCCGTATCGTCGACATGCTGGAGAATCCCGGCAAGCCGTTCGAGCACAATGGCGAGACGCATCTTTATCCGGATGTGAAGATGACCTACTGGACCGGCGGCAACCCGTTCCACCACCACCAGGACCGCAACCGCATGCGCGCAGCCTGGAAGAAGTTCGACACGGTCGTCATTCAGGACTTCCAGTGGACGGCGACCGCGCGCTTCGCCGATATCGTGCTGCCCGCCACGACGACGGCGGAACGTAACGACATCGACCGTATCGGTTCGGTGGCCAACAAGGCCATTCTTCGCATGGCCAAGATCATTGATCCGGTCTTCGAGGCGCGCAACGACTACGACATCTTCACCGATCTCGCGGGCCGTCTGGGCGTTCAGGACAAGTTCACCGAAGGCAAGTCCGAGCAGGACATGATCAAGGAGATCTACGAACAGGCGAGGGAGATGGCTGCAAAGAAGAGCGTCGAGATGCCCGATTTCGACACCTTCTGGGAAAAAGGCATCGTCGAGTTCGAGGTGCCTGAAGAAAACCTCCGTCGCGTTCGTTATGCGGATTTTCGCGAAGATCCGCTGATGAACATGATGCCGACGGCGACCGGCAAGATCGAGATCTTCTCAAAGTACATCGAGAAGATGAACTACGACGACTGCCCTCCGCATCCGTCGTGGATCGAACCGGCCGAATGGCTCGGCATGGAGGACAAGACCTACCCCGTCCACCTCAGCTCCAACCATCCCGACTGGCGCATGCACTCCCAGCTCTGCTCCACGAAGGTGCGTGAAATCTATGCGGTGGCCGGGCGCGAGCCTTGCCTGATCAACACCGAGGATGCGGCCGAGCGCGGCATCAAGGACGGCGACATCGTCCGGGTCTTCAACGGCCGCGGCCAGATCCTCGCCGGGGCGAAGGTCTCTGACGACATCCGTCGCTCCGTGATCCAGGTCCAGGAAGGCGCCTGGTACGATCCCGAGGACGTCAGCGACCCGAACACGCTGTGCAAGTACGGCGATCCGAACGTGCTGACCCTCGACATCGGCACATCCCGCCTCGCCCAGGCCACCTCGGCCCACACCTGCATGGTGCAGTTCGAGAAGTATACCGGCGAAGTGCCGGAAGTGACCGCCTTCGTCGCGCCGGCTGCCGCGCAGTAGCAACGCGACAAGGTCTGCCGGGCCGACGCTGTCGGTCCCTCGGCCCGGCAGGCATCAGGATTTTCGAAGACCGCACGTTCCGGACAAATGGTCCGGGCACGATACGGACAAAGACAGGGCCGGAGCCTCTTCCGGCCCTGTTGTTTTTGCCAATATTTACTGCACCGCATCAAACGCATTGACATGAACCTCTCCAAGCGCTCCCCTAGGGGCAATAGCGCGCGGATGCATGGTTGCGACCGTTAAAGAATTTTCAGTTCCGGCGGTTCCCGGCCCAGCCCTGCAGTCCTGGCACGATTGCGCGACAATCCCTTATCGAGCCGCCCGGCAATCGGTAGTCATATGGACGAGGCCTCCCTTCACGGCACGATCGTCTCTGTCCGAGGCGCCGTCGTCGATGTCGAATTCGACGAAGGCAACCTGCCCGCGGTCGACACCGCGCTGGTCGTCCAATGGGATTATCCGGAACCGCTGTTGCTTGAAGTTCATGCGCATCTCGACCTGGCGACGGTGCGGTGCGTCGCGCTGCAGGCGACCGCTGGCCTTGCCCGGGGAACCGGAGTTCTCTCGACGGGCGCTCCGGTTTCCGTCCCTGTCGGCGACGAGGTTCTCGGCCGGCTCATCGATGTGGTCGGCACTATCGGCGACAGGGGCGAACCGCTTCCCGAGGACATCGCCCGGCGCCCCATCCACAATCCGCCGCCGCTGCTGAAGGACGAGCGCTCCACGACGGAAGTGTTCGAGACCGGCATCAAGGTGATCGACCTGCTCACCCCCCTCACCCAGGGCGGCAAGGCCGCAATGTTCGGCGGAGCCGGCGTCGGCAAGACCGTTCTGGTGATGGAGCTGATCCATGCCATGGTCGAGAAATACCAGGGTATTTCCGTGTTTGCGGGGATCGGCGAACGCTCCCGGGAGGGCCATGAACTCCTGACCGAGATGCGTGGCTCCGGGGTTCTGAAACGAACGGTGCTGGTTTACGGGCAGATGGCGGAACCGCCGGGCGCGCGCTGGCGGGCGCCGCTGACCGCGCTCACCATCGCCGAGCATTTCCGCGACGTACGTCATCGCAACGTGCTGCTGCTGATGGACAACGTCTTCCGCTTCGTGCAGGCCGGGGCGGAGGTTTCAAGTCTTCTCGGTCGGTTGCCGTCGCGCGTCGGCTATCAGCCGACACTTGCAAGCGAGGTCGCGGCCCTGGAGGAAAGGATCGCGTCGGTTGCGCAAGCCGCGGTCACCGCTATCCAGGCGGTGTACGTGCCCGCCGACGATTTCACCGATCCTGCCGTAACGACGATCTCCAGCCACATGGACTGCATGATCATGCTGTCGCGTGCGCTGGCCTCGCAGGGCTTTTATCCTGCGGTCGACCCGCTCGCCTCCTCCTCGATCCTGCTCGACCCGCTGGTCGTGGGGCCGGAGCACTACGAGATCGCCGGCCGCGCACGCGAAACGCTGGCGCGCTTCCACGAATTGCAGGACGTCATCGCGCTTCTGGGCGTTGAGGAACTGGGGACCGCCGACAGGCTCATCGTCAGACGCGCCCGGCGGCTGCAGCGCTTCTTTGCGCAGCCCTTCTTCGTAACCCAGGCCTTTACCGGTACGCCCGGCGTCAGCGTCAGCCGTCAGGACACGCTCGCCGGATGCAGGGCGATCCTCGATGGAGAAGCCGACGACTGGGCCGAGAGCTCGCTCTACATGGTCGGAACGCTGGAAGACGCGCGTCGCAAGGAAGATGCCGCCCGAGCCGGACAGGAGGCGGTGACATGAAGCTTGCGATCGTCACTCCGCTGCAGGTCGTGGTCGATGAGGAGGCCGTCGTTTCCATACGCGCCGAAGACGCCAGCGGAAGCTTCGGCATCCTCTCCGGCCACGCCGATTTCCTGACAAGTCTCGCGATCTCCGTGGTCCGCTGGATGCGGAAGGACCAGACGTGGGGGTTCTGCGCCGTTCGCGGGGGCGTTCTGACCGTCGCGCATGGCTCTGCCGTTTCGATCGCGACGCGGGAAGCGGTTGCCGGCGACGATCTCGCAACGCTCGATCAGGTGGTGCTGGAACGCTTTCATAAGGAGCTTGACGAGGAGCGCACACAGAACGTGGAGGCGACCCGGCTCCATCTCGACATGATCCGCCGGCTCGTCGCGCGTGCAAGCCGGGGCGCGGCCGCAGGAACGGACACGATATGATGGTTCGGCGGCAAGAGGACGAAAAGCTCGTCAGCCAGGTTCGCCTGCGCCAGAAGCGGGACCGGAACCGGCACGAAGATGTGCCGGTCTCCCGTCGGCTCGCCCAGATCGGCGTGCTCGGCTGGATCGTCGTAACCCCGATGCTGATCGGCATCTTCGCGGGCCGCTGGCTCGATCGGACCTTCGAGACGGGTCTCTTCTGGACGGCCCCTCTCCTGATGATCGGGCTAGGCCTCGGCTGCTGGTTTGCCTGGAAGTGGATGAACGCCGCATGATCCCGGACCTTCCCATCGCAACAGTCACGGTCGAAACGCTGCCGGCGCTCGCGGTCTTCTTCGTTTTCGGGGCGGCACTCGGCGCGGCCTATTTCTCCACGCTCCGGATAAGCGCGCGACTGTTTTCAGAAAAGGCCAGCCTTGCGGCGGCGGCCCTGACGGTCGCCCGCTTTGCCGTCCTCGCCCTCTGCCTCACCTTCGTCAGCCGGGCAGGCGCCCTGCCGCTTCTCGTCACGGCAATGGGCCTCGTCGTCGCCCGGTGGTTCATCGTTCGTCGCATCAGCCGGAGCTCTCCATGAACTCCCCCCTTGCGACGCCTGCTCTTTTCCATCTGGGCCCGGTCCCGATCACCGAGGCGGTGCTTGTCACCTGGGGCATCATGCTCTTGCTGGGCATTGGATGCAGCATCGCCACGCGCAGGCTCAGCCACAATCCGGGACGGTTCCAGAGCGCGCTGGAACTCGTTGTCGAGGCACTCGACCTCCAGATCCGGGAGGCTTCAGGCGCGCCGGCGCAGACCTATCGCGCCTTCATCGGCACCCTCTTCGTCTACATCCTCGCGGCCAACTGGATGTCCCTCGTTCCGGGCGTGGAGCCGCCGACCGCCCATCTGGAAACGGATGCTGCGCTTGCCGCTCTCGTCTTCGTCTCGGTGATCTGGTTCGGCGTCCGCGCCAACGGCCTCGGCGGGTATCTGAAAAGCTTCGCCTATCCCAATCCGGTGATGATCCCGCTCAACATTCTGGAGAGCCTCACGCGCGTCTTCTCCATGTTCGTGCGCCTCTTCGGCAACGTCATGAGCGGCGTTTTCGTCGTCGGCATCGTCGCGTCTCTTGCGGGACTGCTGGTGCCCGTTCCTCTGATGGCGCTGGACCTGCTGACCGGGGCCGTTCAGGCATACATCTTCGCCATCCTCGCGCTCGTCTTCATCACCGCTGCGTCGGCGGAAGGCGGCACGGACCATTCGAATGCAGAGAAAGGATCTCCTTGATGAACTGGCTGGCATTCATATCGATCATCGGAGCGGCCGTCGCCGTCTCCTTCGGTGCGATCGGACCGGCGCTTGCGGAAGGGCGCGCGGTGGCCGCCGCCATGGACGCGATCGCCCGGCAGCCGGAAGCGGCCAACACGATCTCGCGCACGCTCTTCGTCGGTCTCGCCATGATCGAGACGATGGCGATCTACTGCCTCGTCATCGCGCTGCTGCTTCTCTTCGCCAACCCGCTGATTTCCTGACACCATGACCTTTGACTGGTGGACCTTCGCCATTCAGGCGGTCAATGTCCTCATCCTCGTCTGGATCCTGCACCGCTTTCTCTGGAAGCCTGTCTCGCGCGTCATCGCCGAGCGACAGGAAGCGACGGCGGCCGCGCTGCGCGATGCGCAAGAACAGACCAGAGCCGCCGAAGCCGAGCAGGCCGAAATCGAAGAAATCAGAGCCGGCATATCGCAAGAACGGGCCGCGAGCCTCGAAGCGGCCCGCGCCGAGGCGGAAAAGGTGCGCCAGACAATACTCGCCGACGCGGAACGGCAGGCGCGGCAGATCAGGGACAAGGCCCGAGACGACATCGAAGCCGCGCGCAATGCCGCCAGAAAAGAGGCCCGCGATGAAGCCGGCGCCCTGGCGCTCGACATCGCGGCGAAACTCGCCGCCCGGCTGCGGGGACCATTGGTGAAAGCCGTCTTCCTCGATGCACTCGTTGCCGAAATCGCGGCACTTCCTTCCGAACTTCGCCAATCGGTTGGCGAGCGCGGAAGCAATCTGCGCCTGACCAGCGCCGTCGTTCTGGATCCGCACGAGGAAACCGAATGCCGTCGGCGGATCGCCGAAGCACTCGGGTGCACGCCCGAAATCACCTTCTCCGTCGATCCGGCATTGATCGAAGGCATGGAGCTTTACGCCGAGCACTTTTCCATCCTCAACAGCTGGCGTGCGGATCTCGCCCGCATAGAGGAGAGCTTTGCCCATGACTGAACAGAAAGCTCCCGCTTCGTGGCTCGACAATGCTCGTTCGCGGATCGCCGCAGCCGAACTGGGGCCGCAGGCGGAGCAGATCGGCAGGGTCGAGGAGGTCGCCGACGGCGTCGCGCTCATTTCCGGGCTGCCCCAGGCGCGGCTCGATGAACTGCTGCGCTTCGACAAGGGGGCCTTCGGCTTTGCGCAGACACTCGACAGGGATCTTATCGGTTGCGTTCTTCTAGACGAGGCAGCAACGATCGAAGCCGGCGACATCGTGCGCGGGACCGGCGAAGTGGTGCGCGTTCCCGTCGGTCCCGGCCTGCTCGGCCGCGTCGTCGACCCGCTCGGCCGTCCGCTCGATGGAAAGCCCGCAATCGAAACCGCCGAGTTCCATCCCGCGGACAGACCGGCACCGGCCATCATCGACCGCGAGCTGGTGACCGCACCGGTGCAGACGGGTCTCCTTTCCATCGACACGCTTTTCGCGCTCGGACGCGGCCAGCGGGAACTGATCGTCGGCGACCGGGCGATCGGGAAGACGACCGTCGCCATCGACACGATCATCGCCCAGAAGGCGAGCGACATCATCTGCGTCTATGTCGCCGTTGGCCAGAAGACGTCCAGCGTGCGCCGGGCGATTGATGCGATCCAGACGCTCGCCGCACCTGAGCGCTGCGTCACCGTCGTTGCCGGAGCCGCAAACCCTCCCGGCCTGCAATGGCTCGCCCCCTTCGCGGGCTTCACGATGGCAGAATACTTCCGGGACCGAGGGCAGCATGCCCTGATTGTGATCGACGATCTCACCAAGCACGCAGCAACCCATCGCGAGATCGCGCTGCTCACCCGCCAGTCGCCGGGTCGCGAGGCCTATCCCGGCGACATCTTCCATGTGCATGCGCGGATGCTGGAAAGAGCGGCAAAACTCAGCGATGCGCAAGGCGGGGGGTCGCTGACGGCCCTTCCCATCGCGGAGACCGACGCCGGCAACCTGTCCGCCTATATCCCGACGAACCTGATCTCGATCACCGACGGTCAGATCGTGGTCGATGCCAAGCTCTTTCAGGAAGGACAGAAACCGGCCGTGGACGTGAGCCTGTCGGTAAGCCGTGTCGGCGGCAAGACGCAGGCTCCCGCCTTGCGCGACGAAGCCAAGTCCCTGCGCCTCGACTACGCCCAGTTCCTCGAAATGGAGATGTTCACCCGCTTCGGCGGCGTACCGGACAAAAGAGTGCGCGACCAGCTCACGCGCGGCGAACGCATCCGCGCCATTCTCCGCCAACCGCCACACGCCCCTTTGCGCCTCGTCGACGAGGTCGCCCTCGTCGCCGCGGTCCAGGAAGGATTTCTGGATACGGTCGCGCCAGACAGAGTGCCGGAATTCCGGGCGGCCTTGCCGGCAGAACTCGACAAGGCGGCCCGCGATGCGGTCGAGCAGATCGAGAAGGAAGGCACGCTGGACGCAGAAAACCGAGAGCGCCTTCTCGATGTCCTGAAACAGCTCGCGGAGCGCTTTGGCTCATGAGCGAAAAACTCGAGGAAATCGGCGCGCGCATTGCCGGAGTGCATCAACTCGATGCGGTGGTGAACGCCATGCGCGGGATCGCTGCGGTACGTGTCCAGCAAGCGCGCGATCAGATCCGCGCCGTCGACAGCTATACCTCCACGATCACGGCGGCCATGGGCCGGATCGTCCCGCAGGTCGCGCCAGGGCCGGAGAATGCCCACGCCGGAAACGAGCGGGCCGCCCTGGTCGTCTTTTGCGCGGAACAAGGCTTTGCGGGCGCCTTTTCCGAACGCGTGCTGGACGCGGTCTCTGCCGATGCCGGCGGGGCAGACCTCTATCTCGTCGGCAGCCGCGGCCGGGCGCTCGCAACGGAGCGCAACATCGCGCCCGCCTGGACGAACGCCCTCCCCGCGCATTCGCCCGCGATCCCGAAGCTTGCCAACGCCATCTGCAATACGCTCTACGCCCGTATCAATGCAGGTGCACTTGGCCGGCTGGATGTGGTTTTCAGTACCTGGGACACGGGAGAGGTCCGCGTCGTGCGGCGTGCGCTCTTCCCGATCGACTTCTCGCTCATTGCTTCATCGCCGGAGACCTTGCCGCCCCTGACGAACCTGCCGGCCGCCGCTTTGCTCGAAACGCTGGGCGCCGATTACGTCCACGCGCTCCTGTGCAATGCGGCGCTGCATTCCTTCGTGGCCGAAAACGAGGCCCGGATGAGCGCAATGGCACAGGCCCGTAGTCAGATCGAAAGACAGCTCGGCGAATTGAAGGCACGCGAACGCCATGTCCGCCAGGACGCGATTACCGCCGAGATCATCGAACTGGCCGCCGGCGAACTGGCCAATCGTTCCGACAGGCGCAAACGCAGAACGCGCGAGAGCGCCCCTTTCGCGCCTTCCTCCTGAGCGGCATCCCTACCAAAGATTGTCCTTTTTATACAAGCGGTTGAGCAGTTCCACAGGTGGGCTGTTCGCGGCTCAACCGTCCTTTTCGCCGGCATGCTCACCGGCGACACCGCGCCGCCAATAGGCGACCGCCATGTGGTTTGCACGCGGCATCTTCTTCTCCTTTCGGAAATAGGAGCGCAGTTTGCGAACGGCCGCTTGCTCGCAGGCGATCCAGACGTAGGTATCCGGATCGGCCTCGGGCCAGTCCACGGCCTTCACGGCACGCTCCAGAAGATCCGTCGTGCCGGGCTCCAACCCGTCGCGATGCACCCATGTCAGATCGACATCGGCCTTGGACACAAGCACCTGCTCCTCGGCGGCATCTGCAATCTCGACAATGGCCGTGACCCTGGCCGTCTCCGGGAGTTCCTCGAGAATGCGGGCGATTGCGGGAAGCGCCGTTTCGTCGCCTGCCAGGAGATATCGCGTCGCCTGGCCGTAGGTCCCGCCGCCGGGTCCGGTAATCCCGATCTCGTCGCCGGGCTTCGCGTTTTCGGCAAAGCCGGCCCCGGGATATCCGTCTCCCTCATGCAGGACCATGTCGATATCCAGCCAGCCTTCATCGGCATCGATGCGCCGGATCGTGTAGACCCGCGCAATCGGCTTCGGCAGGCCTTCCGGCCATGCCGGACGACCGTCTTCTCCCATAACCGGCCAACCATACGCGCCTCCCTTTTCGGGCGGGAAAAGCAGGCGAATATGCATGCTTTCCCGGGTAAAGCGCTCAAGATCGTCTCCTGACAAACGCACCCGGCGCATACGTGGGGTAATCTGCTCCACGCGTTCGACCGTCATGCGGCGAAGATAGGGCACCGGCGAGCCTGCGGCGCAATCGCCCGTCCACCGGATTTCAGGCGTCTCCGGTTCTGAAAACTCGATCAAATGCTCCGCAAGCGCCACTTTCACGAATGCGAGCCCGCTCGCATCCGAGGCCGTCGCGGCGACATTCAGATACCCGCCGTCAATCTCCAGTTCGGCTGTGCCGAAATGAAATGCGAGACGTGCCTTGCACTCCTCCTTTGTGACGTCGCCATGCTCGGAGAAATGATCTGCCAGTCGCTCCAGCAAAACGGCCGGTTCGGAAACCTCGACCCTTGTCTCGGCAACCAATTGGTCTGCAACTGCGGAATTTGCCATGTCGTTTTCCTTCTTGGCCCCGGGGCGTCGTTTCGGACCGCATGCCCGCACCCGACTGCGACGCACTCCGTCCTGCCGCGCAAGACCGCGGAGCCGGTCGTCCTGACACCCGGCAGCCGAAGCCGTGCAGGCGCACCCGCTCCAAGGAAGCCGAACGTCATTTCGCTTCGCCGCGCGACGTATTCCCGCGGAGGTCTATAAAACATGACTTTTAAAATCAACTTTTATCGCACCGAATGGCCCGCGAAGTGGTGCGTCAAAAATGCCCTCTGCAACCAATGCGAGCGGCCGGGCAGACAAATCATTCGGCCGTGTGCTCTGCGCTCTTCTCGCGGGAGCCGCCACGCCGGCAAGCCGGGCGCACAACCCGGCTCGGCCCAATATCCGCCGTTATGAGACTTCCTCCGAATGGGCAAGTCCCGGATCAACCGTTGTGGTCGTTCCAGAAATCCGCCTGAACCCGGGCCGCTTCCTCGGCCAGAAACGGTCCCTTGACCACAACCTGTCGCTGACCGGCTGAAAAAATCGTGCGGCACGGAAGATCGAGCGTCGGGTTTTCCGGGTGATCGCCGGTCATTTCCTTGAGCGAGCGCTCGCTCTGACCATAGACGACCCGTCCGATTCCGGCCCAGTAGACGGCGCCCGAACACATCGCGCAGGGCTCGGCGGATGTGAACATCGTGCACTGGCACAGGAAATCGGGCTTCCACCTCTTTGCGGCCCGGCTTGCAAGTACCTTTTCCGCATGGGCCGTCAGGTCTCCCCCTTCGGCCGAATAGGCATTGCCCTGTTCCATGAGCACGTCTCCGTCGGGACCGACGAGAATGCAGCCGAAAGGATGGTCTCCATCCTTGCGCGCCTGCTCGGCAACCGCGATGGCGTGGCGAAGGTGGTCTTCGTCGCGGGTCTCGTCGAACTTCGACATCAGCTTACCTTTCGGATTTCGGAAGCGACCAGGGCGCGAAGCGCTTCTGGACGAAGCCAACGATGCGGAAGAGCGTCAGCGACAGCAGAACCAGAATGACGAGCCCGGAGAAAGCCTGGGGGATCTTGAAGAAGGAGGTGGAGAAGGCGATGAAGAAACCGAGCCCTTTTTCCGCGGCAACGAACTCCGCAACCACCGCTCCGATGACCGCGAGCGTGGTCGAGATCTTGAGCGCCGAGAACAGGAACGGCAGCGCATAGGGCAGCCGGATATGGAAGATCTCCCGCGTGCGACCGGCGCGAAGCGAGCGGGACAATTCGATCAGTTCCTCCGGCGTGGCGAGGAGCCCGGTGGTCGTTGAAACGACAATCGGGAAGAAGGTGATGAGAAATGTGATCACCACCCTGGGCATGTCTCCCGCCCCGAGCGTCACGACAATGATCGGCGCGACCGCGACGATAGGCGTGGACTGGATCACCACCAGCATCGGATAGAGCGTGCGCGACAGCAGGCGCGACATGGCAAGTCCGATGGCGAGCGGGATCGCCACGACGATGGCCAGCACATACCCCATGACGGCGACACGCAACGTCGCCCAGACATGACCGATCCAGACCGCCGGATCGACACCGAATCCCGCCGCGACGATACGCGTGGGCGACGGCAACAGAAATGACGGGATGGCGAAAAGCCAGGTCCCGGCCTGCCACAGGGCCAGAACGCCGATAACGGCAAGGACGGGCGCAAACCGATCCAGAAAGCTCACGATGGTCTTCACGAAGCCATTCCCCTCATGCGGCGGCAGGTTTGGAGAAGAGTTCTCCGCGAATGTGGTTGGCAAGTTCGGTGAAGGCCGGGTCCGACAGCGTCTCCATCGTGCGCGGACGGCCAAAGGGCACGTCAATCACCTCGCGCACCGTCCCCGGCCGCTCCGACATCACGATGATACGGTCGGACAGCAGAAGCGCTTCCGGTATGGAATGGGTGATGAAGAGCACCGTCTTCGGTCGTTCCGACCAGATGCGCAGCAGCTCGAAGCTCATCTCGTCCCGGGTCAATGCGTCCAGCGCGGAAAACGGCTCGTCCATCAGCAGGATATCGGGATCCAGAAGAAGCGCGCGAGCGATCGCCACCCGTTGCTGCATGCCACCGGAGAGCTCGTCGATGCGCTTTTTCTCAAAGTCGGCAAGGCCGACCAGAGCCAGCAATTCCCGGGCCCGCGCCTCGTCTTCGCCGCGAACGCGGCCATACTTGTGGCGCATCGGAAACGTGACATTGTTGAGGACATTAAACCACGGCAGCAGAGTCGGCTTCTGGAAAACGATGCCGATCTCGTCGCGCGGTTCGCTCACCTTCATGCCGTAGATCTCGACAGCCCCTTCGCTTGGATGGATGAGCCCGGAAACGAGGCGCAGAAGCGTCGACTTTCCGCATCCCGACGGCCCCAGAACCGAAACGAATTCATGCCGGGCGATCTCGAAATCGAGACCGGTCAGCGCGTGGATCGGACGTCCGTCGTTGCCGGTGAAGATCTGCTCGACGTCGCAAAACCGGATGACAGGTGGGGTGACCGTCATGAAAATCCCCTGACGCAAGGAAATGCCGACGGACAGCGCTTGCCGCCCGCCGGCTCCCTCTGGTGTTGAATTGTTACTGGAAGCTGCGATCGACGGCGGTCTCGGGATCGAGCGCATCCGGTGCCATGCCCTGGGACTTGGCGACCCAGCCCCAGGTCGCCTTCAGCAGCCCCGGCTCAATGGCGCCCAGACCATCCTTTTCCGAGATATCGTTGACCATCAGCGGTATGGAGGCCTTCCACTGCTCCGCCGCCGTGGTTTCGTCGATCTCCGGCACCATCGCCTTGACGGCTGCGGCCGCGCCGTCCGGATCCTTGATCGCCATTTCAACCGTCTTCTTGAAGGCCGCTACGAAGCGCTTCAGGACTTCCGGTCGCTCGGAGATCATTTTCTGCGAGGCGAACAGCGACAGGCCGTAGCCATCGAAACCGTAATCCGACCAGGGCAGCGCCTTGAAGGTCTTGCCGGCTTCCTTCAGCGGCCCCGCGAAGATCGGAGCGACCGGCATCCAGTTGATCGTTGCGTCGACCTGCCCCGTGGCCAGCATCGGCGCCAGAGCGCCCGGATCGACCTTGATGAGCTGAACGGACGCCGGATCCACACCATTGGCCTGAAGCACCAGTGGCCAGACTACGTTGGAGGAGGAGAAGGTGGCGGTGGCAACCTTCTTGCCGGCGACATCGGCGAGCTTCTCGATGCCGCTGTCGGTCGTGGTGAAGAGGGAATCCGGCTGCTTTGTGTAGAGCGTCATGACGGCCCGGGCGGGGGCCTCAGCCGTCGCCACAGCCTGAAGAAGGGCGGAGAGACCGCCGCTTCCGATATCGGCCGCACCGGTCGAGAGCTTCGTCACGACATCGGACGAGCCGCGGCCGATCGCGATCGTCACGTCCAGACCGGCATCCGCGAAGATGCCCTTCTGAACGCCGTAGTAGATCGGCGCTTTGTCGCCGGCCGGAAGCCAGTCGATCATGAACGTGACGGGATCGGCGGCGCTCGCCATCCGGGCGGATGCGGCAAGGATCGCCGCCGTTGCGAGAACCGATTTCAGGAAACGCGATTTCATCTGGAGGCTCCGTCTGCGAAGGATGTTGATTGGCTCAAGGGGAGTTCGTCGCTTGCCGGCCGTGTTCCGCCGTCCAGCAAAAACGGCAGGACTGCCTCGGCTAGAAGATGGGGCGCGCTCACCTGCGGCGCGTGGCCGGTCGGCAGAGAGATGACGGTCGCGCCCGGCACGAGTTGCTGCATGCGGCGCTGCACGGCGATGAGGACCGACCGGTCCTCGGTCGCCTCCACATAAAGTCGGGGGATGCGCCCGAAGCGCTCCGGGGTCGTGCTCACGCGAATGGCCCGCCCGCCCTCGCCTTGCGGTGTGAGCCTCGCCGCAGCCGCCGCGGCCAGATCCGGCGGGCAGTCGCTGAAGAGGATCGCGGTGGCCGCGGCGCGCGGCACGGTGCTGACCCGGCCATCGGGCGACCATGAGAGCTCACCCGTGACACCCGAAGCAACGGCGCCGGGCCCGTCGACCTCGGCCTGCACCTCTCCGAACGACACGCCCGACGGCAGCATCATGCCGGCCACATAGACGATGCGCCGGATCCGTTCCGCATGACGTTCGGCCAGGGCGGTGGCTATCGCGCCTCCGCCGGAATGGGCGACAAGCGAAAGCGGCCGCCCTATCTCTGCCAGCAAGCGATCGAAATAATCGAGGTAATGATCGAGCGTGATCTCCGCCGGATCCGTCCCGTCGCGGCCATTGCCGGGAAGGTCCACCGCATGAACCGTGAAACCCGCCTCCTGCAGAAATGGTATGAAGGCCTCCCAGGCCCAGCTCCCCTGCCAGGCTCCATGGATCAGGACGACAGGGTCGCCGCTTGCCGCCGCCACCATCATCGGTACGTCTTGCGGTACATGGCCTGGAGATGTTCCTCCACCGTGATCGGCGGATAGAGCGGCACGTCGCCTTCGTTAAGGCAGGTGGGGATGCACCTGACCTCGTAGTCCGGATTGCCGACGTGGAAGAACGGGATCGAATACCGTTCGCGACCCGACGCGTTGACGACCCGGTGCAGGTTCGAGCGGTAGCGCCGGTTGGTCCAGCGCTGAATCAGGTCGCCCAGATTGCAGACGAACGTGCCCGGGATCGGGTCGGCATGGATCCACAGTCCCTCATCGTTGTCATAGACTTGGAGACCGCCGACAGCATCCTGCAGCAGGATGGTCAACCCGCCGAAATCGGTGTGTGCGCCAGCCCCCTTTTCGCCCGTTTCCGCATCGCCGCGCTGGGGCGGATAGTGCAGCAGGCGAAGGGTTGCCAGCGGATCGCGGCAATAGGGAGCGAAATGCTCCTCCTGAAGATCAAGAGACAGGGCAAGCCCGCGCATCAGGCGACTTCCGAGCTCCTGAAGGGCAGCGAAATACGCGACCATGGTCGGACGAAAGCCCGGCAGGTCGTCCGGCCACTGGTTCGGCCCCCGATTGAACCGGCCGGCCCGCACGCGGGGATCGTCCTCGGGCAGTTCAACGCCGATATAGAAACCTTCCTTGCGATCGGGCGGCGCGCCGGCCTCGAGCGTCTGCCCGCCGAGAACCTCGTAACCCCGATTGCAACGCGACAGCGACTTTTCAATCGCCATCTTCCGTTCGACAGGCTGATTGAAAAACGCCTTCGTCTCGGCGAATGCCGCCTCGATGAGGCCCTGCGGCACGCCATGGCCGGCGCAATAGAAGAACCCCTTGTCGAGGCAGGCCCGACGCAGCGCATCGCCCACCGCGCGCCTGCTATCGGCATCGGAAGACGAAAGCCCGGATACATCGACCACGGGAAGTGCGGCGGTGTCGATCTGGCGAGCAGCGAGAGAGGCCGTGGCGGACATGGAAGGTTCCCGGAACTGCGAAGACCGGAAAACGCTATTATGTCGCGAGTGACCGCAAAAGAACCGTTTTTCGCCTAGCCTGATGCCAGGTCGGCATCGCCCAGACGCGCATCATCGATTGCCGAAATATGCGGCATTGCCGTTGAGCTTGCCCTCACCGCTTCGACCGGCCGGCAGCGGATTGTCGGGCTGCACCATGTTGGTTGCGAACGAGATTCCGGAAATGATCATAACCTGTTGTTTCAAATAACCTTGCTCGGCCCAACGTCTCATCCGGCGTCGCGTTGCGCGCATGGCAAGTGCGTGGTCGCAGGGTGGATCAAATCGGACTGCGGGCGCATGCGGGACTGCCTCGCGCCAACGTCAGCGGCCCCGGTTCTGCTCGAACCTTTCGCGTTCCTGCAATTCTGTGGTCAGGATCTGGAGAAAGAGATCGACCGGCGCCGGCAGCGAGCGGCCCGCGCGCACGTAGACACCAAGATCGCTCCAGACCGGCCCGGCAAGCGGCACATGGACGAGATCGCCGGCGGCGATAAGCTTTTCCAGCCCGATCGGCGTCTGAAACGCGATGACGGGCTTTTTCAACGCGAGCTGATGCATCAGCTCGATCGAGTTGGTGCGCATGACCGGCTCGACCGACCGGTTGGCCTGACGCACCACCGGCGCCAGAAGCTGATGGATGGACAGGTCATTGGCGGCGAAGACAAGCGGATAGTCGCTGCAGGCCGCGAAATTGACCTCCTCGCGCGCCGCCAACGGATGATCCGGCGCCATGATCGCACCGAGTTTGAAACTCGCCACATAGACCTGCCGCAAATCCGGATAGCGTGGCAGGTTGAAGGCGATGCCGACATCGGCCAGCCCCGCTTCCAGCGTTTCCGGGATCAGGGCCGACCCCATCATTTTCGCCTCGACGGTAATTCGCGGCGCCCGTTCCCGCAGCCCGCTCAGCACCGAGGGAAGCAGCGCAGGGCAGACGCTTTCGACCGCCGCGATCCCGACATGGCCGACCCGCGCCCCTTTCAGCGCCTCGATCTCGGCGCTTGTCCGGTCGAGATCCTGCAAAACGACGATGACGTGATGGGCCAGGATCTCGCCAGCGGACGTCAGGGTGACGCCGGACGGGTTCCGATCAAAGAGCGGCGTTCCGATCTCGGCTTCCAGCTTGAGGATCTGCCGGTTCACCGCCGATGACGCCACATTGAGCCGGCGTGCGGCCTCGCGGATGGAGCCCGCCCGGCGGACGGCATCGAAATATTGCAGGGCGCTGGAATGAATACGCATTGAGGAACCGCAGAGAGGAATATTTGCGGGCGCAGCATAACGGTTGAGCGATCGGGTGGAAACGGGCGCACCGGAGAAGTGATACCCGCCGGCTCTCCCCCTAGCGCCGCATATCGATCCGGCGGTTCTCGTCCTGATGACGCAAGACGAGGTGATCATCGGCAATTGTCTCGACGATCCAGTCGCCCAGCTTCTCGGCCTCGGAGATCCAGCGTTCCCGACCAGTGGCATTGTCAGCGATCAGGGCCTTGCTGGCGCCCGGCGCGATCAGCACGCCCACGAGTTGCAGATCCGGCTCCTCCACCTCGACTGGCGGCGCCTCTTCCACCTGCGGCGGCGCGGCTTCCACGACTTCGGGCTCCGGGTTTGCCAGATCGTCCGGCATGCGCCTGCCCTCGATGAACAGCGGAGCATCGACAATCGCCGTCAGTTCGGCGGGATCGTGCCCACGCCACTTGGGAAGGGGCGATGAGACGTCCCCGTCACGGGTCTTGTCCGCCGCTGTCATGATGATCGGCGAGATGTCGACCTCACCGGCCAGACGGTCGGCCAGAACGCTGCCCAGAGCGGCGGCGGCGACGAGGAGAAGCAAGGCCGTCAGACCCGGAATGAGGCGGGCGGTCATGTCCCCTCCTCAACGAACGGGGCATAAACATCGAACCTGGCTGCGAGCGGCAGCTTCTGGCCCGGCTGGCGCGCTCCGAAGATCTGCTGCCGACGCAGATCCGCGCCTGTGATGAACAGAAACGGCTGCGCATTCTCCATCGTGCCGATCAGATCCCGCACCGCCCCAATCTCGCCTTCGCATTCGATGCGAAGGCCGATTGCATCGAAGCGCTCGAAGGGGCGCTTCTGGAGCGGTGAGATGCTGATGATGCTCACGCCGTGATTTCGGGCCTCTCCTTGCAGAAACTCCTGCACCTTCGCCGCGACGATGGAGCGGCTTTGCCCGCGCCAGCCCTGCCCCGAGCTGTCGCCGGCGACCGGCACCTGCGAGGAGGACGAGAGGATCACCTCGACCCGGCCCATCTGTATCCGCACATCCCGCAACTCATCGCCGAGTTCGCGATAATTTCGATAGGCGGGCCATGCGACCAGCCCGACGATGCTCCAGACGAGGAGGCCGAGCAGAACCAACGCGGCGAGACGGCTACCGACGACGCGGAGCTGCACGGCCATATCAGTCATGGCGTGCCCCTTGCGTCGCGGGTGCAGCGGCAAGATCCCCGACATCAGGTGCCAGCGTGAAGGTGATGTCGAAGCGCTCCAGCCGGTCGTCGGGATTGATCATGACAGGAGACGCGAACGTCACGTCCGACAGTTGATCGAGCCCTTCGAGCCTTTCAATCAGAGGCGCTGCGGAGCGTGCGAACCCACTAATGCGCCCGCTCTGCCCCGTCAGTTCCAAAGCGCTCAGGAAAACGGTATCCGGCAACGCCTCCGACAAGGCGTTCCAGACGAGATTGACCGACGGCGTGCGCATCTTTTCGCGCATCAGCGCCACGCTTGCATCGTATTCGGCCACGGCTTCGGCCTGCGCCCGTCGCAAACGGATGGCGCGCGCCTTCACATCCGCGAGCTGCGCATTCGCCACCTCAAGCGCCCCCTGCCGTTTCCAGTAGGAGACCCCGCCCACAGCCGCCGCAAGCAGAAGCACGAGACACAAAAGACCCGCATTCGCCCGGCGCCAGCGAATGCGCGAGCGATCCGTCGGTGTCTCCAGCTTCAGGAGCTGCAACGCGCGCTGTCCCGGCATCGCCGAGAAGACGATCTCGCCAACGACCAGACCGGCCTTTGATGCCAGTGACAGAACGGACAGAACCAGATCGCGACGGAGCACAACCGTCTCGACATCCGCCATGCCGCCCGAACGGCTGGTGACATGCCATTTCCAGACAGCCGTATCCCGGGAAAAGGGCGTCGACTTCTCGATATCGAGCGCGACGATGTCATCGAGCTTCGCCAACGCGCCGACCGGATAGGTCGCGTGCCGCCGCAGGACGAGGTCTTCGGCGAGATCGAGGATCAGCGGGCGCCCGTCGCGGCCAGCGGCCTTGAGACCTTGCGCGAGAACGTGCCAGCTGTCGGCCTCCATCGTGACGGATTGGCCAGAGGCAGCCTCGCCCTCGCCCGCCTCGCCACGGGTCAGTCTGATCGGGGTTCCCGCGGCCCGACCGGGCCGCCAGAAGCGGCAAAAAGGGGCAAACACCGCCGCCAGTTCGCCATACCACCATGACCAGAACCATAACACCGCGTTCTGCAGCGCCGGCATCGAGGAATTGTCAGTTAGTCTGGCCATGTGCGTTATGATCTACTGGCGCGAAGCCGGCACGATATCGAATCCCCCGGTCACGCGCCGCAGCCATTCGGAGCATTCGGCAAGACGTGACAGGGCTGTGAACTGGAACAGGAGCACATCACCGTTGAATCAGGTCGGATCAAGCCATGCGAGCCTCGTTGATACCATGTCCGCCGCGTTGCTGGAAATGGAGATACTGGACAGTGCCGCGGTGGAGCGCGCACGTCGCGCGCAGGTCCAGACCTCGGCACGGTTCGACACCGTTCTGACCGAACTCGGCCTGCTGAGCGACAGCGAGCTCGCTCATTTTTGGGCGCGATGGCTGAACATCCCGCGGTTTGAAGCGCAGATGGCGCCTGATGCACCGATCCTGGACGATCTTTTGTCCATGAGCTTTCTGGAAACCAATTCCGTCGTCCCGCTGTTTCGGAAGGATGGCCGGCTGCACATCGCGATGGCGGATCCGATCGATCGCAAGGCGCTTTCGGCGATCGGATATCTGCTCGACGAGGAGATCCACCCGGTCGCGGCCAGCCGCAAGGAAATCGCGGATCTCCTGAAATCGCTCTACGAGCCCGTTTCGGTACAGGCCGACACGCGGGCCCCCACCGGCATCGCGGTCAGCCGGTCCGATGTGGAGCATTTGCGGGCGCTTGCCAGCGAAGGCCCGATCATCCAGCACGTCAACGCGATCCTCTCCGCAGCGCTGGAGCGCGGCGCCTCCGACGTTCATCTGGAGCCGGAGCGGCATGGATTGCTGGTACGGCTGCGTATCGACGGTCACCTCCACGATCTGGAGACGATCCACGACGAGGATCGCGCCGCCATCGTCTCACGCGTGAAGATCATGGCGCGCATGGATATCACCGAGCGCCGCCTGCCGCAGGACGGGCGCGTCACGATCACCATCCGCGGTCGGGATACGGACCTGCGCATATCCACGCTCCCGACCATGCACGGCGAGAGCACGGTCATCCGACTGCTGCGGCGCGACGAGACCGGGCTCGACTGGAACACGCTCGGTTTCACGCCCCGCCTTCAGGACTGCCTCGCGGACATCCTGTCGAACCCGAACGGGATATTTCTCGTGACCGGCCCGACCGGCTCGGGCAAGACGACGACCCTTTACACCGCCCTGCGCCAGCTCAATGCGCGCGAAAAGAAACTCATCTCGGTGGAGGACCCCGTCGAGATCCGCCTGCCCGGCATCAATCAGGTTCAGGTCCAGTCCGACATAGGGCTTGATTTCGCCTCTGCGCTGCGTTCGATCCTGCGCCAGGATCCCGACATCGTCATGATCGGCGAGATCCGGGATCTCGAGACCGCCGAGATTGCGATCCGCGCCTCGCTCACGGGCCACCTCGTCCTGTCCACCCTGCACACGAACAACGCTTCGGCGGCGATAACGCGACTGATCGAAATGGGCACGCCCCCCTATCTGGTCGCGGCCTGCGTGCGGGCGGTGCTCTCGCAGCGCCTTGTGCGAATTCTCTGCCCCTCCTGCAGCATGCCGCTCGACCGCGACCGGCTGCCCGCGACGATCCGCGATGCCGATGAGGCTGCCGGGACGCGAGGGGCCTACCGCATGCCGGTCGGATGCCCCGCGTGCCGGGGCACGGGCTATTCCGGCCGAAAGGTCATCTGCGAGCTCGTTCCGGTTGATCCTGCGGTGCGCGATCATATCAATGCCGGTCACGGGGAAGCCGAAATATCCGCAGCGGCGCGGGCCGCAGGCTACGACCGGCTGGTCGACGACGGCCTGCGACTTGCGCGGGAGGGACGAACATCTCTGGAAGAGGTCCTGAGCGTCGCCGGGCGCAGCATCTAGGGGATTTTCCGGGCATGGCCGACTTCGCCTACAAGGCATATTCCGCAACCGGCGCACTCGTCTCCGGCGAATTGCAGGCGGCAACCGAGACGGCCGCCTTTGCCACCTTGCGCGAACGCGGTCTCGTGCCGGTTGAAATCGCGGAAGGTTCGCCCTCGCGCAAAGCCGCGCGCGACGCGGCAACCGCAACTGACGCCAAGCTTCTCGTCCGCTTCACAAGGATGATGGCGAGCCTGACGTCCTCCCATGTTCCCGTCATCGATGCCATCGCCATCGCCCGCGACGGCGAGAAGCGGGGCTCGGCGCGCGCGGCTCTCGCCAAGGTTCACGATGCAATCCTGAACGGAGCCGACCTTTCCCAGGCACTCGAGCGCGTGCCGGGCTTCGCGCCGCCGGCCTATCGCAGCCTCGTTCTGGCGGGCGAGCGTTCCGGCGCTCTTGCGGCGGTGTTGAGCGAGCTTGCCGGACATCTGGAACACGAACAGGAAACCAGGGCCCGCATCCGCGCCGGGCTTCTCTATCCCTCAATCCTTTTTGCGACATCAATCGTGGTTGTGATCGTCATCGCAACCGTTCTCGTGCCGGCCGTCGCGCCGCTGTTTGAAAATTCGGGAAGACCGACGCCCGCGATCATCGCGTTCGTTACCGCCGCAAAGGAGACGATTGAGGCGAACTGGATCGCCATCCTCATCGGGCTCGCGCTCCTTGCTGTCGTGCTGTTGCGGGCGTTACGAACAGAGAGCGTGCGCGCCGGCCTGGAACGGCTCGTGTTTGCGACGCCTGTCATTTCAACGCTCAAGGCCAATATCGAGATCGCGCGGTTTTCGCGAACTCTCGGTACCATGCTGCGTAACGGCGTCCCGCTGGAACAGGCGCTTGAGACCACGCAGAACACGCTTGCAAGCCGCAGCTACCGCGCATCGCTGGACCGCTCTGTCGAGGCGATCCGGAACGGCGAGAGCTTCGCCACCACATTGCAGGAGGCCCCTCACGTTCCCATGCTCGCGCGCAGAATGGTGCGCATCGGCGAGGAAACTGGCACCCTGCCCGACATGCTCGATCATGTCGGAAAGGTTCTGGAAAGCGAAGCGAGCCGTCAGATCCAGATGATTTTCCAGCTGGTCCCGCCGATCCTTACCCTTGTCATCGGCCTGGGCGTCGGGAGCTTCATTCTCGTCATCATGGACGCGGTTCTCAGCGTCAACGATCTGGCGTTCTGATGCACAGACAGCACCGGACAGGCAAGCAACGGCGCAGCGGCTTTATCCTGCTGGAAACACTGATAGCCTTTGCGATCCTCGCGGTCATGCTGGCAGCAGCCTACCGGCTCGTCGGCTCCGCCGGGATGACACTGACGCGCGCCGAAGCGGCCGCGCGCGTTCTGGACCGGATGCAGTCGGAACTCGACGAATTGCTGGCCGGCCCCGCACTCACCCCCGGCAGCGATACCGCGCCGCTTGATGACGATTTCAAACGCGTACTGACGGTCAACGAGGTCTTCGCCTCCCGTGGGGCGGGCGGGACGGCACGGCTCTACCGCATCGAGATAGCGGCCTACAGAAAGGACGATGACCGGTTCGTCACGCCAATTCTTCGGTTGCAGACGATGCGTGTGGAGCGCGGGAGGGCCGGCTCTTGAGGCGGATGGAGGATCCTCGCGCCGGATTCGCGGTGATGGAACTGCTGATCGCAATGGCGCTGCTCGGCGTGATCGCAAGCTTCATCGCGGGCTCGCTTGCCTTCGGCAACCGGGTGTGGGAGCGTGCGAGCAGCGTTTCGGACAACGGTCGCCGGCTGAGCGAGCTGGGCTTCTTGCGCGACAGCCTATCTCAGTCTCTCATGTTCCCAAGGACCGCCGGCGCCCGGTCTGCGTTTCAGGGGCAGACAGACGCCATATCGATCGTCACGCTGCGAGCGGCGCCGGGCTTTGCGGCAGACCAGCCGTGGCGGATCTCGTTCTCCAGGCTTCCCGGTCAGGACCATCTGACCGTTGGCTTTTCGCCGGATTTTTCGGGCCCCGCACAACCGCAGGAGCGCGAAATCCTGCAACATCTGACGGGATTTTCAGTGCGCTACTTCGGCCGCCAACTCGATCAGGATCAGGTCCGCTGGCAGATCGACTGGGAGGACCAGCCCCATCTGCCGGACCTCATCGAAGTCTCCCTCACCTTCCAGGACGAAGGCGCCACGACGAACCGGACGCTGACCATCCGGCCGAGAGCTCACTAGGATCCGGCCCAAGGCGGCGGACTCGCCCATGACCCTCCGGAGACTGCCTACCAGTTGCCGATGTCAGCATCCTCTCCGGTGCCGCCTTCCGAGCCGTCACGGCCGAAGGAATAGACATCGAACTCCGCATGCTGTCCCGGATAGCGATAGCGGTAGGGGCGGTTCCACGGATCGGTCAGGGCCGAGGCCTGCTTGAGGTAGGGGCCGTTCCAGCGCGTTTCCGCAGGCGGCGCCGAAACGAGTGCCGACAGCCCGGCATCCTCGCCCGGATACCGCCCAGTATCGAGGAAATAGAGCTCAAGCGCACTCTCTATTTCCTTGATCTGCAGCGCGGCCGTCTTGGTCTTGGCGCGGGAGAAATAGGAGATCGCGCGCGGCCCGACGACGCTGGCCACCAGCGCGATAATCGCGAGCACCACCAGCACTTCAAGGAGCGAAAAGCCGCGCCGCCCTCTGCGTCCGCGCGAAAGACGGCGGATGGTTTTCTTCTCTGCGCGCGCGGGCTCATTCTCGTCGACCATTTGTCCTCCAAGGCGCTATCCGACCCAGGCCACGGGGCCGAATATCCACACGATCCAGATGCCCAACGCCAGAAACGGCGCGAAGGCGATCCGCCTCTTCATGACGCTGCGCCCCCTCATCATCTGTCTGACGAGCATCGCGAAGATTGCCGTGAGCGAGGCGATCAGCAGCACGCCTGGGAGCCCTTCCGGTCCGATCCAGGCCCCTGCGGCTGCGAAGAGCTTCACGTCGCCGAATCCGAGACCGTCGACGCCGCGATATCGTCTGTAGCTCGCCGCGACGCCCCATAGCAAGGCGCCGGCAATAGCCGCTGCGAGCACGTGGGTCGTCAGATCCGCTGGATTGACGAGCCAGGTTGCGGCGAGACCGAGAAGGACAAGCCCGAGGCTCACGCGGTCGGGTATGATGAAGGTCCGGATATCGACAGCGGCGCCCCAGCAAAGCAAGGCCCCCAATACGGCGCTGGCGATAGTGACTTCCGCCGGAAACGGCCCCCGCACGAACCAGCCGACTGTGGCCAATCCCGCGGCAAGAGCACCGAATGCGTGGGCCAGCCGAAAGCTGGCATATCTCGCGTACTGCCACGAGCGCGCCAGACCGTGTTTCTCAGCGCCGGTCTCTGGTATGCCTTGCCGCTGAGAGACTGCCATGGTGAAGGACGGCCTGCCAAACCTGATGAAAGATCTCAGAACCCTGGTGCAAAGCCACCTTCCGGCCCTGTCGGGACGTCACAGACACGCCAAGCGCGGCTTTTCGATTCTCACCGTGCTCCTGAGCCTGACCCTGCTTGCGAGCATTCTGGTGGGATTTGCGAGTGTGGTCCAGAACCGAACGTCTCGCGTCGCCCGCGAAGTGCAGGCCGCCCAGGGCGAGCTGTCGGCGGAAGCTGGCATCGCTCTGATCGTTGCGTCGCTTCTCGACAACGCCGCGCATGAGGAAAGCCATCGTCGCCCTGCCGATGGCACCCCGTATGCCTGCACGCTCGACAACGGCACCCAGCTGTTCATGGTCGCGCAGGATGTCGCCGGCCGCATCGACCTCAACACCGCGTCGCGGGACCTGCTCCAGGCCCTCTTCGACAAGCAGGCAGACCCGGAAAAATCGGCAGCACTCATTTCTGCCATTGAGAGCCGGCGACGGAACGACGGTTTCCGCATGGTGCAGGAATTCGCCCAATTGCCCGGCGTCGACCGGGATCTCTACGCGCACATCGCGCCGGATCTCACCGTCTACAGCAAGCGCCCGTCACTGGACGAGGCATCGGCACGGCAGGCCCTCAGAACACGGCTCGCAAGGACCGGCATTGCAAAGGACATCGCCTACGCCTCGTCCGCGGATGGGTTGAAGTTCGAGATCGACGTTATCGCCCGAACCGCCCCCGGACGCGGGTATCGCGCAACGGCCGCGGTCGAAATCAGGCCAGGGCATATGCCGGCCTATCATATCCTCTTCTGGAACGGGCACCCTTTCCGGTCCGAGAGCCTCCCTCCACCTTATGACGGATGGCTCGCGGGTGCCGGCGAGAGACAAGTCGCGTCCTGCACCAGCTCGTGACGTTCGCCGACCGTGACGTCGGACAGGCCCGGGCCTGCCGCTCCGTTCCCACGAACCGGTAGCTACGCAGTTCTTACGATATGTTCTTTCTTTGCTGCGCTTTGCGGATCTTTTCTGTTGATGCCATGTGGAAAAGCGCGAATTGATCCCACACGACGCAGGGAAACGCCTATGCCTTGCCGTTGGGTTCCGAATTGGATGGGGACGCGTGCGGGGAGTATAGGGGTTTGGGCTTTGGCATTGGGACAGCGCGCCGACTGATCGCGCCGATTGTCGGGCTGCTGACCCTTGCGATCGTTGGCGGCTGCGCAGGTGACATCGCCGACAATGCGGCCGACCCGAGGGCGCGCGACGTGACGCCCAGCGGCTTCAGCCGATCCCATCTTCCTGCGAACGTGGCGGCCCGCAGCGCGGTGCGCGCCTATTCCCCGAGCGCCCAACTCTACCCCGGAACCGCACAATTCGTCGGCACGACGGCGAGCGCCCCCTTTTCGGTGGTCGACGATGACCGCGTGCATCTCAATCTCGCCAACGCCAGTATCGCCTCCGCCGCGAAGGTCGTCATTTCCGACATCCTCGGCCGCAACTACATCATCGATCCGCGCGTCAACGGCACCGTCACCATCCAGACCACAAATGCCATTCGCAAGAGCGCGTTGCTCGACACGTTCGACGCGTTGCTGCGCTTTTCGGGAGCCGCCATCGTCGTCGCGGACGATCTGGTCCGGGTTGTGCCCGCCAACGCCCCCGGCGTGCTCGCGGTCAACAATCCCGCTCCCGGGCACGAAACGGCGCGCGGCATCGGTCTGACGGCGAAGGTCGTCCCACTGGAGTTCGTATCGGCGCGCGAAATGCAGCGCCTACTTCAGCCGATCGTCGGCGCTGACAAGATCCTTCACGTCGACGAGCGACGGAATGTGCTGATCCTCGGCGGCAATCCTCGCGAACTGGCCACCGCGCTCGATGCCATCAACCTCTTCGACATCGACCAGATGAAAGGCATGTCGTTTGCCCTGCTGCCGGTGAAGAACGCCGATCCCGAGGCGATCGTCACCGAGCTCGACACGATATTCGCCACCGGCGATGGCGGCGCGCTCAAGGGCGTCGTGCGCTTCGTGCCGAACCAGCGGCTGAACTCGATCCTCGTCATCTCGGCACGACCGCGGTATCTGGGCGAAGCGGAAAAATGGGTGGAGCGGCTCGACCGTATCGCAGGCGGCACCAAACGGCAGCTATTCGTCTATTCGATCCAGAATCGCGCGGCGAGTGAACTGGCGACGCTTCTTGCCAATATCCTCACCGATCCGAACGCCAAGAAATCCGGCGCCACGCAAACAAGCACGGAGAACGGCGGCAGCTCGCGTGTCAACGCAGCCTTCGAAACCGCGGCAAGCGCGCGTACCAATACGGCTGCGCCAACCACCTCGACGGGCTCGGGACTGGGGCAGTCAACGGCGACCTCTGTCGGATCCGGGCTCGTCAATCCTGCTGCGGCAACGCCTGCGAGCTTTACCGCAACCGGGGTCGCGAAAAGTTCGACCGAGAGCACCGAGGGTATTCGCGTCGTCGCCGATGAATCGAACAACGCCATTCTCATCTATGCGACGCCCGACGAGTACAACGCGATCCTGGGAATGCTGAAGCGGCTCGATTCGCTGCCCAATCAGGTGCTTCTGGAGGCCACGATCGCGGAGGTGACGCTGACCGACGAACTCAAGTTCGGTCTGCGCTGGTTCTTCGAGAGCGGAAACTACAGCGTCGCCCTCACCGAGGCGAGCACGGGGAACTTCGGCTCGGCGTTTCCCGGCTTTTCTTTCCTGTTTTCCGGCGGCCAGGCGACGGTTGCGCTCAACGCCCTTTCGAGCATCACGGACGTCAACGTCATCTCCTCGCCCAACCTGATGGTGCTCGACAACCGCAAGGCCGTCCTGCGCATTGGCGACCAGGTTCCCATCGCCGTTCAGCAGGCGATCGACACCAGCAGCATCAACACAGTGGTCAACACCATCGAGCTGAAGGACACGGGCATCATCCTGACCGTCGTGCCGCGGGTGAACGATTCCGGGCGCGTCATTCTCGATATCGAGCAGGAAGTCTCCGACGTCGTGAAGACGACGACGTCCGGCATCGACAGTCCGACGATCCGCCAGCGCAAGGTGAACACCACGGTGGTGGTGAAGGATGGCGACAGCCTGGCGCTCGGCGGACTTATCCAGCAACGGGCCGAGGTGACGAAGTCGCAGGTGCCGGTTCTGGGCGATGTCCCCGTCGTCGGCAATCTCTTCCGTCACAAGGACGACATCGACAAGCGCACGGAACTGCTGATCCTGATTACCCCGCATGTGGTGCGGGATTTCCAGGAAGCGAACGACGTCACCGACGAGTTCAGGCGCCAGCTCGGCGGCCTGCGGGCGCTTGGCAACAAGCCGAGGAACGATTTGCAGCACAAGCTCAACCGGCTTGCGCGCTAGAGCATATCCCGATCAGATTTAGGCCATCTGATCAGGAGATACTCAAGATATTGATCTTGAGCGATTTCTTATCGTTCAGACGATCCCGTCTGAACGATAAGCGCGCTGGAAACACTCAAGGCCCGATCCGCAACCACATTTCCCGACCTCACGCCTCGCGCGCAAGTTCGGCCGTGCGCGTTGCCGCCGTGGCCCATTTGGCGGTACGCAGGAGCGCTCCGAACGAATAGAGGTGAAGTTGCACCGGCCCCTGTTCGTGATGCGCCTTGAGCCCCTCGTCCAGGTCGGCGATGACGTGATCCGGAGCAGCCTTGAGCCCGCTGGAGGGCATGTCGACCCAGCATCGAAGCGCGATCTTCATCAACGTCTCCGGCCGTGTCGGGCTCGCAACGCCAAGCTTTACCGGAGTTGCAGGAGCAAAGGTGCGAAGCCATGCGAGCCAACGCAAGATCCGTGCGGCATCGAACGAGAACTGGCTGACCACGAAGGGCACCATGCCGACGGCTTGCACCGCCGCGATCTTTGCGGCCAACGAGCTTGCGAGGTCGCCGCTCTGCACGAAGGGATGTCCTTCCGGGTACCCACCCAACCCCACTTCCACGATTGCGGATGACGCGAAAGCCGGAGCGCCAATCAGGTCAATGCTTGAGCCGAACGGACCGCGTACCGCATCGATATCGCCTGCGACAACGACCGCCTTGCGCACGCCCGCGCCCTCACCTGCCGCTCCAAGATGATCCGCCAGTTCCTGCTCGCTTGAAAACTTGCGCGCCGCCAGATGCAGGACCGGTTCGAAGCCGGCCCGACGAACGGCGACGGCCGCGGCGATCTGATCCGCATGCGCAACCCGGGGCAGAGAACTGAGATAGATTTCAGAACCAGCGTCGATATGGCCGCCGAGCGACGAGATGCCCTCCACCGTGGGCGGCGTCGCATCCACCGACCATCCACGCAGCCACAGGGGCACCTTTTCGGGCGTCGCGGCCCGACGCATCCGGCCGACGGCTTCACTGCGAATCTCCGTCACGGTCTCCTCCCCCGTATCCGAGCCGCACCGCAACCCGTTACAAGCGTTGCGTCAGGCAAAAGTGTAGGCCGGAGAGACGGATGGGGAAACCGGAAAGCGCAAATCCGTACACGCGATCACGCTGAGGCCGGGTTCATGAGACAACGATGCGGTGGGAGGCATGCGATCAAACGCAGGACAGATCAACGATCCGCGAAAAAGAAGGCGCCGCCGCTGGCATGGATCGGAGAAATGGGAGAAAGACCGAACAGGACAGCCAGCGACAGCGCCCGACAACATGTCTATTTAAGTTGAGTTTTGTAGTCAAGTTTTATTTTGTGTATCTATGTCCAAAGGGGCCTGCGACCCGATCCGGAAATGAAAAAGCCGGCGCATCGCACCGGCATTTTTCGAGGCTGAATTATGCGAACGGGCGCCGTGTCAGGAAAGATCGGCCGCTTCCAGCATCGGATGCGCGGCAACCTCAATGCTCAACAGGGAGCGCAGGTTCTGACGGTTCCGGGCGATATCCGCGATCGTGTAACTGTCGAGAACGTCGAAAAACGCAGCCAGCGCCTCGTACAGAACACGATTGAACTCGCAGGACGTTATGAGCGGGCAGTCCCGCTTGCCGGGATCGAAGCAATCGGAGAGATAGAAGTTCTCCTCCGCAGCTCGAATGACGGCACCAAGCGACATCTCGTCGGCGGGCTGGGCCAGCAGAATGCCGCCATTGCGGCCGCGCAGGGTCTTGATGAAGCCGTTGTCGACGAGAATCTTCATCACCTTGAAAAGGTGCGTTTCGGAAATTCCGTAGGTTGCCGCAATCTCCGGAACCTTGCTCGGCTTGTCAGGGTTCGCCGCGCAATAAAGCAATGTGCGGACAGCATAATTTGCCTGAAGCGTCAGTCGCATGGTTGCTCCCTAACGAACCGGCATCCGGTTCAAACCACCTGGTTCGATCTCTCTCATATTCGGAATAGGCGATCTGCAGCCGAGTTTCAATGGTTACAGCCAAAGTTCGAGCGCGTCATAGGACCGCTCCTGGACCGCCCCTCGCCTTTGCAGGCCGGGTAAGACCTGATAGAGACTTTTCATTCATTATAGCGGAAGAGGCTCGAACGAGCATGCGGTTTCCTCCGTGTCGTCGCGCTGAGCAGCATTCCGACCGGCAAGCCATTGCACGCACATCCCTTGTCGTGCGCCTTGAATGAGTAGAGCGTATCCGCATGACGCTTCGGCGGCAGGACCAGAACAGGCGGGAACACCCGCGAAGCGAAGCTCGCCGCTTGCTCCGCCCGATCGCCGCCGCGCTCGTTGCGCTCGCCGCCGGCTTGCCCTTCGCGTCGACAGCATCCGCCTTCGAGCTTTTTGGCTACAAGTTCTTCGAATCGGAAGAGGACGCCGCGACACCGGTTCCCGATCCTCTGCCCTACGAGGCAACACTTCAGCTCTCGGGTGGCAACGCCGATCTCAAGGATGAGCTGGAGAGCAATTCGGCGCTTGTTGCAAAGCAGGATACGCCCCCCTCCGGAGAACCGGGCCTGATAGCCCGCGCGCTTGCGGACCAGGAACAGCTTCTCGCACGTCTTTACACCGCGGCGCGCTACGGCGGCCTCGTGGAAATCTCGATCGCAGGCCGGCCGCTCGCGCAGGTCGTCAAAGACGGTACGTTTCCGCATCGGGCTGGAAAGCCGGTCCATGTCTCCATCAAGGTGACGGCGGGCCCGAGCTTCTCCTTCGGCGAAACGGCCATACGCCTTGATGGCGGCAGCGACGTTCCGCGACTGGACGCGGTTACCTACGGCCTCATCAAGGGAGCTCCGGCGCGCTCCGACACGATCCTCGACGCTGAAACGGCAATCGTGGCCGTGCTGAAGCGGCGTGGATACCCCTTTGCAAAGGTCACGGGCCGTGACGTCGTTGCCGATCACGCGACAAAGACGGTCGATGTCACGCTCCATGCAGCCACCGGCCCGAAGGCCGTTTTCGGCACGGCGACAGTCTCCGGCGCCAAACGCACGGATACCGATTTCATCCTGCAGCAGGCGGACATCCCGGAAGGCGCGCCTTACACGCCCGAAACCTTGCGCCGCGCGGAAAAGAACCTTCGGGATCTCGGTATCTTTTCCAGCGCGCGTGTCGTGGAGGCAGACACGCTCGATGCGGACGGGCACCTGCCGCTCACGATCGAGGTTGCCGAACGCAAACGCTCTCTCGTCGGCGGCGGCGCCTCATGGTCGAGCACGGAAGGCGTGGGGCTTGAGGCCTACTGGCGACATCGCAATCTGTTTGGCCGGGCCGAGCAACTCTCCATCGAAGGCTCTGTCGGCCGGCTGACGAACGGCGCCGCGGATGATCTCGAATACGACGCTCATGTCACCTTCACAAAACCGGGGGCCTTCGGTCCGGCAACGAGCTTCAGTTCCACGGTCGGAGCCAAGCAGGAAAAGCCGGAAACATATGAATCCCGGGCGGTCTACGGCAAGATCCGCGCAAGCAAGGATCTCAGCGACACGCTGACCGCCGCGCTCGGCTCGGAGGTCTCTTACGCCCGGGAACAGGATGCACTCGGTTCCGGCAACTATGCGCTTTTCGGCGTCTTCGGGGAGATCTCGTGGGATACGCGGGACAACATTCTGGACCCCACGACAGGTTTTCGCATTTCCGGCACGCTCGAGCCGGCCTATGACGTCGAAACCGGGGGACTGATGACCTTTGTCAAGGGCGAGGCCTCGGCGTACCGCGCCCTTGATGACGCCAAGAGGTTCGTGCTCGCCGGTCGGGTGGAAGGCGGCAGTGTCGTCGGCGCTTCGCTGAGCGACATCCAGCCGAGCCGGCGCTATTACGTTGGTGGCGGCGGATCCGTGCGCGGCTACGCCTACCGGAACATTGGCCCGCGGGTCGAGACGTCGTCCGGCACGGAGACCGTGGGCGGACTGAGCTATCTGGAAGCCTCCGCCGAGGCTCGCATCAAGGTGACAGACACGATCGGCGTCGTGCCCTTCATCGATGTCGGTGCTGCCTATACCAGCGAAATCCCGGATTTCTCAGAGCCGCTGAAAATCGGGACCGGCGTGGGGCTTCGCTACTACACGCCGATCGGCCCCTTGCGTCTCGACGTGGCCGTCCCGCTCGATCCCGGGCCGGACGACCCCAGTTTTGCTGTGTATCTCGGGTTGAGCCAGGCATTCTGAGAACGGGCGTGGCTACAACCGGAGCCGCCGAACACTGCAACTGCCGCTTTTCTTCCTTGTTGTGCCGTTATGTCAGGTTGCGATTGACCGGCTCTGACCGACGAAAACCAAGACCGACATCGAGCCATAAGGCGCCCCGGGCCTGATAAACTGTGGTGGCGACTCATCGGCTGAAGGGAACCATGCGCCGTATCCTCATTGTCATCGCCGCACTGCTGTGTCTCGTCGTGCTGGCACCCGTCGCTCTGCTTGCCGCCTTGCAGACGGATGCCGCCCGCACCTTCGCGCAGCGCAAGATCTCGCAGGCGCTCACGGTCGAAGGGCGCTCCGTCGAACTCGAAGCCTTGCGCGTCGATTGGGACGGTACGATCCACGCGGGTTCGCTCGCGGTTGGAGACACCGCCGGAACCTGGCTCAAGGCCAACGGCATCCGTGCCGCGTGGTCGCCGCTGGCGCTGCTCAAGGGGCGGCTTTCAATCGGCTCGGTCCGCGTGGAGGAGATCGACGTCGCCCGTCGGCCGGAAACGCCGGCCGACGATGAAGATACTAGCTCGGAGACAGCCTCGCAGGGCAGCGGACTGCCGGTGGATGTCGACATTCCTCAGATCGTCCTCGACGAAGTCCAACTCGCGGCACCCGTCGCAGGCACCCCGGTGCGACTGGCCGCCCGAGCCAGCGTCCGCCTGCGCGCGGAGCCGGCGATCGTCGAGGCGGCGATCCATGTGGAGCGCGACGACGACATTTCCGGCCGGTTCGACGCCGCCGTCGGCTATGTGCAGGACAATCCCTTCCTGCGCATCGACCTGCGCGCATCGGAACCGGCAGGCGGGCTGATCGCCCGCTTGCTGCGCATCGACGCGCTTCCCGCCGTTGACGCGACGCTTTCCGGCGAAGGCCGGCTCGATTCCTGGCATGGTCGCCTTTCGGTGGCCCTCAACCAGCGCCAGACGGTTACGGGCCGGCTCGACCTGACGCGGGACGATGCCAACAGACAACTCGCCCTGGCGCTCGACGGGGCACTTGCCGATATCCTGCCGCCGGCGATGCGTGACGTGCTGGCCGGCTCCCTTCATGTGAAGGGAATTGCGAACCTGGCCGAGGATTACACGCCGCTCGGCGGCCATTTCGACATGACCTCGGACGCGCTCACCCTTTCGGCAACGGGCAGCTATGACAAAACCAGTCGAGAGCTTTCGGCAAAGGTGGAGGGCAATCTGCAGCGCCCGGCAAGCTGGGGCGAAGACGCCTCCAGATTGTCCGCGGACACTCTCCAGCTTGCAGCCCGCGCCACCGGTACGCTTTCGGCTGCGAACTGGCATGCGACACTGAAGGGGACCGGCCTCTCCGCCTCTCAAGGACGGCTCGACGCGCTTTCGTTCAGCGCAGAAGGCAACGAAGCCGATTTGCGCCCGGCGAGCCTGAACGTGCCGATATCTGTGAAGGTCGATGCCAATGTGGGCGCGCTCGCGTCAGCCGACCTCAAGCCGCTGACCGGGCCGGCACACCTCGCTGCCGAAGGCACGCTCAAGGCCGGCTCCGCATTCGACCTTCAGGGCCTTGAACTTCGCACCGCAGTCGCCGCCGCGACCCTTTCGGGGACCTATGCCCCGAATGACGCGAAATTCGCCGGGGACATCCAGGTTCCCGACATGGCGGCACTCTCCGGCCTGATCCAACGCCCTCTTGGTGGCGATGCACGGGTGCATGTCAATATCGAGGGAGATCCGACACGCGAAACCGGGACGCTGAAGCTCCGCGCCATGGCCGCAAACCTCAAAACGGACGACGAGCGCCTGAGCGCGCTCCTGACCGGCGAGACGAACCTGACCGCGACCGTGTCCCGCGCGGAGTCCGGCATGATGGAGCTATCGGATGCAACCCTTTCCGGCTCGGGGCTCGAAGCCGAGGCCTCGGGCAAGACCGATCTCGACACCATTTCAGGTGAAGCCTCGATCCGCGTTTTGGACCTGAAACCTCTCGATGAACGCGTTTCGGGGCCGCTGACCCTTCAGGCGAGTGTCTCGGGCACCCTTGCCTCGCCCGAACTCGATGCGCGTCTTGAAAGCGATCGGCTCCTCATGCAGGGCGAAGCGGTCGAGGGACTTATCGCCACCGTCAAGGGCACGGCGCCGGAGGGACGCCCGCAGGGCCAGGCCGAACTCAATGCCAGGTTCCGCGGCCAGCCGCTTTCGGCCTCCGCCACTCTGGTGAGCGATACGGACAGCACGCGCCACCTCAACGACATTACCGTAGACGCCGCAAGCACCCGCCTTGCCGGTCATCTTGCTCTTGATGCCAATGGCAGCCCGAGCGGCGCGATCGATCTGACCGCGCCGGATCTCTCCGAAATAGCTCCCCTCCTCCTGCAGGATCTGGCGGGATCGCTCTCCGCGCATGTGAACATTGCCCGGACAGATAATGTCGATACCGCCCGCATCTCGGTTCGGGCAAAGAGCCTCAAGCGCGCCGATCTGACGATCGCCGCAGCCGATCTGGACGCGACCGTCACCGATCCGCTCGCGACCCCGCGCATCGAGGGCACCGTGACGGCACGCGATATTCATCAGGGTGGAATTACCGTCACCAGCCTTTCCGGTCGCGCCAACCACGACGGGGACGTGACGGACTTTTCCGCAAAGGCAACGCTTGATGACGGAAATCTGGAGCTTGATGGCTCGCTGAGCCCCGAGGACGACGGCTTCGCGATCAATCTTGCCAAAGCCGGCGGCTCCTGGAAGGGACTTGAAACCGGGCTCGGCAAACAGACGAAGATCCTTGTCGAGAATGGCACGGCGAACCTGCAGGACGTGGTGCTGACGCTTGGCAACGGCACGGTGGCGGTTTCAGGCAAGGCCGGGTCGGAGCTCGATGTCGACGTGCGTCTCGATGCCGTTCCGGTTCGTCTTGCTGACGCGGTCTCCCCCGGCCTCGGGCTGGAGGGCACCCTGTCGGGCAAAGCTCAGGCCACCGGTGCCGCCTCTGATCCGAAGGCGACGTGGGATCTCACGTGGTCCGGAGCCAGCGCCGCCCAGATCGCAGCCTACAATCTGCCTGCGATGACGGTGAAGAGCGACGGGCGCTACGAAAACAAGCGGATTACCCAGACCACGGTGGCCTCCATCGGAGGTGGCCAGCTGACGGCCAAAGGCTCGGTCAACCTTGGCGCGAAGCCGGCCGCGCTCGACATGAAGGTCGCCGGTGCGCTGCCGCTTTCGCTCGCGCAGCGCCGCCTGCTGAATGCCGGCCTCCGGCTCGATGGCACCGCCAATCTCGACATGACGATCGGCGGCACGATCGCACAACCGCAATACGGCGGCACGATCTCCGGCTCGGGCCTCACCGCGGTCGGGCTCGACACGGGCGTGACCATCAAGTCCTTGAACGTCAATGCCCGCTTCTCTCCGCAACAGCTGGAAGTGACGTCGCTTTCCGGCGAGCTCGGCGGCGGCGCGCTGTCAGGCAGCGGCACCCTTGGGCTCGGCCAGGGCATGCCCGCCGATTTCTCCTTGACGATCAAGAACGGCACGTATCAGGACGGGGCGATCGTCAAGGCCAATTTCGATGCCGACCTGAAATTCGTCGGGCCACTTGCCGGCTCGCCCGCCCTTTCCGGCAAGATCCTGCTGAAGCGGACAGACATCACCATTCCGGAGACGATTGCCGGAAAGATCTCCCCGCTTTCAGTCAAACATGTCAACGCTCCGGCCGATGTGCGCCAGCAGACACGTGAACTGGACGGCGAAGAAGGCGGCAACAGTGGCGGCGGCGGCGCCATTCAACTCGACCTGGCGGTTCAGGCGCCCGGTCAGATCTTCGTGCGCGGTCGTGGTCTGCAGGCAGAACTTGGCGGAACGGTCCAGATCAAGGGCACGAGCGCGTCACCGGTGACCTCCGGCGGCTTCACCCTGCGCAGGGGCACGCTCGGCGTTCTCTCGCGCCAGCTGACGTTCACAAAGGGCACGATCAGCTTCCTCGGAAGCTTCGATCCGCGCCTCGATTTCGCGGCAACGACCTCGACCTCGGAAGCGGAGGTGACCGTCTCTGTCACAGGCAATGCATCCGATCCGAAGATCACCTTCTCGTCGTCGCCGGAAATGCCGCAGGATGAGATCCTCGCCCAGCTCCTGTTCGGACAAAGCCTGTCGAACCTGTCAGCCGGACAGATCGCCCAGCTGGCAAGCGCGGTCGCGACGCTCGGCGGCAACGATCCGCTCGACCGGCTGCGCCAGAGCCTCGGCGTGGACAGCATCAACCTGACCACGGACGAGGAAAACAATACGTCCGTCAATCTCGGCAAGAATATTGGCGACAAGCTTCGGCTGGGAGTTCAGCAGGGAACAGCCTCCGATTCCGGTCGCGTCACGATCGACCTCGACATCAACAAGACGCTGCGGGCACGCGGCGAGGTCGGTGAGGACGGAAATTCGAAGGCGGGCATCTATTTCGAAAAGGAATACTGAGGTTCTCGAACCGTCTCCGGCCTCAAGCGGGCCGGAGACCACTCGGGTCGGCACGCGCCCGGTCGATAGGCTCTCGCGCAACCCGCCATAGAATTTTTCTATGCCCGGTGGCGCCGCCTTTCCCCCTAGTCTTCGCGCAACAGGGTTTATCGCTCACAAGATCGCGCGTCGGCACCGAGCCCGACAGAGGCGACGACACGAGGGGGAAAGACGTGAGCCTCATCGAGACGGTGCTCGACCTGGGCACCCTTCCGCGTTCGCAGATGCCGCCGCACAGCCTGCGGCTCGCCCGTCTTTCGCTTTTCGACTGGGCCGTCTGCGGCCGGGCCGGCACACGCGAGCCGCTTTCGGCGAAGCTGCGCGAACTGGCGGTCCACGAAGGCGGGCATCCTTCCGCGTCGATCTTCGGAGGCGGACGGTATCCGGCCCGCATGGCCGCGCTGGTCAACGGCGCCACCAGCCATGCGCTGGACTACGACGACACCCATTTCGCGCACGTGGGCCATCTCTCGGTAGGGATCTACCCCGCCGCGCTGGCGGTCGGTGAGGAAACGGGGGCCGACGGACAGAGCGTGGTCGAAGCCTTTCTGGCCGGTGCGGAGGCCGCGATAAGGATCGGTGTCGCGCTCGGCACGGCGCACTACAACCGCGGCTTTCATCAGACAGCGACGGCAGGCGCCTTCGGCGCAACGATCGCCGCCGCCCGACTTTATGGCCTTAACCGGGAGCAGACGCGGGCCGCGATCGGTCTATGCGCCACGCGCGCCTCCGGGCTGAAGTCGCAGTTCGGAACGATGGGCAAGCCCTACAATGCCGGCATCGCCGCCTCCAATGGCATCGAATGCGCGAGCCTGGCGCGGATGGGCTTCACTTCCTGTGCTGATGGCTTGAACGGCCCCCAGGGTTTCCTCCCCACCCATACGGATGCGGCCGTGCCGGACCTCGCGCCCGTCTCCGCCTTTCTCTTCGATGACGTGAAATACAAGTTCCACGCGTGTTGCCACGGCACCCACGCGATGATCGAGGGGCTTCTGGACACGTTCGCCGCGCACCCGGCGTCCCTCGAGACCGTCGAGCGCATCACCTTGCGGACAAATCCGCGCTGGCTGAGGGTCTGCGACATTCCCGCGCCCGCGACGGGGCTCGAAGTCAAATTCAGCTACCGCTGGCTTGCGGGCATGGTTGTCGATGATCGTGCGACCGGGGTCGATACCGTCTATACGGACGCGCTCGCGGCCGACCCGTCACTCGCAGACTTCGCCCGGCGCGTCGAGGTCGTTGCCGACGAAGGCATCGATGACATGCAGGCTGCGGGCGAAATCGAGATGCGGGACGGCGAGACGCTCGCCTTCGCACACGATCTTGCGCGCCCCCTGCCTGCGGACGTGCTGGAAGAGAAGCTTCTGGCCAAGGCGAAGGCCCTCATCGGCACCGAGGCGGGTGCCTTGCAAGCCCTGATCCACGATCTTGACGACATGGATGCGGGTGCGATCGGACATATCATCAGAGATGCAGCATGAGCGATTACGACGAGTGGATCGGATTTGAGCGCACGGCGACGGATACGGTCAGCGAACGGCTCGCCGAACACTACCGGCTGACGCTGGATGCGATGCTGGCCGATGGGGACGACCTGCCGGGCGTTCACTGGTGTCTTGCGCCGGATGCCTATCCATCGGCCGATCTGGGCCGCGACGGCCATCCGAGGACCGGCCTGTTCCTGCCCAAACTGCCGCTTCCGCGCCGCATGTGGGCGAGCGGCGAAATGACGATCGCGGAAGGATTGAGGACCGGCGACACCGTCACCCGAGTCTCAACAATCACCGACATCCGCTTCAAGAGCGGGCGCAGCGGCGATCTCGGCTTCGTGACGGTGGAACACGTTTACAGCGCGGGCGGCGCAACGCGCATCCGGGAAAAGCAGATGATCGTCTACCGCGACGATCCCGATCCCGCAAAGCCTCAGCCGGCACCGCCACAGGCAGACGCCTGGCAAACGGTTCGGCAGGCGACGGTGGAGACGACCTCGACGCTTCTGTTCCGCTATTCCGCCCTGACCTTCAACGGTCACCGCATCCATTACGATCACCCTTACGCGACGGGCGTGGAGGGATATGCGGGCCTCGTCGTGCACGGCCCGTTGCAGGCAACCTGGATGCAGAACATGGCGACCAGCCTTCTTGGCCGTCCGCCGCGCACCTTCGCCTACCGCGGCCTCTCCCCGCTTATCTGCGGCGCACCGGCCATCGTGGAGGCGCGCAAGGGCGACGACCGGCTGGAGCTGCGCGTGCGAAACGGCGATACGAACGTGACGACAATGCAGGCGAACGCCACCTGACGACAGGCCCCATCGGTTATTCGGGGGCCGAGACCAACTCGCCTTCCCACACGCCGCGCATGACCATGTCGCGCGCGACCTTGATCGTGATGGCCTCGACCTCCGCGCAGGCGCGCGTCATCGACTTGGCCGGATTGCGAACGAGATAGACGGGCCGCGATATGACCGGGTCGACAACCGGCGCCTTTACCAGCCTGCGCGCCGTGACGAAATCGTGTGCGGCAGCCGGGGCGAAGATCGTGTAGCCGGAGCCGCGCGCGACCAGTTCCTTGATCTGGGTCATCGCGTCGAGCTCGGTCACCACATTGAGCGACACGCCCGATTTTGCGGCATAGACCTCGACGATGCGCCTGAGGCCATGCGGCTCGCCCGGAAGAACCATTTCAAGTCCTTCCAGATCGCGCATTCGAACCGGAGCGCCGGGTGGCGAGGAAAGCGGCCAGGCATCGGGCGCGGAGAAGAAATAGAGGTGTTCGTTCAGCACGTGCGTGGCGTGCAGATGCTCGCTGCCCTTCAGGTCGTAGAGAAAACCGATCTCGACCGTCTCGTCATCGATCCAGGTCTTGATGAAGCCGCTCATGGCCTCGCTCACGCGCAGACGCACGGATGGCAGCTCGATGCGAACCGTCTCGGCCAGCGGCACGGACATGACCATGGAAACCGAGGGCGGCATGCCGAACTTGACCGTTCCCTGAACGACCAGACCCAGATCCCGGATCTCGCTAATGCATCGCTCAAGGCTGTTGCAGATGTCGTAGGCATGGCGCAGCAGGACCCGCCCTTCAGGCGTCAGCACGGATCCGCGTGGCGAGCGGTCAACCAGCCGCACGCCCAGTTCCTCTTCCATGTTGATGAGGTGCTGGGACAGCGAGGGTTGCGCCACGCCAATCTTTTGCGCTGCGGCCGAGAGCGAGCGCGCCTCGGCGATGGCGATGAAATAGCGAAGTTGGCGGATATTCAAGACGTCTGCATTCGCTCCTGCGGAATCGCGGCCGGGAACCTGCCCGACGGAAAACGGTCCGTTTGACTCGTTCCGAAGAACGACAATACACGCAGGATTCTCCAAAGGGGGTGTTTTATTATCGTCCTGACGCGTGCGGGTGCAGGCAGCGCTCGCAACGCGCCACGTTATAAAGCCTGGCGCCCCGCTCTTTCCTCCGTCATTGCCCGGCTTTATCCGGGCAATCCACTTCCGGTTGCGGCATGCGCTGAGAACGCGGGATCACCCGGACTGCGCCGGGTGATAACGGCGGAGAGATCGATCGATGCGCGCGCCCTCGCCTACCGCATGACGAACGGATTGGCGGGACCGTCGCCGTAGTCCATCCAGATCGACTTGGTTTCCAGATATTCGTTGATCGCCTCCTGTCCGCTCTCACGGCCGATGCCGGAGGACTTGAAGCCGCCGAAGGGCACCATGTAGGAGACCGCGCGGTAACAGTTGGTCCAGATGTTGCCGGCCCTCAGCCGCTTCGCCGCCCGGAACATGCGCCGCTGGTCCTTCGTCCAAACGCCTGCGGCCAGGCCATAGTCGGTATCGTTGGCCATGTCGTAGGCTTCCTCGTCATCAGAGAAGCGAATGACCGACAGGACGGGACCAAACACCTCCTGCTGGGCGATCTGCATGGAATTGACGACGCCGGTGAAGACCGTCGGCTCGATGAAGCGCCCGTCCCCGCATTCGGCTCGCGCGGAAGGGCCTCCGCCAAGCACGCACTCAGCGCCTTCCTTCTTCGCCATGTCGATACAGGAGAGGATCCGCTCGAACTGCGGCTTCGTGGTGACAGGGCCGACCTGCGTCGCGGCGTCCATCGGATCGCCGATCCTTGCGGTTTTCGCCAGCGCGACGAATTCCTCGACGAAGGCGTCGTGGATGCTCTCATGCACCAGCACGCGCGAGCCGGCGATGCAGGTCTGGCCGGTGGCTGCGAAAATGCCGGACACGACCCCGCGCACCGCCGCCTTCACGTCCACATCGGGGAAGACGAGCTGGGCCGACTTGCCGCCAAGCTCCAGCGTCAGGCGCTTGAAGGTGCCCATCGCGGCGCGCGCGATGTGGCGGCCGCTGGCATCGCCGCCGGTAAAGGCGACCTTGTGCACGTGCCTGTGCTCGGTCAGCGGCGCGCCAACCTCCGCACCATACCCGGTCACGGCGTTGACGACGCCTGCCGGAAAGCCGGCCTCCTCGATCAGCCGGCAGAATTCGAGCGTCGAGGCGGAAGTGAATTCGGACGGCTTCAGCACCACCGTGCAGCCGGCGGCAAGTGCTGGCGCCAGTTTCCATGTGGTCAGCAGCAGCGGCGAGTTCCACGGCGTGATCGCAGCGACGACGCCCACCGGCACATGGCTCGTGTAGGTGAACATGTCCGGCTTGTCGATCGGGATGACCGCGCCCTCGATCTTGTCGGCGAGCCCCGCGAAATAGCGGAACCAGTTCGGGATATAGCCTGTCTGGCCGCGCATCTCGGCGTAGAGCTTGCCGTTGTCCTGGACCTCGATGCGGGCCAGATGATCGGCATCGCGCTCCAGCAGGTCGGCAAGCCGGTGCATGAGCCGGGCCCGGGCGGACGGGTGCATCGTCGCCCATTCGCCCTTCTCCAGCGCATGGTTCGCTGCAGCTACCGCACGGTCGACATCCTCGGCATCGCAGCGGGGAATATCCGCCCAGACCTCACCGGTGAATGGATCGTCGGTCTCAAACGTCCGGCCCGACGCGGCCGACACCCATGCACCACCGATGAAACACTTGTAGCTCTGGCGCTGCCGGATACGCTCCATGTCGTCCTCCCTCTTGTTGTTTCTTGTGGCTCAGTCGAACGTGATGACCTGACGGATCGCCTCGCCCGCGTGCAGACGGTCGAAGCCCTTGTTGATGTCCTCCAGACGGATCTTGTGGGTCATCAGGCGGTCCACCGGCAGGCGACCTTGCGCATAGAGCGCGAGGAAGCGCGGGATATCGCGGCTCGGCACGCCGGAGCCGAGATAACTGCCCTTCAGCGTGCGTTCCTCGGCCGTCAGGCTCACCGCTGGAATTTCCAGCATCGCCTTGGGGTTCGGAAGCCCAGCCGTCACCGTCGCCCCGCCGCGACGCGTGGCGTCATAGGCAAAACGGAGCGCGTGGACGTTTCCGGTGAAGTCCATCGCCGTATCGACACCGCCGGATGTGAGGTCGCGCACCTCCTGCAGCGCTCCCTCTTCAGCCGAATTGACCGCGTGCGTCGCGCCGAGTTCCTTCGCGATCTTCAGCTTTTCCGGCAGTCGGTCGACGGCGATGATCTTGTCGGCGCCCGCCGCGCGCGCCGCCATGACCGCGGCAAGCCCGACGCCGCCGAGACCCACGACGGCCGTGCAGCAGCCGGGCTTCACATCGCCCGTATTGAATACGGCGCCCGCCCCCGTCAGCACCGCGCAGCCCATCAGCGCGGCGACGTCGAGCGGAATGTCCGAGGCGATCTTGACGATGGAGTTCTGCGAAACCGTCGCGTACTCGGCAAAACAGGCAACGCCCGTCATGTGGTAGACGGGCTGGCCGTCACGGGAAAGGCGCGTGCCGCCGCCGATCAGTTCGCCCTTGCCGTTGGCGGCCGCGCCCGGCTCGCACAACGCCGGCCGACCGGAACGGCACGGCGCGCAGTGGCCGCAGCTCGGCACGAAGACCGTAATGACGTGATCGCCCGGCTCGAACTGGTCGACACCCGGCCCGACAGCCTGAACGACGCCGGCGCTCTCGTGGCCGAGCACCATCGGCAGCTGGCGGGGCCGGTCGCCGTTGATGGCCGACAGATCGGAATGGCAAAGTCCGGCGGCGGCGATCTTGATCAGCACCTCGCCTTCGCGCGGGCCCTCCAGATCGATCTCGCCGATCGTCTGTGGGCGGGTCTCCGCATAGGGGCCTGGACGCCCGATCTCCTCAAGAACCGCAGCCTTGATCTTCATGAAAATTCCTCCCTTCGCGATCCGGCTCAGTGAACCGCCGCGTACATGATTTTCTCTTCCGTGGCTTCCTCGACCGAGAACTCCTCAACCACGCGTCCCAGACGATAGACCAGCACACGGTCGGAGAGCTTCAGGATTTCGGGCAGATAGGACGAAATGACGACGACCGACATGCCGCTGTCGGCCAACTCGTTGATGACATGGTGGATCTCGGAAATCGCCCCGACATCCACGCCCCGCGTCGGTTCGTCGAGAATGATCAGCTTCGGCTTCTGCACCAGCGCCTTGGCCACGACGACCTTCTGCTGGTTACCGCCCGAGAGCTCGATCACCCGCGAATTGTTGTCGATCGCCTTGACATTGAGCCGCTTCGTCCAGACTTCGGCCAGCTCCGTCATTTCCCTGTAGCTGATGACCGGTGCCTTGTTCAGATCCGCGCCCAGAAGGCCGGAATAGATGTTCTGCGCGATGGATTTGGTCTCAAAGAAGCCTTCCAGCTTGCGGTCCTCCGTCACGTAGACGATGCCGTCGTGGATCGCCGGCCGGGGAACGCGGTAACGCACCGGCTTGCCGTTGAGCCGCACCTCTCCGCCATGGAAGAAGTCACGCTTCAGCACCCCCGAGATGATCTTGAAGGTCTCCGTCCGCCCCGAGCCGATCAGCCCGAAGACACCCGTGATCTGGCCTTCAAACACCGAGAACGAGGTGTTGCGCACGATGCCGCCCATGGAGAGGTTCTGGACGGAAAGCACCCGCCGCCCCATCGGCCGCGCCCGCCGCGTCTCGCCCGCCTCGCCGTAGATCTCGTGCGAGAGCGTTCGGCCGACCATGTGTCGGATGATGCTGTCGCGGTCGAAGGCGGAGACGTCGTCGGTCACCACATGCTCGCCGTCGCGCAGGATGGTGATGCGGTCGGAGACCGCGAGCGCTTCTTCCAGCGCGTGGCTGATGAAGATGATCGACACGCCATCCTTCTTCAGCCGGTTCACCAGCGCGAAGAAGTGGTGCTTTTCCTCCGGCGTCAGCGTCGCCGTCGGCTCATCGAAGATGATGACCTTGGCCTGGTGGCGCACGGCGCGGGCGATCTCGACCATCTGTTTCTGGGCCGCCCCCAATTGCGAGACCTGCATCGTTGGATCGACGTCGAAATTCAGTGACTGCAGAAACTGCTGGGCCGAAATGTAGAGTCCTCTCAAGCGGCTGAGCAGTTTTTCGTTACCAAGTTCGAGGTTCTGCGCGACGGTGAGCGAGGGCACGAGGCTCGTTTCCTGGAACACCATGGCGATGCCGTTTTCCATGGCCTCCTGCGGATTGGCAAAATTCACCTTTCCGCCGTTGAACAACACCTCGCCTGAAGTGGGCTCGTGGACGCCGGCGATGATCTTGGTCAACGTCGACTTGCCCGCCCCGTTCTCCCCCAAAAGCGAATGAATTTCAGCCGGATAGAGCTCAAAGTTGACGTTCTTGATGGCAGGATTGCCGTGGAATTCCTTCGTCACGTCGCGAAGCTCGACAAGCGGCGTCGTCGTCATGCGCTTTCCCCCTCCGAGCCCAGATCAATCGTCAGAACCTCGCCGGCCCCGCGGCTGGTCAGCCAGAGCTTGCCGCCCGCCTCGGCAGCAGATGTGATGCCATGGCGCCGCCCGCCGGCCCGGCTGTGGAAGCTTCGCAGAGGAACGAAATTTGAATCGAGTTCCACGACGAGCCCGTAGGAACGCGTCGGCGCCCAGGGCTTCAGAATGCCCATCTGCTTCAATGCCCCGCCTTGCAAGGGCTCCATGAAGCTGTCGCCGCTCCTGTAGGCGGGAGCGACCCAGTATTGCGGCTCCACCTCTCGCAGCATCGCCTTGCGATAGCCGGGCTCGCGCAGAACGAATTCGATGAGCTGGCTGCGCGGCGCGAAGATCGAGAGCCAGTAGCCGCCCTTTTCACGCGTCACGATGCGGCCGGGATAGCCTGGAATCTCGTCGAGCACGATTTCATTCGCCCCGCCTCTGGCAGGGATTTTCAGCAGGTGCGACGACCATGCCTCCGAGAGGACGACATCGCCGTTAGGATCGACGACAAGGCCGTTGGGATAGCCCAGACGTTCTGCGCGGATCAGAATATCGCCGCTTTCCGGGTCGGCGCGCCCCACAACTCCGGAGCGGCTCTTCTCCATCAGATCCCGCCGCCAGTCTTCCGGCGCATTGCGGGCGGATCCCATGCAGAACCACAGCCCGCCGTCAGGGGCAAAAGCAAGAGCGGTGATGTTCCGGACAGCCCGCGTCCATTGCGGCGAGACATCCCTCAGGTCCAGATCAAGGAGGTGCATCCCGTCTTCCTGGGTGGCAACCGCAAGGCGGCTCCCATTGGCGGCCAGCGCCGTGACCGCCGAGCCGAGATCGAGACGCATGCCGTCCTGCGTGACTAGGCGCCGTCCATCGGACCACAACGGGGCGCCTTGCCAGATGACGACGTTGTCCGGCGTCTCGCCCGCAATGCCGGGGGCAAGATCCTCCAGCACGTTGTTGGGTTTCAGCGCGCCGTCGAGTGCCGGCACGGTGACGGCGGCCGATGCGCGCCCCAAGAGCCGATCGGTGAACCGGGAGAGTGCGTTCGTCATGCCGCGGACCTCCCCTTGGCCCTGGTTGGGCGCCAGTAGCTCGACCAGCCGCTCCAGCTCTCGTCACGGCCCTCAAGCCGAATACGGCCGATGCGGTTGTTGGTGATGCCGCCGAGATAGAGCCAGCCCTTGTGCTCGCGCATCGAGGTGATCATCGGGTGGTTCGCGGCCTTGCGATCCCACAGCGATTCAAGGATCTCGCCGTTGTCATCGAAACGGACGACGCAGCCGATGTTGAGGTTGGGATAAAGCCACTGATCGGCGGCCGTACGCCGCGCCATGCGGCGGCGGAAGGAGGGCATGCGCAGCGCCAGATCGAGCGCCGGCGAACGCATGCCCATGATCGCCACCCAGTAGGTGCCATCCGACGCCCGGTTGATGTTGTCCGGATAGCCGGGCAGACGGTCGAGCAAGACTTCGAGCTGGCCCTTCTTCGGGCCTTCGAGCCAGTATCGGTTGATCCGGCAACCCCAGCTTTCGGCAAACAGGACCGACTTGCCATCGTGGGAGGTGCAGACGCCGTTCGGGAAGACCAGATTGCGGATCAGCGTACGGGTGCGCCTGGTCTTCGGGTCGTAGCAGATGATGCGGCCGTTGCCCCGGCTCTCCAGCGCATCGACCGGCCAGTCGTGCATCTCGTACCGGATGGTGGCTTCCGAAAAATAGATCTTGCCATCGGGGGCGATGTCGAGATCGTCGGCAAGCCGGAGCCGACTGTCATCAACGACGGAAAAGAGCGAACGGTTGGTCTCATCGGTAACGAGATGAACGCTGCGATCCGCCTTGCGCACCATATAGAGGCCCATGCCGCCGACGCAGACGAGCAGGTTGCCATCCTGATCGAAACTCATCCCAAGCGGCGAACCCCCGATATGGGCGTAGACCTCGTGGGTTTTGTAGTCGGGCGGAGCGTAGCGGATGATGTCGCCGTGGCGGGAGCCGGAATAGAGGTAGTCGTCCTCATCGAGAATGACGTCTTCCGGGCTTTCCACCTCGCCGAGCGCGATCACCTCGACATCGCTCAGCCGGTCGTTGACGGTGAGCGGACCTTCGCTGGTGGAACGCGGTTCGGGCATCTCCATGAGAGTCGGCGAGACGTAGACCTTGTTCAAGAGCTTGTGCCGGTTCTTCAGCCAGCGCACGTCTATGAAAACGGCGAAGAGAAGCGCCAGGCCCAGCACCATCGGACCAGAGCCGCTGTTCAGCCCGAGGCGCAGGACGCCGTTGGTCAGCACCAGCACCGTCAGCGCCCCCATAAGCGCCTTGGCGACCGACCCTCGGCCACCACCGAGACTGTTGCCGCCGAGGATCGCTGCAGTCAGCGCTGAAATCTCCAGCCCCATGCCGGTATCGGATCCGGCGCCTGACAGCCGCGCGGCATAGAGAATCCCGGCAAGCCCCACCAGCATGCCCGACACCACATAGGCCGAACACACGATGCGCCGCACCGGCAGGCCCATGTTGTAGGCGGACCGGCGCGAGCCGCCGATGGCGAGCAGCCGCCAGCCGGGACCGGACCGGCTCAGCACGATATGGCCGATAACGGCTATGACCGCGAGGACGAGAAAGCTGAACGGGATCTGGCCGAGGCCGCCAAGGCCCATCAGGTCCCACAGTGTCGAGGAATAGAAGCTCATCGACATGTCCTGCGCATATTCCAGCAGCAGGAGATCGACCACGGCGCGCACGATGATCAATGTGACCAGCGTCGTCAGGAACGCGCGCAATCGCAGGTATCCGACCAGCAGGCCGTTGATAAGGCCGACGCCACCGCACACGGCGACGACGATCAGTGCGGAGACGCCGACCGGCAAATGCGCCAGGTTCAGACAGTAGAGCATCAGGAAGTTGCCGAGGGCGAAATTGGAGCCCACCGACAGGTCGATGCCACCGACGAGAATGACGGTGGTCATCGCCAGCACGACAAGCCCCAGTTCACCGTACTGGCGTCCGAGAATGCCCAGATTACTGGCCGAGTAGAAGTTGGGAAGAAGCGCGCCGAAGACCAGCACGACGACGACCATGATCGTGAACGGGATCGCGTTGTCGATCCAGTTCTTGGACAGCATTTCCCCGACAACATGGTCCGGAAAATAGCGATAGCGCATCTTCTTGAGGTTCGTTGCCAGCGACACGCGCCGTCCCTCCCCGAGTGGTAGTGCTTGTTGTTTTGATGGGCCGGATGGCCTGATGGGGCGCACGTTGCCGCGGGCTGTTCCCTCCCGGCCCGCGACAACGCTCGTGCAATTGCGAAGCTAGCGAAGCAGCTTGGCGTAGTTTTCCGGGTTCCAGCAGGAGGCCTCGTCCACGTTGTCCTTCGTCATCACGAAGCTGGGCGAGTAGATCTGCGTCTTCATCTTGCCGCCGCCGCCATTCTGCATGGCGACCATGATCGCGGTCCAGGCATCGCGCCCCATGCCGGGAGCATCGTAGTTGACGACCGCCGAGAAGGTGCCGTCACGCAGCAGATCGCAGGTGCTTTTCGCGCCGCCGCCAGAGGTCACGACATAGACCTTGTCGGACATGCCGGCCTGCTTGACCGCCGAGCCCGTGCCGATCGCCTGCCCGTCCCAGACATCGATGATGCCGCACAGATCGGGGTTCTGCTGAAGCACCGTCTCCGTCACCGCGCGCGCCTTGGAGGCATCCCAGTCGGCCGCCTGGCTGGAGACGATCTTGATCTCGGGATGTTCGTTCAGCACTTCCATGATGCCCTGGATCTGGAAGTAGGAGACGCCGCCGGTCAGAACGCCTTGCACGATGGAGATCTTGTGCGAGGTATTGCTGTCGCCGCCGCATTTCGAGACCATCATGTTGGCCACCTGACGGCCGAGCGCGATGAAATCCGGACCGACGAACGCATCCGTCTGGACGGCGCCCTGCATGTTGAGCTGGATGACCGTGATGCCCTGGCGCTGGGCCTGCATCATCAGGCGGGCGAGCGACTGGGTATCCGGGTTCTGAGTGACGATGACGTCCGGCTTTTCCGCGATCAGCGACGTCATGCCCTGCGACATGGCGTCGGTCGACCAGTTCGGATCCTGGATGGTGAACTTCATGCCGTAGCGCTCGGCTTCCGTCTTCACCACGCCGCCCCAGGCCTGGGCGAGATCGAAGCCGGCGGAAATCGGCAGATAGGCGATCCACTTGCCCTTGAGCGCTTCAAGCGCGGGACCGCGGAACGGATCGTTCGGTTCCTGGGCGTGGACGGCGGCCACGGTCAACGGCAGCGCGGCCACGGCGGCACACGCCAGCTTCTTCAATCGATTCAATTTCATGGTTCTTTCCTCCCAATGCGGCCCAGTGCAGCCGGGCCGCCAGCTTGACGAAGCACGCCCCGCCCCTCCCAAGGCGATCGGACGCACCGCGCGTGTCAGATATCTCCCTGCTGTCCGGTCTGTTCGTCACGCGGATTGATCAGGCTGTCGGCGACGATCGCCACCAGCAGGATCAGGCTCTTGATGACGTTCTGGATGGTGTACTGGATGTCCATGATCGTCATGCCGTTGACCAGCACGCCAATGAGCAGCGTGCCGACGATGACGTTACGCACGCTGCCGCGTCCGCCCGACAGGCTGACACCGCCGAGCACGACGATCAGGATCACGTCATAGATCATGTTGGAATTGACCATGCGCGTGTTCATCGACTGCACGGCCGTCGCCGTGATCAGCCCCGCGACATAGGCCGCCCCGCCGCTCAGCACGTATTTCAGGACGATGACCGGGCGCACGGGAATGCCGGTGATACGTGCCGCCGGCAGATTGTCGCCGATGTTGAAGATGTTCCAGCCGAGCTTCGAATACCGCAGGAACAAGTAGGCGATGATGGCCATCGCAATCGCAAGAAGGATCGGCACCGGGATGCCGGCAAGCTTCCCCTGACCGATCGCGCTCGCCCAGTCGAATTCAGCCGGCAGGTACACGACGTCGGTACCCGTGATCAGATGCGCCCGGCCGAAACCGTAGATGAACGTTCCCATGGCGAGCGTCGCGAAGATCGCCGGGATCTCGGCATAGGCGACAAGCACACCGGTGATCGCACTCATGGCGAGCGAGAAACCGAGCCCGGTCGTCAGCGCCCAGCCAAGCGGCATGCCGACGCTTACCAGCTGGATCGTCCAGGCAACCGAAATCGCCATGTTGGCGACCATGGAGAGATCGATCCCGCGCCCCAGCACGACCACCAGCATTCCGAGCCCGAGAATGCCCAGGACCGCGACGGAGCGCAGAAGTGCCAGAATGTTGTCGGTGGCAAGAAAATTGTCGAGCGTCAGCGAGAAGACCACGAACATGCAGATCGTTATCAGAAAGACGATCCGCTCCTGGCTCATCGCGCCAAGGCGTGCCGAAAGCCGCATGACTTATCCCCTCCCCAGAAGATGTCCGCTCTTGTTTTTGTGCAAGCGTGACGTGGCCGAAGTCTCGGTCAGGGAAGTTCTTCGCCGTTAATCCGAATTTCCTTTGAGGCCCATAGCCTCCCCCTATACCCCTTTTCCCGGTTCCGGGCGGCGCGCAGGAGCAGGGCCGACCCGCGCTCCCGCCTCAAAGGAAAAGGCCGCGCAAACGCGGCCCTCCTGACGCCTCGACGATATGGAGCGGTCTGACGACACAGCCCTTTGGAACGGTCAGTTCGCGGCCGCGACCCGCTGCTCGTAGCATGCCCGCATGGCGGCCAACTGCTCGTCCGAATAGTCGTTTTCAGACTGAAAGTCGTCGAACGCGAGGGAATGCCCCCCATTTGCGTTCACTTTGAACGACGTCACCTTGCCACCGTTCTTCTGGACGCAATCGGTGTACATGAAAGCGTATTTCGAAATATCGGGACCACTTCGGCCAGTCACGCATCCCGCAAGCAGAAATGCCGCCGCGATACCAATCCCGGCGACAACCACGCGCGTGCCACCCCTCAAAAACCGCATATTCAGCCCTTTCGAAAACAACTTGAGAATCGCCCCATGCAACTCACTCAAGAGCAGACTTGCATAAGCGGTCTTCGAAAGACGAGCATCCGGAAGTTGAGTATCTACCGGATACGATCGGGACTTATCAGCGGCTTTCTCAGTGCAGGATCTGGCTGAGGAACAGCTGGGTGCGCTCATGCTGCGGGTTGGTGAAGAACGGCTCGGGGGCGTTCTCTTCCACGATCTGGCCCGCATCCATGAAGATGACCCGGTTCGCGACCTGGCGTGCAAAGCCCATTTCGTGGGTCACGCACAGCATGGTCATGCCCTCTTCCGCCAGGCCCACCATCACGTCGAGCACCTCCTTGATCATTTCCGGATCGAGCGCCGATGTCGGCTCGTCGAACAGCATGATGCGCGGGTTCATGCACAGCGAGCGGGCGATGGCCACGCGCTGCTGCTGGCCGCCGGAAAGCTGGCCCGGGTATTTGAGCGCCTGCTCGGGGATCTTCACCCGCTCCAAATAGTGCATGGCGACCTCTTCCGCCTGCTTCTTCGGCATCTTGCGCACCCAGATCGGGGCGAGCGTGCAGTTTTCCAGGATCGTCAGGTGCGGGAAGAGATTGAAGTGCTGGAACACCATGCCAACCTCGCGGCGGATCTCGTCGATCCGCTTCAGGTCGTTGGTGAGCTCGATCCCGTCGACGATGATCTGACCCTTCTGGTGCTCTTCGAGACGATTGATGCAGCGGATCATGGTCGACTTGCCGGAGCCCGACGGCCCGCAGACGACGATCCGCTCGCCCCGCATCACTTTCAGGTTGATGTCCTTCAGGACGTGGAAATCGCCATACCACTTGTTCATTCCGATGATCTCGATGGCGACATCCGTTTCGGACACTTCCATCTTCGGCTTGGCGTCGGCGGTCATGGCTGCCGTTTCACTCATGTGTTCACCCTCAAAGGTTGGTTGCCGGCCCGCCGGCCGTTATCTCTTGTGCCCGGTGTGCAGCCGCTTTTCCATGAATATGGAATAGCGCGACATCGAGAAGCAGAAAGTCCAGTAGATCGCCGCCGCGAAAAGATAACCGGTATGACTTTGCGTCGGCGTCGCCCAGGTCGGATCGGTATAGGACGACTGGATCTGGCCCAGAAGATCGAACAGCCCGATGATTAGCACCAGCGTGGTGTCCTTGAACAGCCCGATGAAAGTATTCACGATACCGGGAATGACCAGCTTCAGGGCCTGCGGCATAATGATGAGCCCCATCATCTGCCAGTAGCGTAGTCCCAGCGCTTGGGCGCCTTCGTATTGCCCTCTCGGGATCGCCTGCAGACCGCCGCGCACGACCTCGGCCATGTAGGCGGAGGCAAACAGCGCCACGCCGATGAGAGCCCTCAGCAACTTGTCGAAGGTCACCCCTTCGGGCAGGAACAGCGGCAGCATCACCGACGACATGAACAGCACGGTGATCAGAGGCACGCCGCGCCAGAACTCGATGAAGACGATCGAGACGAGACGGACGATCGGCATGTCCGAGCGTCGCCCGAGTGCCAGAACGATCCCGAGCGGCAGGGAGGCGGCGATGCCCGTGACCGCGATGACCAGTGTCACCAGCAGCCCGCCCCAGACCGGTGTCTCCACCTCACTCAGGCCGAAATCGACCTGCGTGACAAAAGAGATGACGACCGCGAGGAGAAAGACCGCCCCCACGATCGCGAGAGGCCGGACGGGCGAGTTGTCGGAAACACGGGACAGCCCGAATGTGATCCCTGCGATGATCGCGAAGAGGAGGACGAGGTCGACCCAGTATTTCAATGGCCCCGGCTCCATCACGAAGCCCGGCAGCAGAAAGCCGGACACGCTCAGGTGCCCGCCAGTCAGCAGGACAAAGGCGCCGACCGGAAACACCAGCAGCATGTAGGCCACATTGGCGGCCTTGAAGGGCGCGGCCGGAACGAGCATCGGCACAAGCCCGAAGGCGAAGGCGGCAAAGACGATATCGACCCGCCACCGTTCGTCGACCGGATATCGGCCATAGATGAATTGCGAGAAATAGTCCGCCACGTAGGGCCAGCATGCGCCTGAATGACCAAGACACGCCTCGCGGTTCGCCCCACTCCATACGGCATCGATCAGCGCGAACCTGATAAGCGGCTCAAAAATAAGCCACAGGATCATGACGCCGATGAGCGTCAGGATCGTGTTGCCGATGGAGGAGAACAGGTTCTCCCGCATCCAGCCGAGCAAGCCGCCTGTCGCCCGCGGCGGCGGCAGAACCGGAGCCAGATCGGTGCGGACGTAATGAACGTCGGTTGCAGCCATTGCGTCCTCCTACCGTTCCACCAGCGCCATGCGCTGGTTGTACCAGTTCATGAATGCCGACGTGATGAGGCTCAGCGACAGGTAGACCATCATCCAGATTCCGATGATCTCGATCGCCTGCCCCGTCTGGTTGAGCACAGTGCCGCCGACCGAGACGAGATCGGGATAGGCGATGGCCACCGCCAGTGACGAGTTCTTGGTAAGGTTCAGATACTGACTGGTCAGCGGCGGAATGATGACCCGCATGGCCTGAGGAATGACGACAAGGCGAAGCGTCGGGCCCGGCCGCAGCCCCAGTGCGCTCGCCGCCTCCGTCTGCCCGTGACTCACCGCAAGGATGCCGGCACGGACGATTTCAGCGATGAAGGATGCGGTGTAGATCGACAGAGCCAGGCACAGCGCCACGAATTCCGGCGTGAGCTGCAGTCCACCGACGAAATTGAAGCCGCGCAGCTGCGGATACTCGATGGACACCGGCATGCCGGCCCCAAAGAAGGCGACGAGCGGCAGGCCGACGATCAGTCCGAGCGCCGCCAGTCCCGACGGAAACCGCTCGCCTGTGGCCTCCTGCCGCTTGCGCGCCCAGACATGCAAGGCGATCGCGGCGGCGATGGCCAGCAGAAACGCGACCCCAATCGCGAGGGCGCCTTCACCGAAGACCGTTCTCGGCCCGTAGATCCCGCGATTGTTGATGAAGATGCTGTCGAGAAACATGATGCTGTTTCGCGGCGAGGGAACGGCGCGCAGCACGGCGAAGTACCAGAAGAAGATCTGCAACAACAGCGGGATGTTCCGCAAAATCTCGATATAGAGATAGGCGAGCCTTGAAATGATCCAGTTGCTGGAGAGCCTGGCGACGCCGACGACAAAGCCGATGATCGTCGCGAGGGCCACGCCGATGAACGCCACGAGGACCGTGTTCAGAAGACCGACGAGGAGAGCGCGGCCATAATCCGACGTCTCCGTGTAGTGGATCAGCGTCTGAATGATGCCGAAGCCGGCCGTGTCTTGGAGAAAGCCGAAGCCTGAGGCGATGCTCTGTCGCTCCAGGTTGGCGAGCGTATTGGAAATGATCTCCCACCCGAGGGCGACGACGATCAAAACCACCACCAGCTGATAGAATACGCTTCGAATTCGCGGATCATACAAGACGGATCCACTCGACGGAAAATCCGTCGAAGAATGCTCCTGAATAGCCATTGTTCTCGCCCATTTGCTGCGACGGCGTTTCCACGTCATGTCGATCGACAGGGAGACTGCCGCCGGGCGCCGCTCAACCGGCCTTCCTCATCGCTTCCTTGGCCGCTCCACCCCGCCCCGCCCCGCCCCGAATGAGGTTGCGGCCGGCCATGTGCTCCCGCAATTCGGCATACGCCATCCCAAAGGGTGCCCGGCCGCATTCGCGACCGCCCCCCATCAGCCCAGCTTGCTTGACGTGTGCCCGGATACGAGACGCCCGGCCGGTTGGCTTCCGGCCGGGCGCGAAGAACCGCTAGCGGATCGGCGGGGCGTACATGATCCCGCCCTTGGACCACAGCGCATTGAGGCCTCGGGAAATGCCGAGCGGCGTCTTGGGCCCGACATTGTTGTCGAAGCTCTCGCCGTAATTGCCCACGGCCTTGATGATGTTGTAGGCCCAGTCGTTCGACAGACCGAGGTTCTCGCCGAAGGACCCCTCAAGACCGAGCAGCCGCTTGATCGCCGGATTGTCGGACGACTTCATCTCGTCGACATTGGCCTTCGTCACGCCGAGTTCCTCCGCGTTGACCATCGCGAAGAGCGTCCACTTGGCAATGTTGAACCACTGGTCGTCGCCCTGACGCACGACGGGCCCGAGCGGCTCCTTGGAGATGATTTCCGGCAGCACCATGTGCTCGTCCGGATTGGTCAGCTTCAGGCGCTGGGCGTAAAGGCCCGAGGCATCGGTCGTATAGACGTCGCAGCGGCCGGAATCATAGGCCTGCACGACTTCATCCGACTTTTCGAATGCCACGATTTCGTAGGGCATGTTGTTGGCACGGAAATAGTCGGCGACGTTGAGTTCCGTCGTCGTGCCCGTGTTGGTGCAGATCGAGGCGCCGGAGAGTTCCAGCGCCGAGGACACGCCGAGAGCCTTGCGGACCATGAAGCCCTGGCCGTCATAGTAGTTCACGCCGACGAAGTTCAGACCCAGCGTGGTGTCGCGGGTCATCGTCCAGGTCGTGTTGCGCGGCAGCACGTCGATTTCACCCGACTGCAACGCGGTGAAGCGTTCCTTGGCGGAGAGCGGCGTGTACTTCGCGGCGGACGCGTCGCCAAAGATCGCGGCGGCCATGGCCTTGCAGAAGTCCACGTCGAGGCCGGACCAGTTGCCGCTGGAATCGGGATTGGAGAAGCCAGGCAACCCCTGGCTCATGCCGCACTGAACGAACCCCTTCGCCTTGACATCGTCCAGCGTTGCGCCGCTGGCGGCCGTAACGGCCATTCCAAGCGCCGCTCCCAAGACGAGCGGCAAAAATTTATTGGTCATCGATTGAAGCCTTTTCTGTTGCCCGGTTGATGCGTTAGCGTATTGGGGGCGAATAAGTATAAACTCTTACAATCAGAACGAGCCCGCTTGCCTGTACGACCTTCTCCACCCATACGGCGCGGTTGTATTCGCCCCAAGGACTTATTCGAGGACATTTGGAAAGTTCGGTCAAGAGCATCCTCCCGCCTCGGTCTCCAGACCCGTCACATCTGCCCAAACAACATCCATTTGCATTTGCACAGAACGTGAACATGACCAAGAAAAAGCCAGACACTCAGACAAATCCCGACACCCTGCTCGCCCATGTCGGGCGCCATCCGGCGGAAAACCATGGCTTCGTCAATCCGCCCGTCATTCATGCCTCTACCGTCCTGTTCCCCGATATCGAGACGATGTCCACCGGCGGCCAGCGCTATACCTATGCCCGGCGCGGCACGCCGACGTCGGACGCGCTCGAAGAAGCGGTGACGACGCTGGAAGGGGCGGCCGGTACACGCCTTGCCCCGTCGGGCCTTGCCGCCATCGCCGTTGCGCTGCAGTCGTGCCTGTCGGCCGGCGACCACCTTCTCGTGGCGGATTCCGTCTACGGGCCGTGCCGCAATTTCTGCAATTCGGTGCTGGCTCGCTTCGGCGTTTCCGTCAGCTACTACGATCCGACCGATCTCGACGCCCTTGAAGCGGCCTTCCGGCCCGAGACGCGTGCCGTCTTCACCGAGGCGCCCGGCTCCCTCACGTTCGAGATGCAGGACATTCCCGCGATTGCGGAGATGGCCCACAAGCGCGACGCGATCGTCCTCAACGACAACACCTGGGCCTCTCCCCTCTACTTCAAGCCGATCGAGCATGGGGTCGATCTGTCGATCCAGGCCGGCACCAAGTACATCGTCGGCCATTCCGACGTGATGATCGGAACCATTGCCGCCAGTGAACGGGCGTGGAAGGCACTGGAGAAGACGCACGGCGACATGGGCATGTGCGTGGGGCCGGACGATATTTACCTCGCCCTGCGTGGATTGCGCACGATGGGCGTGCGGCTGGAGCGGCACATGAAGAATGCGCTGCAGGTGGCCGACTGGCTGTCGCGCAGGGACGACGTCGCCCGCGTCCTCTACCCGGCCCTTCCCGGCGCGCCCGGTCACGACATCTGGAAGCGGGACTTCGATGGAGCGAGCGGCCTGTTCGCGGTGGAGCTCGCCCCCGCCCCGGACGCGGCGGTCGAGGCCTTCATCAATGCCCTGGAGATGTTCGGGCTCGGCTATTCGTGGGGCGGCTTTGAAAGCCTGCTCACCTGGCCGCGGCCGAAGTCGATCCGCACCGCGACCAGCTGGGATGCCGAGGGCGCGCTGCTGCGCCTGCACATCGGCCTTGAGGATCCCGCCGACCTGATGGCCGATCTGGAGCGCGGCTTCGCCGCCTTCAACGCGGCGCGCGGCTGACGGTTCTCTCCGCCCTCAGATAACCAACAAACGAAAACGGCGGCGGTCCCGTTCGGACCGCCGCCGTTTTCTTGTCTTCAAGAACCCCGATGGTCCGAGATCACTCGGACTGGGTCGCCTTCTTCTGCTGCTCGATCAGCTTCTGACGGGCGTCTTCGGCGCGCTTCTGAAGCTCCTGCTGCAGTTTTTCCTGCTTGGCCTGAAGATCCTGCGGGCTCAGGCCGGCGCCTTCATAAACCTTGGTGAAGCCGACGAGCGTCAGCTCCAGCTGCACGGGCTTGTTCTGCTGGTTCAGCGTCGTCAGAACGAGGTTGTTGCCCTTCTTCAGGGCATCGATGAACGCATCATCGATCAGGAACTCGCCGACGCAGCCGTTGGAGAAGCAGATGTTGTACTTGCCGGCCTTCTGCTGGCCGCCATCGATCTGCACGCGCAGGCCCGGCTGGATGAGCATTCCCGGCGGAACGATAACCGCCATCGACTTGCGATCCTCGCCTTCGATCTCGCGAATGGCGACCTGAGCGAGCAGCTGACCGGTGTCGGTCGCCTTGTTCTGCAAAGTCATGCAGATCTTTTTCTTGCTCTTGGGATCGGTGTTACAAACCTTCGTCCAAGCGGACTCGGCGCCGGGTTGAGCCGCAGGCGCGTCCGAGGACTGCGCCGATGCGATGGTGGTGAAGCCGAGCACGGCCAGCGCGGCGAACGCTCCCTGCGCCACGGCTCGAACTCCGGAGTACCTATTGGCCATACGAATTCGTCCTTGCTTCCCTGTTTCCCGGCGGGCCGTCCCGTCCGGTCCCCGCTCAGCGGGACCGCCCCAAAATCCTGGGCCCTCCATCGCCGGCAATTGCGGCGAGACGGTGACTGCCCTTGTCCTGCGCCGCATGAATAACGGCTCACTCCATCAATTGCCAGTCATTCTGACTACTACGAAGGACCGGGCGGCCTCCTTGTGTGATAGGATGAGCGTCAGAATCAACGCTTTTTTCGCAGATCGCCGGTCTATACCCGGTCCTCCGGGCAGAAGACCGTGCGTTAGACATGACGGCGACGCTGTTTATGGTAAATGCTTTCGCGTACAGGGTGCGGCGGCCGCGCCCGGGCCAAACGTCGCTGGCCACACAAACATCGCTGGCCACAGAAGTGCCCGGCCCGCATTCAAGCACCCTGCCTCTCCTGCTGCTTGCCCTGATCGCCGTGCTCTTCTGCGGACTTGCCGTGCTGCCGGGCCATGCCGCTCCAGCCGAAGGTCTTGCGATGCACGGCGAACCGGCGCTGCCCGCCGGCTTTACGCATTTTCCATACGTCAATCCGCAGGCACCGAAGGGCGGAAGCATCACCTATGGCGTCCAGGGCACGTTCGACAGCCTCAACCCCTTCATCATCAAGGGTGTAGCGGCGCGCGGACTGTGGGATATCCAGTTCGGAAACAACGTCTACGAGAGCCTTCTGGTCCGCAACCGCGACGAACCCTTCACCGTCTACGGACTGCTTGCAGAAAGCGTGGAAACACCACCGGAACGCGACTGGGTCGAATTCCGGCTGCGCAAGGAAGCCAGATTCTCCGACGGCACTCCGGTTACCGCCGAGGACGTGATCTTCTCGCTGGCGCTGCTGCGCGATTCCGGCCGGCCGCACTACCGCACCTGGTTTCGCAAGATCGTGCGCATGGAAAGCCGTGACGCGCGCACCGTGCGGCTCATCTTCGAAGATGGCAAGGACCGGGAACTGCCGCTGCTGATCGGTCTCGCCCCCATCCTGCCGCAACACGCGATCGATCCCGCGACCTTCGACAAATCCTCGCTGGACATTCCTGTCGGCTCCGGCCCCTACACGGTTGCCAAGGTCGATCCGGGCAGTTCCATCGTGTTCAAGCGCAATCCGGACTACTGGGGCGCGAAGGTGCCGGCAAAGATCGGGCACGACAATTTCGACGAGATCCGATTCGAATATTTCCGCGATCGCAATTCGCTCTTCGAGGCCTTCAAGAAGGGCATCGTCGACCTGCTGATCGAGACCGACCCCAAGCGCTGGGCCCAGAGCTACGACTTTCCGGCCGTTGAGAAGAGCGACGTGGTCAAGCAGAGCTTTACCAACAACCAGCCTGCGGGAATGACAGGCTTCGTCTTCAACACGCGGCGGCCGATCTTCGCCGATGTCCGCGTGCGCCGCGCTCTCGTGCAGCTTTTCGATTTCGAGTGGGTGAACAAGAATCTCTACTTCGGGCTCTACAAGCGCACCGAAGGCTATTTCGACGGATCCGACCTTTCCGCGATCGGGCGCCCCGCCTCCGCGGCGGAAAAAACCCTGCTCGCCCCGTTCCCCGATGCCGTGCAGCCGGATGTGATGAACGGCACCTGGCATCCGCCGCACACCGACGGCAGCGGAACCGACCGGGCCCCGCTCGCGCGCGCCGTCAAGATGCTGCACGAGGCCGGCTGGACCATCTCGAACGGGACGATGGTCAATCAGGAGACCGGTCAGCCGTTGTCCTTCGAAATCCTGACGCGATCATCCGACGAGGAGCGGCTGGCGCTTTCCTACGCCCGCACGCTCAAGCGGATCGGCATCGAGGTCTCCGTGCGAACGGTCGATTCCGCGCAGTACGAGCGGCGGCGGATCGCCTTTGACTACGACATGACGGTGGCGACATGGACCGCGTCGCTCTCGCCCGGCAACGAGCAGACGCTGCGCTGGTCCGTTGCGAGCGCGGACGAGGAAGGCTCGTTCAATTTCGCCGGCGCGCGCGAACCGGCGCTCGATGCGATGATCGCCGCGCTGCTGAACGCACGCACGCGCGAGGATTTCGTGACTGCCGTGCGTGCACTGGACCGGGTGCTGATCTCGGGGTCCTATGCCGTGCCGCTCTTTCATCTGCCCGCCGACTGGATCGCCAGATGGCGTCGCATCGTACCGACCGAGATCACCCCGCTAACGGGCTATCGCCTGGACACCTGGTGGCATGATGACACGGTTCAATGAGCGCAAACCCATTGTTGAGGAGGGGCGCATGATCCTCTCGTCCGCGTCGACGATCGAGCGCAATCACGCCTCCGGCGTCTGGGGCCGGGTGGCGCTCGACGCGCTGTTCCGCAAGACGGCCAAGAAGCATCCCGACAGGATTGCGCTCGTCGATGAGCCGAACCGCGCCACGTGGACAAGCGGCGCGGCGCGCAGCCTGACCTATCAGGAGGCGGACCAGGAGATTTCCCGTCTTGCCGGTCTGTTCAAGGCGCTCGGGCTTGCGCCCGACAGCGTCATCGGCCTGCAACTGCCGAACACGACCGATGCGGCTGTCATCATCCTGGCGGCTCTGCGCGCCGGCCTCATCGTTTCGCCGATCCCGCTCGTCTGGCGCGGACGCGAGATCGCGGACGCTCTTTCCACAGTGGGCGCCAAGGCGGTGATCACCACCGACCGGCTGGAGGGAGCGGCGGCGGCCGACTGGATGCGCGATGCCGCAGTGGAGGTCTTCGGCCTGCGCTACGTGCTCGGCCTCGGCGACGATCTGCCCGATGGGCTGATTTCCCTCTCAACGGTTCTTGCCGAGGTCGGCGACGAAATTCCTCCGGCCGACATCGTCCGGGGCGAAAAGGCTGCGGACCATCTGGCGACGCTGACATGGACGGTGGGAGCCTCCGGGCGCCCTCTTCCCGTCCCGCGCACGCACAATCACTGGGTGGCCGCCGGGCTCGCAACCATGCTGGAAAGTCGCATTGGCGACGGTGCGCGCATTCTTCTGCCCTATTCGATGACGGGGCTCGCGGGGCTCGGATGCGGTCTCGTGCCCTGGCTTCTTGCGGCCGGCACCCTGCACCTCCATCACCCCGAGAACCTTTCCGGAATGACCCGCCATGCAACCAGCGTGGAGGCGGATCTGGTCGTCGTGCCGGGGCAGCTCGCGGCAAGCACCGCGAAGCGCCTGACCTCGCCCACAACCCTGGCCGCCGTCTGGCAGTCCGGCATGGAGCGGCAAGGGGAGCCCGTTTCCGGCCACACCGTTGTCGACGTCACGCTGATCCAGGAATTCGCGGCCATTGCGCAGCGGCGTGAGGGAGCAAGCTACGTGCAAACCCTGCCGCTCGGCCTCAGTCAGGGTGCGGGTGGCATCTCGGTTGCGGAACTGAAGCTCGATACCCCGGACGGTGGCGCCTCACGCGGTTCAGGCGCCGCCAGCCTGCTGGTGCGTGGCGCCATGGTGCCCGAGTGCGGCTGGCCGGGCGCGCCTCGTGAAGACTGGCCCGACGCCGCCGACGGTTTTCTGCGCACTCGGCTGATTGGGCTCGGCGAGGCGCATTGCATCACGCATATCGACGTCAATCCGTTCCTCGGCAATTCGGGCCTGGTGGGAGGCGTCAGCCTCGACCTTGCCGCGCTCGACGCGCTCTACCGGGAATACGAAGAGATCGAGGATGCAGCCGCCTTTCTGACCGAGGATCCGGTTCTGGGAACACGGCTCTACGCAGCGCTCGTGCGCAAGTCCGCCAGGCCCTTCGACCGGACCGGTTTCGAAAATTATCTCGCCGATCGCAAGATAGGCCTTCAGGGACGACCGGCAGGTTTCGTCGAGGTCGATATGATCCCGCGCTCCGACAACGGCTTCGTCAACAGAAAGGCGCTGGAAGTCCAGCTTCATGAGGTGCGGACAGCCATCTAGGGTGCGGATCCATCGGCGTACGGAGGATCGTTTTCCTGTTGGAGAGTCATCGCGCACCGCGCCCCGTTATTAGCCCCATCTTAATCGCCCGGTGACAGGTTGTGCCCGGGTTGAACAGGACGGGGCAAGAGCGAGATGTCGCTGACGGGCACAGTCGTAGCTCTGCATGCCGCTTCAGACAGCGATGAGCGTTTCCGGGAGGCCTTGCGCGGCGAGGTCGAGCGGTTGCATCCGTGTTCGGATCCAGCCGATCTCAACGACATTCTGCGCGACAGCACCATTATTCTCGCGGTCGTCGCCGACTGCTCCGGCATGTCGGACGAGGATTTGGTCTCCCGGATCGAGGCGGCCGAGCGGGCGATCGGCGACAGAAACATTCCGCTTGTCTGTCTCGCCTCCCGTTCCTTCGCCGATGTCGCGGCGATCCGCGCGGATGCAATTCTCACCCACCCGGTACCGCCTGCCGCCGTTATTCGGCAGATCGGCTCGCTCAATCGCGCAAAAGCCAGGGAGGCCGAGGTCGCTGTTCGCCTTGTCGCCCTGCGCGAGGCCGGCATCGCCGTTGCCCCGCCCGTCATGCAGATCCCCGGCGATCAGGCCGGAGACGAGACCTGCGACCAGATCAGCGACCGACCCTCCATTCTGGTGGTCGGAACCCGAGGCCGTTTTTCCCAGATCGAATCCATTCTCGGCGCCGAGGTTCACACCGTCGCCGCCCTTACAGCGGACATGGCCAATCTCTATCTCGGCTGGCAGGCGTTTGACGCGGTTGTCCTCGACCAGGCACCGTTCGAGGCAATCGACACGCTGCAGCTGTTGCGGTCCAATCCGGTCCACCACGATCTGCCCATTATCGTGCTCGCCGAAGACTTCGACAAGGCGATGGCGGAGCGGGCCTATGCGGCTCACGCCAGCGACGTCGTGAGCCTGCGAGCGTCCCGCGCGGATCTGCTCGTCCGGTTGACATGCGCCATCCGCACGCGACGCCTCGATCATCAGACCCAGGAGATGCTTCTACGCAGCCAGGATGCGCTGACAGGAGCGGACGGCACCATTCCCGCGAGCACCTTCCAACGTTACCTTGAGCACGCCAGCGTGACCGCGACGCGTCGGAACGCGACGCTGACGGTCACCAGACTGGTGATCGAAGCCGACTGCGGCACCTTGAGCGCAGCGCAGGCACTTGAGGTTCATAGACCGTTGCTGAGGCTGATCCGGCGCCTGGTCCGTATCGAGGATCTGACCCTGATCGTTCAGGACAGCGGCCTCGTCACGGTCTTTCCAGACAGCAGTGCCGAAGACACGGAACGCACCCTCGGCCGCATCCGCGGGATAATTCGCAACACACCGATCTCGCTCGACAACGGTGCGTCGCCCCTGCGGCTAGATGCCTCCGCAAGGGTCACGGTTTTCGACCCGGCGGCATAAACTCCATTTTAATGAACATGTTATCGCTCCAACGCGATGCAATCGGCCTCGCTGGCGCTCCCGATAATTCCGGGCGGCGCGGCGATACGGCTCACTCACATCAATCATTCGTGCTGCGAAACTGCGTTTACCCGGATTGGCAGAGCGCCGCGAGTCACTAGATTGTTCGAAAGATGCGATAATCTCGCCAACAAAGAACGAGACATGACGCCGGGAGGAGAGAGCAAGCAACGGCCCAGAGCCATGCCAAGGGAGCTCCGGCATGCACGGACATACGCTTACGATCGACGTCATCTCGGACATCATGTGTCCATGGTGCTACATCGGCAAACGACGGCTTGAGGAAGCCCGCACGCTCGTGGAGGTGCCGCTGGACGTTCGCTGGCGCCCCTATCAGCTGGACCCGAGCCTCCCTGCAGACGGAAAGGATCGCGCGCTTTATCTTCGCGAGAAGTTCGGCGGCGAGGAACGCGCGCAGGCAATTTATGCCAGGATCAGCGCCGCAGGCCGGGACAGCGGCATCACTTTTGCCTTCGACCGCATCGCCCGCTCTCCCAACACGCTCGACTGCCACAGGCTCGTGCGATGGGCACGCCACGATGGCAAACAGGACGCCTTGGTGGAGCGGCTGTTTTCCGCCTACTTCCTCGAAGGGATAGACCTGACCCGGCGCGAAGGCCTTATCGCACTTGCGGGCGAGGTCGGCATGGATGCGCAGCTCGTTACCGAACTCCTGAACAGTGACGCCGACGTCGCCGAGACCCAGGCCGAGATCGAGACGGCGCATCGCATGGGCGTTACGGGTGTTCCGTGCTTCATCATCGACGGAAAATACGCGCTGATGGGAGCGGAAACGCCGGAAAACCTTGCGGCTGCGATCCGCAATGCGGCGGCAGCGGCGTCCTCCAGCAGGGAACCGGCCACCAGCGCGATGTGATGGCCGGCATCCCTGCGGGAACGCGCTCGACGCCCGTCCGTGCTCAGCTTTTGCGGACCGAGCGGCCTGCGAAGCGGGCCTGTGCGCCGAGTTCTTCTTCGATCCGGATAAGCTGGTTGTACTTGGCCAGCCGGTCGGAGCGTGCCAGAGAGCCGGTCTTGATCTGCCCGCAATTGGTCGCGACGGCGAGATCGGCGATGGTCGAGTCCTCGGTCTCGCCCGAACGGTGCGACATGACGGCCGTGTAGCCGGCGGTGTGCGCGGTGTGGATCGCGTCCAGCGTCTCCGTCAGCGATCCGATCTGGTTCACCTTGATCAGGATGGAATTGGCGACCCCCTTCTCGATGCCCTGGCGCAGGCGCTCGGAATTGGTGACGAACAGATCGTCGCCCACCAGTTGCACCTTGTCGCCGACCATGTCGGTCAGGGCCTTCCAGCCTTCCCAGTCGTCTTCCGCCATGCCGTCCTCGATCGAGATGATCGGATAGCGCTTGGCAAGGTCGGCGTAGACGGCCGCCATCTCCTGCGGGGCCAGAACCTTGCCCTCGCCTGTCAGATGGTACTTGCCATCCTTGAAGAACTCGCTGGAGGCCGGATCGAGCGCGAGGCAGATATCGTCGCCCGGCGTGTAACCGGCCTTCTCGATCGCCTTCAGGATGAAACCGATGGCCTCGTCGGCCGAGGCAAGCCCAGGCGCGAAACCGCCCTCGTCGCCCACGTTGGTGTTGTGCCCGGCGTCCTTCAGCGACTTCTTCAGCGTGTGGAAGACCTCCGCCCCCATGCGCACGGCTTCCGCAATGCTGTCGGCGCCGACGGGCATGATCATGAATTCCTGGAAGTCGATCGGATTGTCGGCGTGCACGCCGCCGTTGATGATGTTCATCATCGGCACAGGCAGGATCCGCGCACCGGTGCCGCCCACATAGCGATAGAGCGGCAGCCCGCTCGCCTCGGCCGCCGCCTTGGCGACCGCGAGCGAAACGCCGAGGATCGCATTGGCGCCCAGCCGGCTCTTGTTGGCGGTTCCGTCGAGATCGATCATCGTTTCGTCGACCGCGACCTGCACCTCCGCATCCATGCCGATCAACGCTTCGAAGATCTCACCGGATACGGCTTCGACGGCGTTGCGAACGCCCTTGCCGCCGTAGCGGTCCCCGCCGTCGCGCAGCTCGACCGCTTCGTGCACGCCCGTGGATGCCCCGGACGGCACAGCCGCCCGGCCCTTGCTGCCGTCTTCCAGCAGGACGTCAACCTCGACGGTCGGATTTCCGCGGCTGTCGAGGATCTCGCGGCCGATAATATCGATGATAGCGGTCATGAAGCACTCCCGTTCCTAAAGCCTCTCCGACGTCCTGACGTCGCCGGCATTCCGTTCGCAGAGGCGGTCGCAAGACCGACCGCCCGATCCTCATCGGTGCCATGTCAGCAAGCGCTGGACATGCCTTTCTTGCCGACGCTCACGTAGCCGAGCCCCGCATCTTCCACGTCCTGAGGACGATAGATGTTGCGCAGGTCGACGATCGTCTTGCCCGCCATGGCCGCAGCTATGCGCCTGAGATCAAGGCCGCGATAGACGTTCCACTCCGTCAACACGACGATGACATCGGCATCCCTTGCGACATCGTAGGGCTGATCGCACCACTCCAGGCCGGGCAACAGCGGCGTAGCCTGCTCGCGCGCTTCCGGATCGTGCGCGCGAACCTTCACGCCGGCACCGACGAGCCGCGGGACGATAACGAGGCTCGGCGCGTCACGGACGTCGTCGGTGTTCGGCTTGAAGGCAATGCCGAGAACACCGACGGCCTTGCCGGCCGGGTTGGGGCCCAGCGCCTCCAGGATGCGATCGGCCATGGCACGCTTGCGGGCCTCGTTGACCTCGATCGTCGTCTCCACCAGAAGCTGCGGCGCTCCCGCCTTGCGGCCCGTGGCGGCGAACGCATTGGTGTCCTTGGGAAAGCACGAGCCGCCGTAGCCGGGTCCGGCATGAAGGAATTTTGGCCCGATGCGCTTGTCGAGACCGATGCCGGTAGCGATCTGCTGCACGTCGCCGCCAACCTTCTCGCACAGGTTTGCGATCTCGTTGATGAAGGTGATCTTCATCGCCAGGAAGGCATTGGCCGCGTATTTGGTGATCTCGGCATTTTCCAGCGAGGTCACCATGATCGGCGTTTCGCGCAGGTAAAGCGGCCGGTAGAGATGGCGAAGAGCCTTTTCGCCGCGCTCGTCCTCGACGCCGACGATGACCCGGTCGGGCCGCATGAAATCCTCGATCGCGGACCCCTCGCGCAGGAATTCCGGGTTTGAAGCGATCGAGAAGGCGACGCCGGGGCGTTCGGCGGCGATGATATCGTGCACCTTGCGGCAGGTTCCCACGACGACAGTCGACTTGATGACGATCACCGTCTCGGGGCGCATGGCGTGGGCGATGCGCTTTGCGGCCTCGAACACATAGCTGAGGTCCGCCTCGCCATCGCCGCGCCGGGACGGCGTTCCGACAGCCACGAAGACCACATCGGCCTCGGCCACTGCCTTGTCGAAATCCGTGGTGAAGGTGAGCCGGCCGGCCTTGTAGTTGCGTTCGATCAGTTCATCGAGACCGGGCTCGTAGATCGGCGATTTAAGTTCGTTGAGTGTTGCAATCTTCGTTTCGTCGATGTCGACGCAGGTCACGTCGAAACCGAACTCGGAGAAGCACACGCCGGAAACCAGACCAACATAGCCGGTTCCAATCATCGTCACGCGCATGAAAACCCCCAGGGGATTGGTACGATTTTACGCCCCGCATGGAGGCTGAAACAATGCGCCAGGCTGCGAGCGCAGCCTGGCGGGCCCGCTCGCCAGCCCGCGCGCTAGACGGTCGCCTTGGCGACCCCGTCGAGCGCCTGCAGCGTCTTGAGCAGGTCCTTCAATTCATGGAGCGGCACCATGTTGGGGCCGTCCGAGGGAGCCTTGTCCGGATCCTGATGCGTCTCGATGAAGACGCCGGCGACGCCGACGGCCGCGGCAGCGCGCGCCAGTACCGGGACGAACTCGCGCTGCCCGCCCGACGATGCCCCCTGCCCGCCCGGCTGCTGGACCGAGTGAGTCGCGTCGAAAATAACGGGTGCGCCGTTCTGCGCCATGATCGGCAGCGCCCGCATGTCGGATACGAGCGTGTTGTATCCGAAACTCGCCCCGCGCTCGGTCTGCAGCACGTTCGGATTACCGGAACCGACCAGTTTCGCGACCACGTTGCGCATGTCCCATGGGGCGAGGAACTGGCCTTTCTTGACGTTGATCACGCGTCCTGTCTTCGCTGCGGCGACCAAAAGGTCGGTCTGCCTGCAGAGGAAGGCCGGGATCTGCAGCACGTCGACAACTTCGGCAACCGCCGCGCATTGCTCGGGCTCGTGAACGTCGGTGAGAACCGGCAGGCCCAGCGTTTCCTTGATTTCGGCGAAAACGGGCATCGCCTTTTCGAAGCCAAGCCCCCTGGCGCCGGTAAGGCTGGTGCGATTGGCCTTGTCAAAGGACGTCTTGAAAACGAGGCCCATGCCCAGACTTTCGGCGATCTCCTTGATCGCGGAGGCCATTTCCATGGCGTGATCGCGGCTTTCCATCTGACACGGACCGCAGATCAGCGAGAGCGGAAGAGTGTTCGAAAAACGGACGGATCCGATCTCGACGGTGGCATTGCAGTGCGTCACAAGTCTGCCTTTCATGACTGCATATCGTGCGTGCGCGTCGCGACGCCCGGACTGATACCGCGCAGCCCTCAGCTGCGCAATGGCATGGAGGGCGAAGCACGGCGAAAAGGGTTTCCATTTCGCCACGCGGGATGGTGTAAACTGGCCCCGCAAAAGCGATCACGACCGCACCGACCAACCCGATCGAGCGCATACAATCGATGAACAGCCTTGGCTCACCCCTAGAGATCTTCGTTCGCAACACGTCATCGATGGTCTTGCGCGAAATGCGCTCAAAGTTTGGCGAACAGAAGCTCAGTTATGTCTGGGCGCTCGTCGAACCGCTCGGCTGGGTGCTGATGATGTCGATGATCTTCATGGCGATGGGATCGCACGTGCCGCCGGTCGGCGACAGCTTCGTTCTCTTCTTTTCGACGGGCCTCGTGCCGTTTTCGGCGTTCAAGGACACCGGCAACGTGGTGCGCACCGCAATAAGGCAGAACAAGCCGCTGCTGTTCTTCCCGATCATCAAGCCGATCGATACGTTCGTCTCGCGCGCGGTCCTTGAAACGCTCACCCAGATCACGATCTTCGCCATCATCGTCGGCACCCACAGCTTTGTCTACAAAGCCATGCCGCACGCGGACTGGATCAACGTGATCATCCCCTTCCTGTTGCTCGCGATCATGGGATTCAACGTCGGCATCATCAACTGCGTGATCATGTCGTATTTTCATGCCTGGGAGCAGATCTGGGGTGTCATCTCGCGCCCCCTGTTCATCCTGTCGGGCATCTTCTTCGTGGCGGATTCCATGCCCAACGAGGTGCGCACCGTGCTCTCCTGGAACCCGATGATGCATTGCATCGAATGGCTGCGCTCTGGCTTCTTTCCGGGTTTTCAAAGCACGTTCGTGAATGTCGATTACGTGCTGTCCTTCACATTCGGCGGGTTGTTCCTTGCCCTCGTTCTGGAGCGGGTCTTCCGGAACAAGATCCTCGCCTAGCGTATCGCCCCATCCACGGTCACCATCAGACGTTGATTTTTCGGCGAGTCTCGGCATAGGTCGATGCGGTCCGAACCCGCGATCGGGATGAGCCCAGGGCACATCAATGCGCCCCGGCCCCTGCACGGGCAGGCACTTTGCGATCGAGTCGAGCCAATTCGATCGCCGGAAACAAATTCAGGATCGACGGGAGCTTCGCTCGAATGGCACGCGTACTGGTAACCGGCTCGGCCGGTTTCATTGGCTACCACGTGGCCAAAAGACTGCTTTCGACGGGAGAAACCGTCATCGGTCTCGACAATCTCAACGGCTATTACGACCCGGCCCTGAAGGAAGCGCGTCTTGCCCGCCTCAAGGCAAGCGACAACTTCATCGAGGAACGGATATCGCTGGAAGAGCGCGACAAGGTGTTGTCCCTCTTCGAACGGCACAAGCCGGACCGCGTCATTCATCTGGCCGCGCAGGCGGGCGTCCGCTACTCGCTGGAAGCGCCGCAGGCCTACGTCGATTCAAACATCACCGGCTTTCTCTCCATTCTGGAAGCCGCTCGCGCCCACCAGCCGGCGCATGTCGTCTTCGCCTCCACCTCCTCGGTCTACGGCCTCGACGGTGCCATGCCCCTCAGCGAACATCGCGGCGGCAATCACCCTGTCTCCTTTTACGCGGCCACGAAGAAGGCCAACGAGGCGATGGCGCATTCCTATGCGCATCTCTTCCGGATTCCGCTGACGGGACTGCGCTTTTTCACCGTCTACGGACCGTGGGGCCGGCCGGACATGGCGCTGTTCAAGTTCACCAAGGCGATCCTTGCCGGCGAGCCCGTCGATCTCTACAACAACGGCGATATGGTGCGCGATTTCACCTTCATCGATGATATCGTCGAAGGCATTGTGCGCATTGCGGAAAAGCCCGCATCCCCTTGTGAAAACTGGGATCCGGAAGCGCTGGACCCGGCGGTCAGTTCGGCCCCCTATCGTATTTTCAACATCGGCAACTCCCAGCCGGTCCAGCTCATGGTCTATCTCGAGGCGATCGAGAAAGCCCTCGGCAAGCCTGCGATCCGCAACCTGATGCCGATGCAGCCGGGCGACGTGGCAGCCACATGGGCGGACACGCGCGATCTTGAGACTGCCACCGGGTTCAAGCCGGCAACGCCGGTGGAAACCGGCGTCAAGGCGTTCGTCGACTGGTATCGGAGCTATTATGACGTCTGATCCTCGCCGTTGGCACCTCTCTGTCATCGGCCTCGGCTATGTCGGCCTTCCGGTGGCCGCGGCCTTCGCAAGTGCCGGCTTCTCCGTCGTCGGCTTCGACATCGACGAGGCCCGCGTCGCCGAACTCAAATCCGGTCGCGACCGGACGGGATCGATCGACTGTCAAGCGCTCGCAAACGACAGGCTGATCCTGTCATGCGATCCGGAGAGCCTCCGCGATGTCGATATCCACATCGTCGCCGTCCCCACCCCCATCGACGGCGCCAAGCAGCCCGACCTGCGTCCTCTCGTCGCAGCCGCACGCACGCTTGCGAAGCAGATCAAGCCGGGTGCGCTCCTCGTTTTCGAATCGACCGTCTATCCCGGGGCCACAGAAGAAGTAATCGTACCGGTTCTGGAAGCCGGTTCCGGGCTCGTCTTTGGCAAGGACTTCGAGGTCGGATATTCGCCGGAGCGCATCAATCCGGGCGATCCGGCGCGGGAATTCTCGACGATCGCAAAGGTCGTGTCGGGCAGCACGCCGGAGGTCGCGCAACGGCTTGCCGCGCTTTATGGTTCGGTGGTGACGGCGCCAATCCACGTTGCGCCGTCGATCCGCGTTGCGGAGGCGGCGAAGGTCATCGAGAACACCCAGCGCGATCTCAACATCGCGCTGATGAACGAGCTTTCGGTCCTCTTCCATACGCTCGGCATCGACACGCGCGACGTGCTGGAAGCCGCCGGCACCAAGTGGAACTTCCTGAATTTCCAGCCCGGTCTCGTGGGCGGACACTGCATTGGCGTCGATCCGTACTATCTGACCCACAAGGCGCTGGCAGCCGGACATACGCCACAGGTCGTTCTGGCCGGGCGCGGCATCAACGAATACATGGCCGGATTTGTGGCGACGAGCGTCGTGCAGGAGGCGGCCGCATTGGGGCGTTGCGGCCCGTTGACGGTCACGGTGCTGGGCGTGACCTACAAGGCGAACGTGCCGGACACGCGCAACTCCAAGGTGGTCAACCTCGTGCGCGAACTGGAGAAATTCTCCGTCCGCGTCCAGGTGATCGATCCGCTCGCGGACCCGCAACAGGTTCGAGAGGAATACGGTCTGGACCTGCTGTCCGGCGATGCGGTTGCTCCGGCCGATGCGGTGATCCTCGCCGTGCCGCATGATGCCTTTGCGAACCGGCGGCCGGACTGGGCGCTGGTAGGAAGCTTCCTGAAATCCGGCGTGGGCGTCGTCGCCGACATCCCGGCCATCCTGCCGCGCGAGACGAAGCCCGACGGGGTCACGCTGTGGAGGCTGTAGCCTGCCCGGCCGGCACCACCTGCGCGCGCTCCTTCAGCCGGGCCCGGGCGATCACAGCGCGGGCAAGTCGCCCTTCGCCCAACCTTCTTTCACCTCTGCCTTGAAGTCCTGGAAACGACCCTGCTCGATCGCGTCGCGGATGCCCTGCATCAGGCTCTGGTAATAGGCGAGATTGTTCCAGGTGAGCAGCATGCCGGCAAGGCCCTCGCCCGCACGCACCAGATGATGCAGGTAGGCGCGCGAATAGGTGCGCGCGGCCGGGCACGACGATGTCTCGTCGAGCGGGCGCGGATCGTCCGCATGGCGGGCGTTCTTCAGGTTGATCTTGCCGAAGCGGGTGTAGGCAAGTCCGTGCCGGCCGGCGCGCGTCGGCATCACGCAGTCGAACATGTCCACGCCGCGCGCGACCGATTCCACGATGTCGTCGGGCGTTCCCACCCCCATCAGATAGCGCGGTTTCGTTTTCGGCAGCACCGGCGTCGTGATCTCGAGCATCCGCAGCATCACGTCCTGCGGCTCGCCGACCGCGAGCCCACCGATCGAGTAGCCCTCGAGCGGCATCTGCGACAGCGCCTCGGCCGATGCCACGCGCAGATCGGCCACGTCGCCGCCCTGCACGATGCCGTAAAGCCCCTGCCCCTTGCCCGGGCCGCCCATCTTCTCGAACTGCTGGCGCGAACGCTCCGCCCAGCGAAGCGACAGCTGCATGGCCCGCTCGACCTCTTCACGCGGCGCGGGGAGCCTGAGACACTCGTCGAGCTGCATCTGGATGTCGGAGCCGAGAAGCCCCTGGATCTCGATGGAGCGTTCCGGCGTCATCTCGTGGCGAGAGCCGTCGATGTGGCTCTGGAACGTCACTCCCTTTTCCGAAAGCTTGCGGATCTGGGCGAGCGACATGACCTGGAACCCGCCTGAATCGGTGAGGATCGTGTGCGGCCAGTTCATGAACTTATGCAGGCCGCCAAGCCGGGCGACGCGCTCCGCCGTCGGGCGCAGCATCAGATGGTAGGTGTTGCCCAGCACCACGTCGGCGCCAAGCTCGCGCACCTGTTCCGGATACATCGCCTTGACGGTCGCCTGCGTGCCCACCGGCATGAAGGCGGGCGTGCGAACGAGCCCGTGCGGGGTCTTCACCAAACCGCGACGCGCCATGCCGTCGGTGGCAAGCAGGGAGAAGGAAAAGGCCTCGGTGGTCATGTACGTTCCTGGGGGAAAAGCAGCGAGGAATCGCCGTAGGAATAGAAGCGGTAGCCGCTCGCGATGGCATGCGCATAGGCACGGTGCATGGTCTCGAACCCCGCGAAGGCCGAGACCAGCATGAACAGCGTGGAACGCGGCAGGTGGAAGTTCGTCATCAGGATGTCGACCGCGCGGAACCTGTATCCCGGCGTGATGAAGATATCCGTCGGCGCGCGCATGGGATGGATGACGCCGTCCAGGGTCGCCGCGCTTTCCAGAAGCCGGAGGCTGGTGGTGCCCACCGCCACGACCCGCCCCCCACGCGCGCGAACCGCGTTGAGAGCCTCGGCCGTCTCCGCGCTCACCTCGCACAGCTCCGAGTGCATCTTGTGGTCGGCGATGTCGTCGACCTTCACCGGCAGGAAGGTTCCCGCCCCCACGTGCAGCGTCACGAAATGCTCCTCCACGCCGTGGGCTCGCAGGCGCGCGAGAAGATCTTCGGTGAAATGCAGTCCGCCCGTGGGCGCAGCGACTGCGCCTTCATGGCGCGCGTAGACGGTCTGGTAGTCCTTGCGGTCCTGCTCGTCCTCGCCGCGCTTGGAGGCGATGTAGGGCGGCAACGGCACGTGGCCGGCGGTCGCAATCGCGATGTCGAGATCGGGGCCGGAGAGATCAAAGGCGAGCTCGACCTCGCCGCCCTCGCCCTTTTCTGCAACGGTCGCGTCGAGCAAGCCGGCGGAGCACATCGTGCCGTCGTGGGTCCCGAAACGCACCCGCTCGCCGACGCGCAGCTTTTTCGCGGGCCGCACGAAGGCGCGCCAGCGGTCGGCGGCAACCCGCATGTGCAGCGTCACGCCGATGTGTGCAATGGCCCCGTCGCGCTCGCGCGTGCCCTCAAGCTGAGCCGGGATCACCTTGGTGTCGTTGAAGACGAGCGCATCTCCCGGTCTCAGATGAGCGGCAAGGTTGGCCACGATGTCGTCGGAAAGCTCCGGCTCGCCGCCTGGATGCACGATGAGCTGGCGGGCGCTGTCGCGCGGCCGCGCGGGCCTCAGCGCGATGCGGTCCTCGGGAAGCTCGAAATCGAAATCGTCGACACGCATTGGTGCGCCTGAACTGGATTGCGGGGCGGCACATGCCGCGGGAACGGAGCCGGGGAGCGGCGCGGGATCAGGGCCGCTGTTTAGGCCGCAGGGCCGGAGCGGTCAACTTGCGCCGGACACGAAGACGGCGGCGCGAGAGATCCCGCACCGCCGCCAACAATCCGTATCAGACCACGTTCGAGGTTCAGGCCGCGTCGGCCGCGACCTTGACCGAGACGATGTTGTCGGGATCGCGCACGGGCTCGCCGCGCTTGATCTGGTCGACGTTCTCCATGCCCTCGATGACCTTGCCCCAGACCGTGTACTGGCCATTCAGCCAGACCGAGTCGGCAAAACAGATGAAGAACTGGCTGTCGCCGGAATTGGGATCGGCCGCGCGCGCCATGGAGACGGTCCCGCGCACATGCGGCTCCTTGGAAAACTCCGCCTTCAGCTTCTTGCCGGAACCGCCGGTGCCGGTGCCGTGCGGGCAGCCGGTCTGGGCCATGAAGCCATCGATCACGCGGTGGAAGACGATACCGTCGTAAAAGCCCTCGCGCACCAGCTCCTTGATCCGCTTGACGTGCTCGGGAGCAAGGTCCGGACGCATTTCGATGACGACGGGGCCCTTGGAGGTTTCCATGAGCAGCGTGTTTTCGGGATCCTTGATGTCGGCCAAAGCCATTTCCTCTCGTATTGCAGATAGTCGGTATGAAGCGTTGATCGCACCGGCCTTACTTCACGTCGGCGGCTACGCGCAAGCTGATGATCTTGTCAGGATTGGCCGGCGGCTCGCCCTTGGCGATCTTGTCGACATTGTCCATGCCGGAAACGACCTGCCCCCAAACGGTGTACTTCCCGTTCAGGAAGGCGCCCGGCGCGAACATGATGAAGAACTGCGAATTGGCGCTGTTGGGATCGTTCGTCCGCGCCATGCCCACCGTGCCGCGCTCGAACGGAACCTTGGAGAATTCCGCCGGAATGTCCGGGAGATCCGATCCGCCGGCACCGGTGCCGGTCGGGTCGCCCGTCTGGGCCATGAAGCCGTCGATCACGCGGTGAAAGATGATGCCGTCGTAGAACTTGTCGCGCACCAGTTTCTTGATCTGGGCGACATGTTTGGGCGCCACGTCGGGCAGCATCTTGATCACGACCGGACCCGACTTCAGCTGCAGGATCAGCGTGTTTTCCGGGTCGGTGTCCTGGGCGCGGACGGCGCCCGCGAAAGCGGTTGCCAGCGCGGCAGCGAAGAGAAGGGTGCGCAGCACGAAGATGTCTCCTTGAGTTGAAAGGACCGCCGCATGTCGGGTGCCGGTGCGAAAGGCCGCTAACCCGCCGTACCCTTGCGACCAAGCTCTCGCGCCACGTTCTCCGGCACGAAGGGGGAAACGTTTCCGCCCATCGCCGCGATCTGACGCACAAGCGTGGCGGCGATATGGCGAACGTCCGGCGAGGCGGGAAGAAAAACCGTCAGAATATCCGGCGCAATCGCCCCGTTGGTGCCGGCCATCTGCATCTCGTAATCGAGATCGGTGCCGTCACGCAGACCTCTGATGAGGATGTTGGCGCCGTGTGCGCGCGCGGCCTCCACCACCAGCGTGTCGAAGGCAACGACATCGATCCGGCCGGCATCCTCGCCGAAACGTGCCGCCGTCACCTCCCGGATCATGGCGCGCCGCTCTTCGAGCGTGAACATCGGCTTCTTGCCGGGATGGATGCCTATGGCGACGACGACCCGGTCCGCGAGAGAAAGCGCATGACCGAGAATGTCGATATGGCCGTTGGTGATCGGATCGAAAGATCCGGGGTAAAGGGCGGTGCGTGTCATGCGTCCTCTCTATCGACCTCTCCGCAGGGAGACAATGGGGATATCGTCAATAGAGCGAAGGCGGCAACCCGCAAGCGCCTCCTGAAGGTTTCCTTCACCCTCACGACAGTTGTCGCAACGCAACACACAAACTTTTTCCTGCCTTCCTCTTCGGAATATGATATGGTGTTGCGATAATGCCAGGGAGGCGAAAATGAAGAGCAACGCAAGGCGCATGGCATATGCCGTCGCCATCGGCGGATCGGCTCTGACGTTCGCCGCGATCGGAAGCTTCTCGGGATCCGATAACGGCGTCGTCAGAAAGAGCGATCGGTTGAGAATGGAAATCACTGTCGCTTGCGGCTCCGACGTCGTTTCCGATGCCGGAGGCGGATGCGAGACACTCGCCAGCCGCTCCCCGTGGACGAAACCCGGTGTGTCCTACGAGACCACGGCCCTTCAAGACGGCGCGAACACGACCACTTTGGTCAAGCGCCGGATTGAGCAGTGATCCGCCGCACCTCGCGACGGATTTCCTGACCCCCGCGGCGGCATGTTCCCCGGCATGCCGCCGCATTTTTGTTTTACGCTCCCAGAAACAGTAAAAACAAAAAATCCAGAAAATTGCGTCATGCCCTCAGAAATGGCAGGCTGAGCCACATCCCGCTGTGCATGACCGATCAAATGCACATTACTGTTCGACTGGACGCCGGATTAGAAGAACGCAGTAAAATTCCTGCCTACGCCCACTTCGAAGCATCCCTTTGAATCACCCAGCATTGCTCCAACTCTCGTGGTTGGGCTTTACTTACTTGATCATAACCGCTCAGCTAAGTATAGGATTCCCCCCTCTCTATCGAAACCTCTTTTCCAACATGGAGCCCACTTACAGGCTCGTAATTCCATTTATCTTTATCGACACTATTTTAATGTGGGCATACGTGGCGACGGACTGGCCGGTGTTCTTCGTGACGGCCGGCGCAGCCTCGTATTATTGCGGCCTTAGAATTCGCTCCGCACTTAAGCGAACCACCCCACTTCCCCTACCATGGCTCCAGCATCCGGTTACGACGAGATGGCCGATGCTCGCGTTCGATTGCTGGACAATCGGTCTTGTCGGTATTTGCTCCGCACTTTGACTCAAGGTACCTGCCAGCCTTGGCCCAGGCAGCTTAGGTTCGCCCCCGTCCAGCCCAGGCCCGAGGTCAGACTGCGTTATCTGAAAAGGGAAAAGAAAAGGCGCCCGTTGCACGTGCAACGCCCCGTTTCGCCAGATCCGCGTCTGACTCAATGCGACTGGGGAATGTGGCTCGGGCCTTCCGGACGGATTTCGGCGACCATGAGCCCCTTGGGGCCTTCGCCGAAACGGACCATGACGGTCTGTCCGGGGCGCAGTTCGGCCAGACCGAAGCGGCGCAGCGTTTCCATGTGGACGAAGATGTCCGGCGTGCCATCGCCGCGCGTCAGGAAGCCGTAGCCCTTGACCCGGTTGAACCACTTGACAGTCGCCCGCTCAAAACCGCCGGATGGCGTCACCTGAACGTGAGTGCGCGAGGGGGGAAGCTGCGAGGGATGAATTGCGGTCGACTCGTCCATCGACAGGACACGAAAGGCCTGCAGACCCTTCGGACGGCTGAGCACCTCGCACACCACGCGAGCCCCCTCGTAGGCCGTCTGGAATCCGTCGCGCCGGAGGCAGGTCACATGTAGCAGAACGTCCTCGCCGCCGTCGTCGGGAACGATAAAGCCGTATCCCTTGCCGACATCGAACCATTTGATGGTTCCGGCGACCTCGAGAACGTCGACGGGAGATTCTTCGATCTCCGCCCGGTCCTCAAATGGACGCAAGTCCGAAGCTAGCTTGGCCCCCATTTGGTCTCTGCCTCGTATCCACACCGTAATCTACAAACAGCTCGGCTAACCGATTCCTGTCTTGAAGGATAACATTCAAGTCCTGAACCGCCAGAGCAAATCGTGAAAAAATCGCAAATTTTTCATTGTTAATACGGCATTTTACGCAATGCCCGCGAGAAAATCCCCGATATTTCCACGCAGAACAAGTTCCGCAGCGTCATCGAGCGGCGTCGGATCGCGGTTGATGATAACGAGCCGCGCGCCCTGCCGCTCCGCGACCAGCGGCAGCGACGCCGCCGGCTGCACGGCAAGGGATGAGCCTGCCACAACGAAGAGATCGCACGATTCGGCGAGCTGGAGCGCCCGCTCCATTGCCTCGACCGGCATCGCCTGCCCGAAATTGATCACCGCAGACTTGACCAGCCCGCCGCAGGAATCGCAGCGCGGCGAGGTGCCCGATCTCTTTATTATGGCGCGAACCTCGTCAAGCTCGTGTCGTGTGCCGCAATTGAGGCAGGCACCGAATGTCGCGTTGCCGTGCAATTCGATCACGCTCTCTCGCGCGCACCCCGCGCGCTGGTGCAGGCCGTCGATGTTCTGCGTGATAACCGCGGCCACCTTGCCCTGCCCCGCGAGTGTGGCGATGGCGATATGTCCGGCGTTGGGCTTTGCCGCCAGGAACTGCTCGTTCATCTCGAACCGGCGGCGCCAGTCCTCCAGCCGGATCGCCTCGTCGGAGACGAAGTCATCGAATTCGATGGGCGCCATCCGCGACCATATCCCGCCGGGACTTCGAAAATCGGGGATGCCGGATTCGGTCGACATGCCGGCTCCGGTAAAGACGATGCACTGCCGGCTCATGTCGATCAGCCGGGACAAACTCTCCCGGCCGGCATTGATGTCACAGACAAGGGTCATATCTTGTATTTCGGTTTTCCAATTCCCGGTTCAAGGCGGCCATGATGCCCAGCTACCCTTCCTGAGACCAGTCATCCGCCCGAACCTCCTCCAAATCAAGAGAAGACATGATGCGATATCTTCACACGATGGTCCGGATTTCCGACATTGATGCGGCACTCGATTTCTATTGCAACAAGTTTGGCCTGAAGGAAGTCCGCCGGACGGAAAGCGAGGCGGGTCGGTTCACGCTGATCTTCCTGGCCGCCCCCGGCGATGAGGCTGCGGGCAAGGAAAAGGCGGCGCCCCTTCTGGAGCTTACCTACAACTGGGATCCGGAAACCTATACCGGCGGGCGCAATTTCGGTCACCTCGCCTACGAGGTCGACGACATCTACGAGACCTGCGAGAAGCTGCGGAGCAACGGCGTGACGATCAACCGCCCCCCGCGCGATGGCCGCATGGCCTTCATCCGCTCCCCCGACAATATTTCCATTGAGCTCCTGCAAAAAGGCGACGCACTGCCGCCGCAGGAACCCTGGGCCTCCATGGGCAACACCGGCGAATGGTGAGCCCTGCCGGCACCGACTGACATCGCATTTGCGTGCGTCCCGGGGCTTACCTCAGGCGCGCGCGCATGCCGCGCAAGGGCGGTCCGATCGGTACGTCAATTTCTCCTTGGAAAACATCATGGGGATTGTGGCGTGCCCTCTTGCGGTGCGCGGAAAACGCAACTATAAGCCGACCCACAAGCTGTTCCTGCGGCCCACGCGGCAGAGGACATGCAGCGTGCGCCCATCGTCTAGCGGTTAGGACGCCGCCCTTTCACGGCGGAAACAGGGGTTCGATTCCCCTTGGGCGTACCACTCCTCCCCCCTCCACATTGCGTTTCCTTCTCCTGACTTTTGTCGGCCTCTCCCGCATTCGTCAGCCGGCGCTGGCCAAAATCGCGACCGGGAACCGGGCGAGCATACGCTCGACCGCCACAGGCCCGTTGATTTCCATCGTTTCGCCCGTAACGACGTCTACGAATTCCCGGCCGGCGGCTGAGCCCGGCAATTCCACCACGGTATCCTGCCAGCGAGATGGCTCGATGTGCGGGTGGCGGGCGCCCGCGAGAAGCGACAGGGCAAGGCGCGGCACGACGGTGATCGCCATGTCCGGCCCCTTCAGCCGTGCAAAAGCCAGGACGTTATCGGCAAAGCGGCCGCGCACCTTCAGGGCCCGGTAGACGCCTTGGGAAAAGAGTTCCGGACGCTCGCCCCGCAGCCGCAAGCCGGCCCGCAGCAGCGCGAACTTCGGCGCGCCCGATTGCCAGTCATTCATCGGGTCCGTCGTGGCCGTTGAGGCTTCGGCCATTTCCGCGAGCCTTGTAAAATCGACAGGCCGGCGGTTGTCCGGATCAACCAGGCTGAAATCCCAGACCTCGCTGCCCTGATAGATGTCGGGCACTCCGGGAGCCGTGAGCTTGATGGCAAGTTGCGAAAGACCGTTCAGCGCACCGGCCCGCCAGAGCGGAGCGCAGGTGGCTGCGAAGTCGCTCAGGAACGCAGCACCTGTCGACCACGAAAGCGCCTGCCGGACGAATTCCGTGACCGCTTCCTCATAGGCGGCTGCCTGATCGGTCCAGCTCGTGCGGCGCTTGGCCTCGCGCAACGCCTTTTCCATGAAGGCGCGCATGCGCGCGCACAACGGTTCGAGATCCGGGCGCTCCTCGCCAATCAGTTCCGCCGGCCATACGCCTGCAAGCGCCTGATAAAATAGCCATTCGTCCGCCCGGTCAGGCGCGACGCCCCCCTCCAAACGCCGGCGGAAAGCGGCGTTCATTGCGGACCATCGCTCGGTCGCGGCACACCATTGTTGCGGCATCTCGCTCAGCGCGTAGAGCCGGGCCCGGGCATCCTCGCCGCGTTTGGTGTCGTGCGTCGCCGTGGCCGACAAGCCGTCCGGTTCATTCGCCTGCCGTCGAGCCATGGCGACATGAAAGACCTCGCAGGATGCGCCGAAGACATCCGGGGCGCCGCCCACTTCGTTCAGCGCAATCAATCTGTTGTAGCGATAATAGACCGTATCCTCCGCCCCTTTCGCCATGACCGGCCCGCTCGTCTGCTGCAACCGGACGGCAAAGGCCTCGACCTCGTCCTTCAGCGAAGGTTCCGGAGGTTCGAGGAGCGCCAGACGTTCGATGAAATCGATGGCGGCGGGATTGTCGATGCGGCGGGCGGTCCGGGCGGACCTCGCCGCCTGCCCGATCAGGACGCGGTCCAGCGGATCGATGCCGTTGCCATCCACGTAGGTGCGATAGACGGGCAGCGCGGCAATGAACTCGACAATCGCCTGGCGCAACGAATCCCGCCCGAGATCGCGCGTCTTCAGGGAACCAGAGGCAATCGCAACCGCGCGTTCGGTCAGGACATCCAGTTCGCTTGCGAGATTGCGCGACAGGATTTCCCGCTTGCACTCCGCGATCTGGCGGTCGAAGGCAACCCGGTCCCCCGTGAAGCCCTCGTAGGCCTCGGTCATGTCCGCGCGCTGCGCGCGATCGACGAAAAGCCTGGCGAGCGCGGTAATGAACTCGTATCCCGTGGTGCCGCTCATCGGCCAGTCGCGGCGCGGCTCCTCGCTCCCCTCCAGAATTTTCTCCACAAACACGGGAAACGCCTTGCCGGGGCAGAGCCCGCGAAGCCGTTCCAGATAGCCTTTCGGGTCGGCAAGACCATCGATGTGATCGATCCGCAGACCATCGACCCGGCCCTCGTCGATCAGAACGCGCAACCGAGCGTGCACGTCCTCGAAGACAGCGGGATCCTCGACACGCAGACAGACGAGATCGGAAATCTCGAAGAACCGCCGATAGGACAGCGCCTCGCGCCCCAACCGCCAATGGGCGAGCCGCCACGGCTGCGCTTCATGCAGGGCATGGATATCCTGCGCGGACAGAGCGTCGAGGGTTTCGTCGATCTTCGCGCGAAATGCCTGGTCGCCTGCCAGTCGGGCAAGTTCGCCTTTCAGCTCCGCCGCGCTCCCGGCCGTCGTTTCGGCAAAAGCCTCTCCGAGCGCTTTCGCTTCCCGGTGATCGACGCGATCGAGGATCCGGGCATAGCTCGGTGGCGTCAGCGGCAGCGTGCGGTCGTAAAAGGCAAGATCGAAGCCCCCCGCCCCGGGGGCCTGCGTCACGGCGAATTCGCCGCGCTCGATCATTGTGCCATAGGGTTCGCCCAGCACCGGCAGGAGCAGCCGAGGCGCGGACCAGTCGATATCGAAATGCCGCGCATACGGGCTCTGTCGACCCCATTCCAGTACCGAGTGCCACCACGGATTGGCCTCGTTTGCCGCCATGTGGTTCGGAACGAAATCGAGGATGAGCCCGAGCCCCTCGCGCTTCAGCGCGTCCGACAGGCGAACGAACCCCTCCTCCCCGCCGAGCGCGTCGTCGAAGCGGTCGTTTCGCGCAACGTCATAGCCGTGCGTTGAGCCCGGGGCAGCGGCGAAGATCGGGGGGGCGTAAAGATGGCTGATGCCGAGAGCGGCGAGATAGCCGGCGAGGTCCGCCGCACGCTCGAACGTCATGCCATTGCGGAATTGCAGACGATACGTCGCCGTGAATGGTGTGGTCATTTCGCGCGCTCCCTGGTCACGGCGTCGACAACCGTCCTCCATGCGGGGCGCGCGGACGCCTCCTCCACCGCAGATGCAGTGCGCAGACGCCAGTTCGGATATTCCTTCCACGTGCCCGGCACGTTGACGGGCCTTGCGGCCTCGCAAAGATCTTCCACCTGCACGCCGAAAAGCCGCGAAGGCGTGCGCGCGAGAAAGACGTGCGCGGCCGTTGCAATCTCGTCCACGTCCGCAGATGCGAGTGTCCGGGCGCAGCGCGGGGGAAGATCTCGCCGGAGCCGGTCGATGAGCGCGGCGCGATCGCGTGCGCGGCCCTCCCGCCGGGCATCCGCATCCCCCTGCCCGAGCAGTCCGAGCTCCTGGAAAAGATCGATATCGCTTCCCGCCCACCAGCCGCGAAACGGAGGCAGATCGTGGGTGGAGACGGTCACGAAAGCCTGCCGCCTGTAGGAGGATGCTGCCCGGAATGCGTTTCGAACCCATTCGAAATAGAGCACGCGATAGGACTGGAGGTCGGCGTCCCGCATGATGCGGCCGAACCCCTTTGGCACGGTTCCCAGATCCTCGCCGATGATGATGGTCCCGTACCTGTTTGAAACGTCGCTCAAGGTCCGGAGCATCGACGCCAGCGGATAGTGGACGTAGCAGCCGTCGGTCGCGGGAAATCCTTCCGGGATCCAGAACAGCCGGGTCAGGCTCATCGCATGATCGATCCGGATGGCGCCGGCGTGACGCGACACGGCCTCCAGCACATCGCGCAAGGGCTGGTAGTCCCGTTCATGCAGCGCGCGCGGCGACATCGGCGCGAGCCCCCAGTCCTGACCACCGGTGAAGAAGGCATCCGGCGGCGCCCCGACATTTGCGCCCGGAACCACCAGATCGGGATCGCTCCATGTCGCGGAACCGTCGGGTGCGGTTCCAACGGCCACATCGAGATAGAGCCCGATGCGCATTCCCGCGCCCCGCGCCCTCTCCGCGGCACGCGCGAGCTGGCGATCCGCGACCCATTGCAGCCAGAACTGATAGCCGACCTCGTGACCATGATCCTGCGCGAACCGGGCGACGGCATCGGTTCTCGGACTTCTGTAGTCCTCCGGCCAATCGCGCCACCCGGCACCGAAGTCGGCCGCGAGATGAGCGGAAAGCGCCTCGAAAAGCACATGAAGGCGCAAGGCCTCGCCGCCTTCGGCCACAAAGCGGTCGAAAGAGGCGCGGGCCTGCTCCTGCCAGAGTGCGGGCGCTTCACAGAGGTCATCCCAGCAGGCGCGCAGCGTCGCCAGCTTCAGCCTCGCCACAGAAGTGTAATCCACCCAGTCCGCATCGCGCAGACGCGCCGCCTCTTCGGTTTCGACGGGCGGCGGCTCCTGCAATCCCGGGATGGCATCAATTGCGATGTAAAGCGGGTTGAGAAACAGCCGGTTGGACGGCGAGAACGGGCTGCAGCGTTCCGGATCGGCGGAAAAGAGCGCATGCAGCGGGTTCACGCCGACGAAATCGGCGCCATCCGCAGCCACCTGTTCGGCAAGGCGCGCCAGATCCTCGAAATCGCCGATGCCGTGATTGCGCTTGGTGCGCAGACCGTAGAGCTGGCAGGTGACGCCCCAGCACCGCCCCTCGGCGAGCCAGTTCGGCATGTAGCTGCGCGCCACCGCGACCGGATCGTCAGCCGCGTCGCGCTTCGGCGCCGCTTCCAGGTTCCGCAGGACTTCTTCCGGCGTTGCCGCGCTGACCGACATGGCCGACAGCACGGCGCGTCGCGCCTCGGGCGAGGAACGCACGGTCTCGCCGGTTCCTGTCTCGTAGCCGAGCTGAAGCCCATAAGCCTCACACAGGCGGTCGAAAGCACGCTCGCTCATGACGCATCCAGGAAGACGGACACGAACCAGGGCGGCAACATTGTGTCCCCATCGACGCCGTCACTGCGATAGAGCACCCTTCCGGCCGGAGCCCCCGCGGGAAGCTTCGCGGGCGCGTCGTCGAGATTGGCCGTCATCATCAGGCTGGAGCCGTCGCCAAGCCGCCAGGAAACGGCGAAAGCCCTGCCGGCGACGGTCGCCTCGCCATTGTGTGTGCTCATGCCCACCAGCCTCGGCACGATTTCGCTGCGGCGAATGGCAAGCAGCCGACGGAAGAGATCGAGACGCGCCTTGCCGGCGGGTTCCTCACGTTTGCGCCAATCGATGCGGGAGGCCTCGAAGGTTTCAAGCGCATTCGGATCAGCGATCTTCTCGCGGTTGGCCGGATCGGCGAAACGCTCGAACCGCTTGAACTCGCGCCGACGCCCTTCGCGCACGGCGTCCGCCAGTTCTCCGTCGAAATCGGTGAAGAAGCCAAAGGGGTTGGTCTCGCCCCATTCCTCGCCCATGAAGATGAGGGGGATCTGCGGCGACAAGAGCAGAATTGCCGTCAGCGCTTCGAGCCGGTTTGCCGGCACGAGAGCGGCGAGACGTTCGTTGAACGCGCGATTGCCGATCTGGTCGTGGTTCTGCAGGAAATTGACCATCGCGACCGGCGGCAGATCGGCGCTCGGCTCGCCACGTGGAGCATTCTCCCAGAATTGCGAGATCTCCCCCTGATAGACGTATCCTTCCGCAAGGGCCCTTGCGAGATCACCCACCGGGTCGTCGCCATAATCGACATAGTAACCTTCTTTCTCCCCGGTTGCGGCGACATGGGCCGCGTGGTGGAAGTCATCGTTCCACTCCGCCGTATAGAGACGCGGCCTGCCCGCGCTGTCGCGCTGGTGGAAGCGGGTTATGTTGCGGTCGTCCTCGGTCGTCAGATGAATGGAGCGATCGCCGATGCGGGCCCGCACCGTCCTGGCAATCTCTTCCAGAAGCGGGACTTCCGACGTGTCCTGAATCTCGTTGACGGCGTCGAGCCGGAGACCGTCGAAACGGTACTCTTCCAGCCAATACAAAGCATTGTCGATGAAGAAATCGCGCACCGGCTGGCGTTCATAGGCGATCGCCGCCCCCCATGGCGTCTGGCGCGCGTCGGTGAAGAACTCCGGCGCATAGAGATGAAGATAGTTCCCGTCCGGCCCGAAATGGTTGTAGACGACATCCAGAAGCACCATCAGGCCACGGGCGTGGGCCGCATCCACAAGGGCCTTCAGGTCGTCGGGCGTCCCGTAAGCCGGATGGGGGGCGTAGTGCAGCACTCCGTCATAGCCCCAGCCGCGATTGCCGCCGAACTGGGCGACGGGCATGAGCTCGATGGCTGAAATCCCCACCTCGCAAAGGTGATCGAGCTTCGCGGCAATGCCCGCAAAGGTTCCCTCCGGCGAGAATGTCCCGGTATGCACTTCAAGGATCACCGCCTCTTCCCATGATTGGCCGCGCCAATCCAGAACGTTCCAGCGGTAGGCTGTGGGATCGACCAGCAAGGACGGTCCATGCACATCGCCGACCTGCGCCCGGGCAGCGGGGTCCGGGACGGCGGTATCATCAGGCAACTGGAAGGCATAGGCATCACCCGGCCCCAGCAGGTCTGTTTCGACCGAGAACCACCCGTCCGGCGAACGCAGCATGTCGACCGGCCGGCCTCTCGCGACCAGCGTGAGGTGATCGAGCCTCGGCGCCCACAGGGAGACGCGGACGCCGCCCTCGACGATTTCCGCGCCCCAATGCCGTCGATAGGAGAAGCTGCGGGTCATTTCGCCTCCGCTTGCGCCTGAAGGAGGAAAAGAGAGCGCGCCGGCAGGTCGAAGACCTCATCGGCCGCGGGCTCCGGCTCGGCCGGAAACGCCGTGCCGTCCGCCGTCCCAACCATCACACGCCAGCACGCTGCGGTTTCGCGGCCCGGCAGCGTGAAGGCCACTGTCTCGTGATGGGCGTTGATCAGCATCAACAGGCGTCGGCGTTCCTCATCGCAAAACAGCAGGCCGATGCTCTTGCTGAGGGGGTTGTTCCAGTCATCCTCTCCCATCTCCTGCCCGTCGGGGCGAAGCCAGACGACATCGGGAATATGTGTCGCATTCACCTGCCGTCCGTGCAGAAAAGAGGTCTCGCGCAACAAGGCGGTAGAGCGGCGGATGTGGATGAGCGCACGCACGAATTCCAGAAAGCGTGCGTCGCGTTCGTTCTCCCCTTTCCAGTCGAGCCATGACATCTCGTTGTCCTGGCAATAACCGTTGTTGTTGCCTGCCTGCGTGCGGCCGCGCTCGTCGCCCATCAGCAGCATCGGCGTGCCTTGCGAGAACAGCAGCGTGGCAAGCAGGTTGCGCCGCATCCGGTCGCGCAGATCCAGGATTTCCGGATCGTCCGTGGCGCCCTCCGCCCCCCAGTTCCAGGACCGGTTGTCGTCGTGGCCGTCCTGATTGTCCTCCTGGTTCGCCTCGTTGTGCTTTTCGCTGTAGGAGACGAGATCGGTCAGCGTGAAACCGTCGTGAGCGGTGACGAAGTTGATGCTGGACCATGGCCTTCGGCCGGAATGGTCGAAAAGCGGCGCCCAGCCGAGCAATCCGCGCGCCATGTCGGGCATGCCGCCCTCCTCGCCCTTCCAGAAGGTGCGTACGCCATCGCGGTACTGGCCGTTCCATTCCGCAAATCCCGGTGGGAAGGCCCCCAGCTGATAGCCGTCCGGCCCGATATCCCAGGGCTCGGCGATCAGCTTGACGTCGGACAGCGTCGGATCCTGCCGCACGGCCTCGAAGAACACCGCATGCTGGTCGAAGGCCTCGCGTTCCCGCCCCAGCGCCGTCGCCAGATCGAAGCGGAAACCGTCCACGTGGGCGTCTTCCACCCAGTAGCGCAGCGAGTCCATCACCATCTGGAGAACACGGGAGTTCTTCAGGTTGAGCGTGTTGCCGCAGCCCGTCACATCGAAATAGTAGCGGGGATCGCTGTCGAGGATGTAATAGCTGGCATTGTCCGCTCCCCGGAAGGACAGCGTCGGCCCCAGATGATTGCCCTCGGCCGTGTGGTTGTAGACCACGTCGAGGATCACCTCGATGCCCGCCTCGTGCAGGCGGCGGACCATCAGTTTGAATTCGTGCAGGTCCCCATAGGGAGAGATGTAGCGCGTCGCAGGCGCGAAGAAGCCGATGGTGTTGTAGCCCCAGTAGTTCACCAGCCCTTTCTCGACCAGATAGCGATCGTCGAAGAACGCCTGGATCGGCAGCAGTTCCACCGCGGTAACGCCGAGCTTCACGAGATAATCGATGGCCGCGGGATCCGCGAGGCCGGCGAAGGTTCCGCGCAAGGCGGGCGGCACGTCCGGGTGGAGAGCCGTCATGCCCTTCACATGCGCCTCGTAGATGATCGTCTCCGCCCACGGGATGCGAGGGCGGATGTCCGGCCCCCAGGTCACCGCCGGGTCGATCACAACGCATTTCGGCATGACGAACGCGGAATTCCGCCGGTCCATCGTCAGGTCGGCGCGCTGGTGGCCGACACGATAGCCGAAGGCGGCATCGTGCCATCGCAACTCGCCCTGATACGCCTTGGCGTAAGGGTCGAGCAGCAACTTGTTCGGATTGAACCGGTGACCGTTCGCCGGATCGTAGGGACCGTGGACCCGGTAGCCGTAAAGCTGACCGGGGCGGACATCGTGCAGGTATCCGTGCCAGACCTCGTGCGTGTATTCGGGCAACGGGATGCGGTGGATCTCGCGCCGTCCGGTGTGCTCGAACAGACAGAGCTCCACCTTCTCCGCATGCCTGGAGAAAAACGCGAAGTTGACGCCGGAGCCGTCCCATGTGGCGCCGAGCGGATGCGGCTGGCCGCCGCTGAGGCGGCTATACATCGCGGCTCCCATCGTCAGGCACGAGGATCAGAGCGCCCAGCGGCGGCAACACCATTTCCAGCGAATGCGCGTGACCATGGGCGGGCACGCTCTCGGCCTCCACGGCGCCGCCATTGCCGACGTTGGAGCCACCATAGAGTCCGGCATCGGTGTTGAGGACCTCCCGCCAGGTGCCCGCGATGGGCACGCCGATGCGATGACGCTCGCGCACGACAGGCGTGAAATTCAGGACGACCAGAACCGGCGCATCTCCCCCCGCCCCTTTCCTCAGATAGGCGAACACGCTCTGTTCGGCGTTTCCGCCATCGATCCAGGCAAATCCCGCCGGATCACAATCGAGCACATGCAGCGCCGGGATCTCGCGATAGAGCCGGTTGAGATCGCGGATCACCTGCATCACGCCGCCATGCATCGGCTCTTCGCAAAGATGCCAGTCGAGCGATGTATCGTGGTTCCATTCGCGTTCCTGGGCGAACTCCCCGCCCATGAACAGCAGCTTCTTGCCCGGATGGGTCCACATGAACGCGTAATGGGCCCGCAGGTTCGCAAACTTCTGCCAGCGATCGCCCGGCATCTTGTCGATCAGCGATCCCTTGCCGTAGACGACCTCGTCGTGAGAGAGCGGCAGCACGAAGTTCTCAGAGAAGGCGTAGTGCAGGCCGAAGGTCATGTCGTGGTGGTGATAGCGCCGGTGAACCGGCTCCTTCGCCATGTAGCCGAGCGTGTCGTGCATCCAGCCCATGTTCCACTTGTAGCCGAAGCCGAGCCCGCCATCCTCGACCGGACGGCTGACACCGGGCCACGCGGTCGATTCCTCCGCGATCGCCAACGCTCCCGGCACTTCCGACCGGATCGCGCCGTTGGTTGATCGCAAAAGCTCGATCGCTTCCAGGTTTTCCCGCCCGCCGTGAATGTTGGGCACCCATTCGCCCTGCTCGCGCGAATAGTCGAGATAAAGCATCGATGCGACAGCATCGACGCGCAGGGCATCGACATGAAACTCCTCGAGCCAGAACAGGGCATTCGACTGCAGGAAGTTGGAAACCTCGCGGCGGCCGAAATTGTAGATCAGCGTGTTCCAGTCCTTGTGGAAGCCGAGGCGCGGGTCCTCGTGCTCGTAAAGCGCGGTTCCGTCGAAACGGGCGAGACCGTGCGCGTCGGAGGGAAAGTGTGCGGGAACCCAGTCGACGATCACGCCGATACCGGCATTGTGCAGCCGGTCGACGAGACGTGCGAAGCCTTCCGGCGATCCGAAACGGCTTGTCGGAGCGAAGAGACCGATAGGCTGGTAACCCCAGGAGCCCGTAAAAGGATGCTCGGCAATCGGCATGAATTCGACGTGGGTGAACCCCATGTCGGTGACATGCTCGATGAGGTCGTCGGCGAGTTCGTCGTAGTCGAGCATGCGCCCGTCGGGCCCGCGCCTCCACGACCCGGCGTGCACCTCGTAGATGGAAACGGGCGCGGACGTGCAGATCGTCTCGCGCCGGCGCGCGATCCAGGCGTCGTCGGCCCAGCCGTGGTCCACCAGACCGTGAATGCGGGACCCGGTGGCCGGCGTCAGTTCCTGTTCGAAGGAAAAAGGATCCGCCTTGAGCGGCAGACGGTGGCCCGATGCGCTGATGATCTCGTATTTGTAAACGATGCCACGCGAAAGGCCCGGAATGAAGATCTCCCACACGCCGGCATCATGACGCTTGCGCATCGGATGGCGGCGGCCATCCCACGCATTGAATTCGCCGACCACCGAGACACGCGCGGCATTCGGTGCCCAGACCGCGAAGCTCACCCCGTCGACGCCGCCGAATTCGCGCGGGTGGGCTCCCATATGGCGGTAGAGCTGGCGATGGCTGCCTTCGCCCATCAGATGGATGTCGAGATCGCCGAGAAGCGGCGGGAAGCGATAGGGATCGTCGATCTCCCAGCTGCACTCGCCGTGGGTCTTGCGCAGATAGTAGAGAAAGCGCGACTTGCGGCGCGGCAGGGAGCCCGCAAAGAACCCGGCCTCGTGCACGCGGGGAAGCTCAGCGACGGAACGCGCGTTGCGCGCATCGATGACCTCGACCCTGTCGGCCTCGGGCGCGAAGACACGCACGCTCACCGGCTCGTCGCCGCCGCCGTGCATCCCCAGAACCGAAAACGGATCGCCATGCGCCCCGGTCACCAGGGCTTCTATTTCGGTCGCGTCGAGTTGGGGCGAAAGAGCGTCGGCGCGCGCCGGAGCGGAAGTGGTGGTGGTCATGGTCACGACGGGTCCTGCTTCAGGATATCGAGGATTCCGCTGACGGGTATGGACAGCCATGCGGGACGGTTGGCAGCTTCGTAGACGACCTCGTAGGCGGCCTTTTGCAGCGTAAAAAGATCGAGCAATGCGCGAGACAGCGCATTGGCATCGGGCTTCTCCCCGCCTGCAACGGCGAAATAGGCATCGAGGAAGGCGCTCGTCGTTTCCCTGCGCCAGCCCATCGCGCGAAGCCGCTCCGCTTCCGAGAGGGTTCCGGCCATAACCCGGCGCCGATCGAGCGCGACATGGGTCAGGTAGTCGAAAGAACGCAGCATGCCCGCGACGTCGCGCAACGGAGAGGACTTGCGCCGCCGCTCGTCCAGCGTGCGATGCGGTTCGCCTTCGAAATCGACGATCATCACGTCGTCCTGGCAAAGCAGCACCTGGCCTAGATGATAGTCGCCGTGAATGCGCGACATGTGGCCGGCCGGCACCATGGCCTTCACGGCATGAACCCGGGCCATCAGCTCCGCCTCGCCGGCCACGAGCGCACGCATGTCGTCGCCCTCGTCTTCCGGCAGGTTCCGCAAATACCGCCTGATGACCGTGATGGCCTTGCCGATATCGCCGGCCGTCTCGTCGCTCCACGCTTCCAGACTGTCTGCCGTCACCGGCTCACTGGAGAAGGCCGGATCATCTGTCGGATGGGCGAAGGCCAGATGGAGTTCGGCCGTGCGCCGCCCGAGAATGCTGCCGAGCATCAGCGGATAGGCGAAAGTCTCGTCCCTGTCGTCTTGCGAGAGGGCTTCAAGCTCCAGATCGTGCGTGAGCGCTTCCAGAAGGCCGGACCACGCATCGCCCTGGTTGTAGGCAAAAGCAAAGGCGCTCGCGAGCGTGACGGGCTCGCCGTTCTCATCCAGGAGTGTGGCGGAGCCGAGATAGGGCGGCGTGCCGTCAAAGCCCGCGACCTCGGTCAGGAAGCGCCCGACCTCCACGTCCGGCTGCAGCCCAGACCGCAGACGGCGGTAAATCTTGAGCACTATCGCATCGTCGATGACGACCGACACGTTCGACTGCTCCCCGCTCATCCGTCTGGCGGTCTGCGGCGCGTCCATGGCGCGAAGCGCGTCGGTCGCCTGAAATTCCATCCGGCCGGCATCCGTCGCGCGCGGTTCGCCCTTGCGGATCTCCTTCATCAGCGCAAGCGCAAGCCGGTCGTCGAAGGCACCGTCCATCAACGCCCCGAGCTTCGGTCCTTTGCGCACCTTCGCAAGCGTGTGCGAGAGGAACGGCGCTCCGGGCTTTATGTTCTGCTCTCCCCACAGCATCGAAAGCGGCAGGAAGTAGCGCGAGACGCCGCCCGCCCCCTCCACGGACGCGATGGTCAGCCCATGGTCCGGGTTGTCGAGCACACCCAGCCGCTCGACCTTGACCTGTCGGATCTCGTCCTGCTTGTCGGCGAACCAGCGTTGCAGCGGCAGGAAGGATGGCAGAACGTCGTTTTCCAGATTGCGGCGCTCGCGTCCCTTCAGAACCGACTGGATCGTGCCATCGGCCGCTGTCAGCGTGACGAATTCCGGCTGGATCTCCGGCAGGCTCTCGTGCCAATCGGGCGTTGCGGACGTGTCGCGCAGGATGAACCAGTAAAAGCCGTAGGCCGTCAGCGTCAGCAGATACGGCAGGTCGCCAATCGGCGGGAACGGCGTGTGACTGACGAGTTCCACCGGCACACGGTCATGATAGGCGGAAAGATCGAGTTCGGCGGCCTGCGGAGAACGCGAGAGGTTGGCGACGCAGAGGATCTGCTCACCCTCATGTTCGCGCACGTAGGCCAGCACCTTGCGATTGCGCGGATAGAGAAACGAGATCTCTCCTCTGCCAAACGCCCGGTGCCGACGCCGCACAGCCACCATGCGGCGCATCCAGTGCAGCAGCGACGAGGGGTTCCCCTCCTGCGCCTCGACGTTGATGGCCTGGAAGCCGTAGATCGGGTCCATGACCGGCGGCAGGTACAGCGCCTGGGGGTTGGCGCGCGAGAAGCCGCCGTTGCGGTCGGCGGTCCATTGCATCGGCGTGCGCACGCCGTCGCGGTCGCCGAGGAAATAGTTGTCGCCCATGCCGAGTTCGTCGCCGTAGTAGAGCACGGGCGTGCCGGGCATGGAGAGCAGCAGCGCATTCATCAGCTCGATCTTGCGCCGGTCGTTCTGCATGAGCGGCGCCAGTCGGCGGCGGATGCCGAGATTGATGCGCGCCCGCGTATCCTCCGCATAGGTGCGCCACAGGTAGTCGCGCTCCTCCTCCGTAACCATTTCCAGCGTCAGTTCGTCATGGTTCCTGAGAAAGATCGCCCATTGGCAGCTGTCGGGGATCTCCGGCATCTGGCGCACGATGTCGGAGATCGGATGCCGGTCTTCCTGGGCAAGCGCCATGTAGATGCGGGGCATGAGCGGGAAGTGGAAGGCCATGTGGCATTCGTCGCCATCGCCGAAATAGGGCGCCGTGTCCTCCGGCCACTGGTTTGCCTCCGCCAGCAGCATCTTGTCCTCGTAGTGCTCATCGAGCGCCGCGCGGATCTTCTTCAGGACCTCGTGGGTTTCCGGCAGGTTCTCGTTGTTCGTGCCCTCGCGCTCGATGAGATAGGGGATGGCATCGAGCCTGAGCCCGTCCACGCCCATGTCGAGCCAGAACCGCATCACCTTGATGACTTCGCGCAACACCTGCGGATTGTCGAAGTTGAGGTCGGGCTGGTGGGAATAGAAGCGATGCCAGAAATACGCCTTGGCGACCGGATCCCAGGTCCAGTTGGAGGTCTCCGTATCCAGAAAGATGATCCGGGTGCCCTCATAGGCCTTGTCGGTATCGCTCCAGACATAGAAATTGCGCGCCGCAGAACCGGGCTTTGCGTGGCGGGCCCGCTGGAACCAGGGGTGCTGGTCGGAGGTGTGGTTGATCACGAGTTCGGTGATGACCCTGAGCCCCCGGCGATGCGCCTCCTTGACGAACTGGCGGAAGTCGCGCATCGACCCGTAGGCGGGGTTGATGCGCCGGTAGTCGGAAATGTCATAGCCGTCGTCGCGCAGCGGAGACGGGTAGAACGGCAGCAGCCAGATCGCGGTCGCGCCAAGTTTCTGGACATAATCCAGTCGTTCGATCAGGCCCTTGAAGTCGCCGATGCCATCGCCCGAGGCATCCTGGAACGCCTTGACGTGAAGCTGATAGATGACCGCGTCCTTGTACCATTCGGCTTCGTGGCCAATGGCGCGCGGCGGGGCGACGGGCCCAGGCTGGTGCTCAGGCCTTTCACGGATGAGAACGTCGCTCATGATGTGGCTCCCTCCCCGTCGAGACGCCAGATCGCGTAGGGCCGGACTGCCGGATCCAGGTCGATGTGCTGGATTTTTCCGTGCCAGTCGAAGCGGGCGCCGGTGACGAGATCCTCAACCGCAATCTGCTCGTGATCGGCCCTGCCGAATTCCCACAAGGGAACCTCGAAATCGGCGCCCTGCGGATGATGAGGATCGAGATTGACCGCGACCAGAATGAAACTTTGAAGATCCGGCGTCCTGCGGCCGAAATAGAGGATATTGTCGTTCCACGCGTTGTAGAATTCCACGTTGGTGAAGTCCTTCAGCGCCGCGTGCTCGTTGCGCAGCCGGTTCACCAGAGCGACGTCTTCGCGGATGTTGCCGGGCCTGTCCCAGTCCCAGGCGCGGATCTCGTATTTCTCGGAGTCTAGATATTCCTCCTTGCCGGGCACCGCGGCCGCTTCGCACAGCTCGAAACCGCTGTAGATGCCGTAATTGCCGCTAAGCAGCGCCGCCAGCACGAGGCGCACCTGAAAACCCGGCCGTCCGCTCCACTGCAGGTAGAAGGGATTGATGTCGGGGGTGTTGGCGAAGAAGTTCGGCCGGAAATAATGCCGCTCCTCGCCGCGCGTCAGTTCACTCAGATAGTCGCGCAATTCCTGCTTCGTGTTGCGCCACGTGAAATAGCTGTAGGACTGCGTAAACCCGAGTTTCGCCAGGCGTTTCATCATCTTCGGGCGCGTGAACGCCTCGGCCAGGAAGATCGTGTCGGGATAGCGCGCCTGCACCTCGCCGATCATCCATTCCCAGAACGGCAGCGGCTTGGTGTGCGGATTGTCGACGCGGAAGATCCGCACGCCCTTTTCCGCCCAGAACAGAACGATATCGCGCAGCGCCAGCCACAGCGACGGCAGCGCATCCCGGTAGAAATGGACGTTGACGATGTCCTCGTACTTCTTCGGCGGGTTTTCGGCGAAACGGATCGAACCGTCGGGGCGCCAGTCGAACCACTCCTTGTGTTCCTTGATCCAGGGATGGTCGGGCGAGCACTGGATGGCGAAGTCGAGCGCCACCTCAAGCCCGTGTTCCCGCGCCGCCTTCACCAGACGTGCAAAGCTCGCAAAATCGCCCAACTCGGGATGGATGGCGTCGTGCCCGCCTTCCTCCGACCCGATCGCATAGGGACTGCCGTGATCGTCCGGTTCGGCCTTCACCGCGTTGTTGCGGCCCTTGCGGTTGGTGTGACCGATGGGATGGATCGGCGGCATGTAGAGGACATCGAAGCCGAGATCGCGCACATAGGGCAGCCGTGCAATCACGTCGTCGAAGGTGCCGTGGCGACCGGCGTCGCCCGACTGGGAGCGCGGCATCAGCTCGTACCAGGCGGAAAACGCCGCAGCGGGCCGGTCGACCCAGACGCGGAGAACCTTGTCATAGACGGTAAGATTGGTGCGCGGACCGGCAAGGCGATAAAGCCGTGTCACCGCACCTCCAAGAAGCAGTGCCAACCGGGCGTTCACGTCCGCGTCGGCATCGAACTGGCGCAGGATTTCCTGAAGCTGCGCGCGATGTTCGTCATCGCCACGCTCGCCTTCGATTGCGGAGACGAGCAGCGGACGCACTTCGCTCAGCTCCACGGTCACATCCTGACCAGCTCCCGCCTTCTTGGAAACCTCCGCCGCCCAGCTTGCGAAAAGGTCGCGCCACGCATGGATGGTGAATTCGAGCGGGGCTTGCCGCTCCACGGTGAAATGTGCCGCCCAGCGATCGTTGTCGACAATCGCCATCGACGCCTCGCGCCAGTCGCGCTCACCGGCGTGCCGGTAAAGAACGGCCGCGCCGATCCTGTCGTGACCGTCGCAGAAGATATCCGCTTCAATCCTGAGATTCTGGCCGACCACGGCCTTTGCGGGAAACCTGCCGCCGTCGATCTCGGGGGAGACACGCTCGATCGCGACGCGAGCCTCCGCAAGATGCTGAAGGCGTTCGAGCGAAGCACTTTCACCGCTTGCGCGCGGCTTTCGCGAACGCCTTGCGGCAGCGCGGACCTGCGTGGCCGTATCGGCAATCATCGATGCGCCTCCCCTGCTCCCTGACGTGGCAGTGGCGACAAACGATGAGCCCGAACCTTCACGGGTTCGCGGCCGTTTTCAGGAGAATTACCCGGACGGGATCAAGGCCGATACTGCGCGCCTTCCGGCTGCGCAACCATGATCGGCCAGAAACGTCTCCTCACTGCTCGCCACTACAAAAGCAACGAGTTCCGCAGGAGAAAGTTCCCGGCCGACTTTCCTTACGGCAGCTCGCCGGGACATGCCCGGCCGGCTGCCGCTTATGCGGTGCCGGCGACCTCGCAACCGGCGAGGCCACGCTGGTACCCGTCGACCAGCTCGCCCGGCAGGTCGAGCCCCCGCAGGCGGTTGAGCGCTTCGGCGGGCTCGATCCGGCCGTCGAGCAACGACCGGTAGACATCGCCGGCGGCCACCATGTCCACGGTGTGGGGCGACAGGCGCAGGCGCCTTATGCCGGCACGCTCCGCCTCTTCCACGGTCGGGCAGAAGGCCTGCACGCCGTGCGACAGCGTCTGGATACCGTTCGCCGCCAGGAAGGGCTGGCCGTCGAGGGTGTCCACATTGAGCCCATCGGGGTCGCGATCGCAGATAAAGCGGCAGGAATCCTTGTGCAGCCCGTGAAGGCGGGCATGATAGCAGCGGCTCGAAAGCGCCAGCGGAAGCCGGCCGAAGGCAAAGACCTCAAACTCGATGTCCGGGCAGCTCTTCGCCATGGTCGCGAGCGAGGCAAGCGGAAGCTCGACGGGAACGCACACCGTGCGCGCGCCGCGCGACGCCATCAGCCGGACCGTTCCCTCGTTGTAGACGTTGACGAAGGGGCCGACGACAAACGGCTTCCCGCCGCGCTGCGACAGGGCCGTCACGTCGTTGATTTCGACCATATGGTCGTCTTCGCAAAGCGCGGAGACAGTCTTGCGCTCACGCACCGTCGACGGCAGCGCCAGCGCAGAAATCACGACCTCCTTGCCCGCATCCTCCAGCATGGCGATGACATCGGGCCATACCGGATCGTTGAAAGGCATGCGCTTGCCGCACACCACCTCGCCCACATGCACCCGGTCGAAGGCGGAGCTGTTGGCGATCCCCTCGTAGAACTTGCGCAGGCGGTCCGCGCTCCAGTTGAAAAGCACCGGGCCCAGCGTCAGGCCAATTTGGTTCTCGCCTTGATCCATGGCGCTCATCTCCACTGCTTCCGGTAGGCACCTGACGTCTGGCGTCCGCCTTCCACGAGGCCGGCCAGAAGGCGTTCCGCCTCCACCGGGTCGCTCCCGGCCTCGATCGCGTCGACCACCGCGCGGAAGGTCTTCACGACCTCCGCCACGTAGCCCTTGCCGCGCTGGCGCCCCTCGATCTTGAGTGCGGTGACGCCCGCATCGGCAAGCCGGCCGACGAGGCCGGCCGCATTCAGGCTGACGGGATCCTCGAACAGATGCGTGGACTTGCCGCCGGCGACGAAGCAGCCCTTGCACAGCGTCGGATAGCCGGCCGCCTCGTCCTTGCCGAAACGGTCGATCGTGAAACCGGCGAGGCGCACGGCGGTGCCGTCCTCCTCCTGGACATATTCGACGTGTTCGGGCGGCGAGCAGACGCCAGACAGGTTCGGCGAGCGGCCCGTCGCATAGGAGGAAAGCGAGCAGCGGCCTTCCGTCATCGGACACAGGCCGCCAAAGACGAAGGCTTCCGTCTCGACATCGATTTCCTTGTTGAGCTTGGCGATTTCCTCCACCGAGAGGACGCGCGGCAGCACGACCCGCTTCACGCCGAAGGTCTCGGCATAGAACCCGATCGCTTCCGGCGTGTTGGCCGCCGCCTGCACGGAGAGATGCAGCCTGAGGTTCGGGTGGTGGATCGCGGCATGATCGAGCACGGCGATATCGGCGAGGATCACGGCATCCGCTTCCGCCGCCTCAGCCGCCGCCAGCGCCTTGCGCCACGGCTCAAACGACCCCGCCTTCGGGAACGTGTTGATCGCCACGAGCACCTTCGCACCGTGATCATGGGCATAGCGCACGCCCTTGATCATTTCGGCGGGCGAGAAGTTCAGGCCGGGGAAGTTGCGCGCATTGGTCTCGTCGGCAAAGCCGCAATAGACCGCATGCGCCCCGGCATCGACCGCCGAGCGCAGGGCGGACGGCGTGCCGGCGGGGCAGACGAGTTCAATTGCCATTCAGATTGCTCCGGAGGTCGCGGGATCGGCAGGCTCCGCCATATTCTGCAAGGCCTTGAGCGCGCGCAGGATGGCGGTATCGGCGAGACGGCCGGCACGACCGGTCACGCCCAGAAGATCGGACGGGGCGAGTTCGGCTTCCTCGATCGCGTTGCGCAAGGCCAGCAGTGCATCCGTACGCCCGCTCACCTCGATCACCCTGTTGAAGAACAGGGCATCGCCGTCGAGCGTCCCGTCGAGCAGCCCCAGAAGGCTCAGCAGAGGCCCCTCGATATGCACATCGCCGCGCGTTTCCGGGCGCACCAGACGCACCCGGCCCTGCCAGCGATGCGGCACGACGGAAAACGCGAAATCGAGGTCGGTCGGGCGCACGACGAAGACGCACCGGGAATGGACGCCCAGGCGTTCGAACAGCTCCGGGCGACGTTCGGCAAGCGCGCGCAGCGCCCGCGTCAGCACCATTTCCAACGGCCATGAGGGAAGAGCTGCGACGAGCCGGCGGGCGGAACGGGGCAGCTCAGGCGAATGATGTTCGAGCATGCGACTCTCCTGTCCCCCTTGCGATAAGGCTCGAGGGGGGCGGGTGTAAATGCGCCATCGCAAAGAGAAATTAAATCCGATAAGGCAGGGTGCGCCGAAATCGGAAGCCCCACGCATGTATCGACGTCACCTCCCCCCCTTCCCCGACCTACGCAGTTTTATCAATTATCTCTCCGAGCAGGGAGAGGTCGCCACCATCGATGCGCCTGTCGACATGGCGCTGGAGGCGACCGAAATCCATCGGCGCGTGATCGCCGAGGGCGGACCGGTGTTGCGCTTTGCCAAACCGCTCGTTTCCGGCCAGATCTCGAACGTTCCAGCGATCGCGAACCTGTTCGGCACGCGTGCCCGGGTGGCGGCCGGCATGGGAACGGACGAGGCGGGATTGACCGCGCTCGGCGAGATGATGGCGTGGATGCGTTCGCCCAAGCCGCCCGCCTCGCTGGCCGAGGCGCGCAAGCTCCTTCCGGCCGCCCGGGCGGGGCTGAAATCGCGCCCCAGGATCGTGCGCGACACGGTGCCGCATGTGGACTTACCCCCCGATTTGAGCCGCCTGCCGGTTCAGACCTGCTGGCCCGGCGATGCCGGGCCGCTGATCACATGGGCGATCGTCGTCACCCGTCCGCCGGGGGCAGACGATCCAGCCCAGTACAACCTCGGCATCTATCGGATGCAGGTGCTCGACGAGAAGCGCGCGATCATGCGCTGGCTCTCCATGCGCGGCGGTGCCGGTCACCACGCGCAATGGGCGAAAACCGGCGAGGATACCCCTGCAGCCATCGTCATCGGTGCCGCGCCCGCCACGATCCTCGCCGCCGTCATGCCGGCGCCGGAAGGCATCAGCGAGCTTGCGCTTGCCGGTATTCTGGGCGGCCAGAGGCAGCAGCTCGTTCCCTGCAAGACCATCCCGCTGCATGTGCCGGCCGGGGCCGAGATCGTGCTGGAGGGTACCGTCTCGCATACCGAAAGTGCGCTCGAAGGCCCATTTGGCGATCACACAGGCTATTACAACGCGCCCGAGACCTACCCGGTCTTCACCGCCCGGCACATGAAGATGCGTGAGAACGCCATGTATCTCACGACCTTCACCGGCCGGGCGCCGGACGAGCCTGCCGTGATGGGCGACACCATGGCCGACATCTTCCTGCCGCTGCTGAAACAGCAGATCCCGGAGATCAAGGACCTCTGGCTGCCGCCGGAGGCCTGTTCCTACCGGATCGCCGTTCTCGCCATCGACAAGCGCTATCCGGGCCAGGCGCGCCGCGTGATGATGGGGCTCTGGTCCCTGCTGCCGCAGTTCACCATGACCAAGCTCCTGATCGTGGTGGACGACGACATCGACATCCGCTCCTGGGACGACATCATGTGGGCCGTGGCGACACGGATGGATCCCTCCCGCGACCTCATGACCATCGACCGCACACCGATCGACCACCTCGATTTCGCCTCCGTGCTGGAGGGCCTCGGCGGCAAGCTCGGGATCGACGCGACGAAGAAGATCGGCAGCGAGACGACCCGCGAATGGGGCGAGTTGCTGACCATGGACAAGGACGTCGCCAAGCGCGTGGAAGCGCGCTGGAGCGAGCTGTTTCCGGGGAAATAGCGGGGTCCTGTCGGCGAGGGGGCTTGGGGCCCCTCGCCCCAATGCCTTAAGCGCGCGGCCAGGTCTTGGCGACCATGGTCAGCACATCGTATTGCGCGACCACCTCGCCGCCATCGCGGGTCACGGTGCAGTCCCAGCGGACCTCGCCGTAATCCTCGCTCTCGCGCTCAACGATCTGCTTGCACGTCAGTTGAACCTGAAGGGCGTTGCCGGGATAGACCGGGGCCATGAAGCGCAGGTTGTCGACACCGTAATTGGCGAGAACCGGCCCCTCGTGTGGCTCGACGAACAAGCCCGCCGCAAACGACACGATCAGATAGCCATGCGCCACGCGGCCGTCGAAGAACGGGTTCCGTTTCGCGGCTTCCTCGTCCATGTGGGCGTAGAACGTGTCGCCGGTGAACTTCGCGAAATGCTCGATGTCCTCCAGCGTCACCACGCGGCTGCCGGTCACGATCGTGTCGCCGATCTCCAGATCCGCAAGCGACTTGCGGAACGGATGCGGGCCGTCGCTCTTGCAGGTCGCGCCCGGCATCCATTTGCCGGCCACCGCCGTGATCAGGTCCGGCGTTCCCTGAAGCGCTGTGCGCTGCATGAAGTGGAAGACGGACCGGATACCGCCCAGTTCCTCGCCACCACCCGCACGGCCCGGGCCGCCGTGGACAAGTTGCGGCAGGGGGGAGCCGTGACCGGTCGATGTTTTCGCAGATGTGCGGTTTCCGAACATGACGCGGCCATGCAGCCGGGCGATGCCGAGGCCGAGCGTGCGGGCATGATCCGCATCGTTGGTGAAGATCGAAGCGACCAGCGAGCCGGCCCCCCGATTGGCGATCGCAATCGCATCCTCCAGGCTCTCATACGGCATCAGCGTGCAGACGGGGCCGAAGGCCTCAACCTCGTGCGGAGCGGTCGCGGTCAGCGGGTCCTTGCAGACCAGCACGCACGGCGCCATGAAGGCTCCACCTTCCACCGGGCATGTCTCGGGATCGCCGATCACGATATCGGCCTCGCGGCTGAGCGTGCGAACGGCGGCGCGCACGTCGGCAAGCTGATCCATCGAAGCCAACGGCCCCATGCGGGTATCCTTGTCCGACGGATCGCCGATGGTCGTCTTTTCGATACGCGCGCGTAGCGCGTCAACGACGGCATCGAGATGCGCGGCCGGAACGATGGCGCGGCGGATGGCGGTGCACTTCTGCCCCGCCTTCGCCGTCATCTCACGATGGACTTCCTTGATGTAAAGGTCGAATTCGTCCGTCCCCGGCGCCGCATCGGGCGCCAGGATCGAGGCGTTGAGGCTGTCGGCCTCCGCCGTAAAGCGCACCGAATTCTCGATGATCGCGGGCGTGCGGCGCAGCTTCCTGGCTGTCGCGGCCGAACCGGTGAAGGTGACCACGTCCTGACACGTGACATGGTCGAGCAGGTCGCCGGTGGAGCCGCAGATGAGCTGCAGCGCGCCCTCGGGCAGAACGCCCATTTCCAGAATGCGACGCACGATGCGTTCGGTGAGATAGGCCGTCTGGCTCGCCGGCTTGACGATCGCCGGCATGCCGGCAAGCCACGTGGGCGCCAGCTTTTCCAGCATGCCCCAGACGGGGAAGTTGAACGCGTTGATATGGATCGCGACGCCTTGCATCGACGTGAAGACATGCTGGCCGATGAAGCTGCCGTCCTTCGACAGGATCTCCGGCTTACCGTCGGGAATGACGTGGCCGTTGGGCAATTCGCGGCGACCGAGCGAGGCGTAGGACAGCAAAGTACCGATACCGCCCTCGATATCGACCCAGCTGTCGGACCGCGTCGCGCCCGTGGCATAGGAAAGCTCGTAGAACTCCTCCTTCAGCTCCAGAAGCTTCAGGCCGATTTCCTTCATCATCAGCGCACGATGATGAATGCGCAGGGCGCGCAGGGCGGGCGAGCCCACCTCCCGGCCGTATCGAAGCGCGGCCTGCATGTCGATGCCACTGGTGCCAAGGCGGGCAACGGGCCTGCCGGTCGCCGCATCGTGAACAAGGCTCCCTTCGCCAGCGCCCTCCTGCCAGCGGCCTGCGAGATAACTCCCAAGCCGTACCGGCGGCTCGCTGCGTTCGAGCATGTCAGTGTCCTTCGTATTCGATCGTGATTTCGTCGCTCACCGGATAGGACTGGCAGGTCAGCACGACGCCGCGCTCCACCTCGTAATCCTCCAGCGCGAAATTCTGCGCCATCTCCACCTCGCCCGACTTCACCCGCGCCATGCAGGTGGAGCAGACGCCGTTGCAGCATGAGTGCGGCGCGTCGATATCGTGCTCGCGCGCGGCCTCCAGCACCGACTGGCCCTTGCGCGGCATCTCGAACGTGTGCGGATTTCCATCGATGATGATGGTCGCCTTGACCATGTCGCCGGCCGCGCGCGCGGCCTCAGCATCCGCCTTCATCTTCGCACGGCCCGGCTGGGCTGCGCCGAAGAGCTCGAACTTGATCCGCTCCTTCGCCATGCCCGCTTCCTCAAGCGCGGCGGAGACCTCCTCCCGCATCCCCTGCGGGCCGCAGATAAAGGCGAGATCGGCGTTTTCCGGCTGCACCCAGGGGCCGAAAAGCGCCTTGCACTTGTCCTTGTCGATGCGGCCGGAGAAAAGCTCGATCTCCTGCGCCTCGCCGGAGAAGACATGGATGACATTGAGCCGGTTGAGGTAGCGGTCTTTCAGGTCGCCGAGTTCGCGGCGGAACATCACTTGCGCGACCGAGCGGTTGCCGTAGACCAGCGTGAACTCGGCATTCGCATCGCCTTCCAGCACCGACTTGACAATGGAAAGGATCGGCGTGATGCCGGAGCCTGCGGCAAAGCCCAGATAGCGGTGCGCCTTCGTGCCCGCCGGCACGCCGAAGCGGCCTTGCGGAGGCATCGCCTCCAGCGTGTCGCCGACATGAAGCTCGGACTTGGCAAACGAGGAAAACGCGCCGCCGCCCACCCGCTTGATGCCGACCTTGAGCACGCCTTCGCCTGTGCCGGCGCAGATGGAGTAGCTGCGACGCAGCTCCTCGCCATCAAAATCCTTGCGGAAGGTAAGGTACTGGCCGGGCGTAAAGGCGAAACGTTCGGCATCGGCCGCGCGCGGGGCCAGCGTGAGGACGACCGCGTCACGGGTGTCGTGGGCGATGTCGGTGACGGTCAGGGGATAGAAATCGCTCATCTCAGATCGCCTTGAAATAATCGAAGGGCTCCATGCAGGAGCGGCAGCGGAACTGTGCCTTGCAGGGCGTGGAACCGCGCGGGCTGATGTTCTCGGTATCCTCGGACCCGCAATGGGGACAGGCGACGTTCTGGGCCTTCAGCATGCCGGCGCAATTGGCGGCCGCCATCGCCGGCGGCGCGATGCCGAAGGCGCGCAGCTTCTCCCTGCCCTCTTGGCTGATCCAGTCGGTGGTCCAGGCGGGGGAAAGTTGCTGGCGGATCTCCACCTTCTGCGCGCCGCGCTTCAAAAGCTCGGTCTCGATATCGAGCGCGATGATCGAGGTCGCGGGGCAGCCGGAGTAGGTCGGCGTCACCGTCACCACCAGTCTGTCGTCGTCGTAGCCGACGTCGCGGATGATGCCGAGGTCGGCGAGCGAGATCACCGGGATTTCGGGGTCAGGGATCTCGCCGAGCCATGTCCACACGGTGTCGAGAGAGGCTTGCATGGGCCTACCAGCTCACACCGGGATAGGTCCGCTGGAGATATTGCATCTCCGCGAGGATGAACCCCATGTGCTCCGTGTGAATGCCGTTGCGCCCGCCGGTGCGCGTAAGGCCGGTATCCGGCACGGAGAGCCTCGCGGCCGCGAAGGTCGCCGCCGTCTCGGCCCTGAACGCCTCGATGACCGGGGCGGGATCGGGAAGGATGCCCCTGGCGATCAGTTCGTCGTCGATCGCGTCGCTCGACAGAAGATCGGCCGTGAACGGCCAAAGCTCGTCGAGCGCGCCCTGCATCCGGGCCCGACTTTCGTCGGTGCCGTCGCCGAGACCGATGACGAGATCGCGTGAGCGATCGATGTGATAGCGCACTTCCTTGATGACCTTGGCCGCAATCGCCCGCACGCGCTCGTCGGAAGACTGCGTCAACCCGTCGAGCATCGGCAGGTGCCAGGCGTCGAACAGGTATTGCCGCATTAGCGCATGCGCGAAGTCGACGTTCGGCTGCTCGACGAGCTGGCAGTTGTAGAACTGCCGTTCGGTGCGCAGGAACGCGAGATCGTCGGCAGAGCGGCCCTTGCCCTCGGCCTCGCCGCCAAGCTTCAGCCAGAGCTGTGTCTGGCCGATGAGGTCCAGCCCCATGTTGGCGAACGCGATGTCCTCTTCCAGCGCCGGCGCGTGGCCGCACCACTCGCCCGTGCGTTGGGCGAGAATGAGCGCGTTGTCGCCCATCCTGAGGCAAAAGGTGACGAAGGGATCCATCATCACATCGCCCCCACTTCCTTGGGGATATCGAAGAAGGTCGGGTGACGGTAGATCTTGCTCTCCGACGGCTCGAACAGCGGCCCCGCCTCCTCCGGCGAGGAGGCGGTGATCTCGGCCGACGGCACCACCCAGATGCTCATGCCCTCATTGCGGCGCGTGTAGACGTCGCGGGCATTGCGGATCGCCATTTCGGCGTCGGGCGCATGCAGGCTGCCGACATGGCGGTGCGACAGGCCGTGCTGGCCGCGAATGAAGACTTCCCAAAGGGGCCATTCAGTGCTCATCGATACTCTCCCAGATCTCCGGCGCCGTTGCCCGGCCTATTCCGCTGCCACCTTGGCTGCGCGCTTCTTTTCCGCGTGCGCCATCAGCCCGTCGCGGAACCATGCGCCGTCGTCCCAGGCCTTGCGGCGGGCCTCCAGCCGTTCCTTGTTGCAGGGGCCGTTACCCTTGATGACGTTGAAGAATTCGTTCCAATCGGGCTCGCCGAAGTCGTAGCCGCCCTTGTCCTCGTTCCACTTCAGTTCCGGGTCGGGAACCTTCAGGCCCAGCCAGTCGGCCTGCGGCACGGTCTGGTCGACGAATTTCTGACGCAGGTCGTCGTTGGTCGCCTGCTTGATGCCCCAGCGCATCGACTGCGCGGTGTGGACGGAATCCTTGTCGGACGGCCCGAACATCATCAGCGACGGCCACCACCAGCGGTTCATCGCGTCCTGGGCCATCTCCTTCTGCTCGTCGGTGCCCTGACACAGGACGCGCAGAATGTCGAAGCCCTGGCGCTGGTGGAAGGATTCCTCCTTGCAGATGCGGATCATGGCGCGCGAATAGGGCCCGTAGGAGCAGCGCTGCAGCTGAACCTGATTCATGATCGCCGCGCCGTCCACCAGCCAGCCGATGGCGCCGATATCGGCCCAGGTCAGCGTCGGATAGTTGAAGATCGAGGAGTATTTCGACTTGCCGGCGAGAAGCTGCTCCGTCATCTCGTCGCGCGAAACGCCGAGCGTTTCCGCCGCGCAGTAGAGATAGAGCCCGTGGCCCGCCTCGTCCTGCACCTTGGCGAGCAGGATGGCCTTGCGCTCCAGCGTCGGCGCGCGGGTGATCCAGTTGCCCTCTGGCAACTGGCCGACGACCTCGGAATGGGCGTGCTGGCCGATCTGGCGAACGAGCGTCTTGCGGTATCCCTCGGGCATCCAGTCCTTGGGCTCGATCTTGATGCCGTCGTCTATCCGCTTCTGGAACGCTTGTTCCTCCGGCGTCCCGCCGGCCTTTTCGGTTTCCACAAGCTGCGCGTACATGGCCTCAACTCCTCGCCTGAATGCCTTTACCGAGGTCCGAATTTTCGGCGCCCCGCCGAATGACGGCCGCCGGTTCGCTCCGGAGGAAATTCAATGGGGAGATGAACTGCCGGAGCCTCGCGCCTTTGAACGAGCCTCGCGCCTTTGAACGGCGGGCATCGATCCGGTCCCGTTTGCGCGCCGTCACGCCTCCTACGCGACGAACGCCTTTCTCCCATGCGCTGATTTGACACTCTTTACATCACATTTCAAGGCATAAATCCAAAAAAGTGTGACATATTTAAGGTCAGATCATTCCTCCCTTTTCCGTTCGCGGTTGCGGCAAGTCCCCAGATCGTTTTCTTTTTTTGGGCAATCTGCCCATCCTTCGAGACGGGCGTTCCGCCCTCCTCAGGATGACGTTGTTTTGATTGATAGTTTTACAAAAGCATCCACACACTCAACGTCATCCTGAGGAGATTGCGAAGCGATCGTCTCGAAGGATGGGCCGCTTGCGCGAAAGCCTGCAAGCCCCTAGCTGTATGAAAGATCCGCGATCCGGCGAGCAATCCGCGTCGGGTCTGCGGTCAGTGGTCCATCGCGGTCGACGAAGGTCTCCGCGATTGCCGCGTCGGCGGCCGGCGACAGTTCCAGATAGAGCCGCGCGAACAGGTTGCGGGCTTCCGGCCCCTTCCAGTCCTGCGGCAGCATCGGCACCGGCAGCATCGGATCGGCGAGCGCGATCTGGCGGAAGGTGTGGACCAGCAATAGCCGCAGCCCCAGCGCATCGCGCGGCGCGCAGCGGATCCCCTTGAGCGGCGCGAAGCCGGTCACGAAGCGATCGACCCGTTCCTCAAGTTCCTCCATGTGCCAGGCGCCGCGTGCGACCTCGGTGAGATCGTCCTCGGTGGTGGCCAGGAAATGCGGTGCGCCCAGCGGCGGCAGGGGTTCGCCGCGGTCCGGCAGGATCGCCAGATGCGGCAGCGCCATGCCGAAGCGCAGCCGCGTCAGCCGGGAGACCAGCGCCTCGCGTTCCGCCCCGTGCGGGAGCAGCACCAGATGCCAGCCCTTGAGCCGCGCCACGTTCGGCCTGCGGTAGATGAGCCGTGCGGCCCGGCCGAACTCGTCGCTCGCCCGCTCCGTCAACCGGTAGTAGCTCTTGCGCCCTTCCTTCTCGCCCTCGATCTGACCAGCGGCCACCAGCCTTGAGACCGCCGTGCGCACCCGGCTTTCGCCGATGCCCACCACCTTGCACGCCTCGATGATGTTGCCCATCCAGACCTCGCCGCCGCGCGGGGCAACCACATCGCCGTATAGCGTGACGATGAAAGCCCCCGCGCGAACGGGAAAGCTTTCGAGAATCTGGTCGATGAGTGCGGTGGACATGGAGAACTCCGGAACTGGCGAAGCTCCCCTTTTAGCCAGCGCTTCCACACCACTCAATCCGGAGTCGCACCTTCAGCGTTCGGGACGTTCATCGCGCACACGCTTGGCTTTGCCGACCGAGCGCATGACCCCGCCCGGCTCCACCACCTCGACGCGCGACGAAACGCCAATCACGCTCTTGATGTGGTGCATCAGCTCGCGCGAGGCCTCGCCCGCGACATGGGCCGCACTCTCGCCTTCCTTGCACTCGCAGCGAACCGTCATCGTGTCCATCCGGCCCTGACGCGACAGCACGATCTCGTAATGCGGCGAGAGGCCGGCACACTTCAGGATCTGTTCCTCGATCTGGGTCGGGAAGATGTTGACGCCGCGCAGGATGATCATGTCGTCCGAACGTCCCGTCACCTTCTCCATGCGGCGCATGGAGCGGGCGGTGCCCGGCAGCAGGCGGGTGAGATCGCGGGTGCGGTAGCGGATGATCGGGAAGGCTTCCTTGGTGAGCGAGGTGAAGACAAGCTCGCCCTTCTCGCCCTCGGCCACCGGCTCGCCGGTCTCCGGGTTGATGACTTCCGGATAGAAGTGATCCTCCCAGATGTGCAGGCCGTCCTTGGTCTCCACGCATTCCTGGGCAACGCCCGGGCCGATCACTTCCGACAGGCCATAAATATCGACCGCGTCCATGTCGAAGGCCTGCTCGATCTCCTCGCGCATGGCGTTGGTCCACGGCTCGGCGCCGAAGATGCCGACCTTCAGCGACGAGGCGCGCGGGTCGAGCCCGGCGGCGCGATAGGCATCGAGAATGGAGAGCATGTAGGACGGCGTGACCATGATGATCGAGGGTTTCAGATCCTCGATCAGCGTCACCTGGCGCTCGGTCATGCCGCCGGAAACCGGAATGACCGTGCAGCCCGCCTTTTCCGCCCCGTAGTGGGCGCCGAGCCCGCCGGTGAACAGGCCATAGCCATAGGCATTGTGCAGAATATCGCCCGGCGCGCCGCCTGCGGCCCGGATCGAGCGGGCGACGACTTCCGACCACATCTCGATATCGTTCTTCGTGTAGGCGACGACCGTCGGCTTGCCGGTCGTGCCGGAAGAGGCATGAAGACGCGCGATCTGGTCCTGCGGCACGGCGAACATGCCGAAGGGATAGTTGTCGCGCAGGTCCTGCTTCACCGTGAAGGGGAACTTGGCGAGATCGGAAAGCGTCTTCAGATCGTCCGGATGGACGCCGACCTCGTCGAACTTCTTCCGGTAGAACGGCGAGCCCTCGTAAGCGCGCTTCAGCGTGTCCTTCATGCGGCTGAGCTGCAGCGCGGAAATCTCGTCGCGCGACGCGGTCTCGATCGGATCGAGCGGCGCACGCCTCGTCTTGACTGTATCGAGCATGGTTTCCCTCCCTTCAGCGGCACCCTCCCGGCGCCCGGAGCTGTTTTGAATTCTTCGTAACGCCTCAGCCGTCGCCGAGATGCCTACCGGGAACTGTCCGCGAATGACCACGGAAAGTCGCATAGAGCGTCCCGTCCTCACCGGTGACGGCGATGTCGTAGAGGCCGGAACGGCCGGACCGGTGAACCTCTTTCGCGGTCGCCGTCAGCAGCACGCCCTCGCCCGGAGGCGCATGGTAGGTAATGGAGCAGTGCTGGGCGACGGTGAACTGGTTGTGCGTGTTGCAGGCAAAGGCGAAGGCGCTGTCGGCCATCGCGAACATGAAGCCGCCGTGGCAGGTGCCGAGCCCGTTCAACATGTCCTTGCGCACCCGCATGGTGAGCGTCGCGGTACCCGGGCCGACGGCGACGATGGCCATGCCGAGCCCCTGGCTGGCGTGGTCCGTGGACCACATCGCTTGCGCGCAGCGCTCGGCGATCTCCTGCGGATCGTTGAGCACGTCGGCCTGATCGTTCGCGCTCATGACGGCCCCCCCCGTGAAGACGGGGCTGCGCTTTTCCATGAAGGCGCGCACGCCCTCCGCATAGTCGGCGCTGCGGCCTGCGCGGCGCTGGAGATCGCGCTCCAGATCCAGGCTTTCGTCGAAACTCAGATGCCCGGCCGCATGAACCGCCTGCTTGGTGAGGCCGTAGCCAAAGGTCGGGCCTTGCGCGAAGCCTTCCGCGAGTGCCCTCGCCTCCTCCATCAGCTTGTCGTCGGGCACAGCGCGCCAGATCAGGCCCCATGCTTCTGCCTTCGGCGCCGGCAGCGGCTCGCCGGTGAGCATCAGCGCCATGGCGCGCGCTTCGCCGAGACGATGGGTCATCGTCCAGGTGCCGCCGCTGTCTGGCACCAACCCGAGCTTGGCGAACGACTGGATGAAGCGCGCGCTCTCGGCAGCCAGAACGATATCGCACAGCAACGCCAGATTGGCGCCCGCCCCTGCTGCCACGCCGTTCACCGCACATATGACCGGTTTCGGCAGATCCCGGATGGCGCGGGCCGTCGGATTCCAAAGCGTCTCGATGGTCTCGCCCAGATCCGGCGCCCCGCCTTCGCTGTCGGGATGGCGGGCGCCGAGATCCTGCCCCGCGCAGAAGCCGCGGCCCGCCCCGGTCAGCAGCACCACCCGCACGCCGGCACTCTCGGACGCACGCGCCAGCGCGTCGCGCAGGAGCGCATGCATTTCAGGCGTGAACGAATTGAGTTTGTCCGGCCGGTTCAGCGTCAACGTCATGACGCCGTCGACGACCTCTTCCAGCAGCACGGGCGCTGCCCCGGGCTCGTTCATTCCGGTACCTCCCATCTGATGCCGAAGTTGCGACCGGATCGCCTCTTCGAACTCCTCTTGGAAAAAAGATGTTGCATAAGCCGACCGCGCGGTCAATAAATAACACATCACATATTTCGAGATTGGGAACTCGTTGTGTGATGATTTGGGAGGAAAGAATGACACTTGCCAAACTCGGCGCGTGCGCGACGGCGCTCGCCCTGCTTACAGCTGCACCGGCGCTCGCGCAGATCAAGATCGGCGCATCGCTGGCCGTCACCGGCCCGGCTTCGTTCCTGGGCGATCCGGAAGCCAAGACCCTCAAGATGCTGGTCGACCAGTTGAACGCCACCGGCGGCATCAACGGCGAAGAGGTCGAGCTCGTCCTCTATGACGACGGCGCCGATCCGAACAAGGCGCGTACCTTCGCCACCCGCCTCATCGAAGAAGACGAGGTCGTCGCGGTGATCGGCGGCTCCTCGACCGGCGCCACCATGGCGATGGCCCCGCTGTTCACACAGGCCGAGATCCCGTTCATCTCGCTCGCAGGTGCGGTCGTGATCATCGATCCGGTCCAGAAATACGTCTTCAAGACACCGCACACCGACAGGATGGCCTGCCTCAAGATCTTCGAGGACATCACCAAGCGCGGCATGTCCAAGGTCGGCCTGATTTCCGGCACCGGCGGTTTCGGCAAGTCGATGCGCGAGCAGTGCCTTGGCGTGGCCGGCGAAGCGGGTGTCGAAATCGTCGCCGACGAGACCTACGGCCCCGGCGATGCGGACGTCACCCCCCAGCTCACCAACATCGCCAACACCGCCGGCATCGAGGCGATCGTCAATCCCGGCTTCGGCCAGGGCCCGGCCGTGGTGACGCGCAACTACGCCCAGCTCGGCATCAAGCTGCCCTTCTACCAGAGCCACGGCGTGGCCTCCGACAGCTTCATCCACCTTGCCGGCGATGCGGCGGAAGGCGTCCGGCTTCCGGCAACGCCGATGCTGATCCCCGACCAGCTCGCCGACAATGATCCGCAGAAGCAGCCGGTGGTCAGCTACATCAAGGAATACAAGGCGGCCTACGGCGAGGATCCGTCCACCTTCGGCGGCTACGCCTATGATGCCTTCCAGATGGTCGTCGCCGCCATCAAGGCCAAGGGCACCGATCCCAACGACATCCGCGACGGGATCGAGGAGACCAAGGGCTATGCCGGGGTCACCGGCGTCTACACCATGTCTCCCACCGACCATATGGGCCTCGACCTGACTGCTTTCCGCATGCTGGAAATCCAGGAAGGCGGCTGGGTTCCGGTAGAGTAACGGGGCGACCTTGTCCGAGCTCCTCCAGTTCGTCCTCTCGGGTGTGACGGTCGGCGCGATCTATGCCGCCGTCGCACTCGGCTTCACCCTCATCTACAACGCGTCCGGCGTGGTGAACTTCGCGCAAGGAGAGTTCGTCGTGATCGGCGGCATGACGGCGGCCGCCCTCATCGCGCTCGGCGTGCCGGTGATCATCGCAGCCCCGATCGCGGTTCTTGCCGGAACGCTCGTCGGCATCGCGCTCTACCGGCTGGCGATCAAGCCGGCCGGCAAGGCGCCGCTCGTCTCGCTGGTGATCATCACCATCGGCGCGAGTATCTTCCTGCGCGGGGTCATGCAGATTGTCTTCGACAAGCAGATCCACCGCTACGAGGGCTTTTCCGGCGACGACGCACTGCGCTTCCTGGGCGCGACGCTGCTGCCGCAAAGTCTCTGGATCATCGGCGGCAGCCTCGTCGTGTTCGCAGCCCTTGCCTGGTTTATCGGCCACACCCATGCGGGCCGCGGCATCCGCGCGACCGCATCGAACCGGCTCGCCGCCGTGCTGGTCGGCATCAACACCGGCCGGGCGATGAACCTGTCGTTTGCGCTGTCGGCCGGCATCGGCGCGCTTGCCGGCGTGCTCGCGACCCCCGTCACCTTCACCAGCTACGACGCAGGCGTGCTGATGGCGTTGAAGGGCTTTTCGGCGACCATGCTCGGCGGCGTCGGCTCGCCCGCAGGCGCACTCGTCGGCGGCTTCGCCATCGGCCTCATCGAGGCGATGACGGCCGGCTACATTTCCTCCGACTACAAGGACGCGGCCGCCTTCATCGTCATCCTTCTTGTTCTCTTCGTCATGCCGCAGGGCCTGTTCGGACGCCGCACAACGGAGCGCGTATGATGAACCCGACCCTGAAGGCGCTTCTCATCACACTCGCACTCGTCGTCGCGGGTGCGCTGATCTTTCCCTCCAGTTACTACTTCCGCGTCGGCTCGCTCATCTGGATCAACACGATCTCGGTCACCGGCATCGTCGTCCTGCTCGGCTATGTCGGCCTCGTCAGCCTCGGCCATGCCGGCTTCTTCGCCATCGGCGCCTACGCGGTGGCCGTGCTGCCGGGCTACGGCGTGCCGTCGGGCGCGGCGCTGTTCATCGGCGCGGCGGCGGCCGGACTGCTGGCCATCGTCATCGGCCGACCGATCCTGAGGCTTTCCGGCTATTACCTCGCCATCGCCACGCTCGGCCTCGGCATGCTGATCTGGATGGTGCTGACGAAGGAATCGTGGCTGACCGGCGGGCCCGACGGCATGGTCGTTTCCGGCTTCAACCCGCGCCAGTGGTTCGCGCTTGTCGGCATCAAGATGAAATCGACGGAAGCCTGGTACTGGCTGACAGGCCTAGTCGCGACCATCGGCGTCGTGCTCGCGGTCAATCTCGGCAACAGCCCGTGGGGCCGCGCGCTCAGGGCCGTTCACGACAGCGACGTCGCCGCCTCCTCGCTCGGCGTCGACGTGGCGCGCGCCAAGGTCGTGGCCTTCGCGATCTCCGCCGTCTATGCGGCGGTTGCCGGTTCCCTGCTGTCGCTTGCCAACGGCTACATCACGCCGGACACGGCCGGCTTCATGCACTCCGTGGAAATGGTCACCATGGCGGTTCTCGGCGGCGCGACCACCGTCTACGGCGCCATCGTCGGCTCGCTGATCCTGACCGCCCTGCCCCAGGTCCTCACCGTCGTCGCCGAATACGAGCACATCGTGCTGGGCGGCGTGATGGTCGCGACCATGGTCGCCATGCGGCGGGGGCTTGTGCCGGCGCTGGGCGATCTTGCCAACCGTCTGGCCCGGCGCGGGAGGTCGAAATGAACCGTCTCGAAATCGAAAACCTCGGCATTTCCTTCGGCGGGATCAAGGCGGTGGACGGGGTAACCTTTTCGGCTGCCGCCGGCGAGGTGACGTCGATCATCGGCCCGAACGGCGCCGGCAAGACGACGCTCTTCAATCTGGTGAGCGGCGTCTACAGCGCCAGCACCGGCCATGTGCGCATCGAGGGCGCGGACGTGACCGGCGAGCCGCCCCACCGGCTTGCGCGGCGCGGCATGGCGCGCACGTTCCAGAACCTGCAGATCTTCCCGCAGATGACGGCGCTCGACAACGTCATGACCGGCTGTCACCTGCGCGAGACGTCCAACCTTCTGGCCGACCTGCTCGGCCTGCCGTCGAGCCGGCGGGAAACGGCCAAGAGCCGGGAACTGGCCCTTTCGGCGCTTGAACGTGTCGGGCTTGGGGGCCATTCCGCACGGCCGGCCTCGGAGCTTTCCTACGGCCAGCTCAAGCGGCTGGAGATCGCACGTGCCCTGGTGACGGGGTGTTCGATCCTGCTGCTTGACGAGCCGGCCGCCGGCTGCAACGCGGTGGAAACGCGCGAGGTCGACGATCTCATCCACACAATCGCCGACGAAGGCGTCTGCGTGGTGCTGATCGAGCACGACATGCGCATGGTGATGCGGATCTCCTCGCACATCGTGGTGCTCGACCAGGGTTCCAAGATCGCCGAAGGCCGACCTGAGGAAATCCGGGACAACGAGCGCGTGATCGCCGCCTATCTCGGCGCACACGGCGCAGCGGAGGCGCGAGCGGCCCATGCCTGATCCCCTTCTGGAAATCACCGGCCTCGTCACGGCCTACGGCCCGATCGAGGTGCTGCACGGCATCGACGTTTCGGTGAACGAGGGAGAGATCGTCACGCTGGTCGGCGCCAACGGCGCCGGCAAGACAACGCTGATGCGCTGCATCTCCGGCGTCCAGCCGCTGAAGGCGGGAACGATCCGTTTCGCGGGCACGCCCCTGTCGACGATCCCCGACCACAAGCGCGCCGGCCTCGGCATCGCCCAATCGCCCGAAGGCCGCCAGATCTTCGGCGATCTCAGCGTGGAGGAGAACCTCGCGCTCGGCGGCTACCACCGCAAGGATGACCTCGGCGGCGACATGGAGGATGTCTACGGCCACTTCCCCATTCTGAAGGACAAGCGCCACCATGCCGCCGGCGGCCTTTCCGGCGGCCAGCAGCAGATGCTCGCCATAGGCCGCGCGATCATGGGCCGGCCGAAGCTGCTGCTGCTCGACGAGCCTTCCATGGGGCTGGCGCCGGTTCTGGTCGACCAGATCCTGGAGGTGATCTCGGCCTTGCGGAAACGTGGCGTGACACTTCTGGTCGTGGAGCAAAACGCCTACGCGGCCCTTTCCATCGCCGATCGCGGCTATGTTATGGAAACCGGGAAGATCGCGCTTTCCGGTTCGGCCCGGGATCTCATTTCCGACCCGCGCGTGCGCGAAGCCTATCTTGGAGCCTGAGGCATGGCGCGCACACGAGCGGCCGATTACGACGACAAGCGCGACGCGATCCATCGTGTCGCCGCCCGCATCCTGTCGAAGGCCGACGGCAAGGCCTCTATGACGCAGATCGCCGAGGCCTGCGGCATCTCCAAGGCCCTGCTCTACCACTACTTCCGCAACCGCGACGAACTCGTCTTCGACATCATCCATACGCATCTGAGCGAGATCGACGAGGCTCTGGCGGAGGTGAGCGCCGGCCTTGCGGGCCGCGAGCGCCTCCACCGGCTTTCCGCCACCCTGCTTGATCTTTACGAGGACGCCGACGACCTGCACCGCCTGCAGCTCGGCGCCCTCGGTGCGCTGCCCGATGAAGATGTCCAGCGCATCCGGCAGGTGGAACGCTCGATCCTGGAACGCTTCCGCCTGACGATCCGCGAGATCGCGCCCGATATCGATCGGCCCCGGCTGATCGCGGTGACGATGGCGCTGATGGGCATGCTCAACTGGGCCTTCACCTGGTTCCGCCCCGGCGGCCCGCTGACCCGCGCCGACTTCGCCCGCATGGCAACCGAAATGGCGCTGAGCGAGATCGAGAAGGAATAGCAAAAGCAAAGGGCGTGAGGCTTTCGCTCCGTTGTGGGGCTCATCCTTCGAGACGGCCTTGTCAGGCCTCCTCAGGATGACGTTATCCGTGTTGTTATTTCAGTGAAACCATCAACAAACACAACGTCATCCTGAGGAAGCCGCGCAGCGGCCGTCTCGAAGGATGGGCCACTGCCACTGCCCCAGCACCTCAACAACGACCACCGCCCACCAATCGCCTCCCCCTCCCCCACGGTATTCCCACACCCGTTGCGAACAAAGCGCGAATATCGCTACATGGACGCATGAGCCTGGCCGAAAGCGAATCGCCCCCATCCCCGACCTATCTCGACCGCCTCAACGCCGAGCAGCGCGACGCCGTGCTGCACGGAGCGGGCGCTGTCGCCGACCCGTTGCTGGTGATCGCCGGCGCGGGCTCCGGCAAGACCAACACGCTCGCCCACCGGGTTGCCCACCTGATCGTCTCCGGCGCCGACCCGCGCCGCATCCTGCTGATGACCTTTTCCCGCCGCGCCGCGCAGGAGATGGGCAAACGCGTGGAGCGCATCGCCCGCGAGGTGATGGGCGAGAAGGCCGCCATCCTTGCCGACGGGCTCACCTGGTCCGGCACCTTCCACGCCATCGGCGCAAGGCTTATCCGCGAATACGCCCCCGTCATCGGCCTCAGCGACACGTTCTCGATCCACGACAGGGCGGACAGCGCCGATCTGATGAACCTCGTGCGCCATGAACTGGGCCTGTCCCACACCAAGAAGCGCTTTCCCGCCAAGGGCACCTGCGTCGCCATCTATTCCCGCGTCGTCAACGCCGAAGCGGACCTGGAAGAGGTGCTGAAGACCTCGTTTCCCTGGTGCCTCGACTGGACGGCCGCGCTGAAGGCGCTGTTTGCGGCCTATGTCGAGGCCAAGCAGGCGCAGAACGTGCTCGATTACGACGATCTGCTGCTCTACTGGCGCGCGATGGTGACGGAGGCTGGACTTGGCGAAGAGATCGGCGGCCGCTTCGACCATGTGCTCGTCGACGAGTATCAGGACACCAACAAGCTCCAGGCCGCGATCCTGACAGGCATGAAGCCGGACGGGCGCGGGCTCACCGTGGTCGGCGACGACGCGCAGTCGATCTATTCCTTCCGCGGCGCGGAAGTGCGCAATATCCTCGATTTCCCGAACCTTTTCCCGCAGCCCGCCCGCATGGTGACGCTGGAGCGCAACTACCGTTCCACCGAGCCCATTCTGGCCGCTGCCAACGCCGTCATCGCCCAGGCGCGCGAGCGCCATGCCAAGGACCTGTGGACGGAGCGCACCAGCACGGCGAAGCCGAAGCTTGTGACCGTGCGCGAGGAAAACGATCAGGCGGCTTATGTTTGCGAGGAAGTGCTGGCGATGCGCGAGGCCGGCACGCTCCTGAAGCATCAGGCGGTGCTCTTTCGCGCCTCGCACCATTCCGGCCCGCTGGAGATCGAGCTCACCCGGCGCAACATCCCCTTCGTGAAGTTCGGCGGGCTGAAGTTCCTCGACGCCGCGCACGTGAAGGACGTGCTCGCCACCTTGCGCTTTGCCGACAATCCGCGCGATCGCGTGGCCGGCTTCCGCGTGCTGCAGCTCATTCCGGGCGTCGGTCCGTCGACGGCCGGCGCCGTCATGGATGCGCTCGTGGTGAGCGAGGATCCGGTCGGCGAGCTCGCCTGCTTCCCCATCGCGGCCAAGGCGCGCGAGGACTGGGCGAGCTTCGTCGCGCTCGTGTCTGATCTGCGCAAACGCGCAATCGAGTGGCCGGCGGAGATCGAGCGCGTGCGGCGCTGGTACGAGCCACATCTTGAACGCCGGCACGAGGAAGATGCGGAGGTCCGCAAGGCCGATCTCGCGCAGTTGGAACAGATCGCGGCCGCCGCGCCCGACCGCGCCCGGTTCCTCACCGACCTGACGCTCGATCCGCCCGACGCCACCTCCGACATGGCCGGCCCGCCGCTTCTCGACGAGGACTACCTGATCCTCTCCACCATCCACTCCGCCAAGGGGCAGGAATGGAAGCAGGTCTTCGTGCTCAACTGCGTCGACGGCTGTATCCCGTCCGATCTCGCCGTCGGCACGAGCAACGAGATCGAGGAGGAACGGCGGCTGCTCTACGTGGCGATGACGCGGGCGAAGGACGCGCTGCATCTGATCACGCCACAGCGTTTCTACACCCACGGCCAGCGTTCGCGCGGCGACCGCCACGTCTATGCGAGCCGCACCCGCTTCATCGATACCTCGTCGCTCGATCGTTATGAGCGTTGCGCCTGGCCGGCGGCGCCGAGATCGGCGGAGGCCGCCGCCGCGCGCCCCGCAGTGCAGCCGGTCGATCTCAAGGCGAAGATGAAAGGCATGTGGCGGTAGCACCCGGGCATGTGGCGGAAGAGCGTTGGCTGTGGCCCATCCTTCGCTCGCCGCTCATCCCCGCCGTCTCGCGCCGCCAAGCGGGCGGACCAGATCCGGCGCAGGCAGGAACTCCGCTCCACGCTCTGCCATGAAGGCGCGGAACGCCTCGGCTGCCGGCAGCAGGCGGTGGTCCGCGCGCTTGACAACATGCCATTGCCGCACCACCGGCAGTCCGACGACTTCCAGCATCGAGAGCCTGCCCGCCTCCAGTTCCGTGGCGCAGGTGTGCGCCGACAGGAGCGCGATGCCGAGGCCGGCCATCACCGCCTGCTTGATCGTCTCGTTGGAACTGATCTCCATGCCGTAGCGTGGAGCCTCCATCTTCATTTCCGCAAGAACGCGCTCGGTGAGCATTCGCGTGCCGGAGCCCTCCTCGCGAACGAGGAAGGTTTCGCCAGAAAGCTCCGATATGTCGATAGGCCCCCGGCCGACCAACGGATGGTCGGGGGGCGCGATAATGATGTGCGGATGATCGCCGATGACATCCGCCTCAACCGGGAAGTCGCTCGGTGGCCGCCCCATCACCGCAATGTCGATGGAGGTATCGGCGAGCGCCGCCACCGTCTCGCCGCGGTTGCCGACGACGAGGCGGATCTCGATATCCGGGTGATCCCCGGCAAACCCGGCGATCGCCATCGGCGCGAAATATTTCGCCGTGCTGACCACGCCGACCGCAACGCGCCCCCGCCCGAGCCCGCGCAGAAGCTGAAGCGATGCCTCGCATTCGGCCAGGGCGAGCTCGATACGTTTTGTCGCACCCAGCAGTTCGGCACCGGCGGCCGTCGCATGGAAGACGTTGTCGAACCGCTCCAGAAGCGGCATCCCGGCCGCCTCCTCAAGAAGCCGGATCTGGGATGTAACCGCCGGTGGCGTCACATGAAGTTCCGATGACGCTGCCGTCACCGTGCCGGTGCGCACGACCGCCGCGAGCGCCCGCAGTTGCTTCAACGAGACATTGCGCATCGCACACCCTTCAATAAAATTTAATCAATACTAATTTCTTTCAAATTTCCTTTATACGCAAGTTTTCGCATCGTCACTCTGGCAAGCGCCGGCACGGACGCATTTCAGACGTCTCAGGACAACGGCGCGGCGAAACAAACTCTCGAGCCCCAGAGCCATTCGAACACGACACCGCTGCGGCAGGACCGCCCGCAGCGGACGGGAAGACTGCGACCGTCGGCGACCGCACCGAGGGCGACGGCACGGGCAGGACGCGGGACCGGAGGAGACGACGATGACGAATTTCGAGGAGCTGTCGGACTGGTTGCGGGGTTGGGCGGGCGTTGACGCCAGTCGCCGCGACATCGCCGATACGGTCCTGGCCTTGGCCGACGTTGGCCGCGAGATTTCCGCGCTCGTCGCGGCAGGGCCTCTGGCGGGAGACCAGTCCGGGATCGTCGGCGAGAACTCCGACGGCGACCTGCAGAAGCTCCTCGACCTCGCCTCCCATCGCGACGTGCTCGCGGCTCTCGCCAACGCCCCCGTCGCCCATGTCGGTTCAGAAGAGGCGCCGGAGCCTGTCACGCTCAATTCCGGCGCACCGCTCGCGGTGGCCGTCGATCCGCTCGACGGTTCGTCCAACATCGGCGTCAACCTGCCGATGGGCACGATCTTTTCCATTCTTCCTGCACTGGCAGCCGGGGCTGAGGCGAGCTTCCGCCAGACCGGCCGCAACCAGCTCGCGGCGGGATTTCTCGTCTATGGCCCCATGACCGAACTGGCGCTGACAGTGGGAAGCGGCACGCATGTCTTCGTGCTCGACCGCCGCGACGAGACGTTCCGGCTGGTCAATGGCGCCGCCTCTATCCCCCACGCGACGGACGAATTCTCCATCAACGCGTCCAACTACCGGCACTGGAACGAGGCGTTGCGCGCCTACATCGACGATTGCCTTGCCGGCGATGAAGGTGTGCGCACGAAGAACTTCAACATGCGGTGGTACGGGTCTCTGGTGGCGGAAGCCTCCCGCATCCTGACGCGCGGCGGCGTTTTTCTCTATCCCGCCGACCAGCGCCATGGCTACGGCGACGGCCGGCTCAGGCTCGTCTACGAGGCAAACCCGATTGCCTTCCTGGTGGAACAGGCCGGGGGTGCGGCCTCCTGCGGCTCCGGCGCCATCCTGGACCAGGTTCCCGACGACCTGCACCAGCGCGTGCCGCTGATCTTCGGCGCGTGGGAAGAAGTCGAGCGCATCGAGCGCTACCTCAACGATCCCCATTCGATGGGCGACCACGCCCCGCTCTTCGGCCGGCGCGGCCTGTTTCGCGCCTGAGGGAGACAAATCATGTCGACACTTCATCCGATCATCTCGGTTACAGGTTCTTCCGGCGCCGGCACCACGTCCGTTCGCCAGACCTTCGCGCAGATCTTCCGTCGCGAAGGCATCGAGGCTGCCTTCATCGAAGGCGATGCCTTCCACCGCTACGACCGCGCCGAGATGAAGCGCGTAATGCTGGCCGAAACGCAGACGGGCAACTCCAATTTCAGCCATTTCGGCCCGGAGGCGAACATCCTCGACAGGCTGGAGGATCTCTTCCGCAGCTACGGCGAGACCGGAACCGGCCAGACGCGTCACTACATTCACGATGCCGAGGAAGCTGCCCTGTTCGGCTCGGCGCCCGGCACCTTCACGCCATGGTCTCCCCTGCCGGATGCCACCGACCTCCTGTTCTACGAAGGACTGCACGGCGCGATTGTCACGGAAACACTCGATCTCGCCCGTCACGCGGACCTCAAGATCGGCGTCGTGCCGGTGATCAACCTGGAGTGGATCCAGAAGATCCACCGGGACCGCGACACCCGCGGCTATTCCACAGAAGCGGTGACCGACACGATCCTGCGGCGTATGCCGGACTACATCCAGTTCATCTGCCCGCAGTTCACCCAGACCGACATCAATTTCCAGCGGGTACCCACGGTCGACACCTCAAATCCCTTTATCGCCCGGTGGATCCCGACGGCCGATGAATCGATGGTCGTCATCCGCTTCCGCAACCCGCGCGGCATCGACTTTCCCTATCTGCTGTCGATGATCCCCGACAGCTTCATGTCGCGCGCCAATTCCATCGTCATTCCCGGCGGGAAGCTTGATCTCGCGATGCAGCTCATCCTGACGCCGATGATCCTGCAGATCGTGGAGCGCAGCCGACGCGCACAGCGATCCCGCCCCCGCCCGCGCGTCGCCATCAGCGAGGGAGCCAAATGATGACCCCCAACGACACCGCCGCGATCCTGGAAAAGGACAGCCGTTCCGTCGGTCATCGACAGATGGCCAATGCCCTGCGCGCCCTCGCCATGGATGCGGTGGAAGCCGCCAGGTCCGGTCACCCCGGCATGCCGATGGGCATGGCCGACGTCGCAACCGTGCTCTTCACACGGTTCCTGAAGTTCGACCCCAAGGCGCCCAACTGGCCGGACCGCGACCGCTTTGTGCTGTCGGCCGGGCACGGCTCGATGCTGCTCTACGCGCTGCTGCACCTGACCGGCTATGCCGATTTTCCGCTTGAGGAGCTGAAGCGCTTCCGCCAGTTCGGCGCGCGAACCGCCGGCCATCCCGAATACGGCCACGGCGCAGGCATCGAGACGACCACCGGGCCGCTCGGCCAGGGGCTCGCCAACGCCGTCGGCATGGCGCTTGCCGAACGCATGATGAATGCCCGCCTCGGTGACGATCTCGTCGATCACATGACCTACGTGATCGCCGGCGACGGCTGCCTGATGGAAGGCATCTCCCAGGAGGCGATCGCGCTTGCCGGGCACCTGAAGCTGTCGAAACTCGTGGTGCTGTGGGACGACAACGAGATCACGATCGACGGGGCCGTCTCCCTGTCCGACAGCACCGACCAGATCGCCCGTTTCGAGGCGTCTGGCTGGAACGCCTGCCGCATCGATGGCCACGACCCGGCAGCCATTGCGGACGCCATCGACGAGGCACGTCTTTCCGACCGGCCGAGCCTGATCGCCTGCCGCACCACCATCGGCTTCGGCGCACCGAGCAAGGCCGGAACATCCGGCTGCCACGGTTCGCCCCTCGGCGCGACAGAAATTGCCGGCGCCCGCGAGGCACTCGGCTGGCCGCACGCCCCGTTCGAGATCCCGGACGATATCCGCATCGCATGGAGCGCCGCGGCCCACCACGGCACAGCGCAGCATCTTGCCTGGAACGCGCGCCTCAATGCGGCCGACGACGGCCGCCACGCCGCATTCGCGGCACACCTCGAGCGCGATACGCGCGACGTCGTCGACTCCGCTCTTGCACGGCTGAAACAAACCTTCACCGAGGAAAACCCGACGCTCGCCACCCGCGTTGCCTCGCAAAAGGCACTGGAGGTCTACACAACGGCACTGCCGCAGCTCATTGGCGGCTCGGCCGATCTCACCGGTTCCAACGGCACCCGTGTCAAGGCGCAGAAGGCAATCGCGCCCGGAGACTATGTGGGTGACTACATCAACTACGGTATCCGCGAACACGCCATGGCGGCGGTGATGAACGGCATTGCCCTTCATGGCGGCTTCATTCCCTACGGCGGCACGTTCCTTGTCTTCGCCGACTATTGCCGCCCGGCCATCCGGTTGTCCGCGCTGATGGGCCAACGCGTGGTGTACGTGATGACGCACGATTCCATCGGCCTCGGCGAAGACGGCCCGACGCACCAGCCGGTCGAGCATCTGGCTTCGCTCAGGGCCATCCCGAACCTGCTGGTCTTCCGCCCGGCGGATGCGATCGAGACGGCGGAGGCCTGGGCCTGCGCGCTTACCGAAACGACCCGCCCGTCGCTGCTCGCCCTGTCGCGACAGAACCTGCCGGCGCTGAGGACATCGGCCACGGACGAGAACCGCGTCGCGCGCGGGGGCTACATCCTCAGGGAACCAGAGGGCGGGCGTGACGTGACGCTGATCGCCACCGGTTCCGAAGTATCGCTGGCGATGGAGGCGGCCGACCTGCTGGCAACACGCGGCATCGAAACGGCTGTCGTCTCGATGCCCTCGTTCGAGCTGTTCGCGGAGCAACCGGCGGACTACCGCGCCGCCGTTTTGGGCGAGGTCCCGCGTATCGGCGTCGAAGCCGCCATCCGGCAGGGCTGGGACGCGCTCCTCGGTCCCGGCGGCCAATTCATCGGAATGACCGGTTTCGGCGCCTCGGCACCTGCCGACCGGCTCTACCGTCATTTCGGCATCACGCCCGAGCGCATCGCAAATGCGGCGGCCGAGGCACTTGGCGAGCGATCCGCGTGAGCACCGACCCCCAAGAGGCCCGCTTCAGAGGGTCCGGCAATCAGGAGGACTGAACCCATGGCACGCATAACCCTCAGACAGTTGCTCGACCACGCGGCCGAGCACGGCTACGGCGTTCCCGCGTTCAACATCAACAACATGGAGCAAGGGCTGGCGATCATGGAGGCGGCCCGGGCGGTCGATGCGCCGGTCATCATCCAGGCGTCCCGTGGCGCGCGCGCCTACGCCAACGACATCATGCTCGCCCGCATGATCGACGCGCTCACCGAGATCTATCCCGAGATCCCGCTGTGCATGCACCAGGACCACGGCAACGACGAGGCGACCTGCCTCACCGCCATCCGCCACGGCTTCACCTCCGTGATGATGGACGGCTCGCTGGAGGCCGACGCGAAGACGCCCGCCTCCTACGACTACAACGTCGCCATCACCGCTCGCGTCGCGGAAATGGCGCATTGGGTCGGGGCGTCGGTGGAAGGCGAGCTCGGCGTTCTCGGCTCGCTTGAGACCGGCGAAGCGGAAGCGGAGGACGGGCACGGCGCGACCGGCAAGCTCGATCACGACCAGCTCGTCACCGATCCGGACCAGGCCGTCGATTTCGTGGCGCGCACCAAGGTCGACGCGCTTGCGATCGCCTGCGGCACCTCGCACGGGGCCTACAAGTTCACGCGCAAGCCGACCGGCGACATCCTCGCCATGAACGTGATCGAGGAAATCCACGCGCGGCTTCCGAACGTGCATCTCGTCATGCACGGCTCGTCGTCGGTCCCGCAGGAATTGCAGGACATCATCAACGCCCACGGCGGCGCGATGCCCCAGACCTTCGGCGTGCCGGTCGAGGAGATCGAGCGCGGCATCCGTCACGGCGTCAGGAAGGTCAACATCGACACCGACTGCCGCATGGCGATGACCGGCCAGTTCCGCCGCATCGCGCGGGAAAACCCGGCCGAGTTCGATCCGCGCAAGTTCCTCAAGCCCGCCATGGACGCGATGCGCGCGCTCTGCATCGACCGCTTCGCCCGCTTCGGCGCGGCGGGGCAGGCCTCGAAGATCAAACCCGTTCCGATGAGCGAAATGGCCCGGCGCTATGCCGCCGGCCTGCTCGACCCGCACGTCGCCAAGGCAGCGGCCGCATAGGCGCCGGACGAACCGAAAAGGACAAGGATCATGGACAGCACCACCACCGAAATCCGCGGCAAGGAACGCTACAAGGCCGGCGTCCTGAAATACGCCCAGATGGGCTACTGGAACGGCGACTACGAGCCCAAGGACACCGACGTCATCGCGCTGTTCCGCATCACGCCGCAGGACGGCGTCGATCCGATCGAGGCCGCCGCCGCCGTTGCCGGCGAAAGCTCCACCGCCACATGGACGGTCGTGTGGACCGACCGGCTGACCGCCTGCGACAGCTACCGCGCCAAGGCCTACCGGGTCGATCCCGTGCCCGGCACGCCCGGCCAGTACTTCTGCTACGTCGCCTACGACCTGATCCTGTTCGAGGAAGGCTCGGTCGCAAACCTCACCGCCTCGATCATCGGCAATGTCTTCTCGTTCAAGCCGCTGAAGGCGGCACGGCTTGAGGACATGCGCTTTCCGGTGGCCTACGTGAAGACATACAAGGGCCCGCCGACCGGCATCGTCGTGGAGCGCGAGCGTCTCGACAAGTTCGGCAAGCCGCTGCTCGGCGCCACCACAAAGCCGAAGCTCGGACTTTCGGGCAAGAACTACGGCCGCGTGGTCTACGAGGGTCTGAAGGGCGGGCTCGACTTCATGAAGGACGACGAGAACATCAACTCGCAGCCCTTCATGCACTGGCGCGACCGGTTCCTCTACTGCATGGAAGCCGTCAACCGCGCGGCGGCCGAGACCGGCGAGGTCAAGGGCCACTATCTCAACATCACCGCCGGCACGATGGAGGAGATGTACCGCCGCGCCGAGTTCGCCAAGGAGCTCGGATCGGTCATCGTCATGGTCGATCTGATCGTCGGCTGGACGGCGATCCAGTCGATCTCGGAGTGGTGCCGGGCCAACGACATGATCCTGCACATGCACCGCGCCGGCCACGGCACCTACACGCGCCAGAAGAACCACGGCATCTCCTTCCGCGTCATCGCAAAATGGCTGCGGCTCGCCGGTGTCGATCATCTTCACGCGGGCACGGCTGTGGGCAAGCTTGAAGGCGATCCGATGACCGTGCAGGGCTACTACAACGTCCTGCGCGAGCCGAGGAACGAGGTCGATCTGGAACGCGGCGTCTTCTTCGAGCAAGACTGGGCGGATCTGAAGAAGGTCATGCCGGTCGCCTCGGGCGGCATCCATGCCGGCCAGATGCACCAGTTGCTGAGCCTCTTCGGCGACGATGTGGTGCTGCAATTCGGCGGCGGCACGATCGGCCATCCGATGGGCATCCAGGCGGGCGCCACCGCAAACCGCGTCGCGCTCGAAGCGATGGTTCTGGCCCGCAACGAGGGCCGCGACATCGATGCGGAAGGCCCGGAGATCCTGCGCGCCGCCGCCAGGTGGTGCAAGCCGCTGGAAGCGGCCCTCGATACCTGGGGCTCGATCACTTTCAACTACACCTCCACCGACACCTCCGACTTCGCGCCGACCCCGGCCGTCGCGGTCTGAACAGGGAGACAACCATGCGTATCACCCAGGGATGCTTTTCGTTTCTCCCGGACCTCTCCGACGACCAGATCGTCGCCCAGGTCGAATACTGCCTCGACAATGGCTGGGCCATCGGCATCGAGTTCACCGACGACCCGCACCCGCGCAACACCTATTGGGAGATGTGGGGCAACCCGATGTTCGACCTGAAGGATGCCGCCGGCGTGATGATGGAACTGAAGGAGTGCCGCGCGGCCAATCCCGACAGCTACATCCGGCTCAACGCCTTTGATTCCACCCGCGGCTTCGAGACGGTGCGGATGTCGTTCATCGTCAACCGGCCGAAGGTCGAACCGAAGCTCGACCTGACCCGCACCGACGTGATGGGCCGGCGGATGGACTACACGCTGAAGGCGATGAGGTAGAGGGGGCGTGTTGCCAGTTTGCTGAGATGAACCGCATCCACCCCCTCTCCCATGGGGAGAGGGTCGGGGTGAGGGGTATCGGGCTCTCGTGGATACGGAGAGCTCTCATCCCCTCACCCGGCGCATGCGCGCCGACCTCTCCCCATGGGAGAGGTAATGACACGGTCTCTTTATGTGAGACCGCCGCTCAATCATCCCGCGCCTCTCGAACCGAAAGGCCCAGAAACCATGACCAACGCCATCACCGCTCAGGACCCGGTCGAAACACCGCCGGCAACCGTCGACCTTGCCGAAGAATTCGCGGCCTCCGGGATCAGCGAGATCTTCGACGAACTCGATCGCGAGCTCGTCGGCCTGAAGCCCGTCAAGCAGCGCATCCGCGAGATCGCGGCGCTGCTGCTGGTGGAGCGCGCGCGGCAAAAACTCGGGCTTTCCAACGAGACGCCGACGCTTCACATGTCGTTCACCGGAAACCCCGGCACCGGCAAGACGACCGTGGCACTGCGCATGGCCGACCTGCTGCACCGGCTCGGCTACGTGCGCAAGGGTCACCTCGTCTCGGTCACGCGCGACGATCTCGTCGGCCAGTACATCGGCCACACCGCGCCCAAGACCAAGGAAATCCTGAAGAAGGCGATGGGCGGTGTGCTGTTCATCGATGAGGCCTACTACCTCTATCGGCCCGACAACGAGCGCGACTACGGCCAGGAGGCGATCGAGATCCTGCTGCAGGTAATGGAGAACCAGCGCGACGACCTCGTCGTCATCCTCGCCGGCTACGGCGACCGGATGGACAAGTTCTTTGCCTCCAACCCCGGCTTCCGCTCCCGCATCGCCCACCACATCGACTTTCCGGATTATTCCGACGACGAGCTTCTGCATATCGCCGAAACGATGCTGGAGGGACAGAACTATCATCTTGATGCGGAAGCGCGCGCGCTGATGGCGCATTACATCGAACTGCGCCGCGCCCAGCCGCTCTTCGCCAACGCCCGTTCCATCCGCAACGCCCTCGACCGCGCCCGTCTGCGGCAGGCGAACCGCCTCTTCCAGACCTCGCAAGGCCCTGTCGGTACGGACGCGCTCAGCACCATCAAGGCCGAGGACATCGCCGTCAGCCGTGTCTTTCGTATCGCCGACGCGGAATCCACGTCACATGAGACGGAAGGCCGATAACCGGCACCGGCGGCTAGCACTCGATCCGGCCCAGGCAGGGCAGTGATCTCGCGGGCAAAAAAAAGCGATGGTGACCGCCTCGGGACCGGTCACCATCGCTACCGGGCTGTCCTTGCGGGGACACTGTCACGGCTGACAGAACCGTTGCCCGGAAAGGAAGAGCGTGAGGCCTGCACCGGCCTGCAGCGTGGCGGCAACGAACGCGAGTGGAGAGCGATAGCAGGGACACGTTAGGCTCCGTCGCCTCGAGCCGCGGCCCGAACCGGTCCTGCGCTGGCACCAAATCAACGAAGTCGCGTCAAATCACTCACGCCGAAAATGCAATTGTCTCCACCCGCACCATGCGTTGCCTGGAGAAAAAAATAACCAATCAAATAATTTCTGCCGCATTGACCTTCCGGCTATCGGCACCCAATCGAAATATGCGCCCGCGCTGCTTACCTTGGGGAGAATAACAAGCTTTTCGGGAATTGGCTACGTCAAAGCTACCCTTGGGGCAAATCTGCACCATGAGGAAAACGCAACCTGCAGAGGCTTTTTCTCAGAATATTTTCCCCGCGGTCTGGCTTTATCGCGGCAGCAAATTCCTGGAGCCTCCACCGAATGCTTGCGCGGCTATCCGGGCCGGGCCGGGCCTTTCAGCTCATTGCGGAGAGCTTTTCGAGACTGTCGAAGACAGCGCCGAAGTGGCAGGCCGCGCCCGCGAGCACGAAGACGTGCCATATCGCCTTGGAAAAGCGCAGCCGTTCCCACGCATAGAACAGCACGCCGAAGGAATAGAGCCCGCCGCCGATGGCGATGAGCCACAGGGTCGAGGTCGGCAGGGCCTCGCGCAGGATGGGATAGACCAGCACGCCGCACCATCCCAAAGCCAGATAGGCAGCCACGGCGACGCGATCGAACCGGCCCGGCAGAGCGAGCTTGAGGATGATCCCGACAACCGCAAGCCCCCAGACGGAGGCCATCAGCGCAATCGCGATCGCGTTCGTCGGCATCTGTGCGATGAACGGCGTGTAGGTTGCCGCGATGAGCAGGAAAATGGCTGAATGATCGAAGCGGCGCAGGATCCACTTCGCCCGCGAGATCGGCCACATGTTGTAGAGCGAGGACGCAGTGAGCGCGGCGATCAGACCGGTGACATAGATACAGACGGCAACGGAGAGCGCCGGCCCCGCCACGCCGAAGGCATGAACGAGCAGCACCACCGCTCCGCCCACGGCGAGCGCCAGGCCGATGAAATGGACAACGGCGTCGGCAATACGTTCCAGGCGATCCTCGTGCCATGAAACGATATGCGCCCAGTCATGCGTCACTTGCTCTCTCCATATCGCTACCGCGTACTGTCATTGTGACAGCGAACCACGACACTTCCGTTAAGGCAAAGCCCGCCATCGGGGGCTTTCGTCAACCCGAAGACCACACGGGCGGTTCCCCTCCCGCACGCCCCGCGCGCTGCGCTTCCGGATCTCCCGGCTTCGCTTAATATGTCATTGAATTTGGACATCTTCGCGTCGAAAATCCCTCAGCGAGGATCCGGCCTCGCGTTGCAGGTGACGGAAAAACCTGACGAATTTTCGAAGTGCGCGGCTTGGGGAAAATCGCGGACATGGTGTAGCATTCGCGCCCGCCGCCCATCTTGCCGCCTATCTAGCCACCCGTCCCGCGCGCGCCGGAACCATCGGGAACGCCCATGACCACGCCTCCGATTGCCGTCTTCGACGGCCATAACGACACCCTGTTGCGGCTGGAACTCGACGCGGCCACCGACAAGGAACGTTCCTTCTTCGAGCGTGGCGCCAACGGCCATATCGACCTGCCGCGCGCCCGCGCGGGCTCCTTTGCCGGTGGCTTCTTCGCCATGTTCGTGCCCTCGCGCATTGCGCCGGCGCAGGATTACACACCCGGCGACCCGGCGAATTTCGGCCCTGTCGACCAGGCCGGCGCGCTCGCCATGACGAACCGGCTGATGGCGCGGGCCGCAGCGATGGAAGCGGAGAGGCCGGAAGCCGTCGCGATCTGTCGGTCGAGCACGGAAATCCGCGAGGCCATGGCGGCGCGGCGCATCGCGATGCTGCTGCACATCGAAGGTGCCGAGGCGATCGATCGCGACTTCGCTGCGCTGGAAGACCTGCACGGGCGAGGCCTGCGCTCGCTTGGGCCCGTCTGGAGCCGCGCCAACATCTTCGGCGTCGGCGTCCCCATGCGATGCCCGGCCTCTCCAGACATCGGAGACGGGCTGACGGAGGCCGGCGTGGAGCTGGTGCGCGCCTGCGACAGGCTCGGCATTCTCGTCGATCTTTCCCACCTCAACGAGAAGGGCTTCTGGGACGTCGCGCGCGTCACGACGAAACCGCTCGTCGCAACCCATTCCAACGCGCACGCGGTCGCCCCCTCCTCCCGCAATCTGACCGACCGCCAGCTCGACGCCATCGCCGAAAGCGGCGGCGTGGTCGGGCTCAATTTCCACGTCGCCTTCCTGCGCCACGACGGCGCGTTCAATTCCGACACGCCGCTGGAAACGATGGTCCGGCACGTCGATCATCTCGTCGAAAGGCTCGGGCCGGAGGGCGTCGCGATCGGATCGGACTTCGACGGTTGCCTCGTCCCGCGCGCCATCGGCGACGCCGCCGGCCTGCCGCGGCTCTTCGAAGCGTTGAGAACGGCCGGCTACGACGAGCCGCTGCTGCGCCGCATCGGATCGGAAAACTGGATCTCGGTGCTGGAACGCAGCGGCATCTGAGGGGAAAGCCCCGCCTCGCGTCACCTCGGGCGAACGTGGCTTTCGTCAAGATCTGCCATGGAGGATGCGCCGATCTGGCCGAGCGTCTGGTCGACCTCGGCATTCAGGATGTCGAGCGCGCGCCGCGCGCCCGCCTCGCCTGCGGCGGCCGAACCGAAGACGAAGGGACGCCCGGCAAAGACGTAGTCGGCCCCAAGGCAATAGGCCTTGACGATGTCCGCCCCGGTGCGAATGCCGCTGTCCATCATCACCGGGATCCGGCCGTTGATCGCGCGAACGACCTCGGGCAGGCAATCGATGGCGGCAGGAGCTGCCTCCAGCTGCCGTCCGCCGTGGTTGGAGACGATGAGGCCATCGGCGCCGAGCCGCTCCGCATCGAGCGCATCCCGCGTGGAGAGAATGCCCTTGACCAGAAAAGTGCCCGGCCAGGCATCGCGCAGACGGGCGATGCGTTCCGGCGACAGGTTCGGCGAAACCTGGCTCGCCATGAAGGCGGCAAGCGTGCCCGCGTTCGCGTTCTCGTTCATGTAGGGCACATAATTGGCGAAGGTCGGCGTTCCGCGCCGCAACGTTTCCAGGATCCAGGCCGGACGCAGGGCGAAGTCGAGAATGGTTGCCAGCGACGGCTTCAACGGCAGCGAGAAACCGTTGCGCATGTCCCGGTATCGCCGGCCCGGCACCGGCACGTCGATCGTCAGGGCGACGACCTTGATGCCGGCTTCGCCCGCCCGCCGCAACATGTCGAGGGCGATCTCGTCGCTGTCTGAGACATAGAGCTGGAACCACGCGTCCGGCGCCACCTTCACGATGTCCTCGATGCTGGTCGAGGCCGCGGTGGAGAGCACGTAGGGAACGCCCGCCTCATGCGCCGTGCGGGCAAGGATCGTGTCCGTGTGCGGCCAGATCACGTTGGCGAAACCAACCGGGGCGATACCGATTGGGCCGCTCCGGCGAAGGCCGAACAGTTCCACCGATCGCGTGCGCACGCTGGCGTCGCTGAGGTTGCGCGGCTGGAGCTTCACCCGCGCCAGGGCGGCCGCGTTCTCGCAGACGGCCAGCCCCTCCCCCGCGCCGCCGTCCAGAAAATCGAATGCCATGCGCGGCACGCGGCGCTTCGCCAGCCTGCGCAGATCTGCGATCGTTTGTATGCGATCAAGTCCCATCGGAACCGCTCATCCTCCTCATGTCGCCCTCCCGGCGACTGGCTCTGCGACCTCGAATCGCGCCGCCTCCCGCGATCATGCCCGGTCCGGCCGCCGGCGGCGAGACGCCTTCACGAAGGTTCGATCCACCTGTAGAAATGGCCGCGCGGAAGTGCATGCACCCCCTCGGGTTGCGCGAAAGACATCAAGCAACGTGCGCACTCGAAATCTGATGCTCTAATTTCAATTGTTGAAATCGATGGAGCAAATAGTGTTTGACGCTGGGGGAAGCGGGTGACAGGATCGCATTGTTATTCGGCATAACTATCGATGTTGGAGGCGTCGAGCGGTTTCTGGCCGCGTGTCGGATACGGGAGGACCTTGGGAGGACACGAATGAAATTCCGTTCACTTGCGGTGGCCGGCGCGATTGCGATCGCGTGCGCCGCCATGACGCCCGTCGCCTCGACGGCGGCCGAAGTCACGCTGAAGCTTCACCATCTGCTGGGGCCGAAGGCGCCCGCCCAGACCCAGATGCTTGAGCCCTGGGCCAAGCGCGTGGAGGACTCTTCGGGCGGCCGGATCAAGATCGACATCTATCCCTCGATGTCGCTCGGCGGAAAACCGCCGCAGCTGGTGGGTCAGGTGCGCGACGGCGTCGTCGACATCATCTGGACCGTGCTCGGCTACACCGCCGGTCAGTTCCCCCGCTCGGAGGTCTTCGAGCTTCCCTTCATCCACACCAACAACCTCGTGGCCACCAACCTCGCCATGCGCGAGATGCTGGAAAACGGCATGCTGGCCGAAGAGTTCAAGAACATGCACGTGATCGCGCTGCACGTGCACGCGGGGCAGGCGATCCACATGGTGGACACGCCCGTGCGCAAGCCGGAGGATCTTGTCGGCAAGAAGATGCGCATTCCCTCGCGCACCGGCGCCTGGATCCTGGAAGCGCTCGGCGCCAATCCGGTCGGCATGCCCGTGCCGGATCTGCCGCAGGCGCTTTCCAAGAAGGTGGTCGACGGCGCGCTGATCCCCTTCGAGATCGTCCGCCCGCTGAAGATCCAGGAACTCACCAAGTACCAGACCGAAGGCGAAGGCCGCATCCGCTTCGGCACGACGACCTTCGTCATCGCCATGAACAAGGCGAAGTACGAGTCCCTGCCCGACGACCTGAAGAAAGCCATCGACGACAATTCCGGCGTCGAGTTCGAAAAGGAAATCGGCCGCGTCTGGACCCAGTCCGAAGTCGGCGGCGAGGAAGCGCTGAAGGAAGCGGGCAACGAGGTGATCGAACTCGACCAGGATCAGATCGACGCTTTCCGCAAGAAGCTCGAACCGGTCGTGGAGCGTTGGGTCGCGGATGTCGAGGCCAAGGGCATCGACGGCCGCACGCTGGTGGAAACCGCCCGCGCCACCATCGCCAAGTATTCGAACGAGAAATAGCGCCACCATCATGAAAGATCCGGACACCAATGGTGCCACCGGTTCCGGCCGAAGCGGAGCGAGCCCCCTGTGGCTCGCCCGCGTGGCCATCCGGTCCTGGGCGATCCTCGGCGGCTTCCTGATCATCGCGCTCGTTCTGATGACCACGGCGAGCGTGATTTCGGGTTTTCTCTTCGACAAGCCGTTTCCGGGGGACTTCGAGCTGGTGGAACTCGGCGTTGCCGTGGCCGTCTTCTCTTTCCTGCCGTTCTGTCAGCTGACCGGTGCCAACGTGACGGTGGACATCTTCACCGCCTGGGCCTCGCCGCGGCTTGTCGACGGCTTCAAGCTCGTCTCGTCGCTGATCGCCGGCGCATTCGCGCTGCTGCTGCTCACCACCATGTACGACGGCATGGAATATTACCGCCAGTACAACGAGGTGACGCCCATCCTCGAAGTGCCGATCTGGTCGGTCTTCCCGGCGATCCTGTTCTCGCTCGCGCTGCTCGCGGTCGCCTCGCTGATCACCCTCATTGAGGCCGTTCAGGGCCTCGCACACCCCGCCCCGCAGTCGCTCTAGGGCGCCGCCCCGACGCGCTCTCCAATTCCAGGCCCCGAGCTACTGGCCCAAAGAAGGCTCCAGAAACACGATGGATAGCAGTCTCGTCATCGGACTGGGCGGCCTGGGCGTCCTTCTGGCGCTCATCGTCATCCGGGTTCCCATCGCCTATTCCATGATCGTCGTCGGCCTCGGCGGCGCCGCGATCCTGTCAGGACCCCAGATCGTCCTTTACCAGCTGAAGGACCTCGCCTACGCGCAGTTCTCCATCTACGACGTGTCGGTCGTGCCGATGTTCGTGCTGATGGGCAACTTCGCCTCGCGGATCGGGCTCTCGCGCGATCTCTTCAACGCCGCCAACGCCTGGCTCGGCCGGTTCCGCGGCGGGGTGGCCATGGCGGCGGTGGCGGCCTGTGCCGGTTTCGGCGCCGTGTGCGGCTCCTCGCTCGCCACCGCCTCCACCATGGGACAGGTGGCGCTGCCGGAACTGAGGAGGCTCAACTACGCCCCCTCGCTCGCCACCGGAACGCTGGCGGCCGGCGGCACGCTGGGCATCCTGATCCCGCCCTCGGTGGTGCTGGTTATCTATGCCATCATCGTGGAGGCGAACATCGTCACCATGTTCATGGCGTCCCTCATTCCGGGTCTTCTGGCGATGGTGATGTTCATGATCACCATCTCCATCTATTGCTGGTTCCGCCCCGAAGCCGGCCCCGTGGGCGATCCCCTCACCGCGCAGCAGCGACGAAACGCGACCGTTGCCGTCCTGCCCGTGCTGGTGATCTTCGGCCTGGTCATCGGCGGCATCTATGCGGGCGCCTTCAACCCGACGCCGGCGGCGGCCGTCGGTGCGTTCCTCGTCGCGCTTTACGGTCTCGCGCGCGGACGCATGAGCGGCGCGACCTTCATCGGCGCGCTGCTCGACACCGCCAAGACCACCGGCATGATCTATCTGATCCTGCTCGGCGCGGAACTCCTGAAGATCTTCCTCGCCCGCGGCGGCGTTCCCCAGGCGGCGGCCGACGCGATGCTGTCGAGCGGCCTGCACCCTTACGTGATCCTGCTTCTTCTGTTGCTGGCGCTCATCATCCTCGGCTGCCTGATGGACAGCCTGTCGATGATCCTGCTCGCGATCCCCTTCTTCTGGCCCGTTCTGGTGGGGCTCGATTTCGGGATGGACGAGGAATCCCTGAAGATCTGGTTCGGCGTGATCGCGCTGGTGGTCGTGGAACTGGGACTGATCACGCCGCCGGTGGGGCTCAACGTCTTCATCATCAACGCCATCGCCACCGACGTTCCGATGAGCCAGACGTTCAAGGGCGTGTTTCCGTTCTTCCTGACCGAACTTGTCCGCGTCGCGCTGCTGGTCAGCTTTCCGGCGATCATCCTGTTCCTGCCGCGGCTTTTGAGCTGATCGCGCAGGACACGGCTATCAGGAGGACCGGGACCGGAGCTGTTCATCGTCTGGCGGAAAGCCAAGCGGCCAATCCTTCGAAACGGCCTTTCAGGCCTCCTCAGAGTCTGGCCTGAAAATGGTAACCGGTTCTTCGCCTCGGATTCTATGCGCCTTCATACCCCTCCATCGTCATCACCCGGCGAAGTCCGGGTGATCCAGCGCGTGCCCTAAGTGCTGCGGCTCGCGGTGGATTGCCCGGACGTCACCGGGCAATGACGGCGGAGGATCATGAGCGTGAGAAGTTGAAACCGCACAAGCGAGCGTCTCAAAGGAAGGGCCGACTGCAGAAAGACCTGCAATCATGCTCTGGCGACCCATGAAACGATCCGCCCTTCCTCGATTAGTATTTCAAATATTGAAATATATACTTCATTAAAAGTTTGACAACCTGCGGACGTCACTTAGAATTCAAAGAGATGACAGTGCTGCCGGGTGGAAAAGACCGGAGCGGCACAAAGAGAATAAGGGGCAGGTCGGGAGAACCTGCGCCGCGGGAGGAGACGTGGCCGTTCAGCACAACAATTCAGTCGCGCGCGCCTTCGCGATTCTGGATCTGTTTTCCGAAAGCCGGCCGCACCTGACGGCGGGCGACGTGGCGCGCGCGCTTTCGCTCAACAATGTCACCGCTCACCGTTTCCTGCATTCGCTGGAAGCGGTCGGCGCGCTGGTGCCGGTCAGCCGCGGCACCTACCGGCTCGGCCATCTCTTCGTCGATCTCGCCCGCCGCGTGACGTCTCACCAGGCGCTGGCCGAGACCGCGCAGCCGGTTCTCGACTGGGTGGCGGAAACGCTGAACGAAAGCGCCATGGCCTCCGTCTTCGAGGGCGGCAGCGTCGTCTGCCTCGCCACCACCAAGCCAAAGCGGCATCTGTTTGTCGATCTGAGGCCCGGCATGCGGCTGGAAGCGCATTGCACCTCGCAGGGAAAGATCTGGCTCGCCAGCCTCGACGACAAGACGCTCGCCCGGGTTCTCGACCAGATGCCGCTGAAGGGCCTGACCGGGCGCACCATCACCGAGCGCCCGAGGCTGGAGCGCGAGATCGCGACCGTGCGCGAACAGGGCTACGCCATCAATGACGGCGAGCGCGAGGAAGGCCTGCGCACCATCGCCGTGCCGGTCCTGGGCCGCGACGGGCGGATGATCACCGGGCTTTCCGTCTACGGTCCGGCCTCGCGGATCGACAACAGGGCGCTGGAGGCGGCGCATGCGGCGCTGAAGCAGGCGGCATCGCGGCTCGTCGATGCGCTTTACGGCGCGAACGCGTTGCCGCGCTGAACGCACGTGCGGCCAGCGGCCATCAGGAGGGGAGACCATGGAACGCACATTCGAGAACGAGATCGGGCTTCTGCGGCTCGGTGCCGGCGAGACCTTTCGCGGCGAAGGCATCCTCGCCATCACCAAGGGGTTGCTGCAATCGGGCGTCTCCTATGTCGGCGGCTATCAGGGCGCGCCGGTCTCCCATCTTCTCGACGTGCTGGTCTCGGCCCGCGACCTCATGGGCGAGATGGGCATTCATGTGGAATCCTGCGCCAACGAGGCCTCGGCCGCGGCCATGCTGGCGGCCTCGATCAACTATCCGGTGCGCGGCGCGGTGACGTGGAAGTCCATCGTCGGCACCAACGTCGCCTCCGACGCCCTCTCCAATCTTGCCTCGACCGGCGTCACCGGCGGGGCGCTGATCGTCATCGGCGAGGATTTCGGCGAGGGTGCCAGCGTCATCCAGGAGCGCACCTACGCCTATGCGATGAAGTCCGCCATGCTGCTCGTCGACCCGCGCCCCAATCTCGCCTCCATGGTCGACATGGTCGAGCACGCCTTCGCGCTGTCGGAGGCCTCGCACATGCCGGCGATGATGCAGCTCAGGATCCGCGCCTGCCATGTGCAGGGCGAATTCACCGCGCGCAACAACGTGAAACCTGCCCATGGCACAAACTCGAAATTCAGCGAGCCGGCGGACTTCTTCTATCCCCGCCTCGCCCATCCGCCGGTGATCTATTCGCAGGAGGTCAACAAGGTCTCCGAGCGCATTCCCGCAGCGCGGGCCTATATCCGCGAGCATGGGCTCAACGACCGCATCGCCGGCACAAAGCCCAGCCGCCTCGGCCTCGTCATCCAGGGCGGGCTCTACAACACCGTCATGCGCCAGCTTGGCGAGATGGGGCTGGCGGACGAGAACGGCACGCCCGACATCGATATCCTCTGCCTGAACGTGACCTATCCGCTGGTGCCCGACGAACTCATCGCGTTCGCCCGCGACAAGGACCGGGTGCTCGTCATCGAGGAAGGTAACCCCGCCTACATGGAGCAGCAGATGCTGCGCATGACCGTCGATGCGGGCCTTTCCACGCGCATCGACGGCAAGAACTACCTGCCGGAGGCCGGCGAATACACCGGCGAGGTTCTGGCGGCGGGGCTCGGCCGCTATTTTCTGGAAAACGGCGGCAATATCCTCGATCTCGATGCCATCCGGCGCCGGATGGAGCGGATGGAAAAGGTCCGGGCCGCGGCAGGCGCATTGCTGGAAGCGCCCCTGCCCCCACGCCAGCCGACATTCTGCACCGGCTGCCCGGAGCGCCCGGTCTTCGGCGCCATCAAGCTGGCGGAACGCACCGTCGGCAAGGTGCATGTCTCCGCCGACATCGGCTGCCACGCCTTCGGCACCTTCGCGCCCTTCAACCAGGGCAACTCGATCCTCGGCTACGGCCTGTCGCTGGCCTCCATGGCGGCGGTGACGCCGATGCAGGAGCGCCGGTCGCTCGCCATCATGGGAGACGGCGGCTTCTGGCATAACGGCGTGCAGACAGGTGTCGCCTCCAATCTCTACAACAAGGGCGACGGCGTCCTCATCATCATGAACAACGGCTACACCTCGGCCACCGGCCAGCAGGTGATCCCGTCCTCCAAGCATTCGGAGATCTTCGGCACCGGCGCCAAGATCGCCACGACGCTTGAGGCCATGGGCGTCAAATGGCTGAGAACGGTGCGCACCTATTCGGTGGAGACGATGGTGAAGACGCTGAAGGAAGCTTTCACCACCACGCAGAAAGGCCTGAAGGTCATCATCGCCGACGGCGAATGCATGCTGGCGCGCCAGCGTCGCGAGCGCTCGGAAAAGGCACAGGCGCTGAAGGAGGGCCGCCGGGTCGAGCAGGCGAAATTCGGCGTCGATGCGGAGGTGTGCACCGGCGATCATTCCTGCATCCGGCTTTCCGGCTGCCCGAGCCTCGGTGTCGCGACCAATCCCGATCCCTTGCGCAAGGATCCGATCGCGGAGGTGAAGCAGGATTGCGTCGCCTGCGGGCTCTGCGGGGAGATGGCGCACGCCGCCGTGCTGTGCCCGTCCTTCTACCGGGCCGCGCGCATCCACAATGCCGGCTGGTTCGAACGCACGCTGCATCGCATCCGCACCCGCGTCATCGGCGCCATGGCGGGGGCGGCATAAATGGCGACCACACGGCTCCTGATTGCAGCGCTCGGTGGCGAAGGCGGCGGCGTTCTCACCAACTGGCTGGTCGCGGCGGCCGCCGCGCAAGGGCTGAAGGCGCAGGCGACCTCGGTGCCGGGCGTCGCCCAGCGCACCGGCGCCACGACCTACTATCTGGAGATCGCCGATGCGGACGACAGCGCGACCGATCCGGTGTTCGCGCTGATGCCGGTCGCCGGCGATGTGGATGTCGTCGTGGCGAGCGAGCTTCTGGAAGCGGTGCGCATGGCCGAACGCGGCTTCGTCGTGCCGGACCGAACCTTCCTCGTCTCCTCCACCCATCGTGTGCTGACCATGCACGAGCGCATCGCGCGCGGCGACGGCGCACGCGATGCCGACAGTCTGATGCAGGCGGCGGAGCGGGCAAGCCGCGACCGTTTCCTGACGGACTTCGCGGCAATCGCCCGGAAATCCGGCGCGCCGCTCAATTCCGTCCTGCTCGGCGCAATCGCCGGTCGCAAGCTCACCCCGATCCACGCGGAGACCCTGCGCAATGCGATCGAGGCCGGCGGCATTGCCGTTTCGCGAAATCTGGCCGGCTTCGATGCGGGCTTCACGGCCGCCTCCTGCCTTGAGCGGTCGCCGGATGCTCCCGGAGAAACGCCTGCCGCCTCGAAAACGCCGGTTTCCACCGCGCTTGAGGAACGCGTGCGCGCGCTTCCCGGCGAGGCCCGCGAAATCGCCCGCATCGGGGTGGCCCGGCTTGTCGACTATCAGGGCACGGGCTACGCGGCGCGCTACCTCGACCGGCTCGCTCCCTTTGCAGACGACGGCGCGCTCTGCCGCGAAGTCGCGCGCCATCTGGCCGTGCGCATGTCGTTTGAAGACATCATCCGCGTCGCGCAGCTGAAAACCCGGGCAAGCCGGCTGGAAAGCGTGCGCCGCGAGATCGGCATCAGCGCGGACGAACCTTTCGAGCTTGTCGATTTCTTCAAGCCCGGCATTCCGGAACTTGCGGATATCCTGCCGCCGCGCCTCGGCCGCGCGCTGAATTCATGGGCGGAGCGGAAAGGCATTCGCGAGACGGCCCATTTCGGCATGAAGGTGAAGACCAACACCATCCTCGGCTTCGGCCGGATCTGGCTTCTGGCAAAGCTGAAGGGCTGGCGTCCGCGCTCGCTGCGCTTTGCCGAGGAACAGGCTGCAATCGAGGCGTGGCTGGAGCTGGTATCGCAGGCCCGCGCCGTCTCACCCGACTTCGCCCTCCAGACCGCGGACCTCGCCCGCCTCGTCAAGGGCTATGGCGACACCTACCGCCGGGGTCAGGAAACCTATGCGCGGGTGGTGGAGGATATGGTGCGCCCGGTCCTTGCGCACAAAAACGCCGTGGAAGATCCGGCCGCGCAGCTGAAAGGCGCAATCGCGGGCATCCTCACCGCGCCCGCCTGACGGTCTATTCAGCAGCTTGCGCCGGGGGCCCGTAAAGCCTTCGAATACCGGCGATATCGCCCGGCTGCGGCCCGGCGATCTCCTCGGAATACTTGAAATGCATGATCTCGCCCGCCCTTGCATAGTGGTCGAGACCGATGGCATGGCCGATTTCGTGGGTGAAGGTGAAGCGAAGGTCGTAGCCGTCCCGGCCGTCATGCGTGCCGATCTTCCAGGCGCGCTCGGGATTGAGGCAGATGGCCGATTTCTCGATCGCCACCACCGGGCCGCGGCCCCTCTCGGCCTTCACGTCCTCCTTCGCGGTACCGACATTCATGCCGCGATCGCTTGCCGGATGCGCGGCGTCCTGCCCGTCCTGCCGGTAGCGGACGTTTGCAAAGGCATAGCCGCGCGGCGTTCCTTGCGCGCCGATGACGATGTCGGCCCTCTCCGGATCGGAGATGCGCGAAAAGCTGACGCCGGCCACCGCATGCCACAGCCCGAACGCTGCCTCCGCCTGGCGCTCGATATCGGCCACCGCAAGACCGTTTCGCCGCGCGACATCGTCGAGCCGTTCGATCCGCTTGCAGTTGCGGGCTTCGACGTCAGAAAATGGCCCGGTGGCAAAGGCATATGTGATGTGGGCCGGCGCCCCGAGACGCGGCTCCCCCCATTTGACGATCCGCCCGTCAAGCCGCAGCAGCTTGTATTTCGGGCCGGCCATCGCCGTGGTCGCGCCGGCTCCGGCCAGGACCCCGAAGAGAGCCATGCCAGCCGCGACGATCCGCACTGCCATGTTCAAGGTTGCGATCCCCCTGATACGGAAACATGCGTTGCCCGGCTCGTTTCCCCCGACCGGGCGTCGTTCGCAAAAGGATAGGGATCGGATTCATCGCCATGCAAGCGTTAGAACACCTAAGTGAGCTCCCGCAGCAAGATTCACGCATGGCGCCAACGTATTGAATCAATATACTGATTTATAAAGAAAAGACTTTTCCGATTACCGCATGCAAGGGTGGCCAATACGGCTTGCGGCACTGCACAATTCGCAGTCTTATGACATTTATGCAACGCCTGACGTTACGTTTCTTTCGTACGGGAACTTCCTCTCCCTCGTCATTACCCGGACGAAGCCGGGCAATGACGGGCGTGGGTTGAGTGGAATGAGCGACGGTATCACCACTCCACTGAGATGTACTGCGTCTCCTGGAACTCCTTCAGGCCCTCGTGCGAGCCCTCGCGGCCGATGCCGGACTGCTTGACGCCGCCAAACGGCGCCGCCGGATCGCTGACGAGGCCGCGGTTGAGGCCAACCATGCCATATTCCAGCCGCTCCGACAGCGCGAGTCCGCGCTTCATGTCGCCGGTGAAGAGATAGCCGACAAGGCCGTATTCGGTGTCGTTCGCCTTCGCGATCATCTCGTCGTCATCGGAAAAACGCTGGAGAGCCGCCACAGGCCCGAAGATCTCCTCCGAAACGCATTTGCTGTCGGGCGCTACATCGCCCAGAACCGTGGCCGGATAGAAATATCCTGCCCCCTCCGGCACCTCGCCACCGCACAGGACCTTCGCCCCGCGCTTGACCGCGTCGTCGACCAGTTCCGCCACCTTGTTGCGCGTGTCCGCATTGACCAGCGAGCCGACCTCGACGCCGTCCTCCAGACCGTTGCCCATCTTCATGGCGCCCATGCGCTTCGTCAGCTTTTCGGCGAATGAGTCATAGACCTTGTCGTGGACGAAGAAGCGGTTCGCCGCCGTGCAGGCCTCGCCGATATTACGCATCTTGGCGAGGATCGCGCCTTCGACCGCCTTGTCGAGATCCGCATCGTCACAGACGATGAAGGGCGCGTTGCCGCCGAGCTCCATGGCCGGGTTGACGATGTTGTCGGCCGCGCTCTTCAGGAGCGTGCGGCCGACCTCGGTCGATCCCGTGAAGGAGACGACGCGCACCCGGCTGTCGTGCAGCATCGCGTCGACGATCTTGCCCGACGATTTCGACGGTACGACATTGACGACCCCCGCCGGAACGCCGGCCTGTTCCAGCACGGGCATCAGCGCCAGCATGGTGAGCGGCGTGGCGGAGGCCGGCTTGATCACCACCGGACAGCCGGCAGCCAGCGCCGGCCCGATCTTGCGTGTGCCCATCGCGGCGGGGAAATTCCAAGGCGTGACCAGAACGCCGATACCGGCCGGCTTGTGCTGGACGAGAATGCGGGCACCGGAGGCCGGTGACATCATCACCTCGCCTCGGTTCCTGACCGCTTCCTCGGCGTACCAGCGAAAGAACTCCGCCGCATAGGCGACTTCGCCGCGCGCATCCGAAAGCGGCTTGCCGTTTTCCAGCGTGATGAGCCGGGCGAAGCGCTCCTTGTCGGCGATGATCAGCTCCCACGCCTTGCGCAGGATTTCCGCCCGCTCGCGCGGGGAGCGACCCGCCCAATCGGCAAACGCCGCCTCGGCCGCATCGATGGCCTTGATGGCATCTTCCACGGTGCCGCTCGCAACCGATGCCAGCACCGTCTGATCGGCGGGGTTCAGGACGTCGAAGCGATCTCCTCCCGAGCCTTCCACCCACCTGCCGCCGATGTAAAGGTCGCTCGGAGCGGTCTTGGTGATCTGTTCGTTCATTCTTCTCACTCCATGGATTTCAGGTTCGCGCCACAATACGCGAGAGCTGGGGCAATTCGATACCCTAACGGCAGCGCCGATTTGCGGAATTCGCTCGTCGCTCGCGCTCCCCCAGTGCTGTCCGATCAACGTCTGGCTTCCGGCACCTGTTCCATGAAAACAACCATCCCCGCGATAGAGAGGCCGCGCCACGAGAAACCGCGGGCGGCCTCTCATCCGATCACGGGCGCCGCCGGCCTTTCGTCGGCGGCCGGACGCCCGGCAGAGCGTCGTAACCGAACGCATTCCGGGACAGGCCGATATCGGCAAGCATGTGATCATCGAGCCTGGCCAGCGCACGGCGGGTCTGCCGGCGCCGCCATGCCCGGTGAACGGTGCGCCATGCGAATTTGGACAGCGCGGTCAGCAGGGGCACCAACCGTCCTTGCGCGTTACGGGCGATCGTGTCGGGGGCATTCATTTTCTCACTCCGCTTTTCCTGTGGAAACAGCCCGGTTTTCCGGGCCCGCAGGGAGAGTGACAGACCAATCCTGACAACAGGGCGTCAGCTTTGATCACCCAATGTTCTCGTCGGTGATTTTCCGCTATTGAAGGAAAAAGGAGACGGCGACATGAACCCGATCGAGCGTGCCCTGGGGATCCTCTTGATGCTGACCGGCGGCAAGCTCGTCAGCGCAATCGCGCTTGCGGAGCGCTTCGAGGTGACGCCGCGCACCATCTACCGCGACATCGACCGGCTGCTGGCGCTCGGCGTCCCGGTGGAGGCCGAACGCGGGGCGGAAGGCGGCTACCGGCTCGCCTCCGGCTTCATCCAGCCGCCGGTGGCCCTGACCCGCAACGAGACGGCGGCGCTGCTGATCGCGCTGGCGCTCGTGCGGGGCCTGCGCGCCACCCCGCTTTCCCACGATCTCGTGACCGCGGAGCACAAGCTCGTCGCATCCCTGCCCCGTTCCGTGCACGACCTGCTGGTCAATGCCGAGAGGATCATCGGGATCGAGCCGATGCCGAGCGACATCTTCCATCACGGCACGACCAGCGCGCCCGCGGACGACTGGCAGGCCGCGCTCGACCGCTTCATGGAAGGGCTTCTGCTGTCCCGGCGGGTCCGGTTCGACCATCACAATCCCGCGCGCGATGTGCCCAGAGCCCACGAGGTGGAGCCGCTAGGCATCCTGTTCGACCGCAATCACTGGTATCTCGCAGGTCGATCCGTGGACGCCGACGCACTGCGCCTCTACCGGGCCGACCGGGTGCGCAACATCGAACTATCGGGCATGCGTTTCAGGCCCGACACGACCTTCACCATTCAGGATCTCGTCGGCGGGCAATGGCTCTCGCAGGCCATGCGGCGCTGGGAGCGGGAAGATCAGAGCATGTCCCGCATCGCCGTCGGCGCCGACCAGGCACGCACGCTGCGCGAGGACTGGTACTACCGCCACGCCGCCTTCACGCCGGACGGGGCAGGCCGCATCGTGATTTCGATTCCAAACACCGATCCTGCCGTCATCTGTCCGCTGGTGCGCTGGCTGGGGCCCGGAGCCGAACTGCTGGCGCCGACCGATCTGCGCGCGCGGCTCGCCGACGAACTGGCGCAGATGAGCGCGACTCACCGTTAGCGCCTCGTCCTCTTTCGGGCGCGGTTCCATCCGCCGAGACCGGCGATTACTGCCGGCGACCAGCGCCCTCATTGTCTCACTTCCTTCGCAGCGCCGATCATTCGCGAAATAAATGGAACACGATTACGCGAACAAAGACACATTTGTATTGACTGGCCGTTTTCACTGACGTTCGATGGTTCAAAAGAAAACGGAGGGAAATGTGGAGGGCTTCTTTCGGGCTTTGGCAATCCTCGATCGGGGCATCATGCGAGCTGTCACCTTGGCGGCACTGGCTGTCGGACTGACGTTGGTTTCCGGTCCGCAGGCGGGGCCAGTTCCGGCGCATGCCGAGCCCCAGACCGGGCCGCACCTGCATTTTGCGAGCGGCCACAACCCTCCTCTGTCCAACGATCAGCAAACCGGCTTCAACGACCTCATCCTGAAGGAGGCGCTTCGCCGGACCGGCATCGGGCTCAGCCTGCGCCGCGTGCCGACCGGACGCGCAGGCCCTCTCGTGAATGCGGGAACGGAGGACGGCTGCGGCCCCAGAATACTGGGATTTTCGAAGGCGTTTCCGGAACTCGTGGTCGTCGACGAACCGGTCATCACCTTCGAATTCGTGGCCTTCTCCCGAAAGCAGGTCATGTCCTTCAACGGCTGGGACTCACTCGGCGAGTACACGGTCGGCCACCTGACCGGCTCCGTGATCCTGGAGCGCAACGCCAAACGCCATGCGGGTGCCGCGATCAGCGTGCAAAGCGTGCCGCAGCTTTTCGAAATGCTCGAACGCGGCCGGATCGACATCGCCATCATCGAGCGCTGGACCGGGCTTCACGAAGTCAAGAAGCAGGGCTTGCGCGACGTTCGCATGCTCTCTCCGGATCTTGCGCGCAAACCGATGTACTTCTTTCTCAATCGCAAGTTTGCCCCCCTCGCCCCGCGCATCGCGCAGGCGATTCGCGAGATGAAACAGGACGGCACCTACGACCGCTTGATGGTGCATGCCCTCAACCCGCTTCTGGCCGAGTTCTGATCCGCCAGCTTTCGCCGCGCAGGCTCCCTGTCGCCCCCCACCCGGCCGCTGACGCACACGGATCTCAAAGAACGCCCGATACATCCCGCAGAGTTACACAGTATTCCCGCTGCTGGTCGTGCTTGCGGGAATTGCGGCAATGACCGGCGCACCGACTTGCACAGGCGGACGGCCCGGTGGGGATTTCCCGCCTGCTGCCTTGCTCTGGTCTTCAATTCGTGGCTGATACTCGAAGCCAGAATAACTGGATTGAAGGGAAACATGACGCGGAACCGGCCCGTCCGGCCGCCGTGCTCGTTCCGTTTCAAACCGCTAGCCCTGTCACTTTCGATAATGGACATGGACCGGACATTGCGAAATTGCCCCAGCCTTTCAACGGGCCGAGAATGGCCCGTTGCCTCCACAAACAAGGCTCACCATGTCTTTGCCTGATCGTTCTACCGAGATTGCCATCGTCGGTTACGCCGTTCGCCTGCCTTCGGCTCCCACCGTTACGGCTTACTGGTCGCTGCTCGACGAGGCCCGCTGTGCGATAACGCAAATCTCGCCCGATCGCTGGCCCCTGTCGCGTTTCGGACATCCTCGCGCGGGCATGCCGGGACGCTCGATCACCTGGGCCGCGGGACAGATAGACGACCCCTGGGCGTTCGATCCGGGCTTTTTCGGCATTTCGCCGCGAGAGGCGGTGCAGATCGATCCGCAACAACGTCTCCTGCTGCAGGTAACCTGGGAAGCGCTGGAACACGGCGCGCTGCGGCCCAGCGATCTCGCGGGCACCCGCACGGGTGTCTTCGTCGGCGCTTCCGCGCTCGACTACAGCCACCGCTTCCTGCTCGATCCCGCAGCCGCCGACGTGCAGTTCATGACCGGCAACACGCTGTCGATCATCTCCAACCGCATTTCCTACATTTACGATCTGCGCGGCCCGAGCTTCACCGTCGATACCGCCTGCTCCTCCTCGCTCGTGGCGCTCGACGCGGCGGCCGAAGCGTTGCGCGCCGGCCATATCGACACGGCGGTCGTGGCCGGCGTCAATCTGCTGCTCAGCCCCTTCGCCTTCATCGGCTTCTCGCGCGCGTCCATGCTGTCGCCGCACGGTCTGTGCCGGGCCTTCGATGCTGCGGGCGACGGTTACGTGCGCTCCGAAGGCGCGGCGGTCGTGGTCCTGCGCACGGCCTCGGCCGCAAGACGGGCGGGCAACCGCGAATTCGCGCGCCTCGTCGCAACCGGCGTCAATTCCGACGGCCGGACCGTCGGAATGTCCCTGCCCTCCTCACAATCCCAGGCCGACCTTCTGGGAGCCGTCTATCGCGACTTCGACCTCGACCCGAACGACCTCGCCTTCATCGAGGCGCACGGAACCGGCACCCGCGTCGGCGATCCGGCGGAGGCCTTCGCGCTCGGCGAAAAGCTCGGCAAGCGCCGTTCCGCGCCGCTTCCCATCGGCTCGGTCAAGACCAACATCGGTCATCTGGAGCCGGCCTCCGGGCTTGCCGGCGTGATCAAGTCCATTCTGGCGCTCGAACACGACCGCCTGCCCCGTTCCCTGCATTTCGAGACGCCCAATCCCGACATTCCCTTCGGCGAGCTGAACCTTTCTGTCGCGGGCGAGGCCGTCGCGCTCGGCAAGGCGGAAAAGCCACGGCTCGCCGGCATCAATTCCTTCGGCTTCGGCGGCACCAATGCGCACGCCGTGATCGCCGATGCGCCGCGCGCTCCGGCCCCCCACGATAACGCGACGGATGGTCCGCTCATCCTCTCGGCGCGCTCGGAAACCGCGCTGAAGGCACTGGCCGGCCGCTACGGCGACCACCTGAACGCGCTTGCGGCCGGGGAACGCGCGGCGGTCGCCGCAGCCGCCGCCTATGGCCGCGATGCTCTGGAGCACCGGCTTGTCGTGCTGGAGGAAGACGCGGACGCCCGTATCGCCGCCCTGCGCGCCTTTGCTGGCGGCGCGGCGGACGACAGCGCGCTCGTCACCGGGTCGGGCGCGGCGGGTGCGGCGCCGATCGTCTTCGCCTATACGGGCAATGGCGCCCAGTGGGCGGGCATGGGCACGGCCGCCTATCGCGGCAATGCCGTCTTCCGCGACGCCTTCGACAGGCTGGACCGCAAGTTCATGAGCCTTTCGGGCTGGTCGCTCGTCACCATGCTCTATTCGGCGGATCTGGAAAGCGAGATCGAGCGCACCGAGATCGCCCAGCCGCTGCTGCTCGCCATCCAGATCGCGCTGACGGAGGCACTTGCGGCCGAAGGCATCGTGCCCGATGCCGTTATCGGGCATTCGGTCGGCGAAGTCGCCGCCGCCTGGGCCGCCGGCATGATCGATCTCGACACAGCCGTGCGCATCATCCACGCCCGCTCCACGCATCAGGAAATGATCCGTCACCTGGGCGGCATGGCAGCGCTGCTTCTGTCGGCCGAGGACGCCCGCGCGGCGATCGCCGAAGCCGGCTTTTCCGGCATCGAGGTGGCGGCAATCAACAGTCCGCGCTCGGTCACCATTTCCGGCCCGTCCGAAAGCCTCGACGCCTTCGGCAAATTCGCGCGCGGAAAGCGGCTAGCCATGCGTCGGCTGGCGCTCGACTACCCCTTCCACTGCCATCTGGTGGACCCGATCCGCGAACCGCTTCTGGAAAGCCTCGGCGATCTGCACTCCGCAAAGCCCCGCTGCCGCTTCGTCTCCACCGTCTATCCCGAACGCGACGATCTCACGCTCGATGCCGGCTACTGGTGGGACAACGTGCGCGAGCCCGTGCGCTTTGCCGATGCGCTCGCGCGCCTGATCGAGGAGGGCTATCGCGTCGTCCTGGAAGTCGGCCCGATGCCGCTTCTGGGCGCCTATGCGCGCGACGTTCTGCGCGAAGCGGGACAGACCGCGACGGTGCTCGCGAGCCTCGAAAAGCCGAAGAAGGGGGCGAAGAAAACCGCGGATGGACGCGGCTCCGACGCGGCACTCCCAATCGGCCCCGTGCCGACGCCGCCGCCCGACCCCGTGGCTCCGATCGCCGCGCGCGTCGTCGCCCACGGCGGCAAGGTGGATCTTGCGCGCTTCGTCGGCGCCGCTCCGGCAAGGCCGGTGCCGTTGCCGCTTTACCCTTGGCAGAACAAGCCCTTCCAGCCGGAGACGAGCGAAGAGAGCATTCACTCCTTCACCGGCCGGCAATGGCCGCTCCTCGGCTTCCGGCTTCGGCCGGACCTCGCCGAGTGGTTCTCCATTCTCGATGCCGAGGTGAAGCCCTTCCTGGCCGATCACAGGGTGGAAGAGGCGATCGTCTTTCCCGCCGCCGGCTTTGCCGAAATGGCGCTGCGCGCCGCACGCATCTGGTACGAGAGCGATGCGGTGGAACTGCGCGATTTCGATATCCTGCGCCCGATGGTCTTCGACGAGGAGCGCAGCCAGGAAGTGCGGGTGCGCATCTCGCCGGACGACAGGGTGATCGAGATCGAGAGCCGGCCCCGGCTGGAGGATGTGGAATGGTCCCTCCACGCCAGAGGCACCATCGCCCGCCCTCCGAAGGTCGGCGGCGCGCCCGCAACGACACCCGTCGGGCCCCGATCCCGTCTCGAAGCCGAGGCGCTCTACGAACTGACCCGGCGCTACGGCCTCGACTACGGTTCGGCCTTCCGGCGCGCGACCTCGGTCGACATCGCCGACGAACGGCATGCGAGCGTGCATCTTGCCCCCGACGCCGAGGCGGACTTCTCGCTCGATCCGATGCTGCTCGATGCCGGGTTCCACGGCCTCTTCGCGCTGCTCGCCGAAAGCGGACAGAATACGGGCAATGTCAGCTTCCTGCCGGTGCGCATCGGCCGATTGCGGCTGACGGACGCAAAGGCGGTGCCGGTCACCGCCCGCATCGCGGTCACCAAGGCCTCGCCGCGCTCCATCGAAGCGACGTTCGAATACCTCGATGCCGACGGTGCCCTCGTCGCGCGGCTTGCCGGCACCCGGTTCCGGGCCGTGACGCTCGGGCGCGCCGATCAGCCGGACGATCTCGTCTACCGCACGCAGGCCATCGCCCTGCCACTGAAGGACGCCGCTTCGGCCGCACTCGTTGCCGCCCCAGAGCTTGCCGCCATCCCCGATCCCGACACGGTCGCACCGGAGAGCGAACCGGGCGAGGCGCTGCTGCTGGTGGAAGCGCTCACCCGCGCCATCGCGCTGGAGACGCTGGGCCGCCTTGCCGATACAGACGGCAGGATCTGTCCGGAAGATCTCGTCGCCAGCGGGGCGCTCGCCGAAAGCGCCGTTCCGCTGGCCTGCAGGCTGCTGCAATCGCTGCACGACGCGGAGCTCGCAGACGAGATCGGCACGGAGGAGAACGCGCAAACCTGGCAGCTCTGTCATGCGGAGGATCAACCCACGGCGGCCGACCTCCTGCGCACCGTCGCGCTCGATGCGCCGGAACGGATTTCCGAGCTTGCGCTGCTGGCAAGGCTCCACGGCGAACTTGGCGCCCACCTGCGGAACGGACTGCCCGCCGCAGCGGCCGAGGCTTTCGCCGCGCCGCTGTTGGAGCACTTCCTCACCGCCTCGCCCGGCTATGCGCCGCTTGCCGATGCGCTGGTCGCCTGCGTCGGGCGTCTTGCCGCCAGTTGGCCGGAACGAGAACCGATGCGCGTGCTGCTCGTCGGCGCGCGCGACGGGGCGCTTTCCGCGCGCCTTGCCGCTTGCCTCGATCCGTCCATCGCCACGCTCACAGTGACCGATACCGATGAAGGCAGCCTCTCGCGCGCCGCACGCCGCGCGGCCGGGCCCGGACACATCTCGCACCGCCCGCTTGCCGAAATCCTGGAAGAACACGGCGAGACGCAGCGGTTCGATGTTCTTCTCGGCGCAAGCCTGCTGAGCGACATGCCGCAGGCGGAATTCGCGGAACTCGTCGCGCGGCTTCGCCCGGGCGGCGTGACAATCGCCGCCGAGCCGGCGCCCTCCCCGATCCTCGACATGATCTTCGGTATCGGCGCCGACTGGTGGTCGGAGACCGTCACACCGGACTTCCCCGTCTCGCGCCTGCGCGGCCTCGACGAATGGCGCACAGCGCTCGAGGATGCCGGCTTTGCGGCGGTCGAAGGCATGCCGCTTGCCGCCGGCGACACCGACGCCCACCTGCTCGTCGCGCGCACCCGCCACGATGCGGCGCGCGTGGACGCACCGGTGATATCCGGGGATGAAGCCGCCAACGAAACGCACACCGCCCCGCGCATCGTCGTCATCCACGATGCGGAGGGCACATCGCTCGATGTCGCCAGCGCGCTGGCGGACACCATGGAGCGCAACGGCCTTGCCGCCGAGCGGGTGGTTGCGGATGCACAGACGCCGGACCGCATCGCGCAAGGGGCCGATGGCAACACCCATATCGTGCATCTGGCCGGCGCCTTCGCGCGCAGCGGCAGCGACAACGCCCGCGTGGAGGCGCGCACGGCCGGGATCGTCGATCTTCTGAAGGCGCTGAACGGCCGCGAGGCGCGGTTCTGGCTAGTGGCGCCCGATGCGATGCAGGCGATCGCCGGCAGCCGGCAGCACGACCCCGTACAGGGCGCGATCTGGACCTTCGGCCGCGTCGCGCTAAACGAATTCCCCGACCTTTGCCTCAGGCTCGTCGATATCTCCGCCGTCCTGGCTCCGGGCGAATTCGCGCTCCGGCTCGCCGACGAGATCCTCGACCCTTCCGACGAGCGCGAGATCGTACGTGACATGGACCGCCGCGCCGGGCTGCGCCTCGTGCACGGCGGACTTCTGGACGCAGACGATACCATCGCGCCGGGGGCGGATCTCGCCGCCCGCCTCGACATTCCCCATCAAGGCGCGCTCGACGAGCTCGTCTGGCGCACCGTCGAACGTCCCGCACCTGACGGCTCGGAAGTCGAGATCGAGGTGCAGGCAAGCGGCCTCAACTTCCGCGATGTGATGTGGGCGCTGGGTCTTTTGCCGGAAGAGGCGCTGGAAGACGGTTTTGCCGGCCCCACCCTCGGCATGGAATGCGCGGGCGAGGTCACCCGCGTCGGCCCCGACGTCACGCGCTTTGCGCCCGGCGACCGCGTCATCACCTTCGCGCCGGCCTGTTTTGCAAGCCACGTCACCGTCACCGAAGGCGCGCTCGCGCCGATGCCGCAGACGGTAAGCTTCGAGGAGGCGGCGACCATCCCGGTCACCTTCCTCACCGCCTATTACGCGCTGATCGAACTCGCCCGGCTTGGCGAGGGCGAGACGGTGCTGATCCATGGTGGTGCCGGCGGCGTCGGGCTCGCGGCCCTGCAGATCGCCAAATGGCGCGGCGCGACCGTCATCGCCACCGCCGGCACGCCGGAGAAACGCAATTTCCTGGCGCTTCTCGGCGCCGATCACGTCTACGACTCGCGCTCGCTCGATTTCGCCGAAGAGATCATGGAGCTGACCGACGGCGAGGGCGTCGATGTGGTCCTCAACTCGCTGTTCGGCGAGGCGATGGAGCGGTCCATTGGCGTGCTGAAGCCCTTCGGCCGCTTCCTGGAACTGGGAAAGCGCGACTATTACGGCAACACCCGTGTGGGCTTGCGTCCGTTCCGCCAGAACCTCTCCTATTTCGGCATCGATGCCGACCAGCTGCTGACCCGCCAGCCGGAGCTTGCCCGCAGGCTGTTTTCCGAACTTGTCGCCCTCTTCGATGAAGGCGTGCTGGCGCCGCTGCCCTATCGGCTGTTCGATGCCGGATCGGTGGTGGAAGCCTTCCGCGTCATGCAGCAGTCCGGCCATATCGGCAAGATCGTGCTCGGCCCACCGACCGCGCCCGAACCGCGCCCCGCCCCCTCCCCGATCGATTTCTCCGGCGAGGCGGTCCAGGTCATCGTCGGCGGCTTCGGCGGCTTCGGCACGGAGCTTCTGAACTGGCTGGTTGACCATGGCGCCCGGCACCTCGCCGTCATCGGCCGCTCCGGCGGACAGCGCGAGGAAGCGCGCGAGACCATCGCGCGGCTAGAGGCGCGCGGCGTCACGGTTCGGGCGATTGCCTGCGATGCCACCGAGCGCGCCGCTCTCGCCGAAGCGCTCGACGCCATCCGCGCCGACATGGGGCCGATCGGCGGCGTGTTCCACACCGCCATGGTGCTCAACGACACGCTGATCGCCAATCTCGACCACGACGGCATCGCCCGCGTGCTGCCGCCCAAGATCGCGGCCGCCGATCATCTCGACGCGCTCACAGTGGACGATCCGGTCACCACCTTCGTGCTCTTCTCCTCCGCGACCACGCTCGTCGGCAATCCCGGCCAGGCGAACTACGTCGCCGCCAACGGTTATCTGGAGGCGCTTGCCCGACGTCGGCGCGCGCACGGCAAGCCTGCGCTGGCGGTCGCCTGGGGCGCGATTTCGGACGCCGGCTATCTGGCGCGCAACACCGAGGTCAACGACCTGCTCGCGCGCAAGCTCGGCAGGCACGCCCTCACCGCCGCTGAAGCGCTGTCCGGGCTTTCGCGGCTGCTGTCGCTGCCGGCGGAGCGCCAATCGGATCCGGACCTTGCCGCGGTCGCCTACGCGCGTATCGACTGGGCGCAGGCGCAGCGGGATCTGGCCCTGCTTTCCACCCCGCTCGTTGCCCAGCTCGGCATCGGTGCCGGCAACGACGGGATGGAGGAAGGCGCGGTCGACCTTGCAGCCATGCTGGAAGGCCTCGACGGCGCGGCGGCGGTGCAGACGGTCGCCCGCCTGCTGTCGGGCGAGATCGGTCGCATCCTGCGCATCGCGCCGGAGGAAATCGTTCCCCACAAGCCGCTTTCCGACATCGGCATGGATTCGCTGATGGCGCTGGAGCTGCGCATGGCGGCCGAACGCCAGCTCGGCATCGACATTCCGCTCATGTCGCTGGCGAACGGCGCCAGCCTCAACGACCTGTCGATGCGGATCGTGCGGCGGGTGCGCGGCGAGGAGACGACGACGCTCTCTGCCGACGCGCAATCGCTTGCGAGCCATCACCTGGGGGAGGACGGCGACGCGGCGGACGGCCGGGATCTGGAGGGTCTTGCCGCCAGGGTCGAGGAGACGAGCCGGCACGTCGGCAAGCTGCTGAACTGACCTGCATCCCATTCTGCCGCGCGGGGCGACTTACCTGCGCGGCACGGGGCCGGAGAGGCCCGCAACCGGACAAGGACGAGACGCATGGCGGGACGACGCGGGATCGGCGGACTTTCGGGCGGCGAACGCGACAAGCTTGTGCAGTCGCTGCGCGCCGGGCGCAAAAGCGCTCAGGAAACGCGTGCCGCCGCGCCGAAACGGCCGCAAGCCGCCGCCGCTTTCGATTTTTCCACCCTGCCCGAGATCAAGCAGCTACGCATGCAGCGGGCCGCCGCCGACATGATCGGCGTCGAGAACCCCTTCTTCCGCCCCCATGACGCCACCGCCGGGGCGCGCACGGAGATCGACGGGCGGAGCTTCGACAACTTCGCCTCGTACAACTATCTCGGCCTGTCGGGGCACCCGGAAGTGATCGCGGCGGCCAATGCGGCGACGGAGACGTACGGCACGTCGGTTTCGGCGAGCCGCGTCGTTGCCGGCGAGCGACCCATCCACCGAGAGCTGGAAGCCGCCCTTGCGCGCCTGCACGGGGTGGAGGACGCGATGACCTATGTCTCCGGTCACGCCGCCAACGTCTCCACCATCGGCCATCTGCTGGGACCCGACGACCTGATCCTCACCGATGTCCTGATCCACAATTCCATTGCCGAGGGCGCGCGGCTTGCGGGGGCCAAGCGGCTCAACTTCCCGCATGGCGACCTCGACGCGCTGGAGCGCCTGCTTGCCTCCAACCGCCACATGCACGGCCACGTGCTGATCGCCGTCGAAGGCCTCTATTCGATGGACGGGGACTTTCCCGACCTGAAGCGGCTGATCGCACTCAAGAACCGCTACGACGCCTGGCTGCTCGTCGATGAGGCGCATTCGCTGGGCGTTCTGGGGGCGACCGGGCGCGGGATCGCGGAGGAATACGGCGTCGATCCGGCCTCGGTCGAGATCTGGATGGGCACGCTGTCGAAGACGCTCGCATCCTGCGGCGGCTACATCGCCGGCTCCAGCGCCCTTTGCGAGTACCTGAAGGCGACCGCGCCGGGCTTCGTCTACTCCGTCGGCATGGCGCCGCCGCTTGCCGCCGCCGCGCTGGCCTCAACCATCATTCTGGAACGCGAACCGGAACGCGTGGCGCGGCTCAAGGCCAACGGCCATCACTTCCTGCAGGCGGCGGCGGATGCCGGGCTGGATACGGGGCCATCGGCCGGCTACTCGGTCGTGCCCGTCATCGTCGGCGACAGCGTGCAGGCGGCCATGCTCGCCAATGCGCTGCTGCAAGACGATCTCAACGTGCTGCCGATCATCTTCCCGGCGGTTGCCGAGAAGGCCGCCCGCCTGCGCTTCTTCATCACCAGCGAGCACACGGGCGAACAGATCGAACGCGCCGTCGCCCGCACGGCGGAACGTCTCGCCCAGATCCGGGCAGGCGGCTCCGGCCTGAAGGCGTTGCTGGACAAAGCACGCTGAGGGGGCACGCTGAGGCAAGCGGGCCGGAATTGCGGCGCGGGTGGAGCCCGGGTCCGGTCCGCTCTGGGTCCACCAGTCCGGAGCGAGCGGCCCATCCTTCGAGACGGCCTTTCAGGCCTCCTCAGGATGACGTTTTCGTGCTGATAGTTTTATGAAATCATCAACATACACTACATCATCCTGAGAGCCCGGCCCGAAACCGATAAAGGGTTGTGCGATTTCGACCATTCCCCTCATGCCCCACCGCCGTCATTGCCCGGCGAAGTCCGGGCAATCCACCTCCAGCCGCAGCATTCGGCGTGCGCTGGATCACCCGGACTTCGCCGGGTGATGACGATGGAGGGGTATGAAAGCGCTTAGACTTCGACGCGAAGAACCGGTTACCATTTTCGGGCCAACCTCTGGGGAGGCCTGAAAGGTCGTCTCGAAGGATGGCCCCCAAGAGCCACACCTCCCCCTCCCCCACTTAAGAAATTGATTCAACTCCCGCACCGCGCCATTTCGCGGTCCCGCCCCGACATAACGCGAAAAAGTTCCATATTCTCGCGCCTCAGAGGTCCTTTCGCGGATCCCTCTTCACGCCGGCCGTCATCGGTGCGTAGCAGAGATCGGACGCCCAGGCCGGGAGGAACTTCGACAGCCGGATGCCGAGGGCGAGCGGGAAGGGAAAGGCGCGGAAGGGCTTCCCCTTCTCCGCCGCGCGCTTGATGATCCGCGCGGCCTTTTGGGCCGATATCTCGAATGGCTTGGCGCCCATGTGGCGGGCCGACATCGGCGAGGTCACGAAGCCGGGACAGATCACCGTCACGCCGACTTGATCGCGCCGCAGCCAGCCGCGCAGGCTCTCGCCATAGGCGATGAGCGCCGCCTTGGTCGCAGAATAGGACGGCATGTCCGGCAGGCCGCGCATGCCGGCAAGCGACGACATCAGCACGATCCGTCCCCCCTTGCGGGCCCGCATCCGCTCCACCAGCGCGGAGACGGTGTGCACCGCGCCCTTGTAGTTGACATCTGTCAACCAATCCGCGTCCGCATCGCTCTCCCGGCTCCGGCCCTCCCCCAGGCCGCAGGTCACGCCCGCATTGGCGATCAGCAGGTCGACCGGGTGGGCCGTATCATGCGCCTCCAGAAACCGATGCAGCGCCTCCCTGTCGCGCACGTCGATGCCCGCCGTCGTCACGTTGGCCCCGGCCTCACGGCAGGCGTCCGCCAGCGGTTCGATCCGCGCCGCATCGCGTGCGATCAGCGCCAGCACGACGCCGGGCCGGGCAAAGGCCCTGGCGAGCTCGGTGCCGATGCCGCCGCTCGCTCCGGTGATGACGATGCTGCGAAAGTCGTTCATGACGTCCTGCCGTGAGATCGCGCCGGAGCGGCCGCACTTGGCCCGGCGCGTTGAGAAAATGATTCAAGACGGCCTTCACAAACCGATTCAACCCGCCTTGAGAAAGTGATTCAACGGATGACGAAACTGATTCCGGAAAAACACGTAAGATATTGTTCTATCGTTTGTTTTTACGGTCGTTAAGACACTGATTCAAGGCCCGCCACAGATGATCCGCTCAGGCCCTTACAACGGCGCCCCCAGATCGCGCGCCCGGGCAAGGCGCGGCGGGGGATCGACGAAGGCGCCGTGGTCGTTCAGCCGGTCCTCCAGTATCCGGGCGCTCATGGTGGCGACCGCTTCCTCCAGCCCGGCACGGCTGTGGATCGTTCCGCGCGCCTGGACAGTGCCGGCGAGCGCCGTCACGAAGGCCGAGACCAGCGCCGGATCGGGCGGCGTCGGAGAGTGCCAGAAGTCATCGAGCGGCCGTTCGTCGGTCATGCCCCGGACGTCGAAGATCGCCGGGCAGAGCGCCTTGACCGGCACACCGGCGCGCAGCGCCTCCAGCCCGGCGGAACTGTTCACCGTCACCATTCCGGCCGCACCCGTCATCAGGTCGTCGAGCCCGCCGCCATCGGCGTAGTCGACCCGATCGGCGAGCCCCGCGGCGCGCGCAAGCCTGGGCACGACCCGAGTCCAGTGCTCCAGTCCCGCGTCGAGCGGATGGGCCTTCACCACCAGCCGGCAGTCCCTCGGCGCGTGCGCCGCGAACGAACGGAACACCGTTTGCAGCGCCGGCTCCATGCCGCCGTAGGGCGAGTGATCGCGCAGCTGGAAATCGCCTTCGAGCTGCATCGGCAGCACGAACCACGGTGCACCGCTCCGGCGGAGCCGCTCCGCCAGCGCCCTGCCCGCGCGATCCCGCCGCCGCTTGCCGGCAAGTCGCCAGCCGGCCGCGATGTATTCGATGACGGGATGGTAGATGGTGTGCCGCCGATAGTGCGGATAGAGGAACCACAGCACAACATTGGCGAGATTGTAGGCGACATCGGGTGCGGCCACGAGCCAGAAGCTGGAGTGAAAGCGCGGTGCGAGATCCATCGGCCCGACCGCAGCCGCGATGCGACGGATCACCTCCGGATCATCTGGAAAATGCGAACCGGTGGACGTCGCATCGCGCTCGATGGTCATCCAGTCCGGACGCAGGTAGCCGAGCTCGGTCGCGATCACCCGAATGCCGCGCGCCCGCGCAGCCTCGGCGGCAAGCCTGTGATAGATCCGGCGGTCGCCGTGCAGGATCAGGTCGGTGACGCCTTCGCGCGCCATGAGGTCGTCAACGAAGTCCGGCCAGCTTTCGATCCTGCCGCGAAAATCCGCGGCCCCAGCCCGGCGCCAGTGGAAACGGTCGCCGATCGAGAGGTTGACCCGCAACACCCGGTGGCCCGCCGCCGCGAGCCTGTCGCCGATGCGCGAGAAAAGGGGCGAGAGCGGCCCTTGCAGGAACAGGAATGTGCGCTTGCCGTCCACCTGCCGTCGCTCTCTCCAGCTTGCACGCGCCACCGGCGCGCTATTCGTTTTCCGGCTCGATCAGACCGCGCTGGGGGATCTGGCGTCCCAGGTCGTCGGCGGGCTGAAGCCCCATGCGGCGCGCGCGCTCAAGCCGCGGCGGCACGTCCACATAGGCTCCCGGCTCGTTTATGCGGTCTTCCAGGATCCGCAGTGCCGCCGCTTCCGCGCCGGCCTTGCGGCCCGCCCGCGAATAGAAGTTGCCGCGAACCTGGATCGTGTTCGCCATCACCGCCACAAAGGCATTGCACAGGTCGGGATCCGGCCTTTCCGTCGTGGTCCAGAAATCGTCGAGCGGCCCCTGAAAGGTCAGTCCGGGCATGTCGTACAGGGCCACGCCCAGGGTCTTCACGGGACAGCCGTGCTTCAGCGCATGGACGCCGACGGTGGAATTGATCAGTACGGTTCCGCGCGCGTGGGTCAGCTGCTCGCCCAGGTTTCCGGCGCGGATGAAGCGGATGCGGTCGCTCACCTTGTAGCGGCGCGACAGCCGCTGGATGCGCAATTTCCAGTGCGTCATCGCATTGTCGAGCGGATGCTGCTTGAACAACAGCACCGTATTCTTCGGTGCATGTTTTGCAAACGAGCTGATCGCGAGTTTCACCGCGTCGGGCTGCTTGCGAAAGGGCGCATTGGCCCGCAGCTGGTAATCGGCGTCGATCTGCAACGCAAAGAGATAGTAAGGCGTACCGCTGTCGATCAACTCGTCCAGCACCGCGTGCGAGCGCCGCAGGTTTCCGCGCGTGGAAAGGATGCGCGGAATATGGCTCAGATACTCGATGACAGGATTGTAGATCCTGTCGCCGTAGTAGGACGGATAGAAGGGCCGGCCGAAATAGGCCGTGAGATTGTAGAGAACCTCGCAGAACGCCTCCTTGGCATGGGGAAAGGCGTAGAGCGAAGCGGCCGAGGGCACCACCAGATCCTTGCCGAGCTCGCGGATCACGTCCGGGTCGTTTGGAAAGTGCGAATAGGCCGACATGCCGTTTCGCTCCAGCGTGATCCAGTCCGGCCTCAGATAGCCGAACTCGCGCGCGATCGTGCTTACGCCCGCCGCCCGGCCCACTTCACCGGCGATGACGTGATAGGGCAATCTGTCGGCGTAGTAGACGATGTCCGTCACGCCGTGACGGGCGATGTAGTCCGTCAGGAAGTCCCGCCAGTTGCGGAGCGGCCCGCGATAGTTGTCCGCGCCCCGGCGCGGCCAGAACAGCCAGTCGCCGAGATTAAGATTGATGCGACGGGTACGGACCCCGTGGCGCGACAGTTCGACGGCCAAATCGCGTAGAAACAACGAAGGCGGACCCTGCAGAAAGAGAACGGTCCGAGCCGCCGGGGACTTGCTAGTCATGAGCGAAGATAGAATCCATTATAGCGCTTGAGCAGCTTTTCAGTCGTCGATTGCTGCCGGAACGCAATATCCGCCCTCTTCCTTGCGCGAGGCCTCCACTGGAGAAAAAGCCTTCAAGTGCGGCATGCTCAAGGCACCGTCACGCGGGATACCCGTGCCCGGGCCTGCGCCCGGGCACAAGGCGCCCTAATTCTCCAGATCGTCCGAAATCAGAACACCGTACCGCGCCGAAGTCAGGATCGGCTGAATGATCCGCAGGAACTTGCCCAGTTCCGCCGCCGGATGGTTCGCGACATAAATCATGTCCTTGTCGCGCATCAGGAAATAACGAGCCACGAACCACGCCTTCGGGTCGCGCAGGTTCAGGCGATAGATGACAGGCACCTGATACTCGCCGAGCTTGCCGCGCGCCTTCGGATCCAGCTTGGCGATGACTTCGGGTTCCTCGAAGCGGAAGAGATAGACGGCACTGGCGTCGGCCGTCTCGTCATTGAGACCGCCGACACTGGCAAGCGCCTCGGCGAGCGTCACCGTTTCGGTCGGGAACTGCTGGATCGCCGTCTTCTTGACGGCACCAAAGGCGGTGAAGCTGCGCGGCTTCACGGTCAGCAGCACGTTGTCGCCCTTGACCAGACGGACATTGTTCTTCGGCAGGTCGATCAGGTCCTGCAGGTTCGTGGAGGCCTTGCGGTCACCGCGCTTCAGGGTCACCACGGTCTCGAAGGTCTTGCCCCGGGATCCGCCGGCATGGGCGACCAGATCGAGAAGCGTCGTCCCGGCAATGGAAATCGGATACTTGCCCGGCTTGCCCACGTCGCCGACGATCACGGCGGAATTCGTCTGGTTGCCGGAAACCACGATCTGCACCTGCGGCTGCACGGCCTTGCCCTCAAGCGCGCCCTGGACCGCCTCGCGGACCGATTCCACCGACCGGCCGGCCGCGCGGATACGGCCCGCATAGGGCACGAAGATGCGGCCGGAATCGTCGACCACGCTCTCGATGGTCGTCTTCTTGCCGTAGGACGTGGAGAAGATGCCGCGCTCGTCGGCTTCCCAGATATTGACGGTGAGCATGTCGCCGACGCCGATCTGCTGGCGCGGCTCGGTTCCCTTGATACCGAAATACTCGGCGAACCGGGTCGGCACGTAGCGACCGACGATCTGCGCGACTTCGGGCGTCAGCTTGAAGCTGAAATAGTCTTCCTGCTTGACCGTGTTCTCGATGTCGTCGGCACTCAGCGATGCGGTGCTCGGACCGCTGCCCGGCACAACCGAGCAGCCCGCAAGCAGCATCGCAACGAAGACAAGGCCGACCGATTTCATCGCACTCAAAATATTAGCCCTTTTGCCCGCCGCGACTCTCATACCAGTTGGCTCGCCGCATTTGTATCGGCGAACCGATGCACGGCACGGTCGAGCGTCCACCGTTGCCGATATGCAACAGGAAAGCCCGCCTGGAGACATACTCGGCGCGGGCCGTCATACCTGCAAAGATCAGGCAGGCGGATCTCCCGCAACGCCGTTTTGCACGCCCTGACGGCGCCGCCCGCACACGGACGAGGCCTGTTACAGGATGGCACCTGTCTACAGAGCGGCTTCGGAGTAAAACTTTTATTAAATTCCCGATCATCGATCGTCTGGGGAAAAGCTCCAGTCCCCGCATGTGCGGCGCCGGGTGAGATCATGCGACGTGATCCCGCACACCCGCGACGATCAACCCACCGATCGCCCAGATCAGGAAGGCGCCGATAAAGACGATGACGGTGGAGCGAAGCCCCTCGGGGTAAAGTGCGATGTCTGGCAGCCGCGGCTCGACGAAGACCGACAGGTAACGGGTCTGGCTGGTCGCCTCCAGCCGTGCCTTTTCCAGCGACGCCAGCGAGGAGATGTAGGCTTTTTCCGCGAATTCCCGCTCCGTCTGCAACTCCTCGTACTGCGAGAGCTGCTGGTTCAGCGTGCCTTCGTCGCCGGATTCGTTCTGGTTGGTCTGCAGGCGGACGCTGTCGATCTGCTTGATGATCGCCGCGAGTTGGGAGTTCAGCGAGGTCAGGCGCGGCGAGTTGGGGCTGACCTGCTTCACGGCCGAAAGCTCGGTCTCGAGCTTCGATTTTTCCGCTTCGAGTTCGCCGATGATCTTCTCGCGCGATTCCGCCGTCGCCATCGGGTTGAGCCGGCGCTCGTTGCCGCGGAAATTCGCCACCGCCCGGCGCGCCAGACGCAGCCGGTTCTCCGCCCGGGCGACCTCGCTCTCCGACTCGGCCACCGCATCGTCCCGCGCGCGCCGCGACAGATCGTTCACCAGCGCCTCGCTGTAGCCGATGACCTTCTGCGCGACTGCCACCGCATCCTGTGCCCGGAAGGCCTTCACCTGAAGCGTGACGATTCCGGAATACTTGTCGTAGGTCTCCGTGACCATGCCGTTCCAGTATTCGACGAGATCTTCGACCGGCGCTTCCGGGTCGACAGCGGCGAAGAAGTCGGCCTCCGGGCGGGAGTAGAGTTTGCGAAGGTCGAGGTCCTTGTCGATCTTGCCGACGAGATCGCGCGACTGCGCGAAATTGATGACCACATAGCTGTCGGAGGCGTTCGGCGCCGAACCCGTCATCCCGCTCAGGATCGTCAGCCCGTCGATCGAGGCCCCCGTGGTCTCCTTGCTGCGCACGGCGAACTGCGCCTCGACCGAATACTGGTCGGCGGCGAAGAACGCGAAGTAGATGCCGGTCGCGATCGTCGGCAGGAGCACAAAGAGAAGAAAGGTCAGCCGGATGACGCCGCCGGTGCTCAGCTTCAGTCCGCCGGCAGGAAGCTCAAAACCGGGACGCATGCGCCGCACGCCGGGGCGGGCAACGGAGCGGTCGTCGGGACGCGCGACCGGCGTGCCTTCCGGCAGACGCACAATCGTCGGGTTCGGCGCATTCACCGCATCGCCGCGTGCACGCGCCGTATCATCCCCGGTCCGCGCGGGCTCCTGCCCCCGATGCATCCCGTCCTTCGCCATCTGGCGAAGCCGGCTCGCGGCCTTGGGAATGTCAAGCATCAGGCAAGCCCCTGGTAGATCTCTGAAGCTTCTTCGAGCGAATCATAGAAGCGGATCTTACCGTCCTGGAGGATCGCCGCCATATCGCAATATGCCTTAACGGTTGCCGCCTGATGCGAAACCATGATGACATCGGCACTCGACAGACGGTCTGCGAAGGCCTCGCGGCATTTTTCCTGGAACTTGCGGTCACCGACCGCCGTCAACTCGTCGATCAGATAGCAATCGAACTGGATCGCCATGGACAGCCCGAAATTCACCCGGGCGCGCATGCCGGAGGACAGGGTGCGGATCGGCATGTGGAAATAGGCGCCGACATCAGCGAATTCCTGCACAGAATCGATCACTTCGCGCGGATCGGCATTGTAGATGCGGGCGACGAAGCGGCAGTTTTCAAGGGCGCTCAGCGCGGGATGAACGCCAACGCCGAGCCCCAGCGGCCAGGAAATCCGGGATTCGCGCAGGATCTGGCCGGAGCTCGGAGCTTCCGAGCCGGCGATCAGGCGCATCAGCGTCGACTTGCCGGCGCCGTTCTTGCCAAGGATCGCGATGTTGCGGCCGCGCGGAAAATCGAGCGATATCTGGTCGAGCACGCACCGGTGCCCGTGCTTCGTGGCGTAGAGCTTGGAGACGTTGTTGAAGCGCAGATTGCGCACGGGCGCCTTGCGCCGGAAGCGCTCGTCGCTACGCAAATCGATGAGCGTGCTGGTCACGCGGCGCAGAAACGAACCGCGCGCGCGCGCCTGTCGAAGCGTCTCTCCGTCCGGAAATCCGTCCTGGCTTGCGTGGCCTCTGTTCACCGCATTCTCCGCCCGATGTCGCCCTTTGCGATCCCGTAACTCTGCAATATTCGGCACAAAAGGCTTGCCGTAACCTTGCGCCGCCATCGACATGTGCGTGGCGCATCATTGCAGAAGAAGCGCCCGACCAGCAATGCGTCCTCTGGCCCCGCCGCACAACCGGTCATTTGCCGGGAAAAGAGGGGGGTGGATACGCATCGAAGTGGCCTGACGCCCGGGATCTTCGGAATTCCCTATAACAGAACGGCCAAGCTTAGGGGCGTTTTTATGGCGTCCGCCGTCAAGATACGTTTCGCCGTTGCGCGCAACGATGCGGCGAGAGGGCAGAAAACCGGGAACAAACACTTCATCCGGCCGGCCATCCTCCCGCACATTGCGGCGTTGTGGACAGATCCGCCCCGGAGACGCGCGAATACGGACTCAAAGACGTCTCCGGCCCTGACAAACGCACAATAGCCAGAGCCGGTGACGATAAACGGCGGCGCGTTACAACCAGAGCACGGCAAGCGTGATGGCCGGGAAGGCCGTCAGGATAACAACGCGGATCAGATCCGAGAGCACGAAGAAGATCACGCCCTTGTAGGTCTCGGTCAGGGGCACGTCGGGCGCCATGGAATTGATGATGAAGAGGTTCATTCCCACAGGCGGGGTGATCAGCCCGACTTCGACCACGATCAGCACCAGAACGCCGAACCAGATCGCGGTGTCCTCCGGCGAAAGGCCGAAATCGAGCGTCATGACGATCGGGAAGAAGATCGGCACGGTGAGCAGGATCATCGACACCGAATCCATCACGCAACCGAAGACCAGATAGGTCAGCAGGATGCCGGCCATCACCAGCCACGGGTTGAGACCGGCGTTGCCGACCCATTCCGCCGCCATTTGCGGCATCTGGGTGAAGGCGAGGAAGGAGTTGAACACCCCTGCCCCGAAGACGATGAAGAAGATCATGCCGGAGGAGACGGCGGTCGCCAGAATGCACTCGCCGAGCGCGCTCCACCCAAGCTGGCGGCGGGCGAGCGCCACCAGACCGGTGCCGGCGGTGCCGACGGCTGCACCTTCCGTCGGCGTGAACCAGCCCAGATAGATGCCGCCGACAACGAGCAGGAAGATCAGCACCACCGGCCACACGTCCAGCATCGCCTCCATCCGCTCGCGCGGGGATGCCTTTTCGGCCGGCTGCGCGGCATCCGGATCGAAACGCATGAACAGCGAGATGGTGATCACATAGCCGATCGCCGCCAGGATGCCGGGCACGAAGGCGGCGGCAAACAGCTTGGCGATGTTCTGCTCGGCAAGGATCGCGTAGATCACCAGCACGAAGGACGGCGGGATTAGGATGCCCAGCGTGCCGCCCGCGGCGAGACAGGCGGTCGACAACGCGCCGTTGTAGCCGTAGCGCTTCATTTCCGGCAGCGCGACCTGCGCCATGGTGGCGGCGGTCGCAAGCGAGGATCCGCATATCGCGCCGAAGCCCGCACAGCCCGCGACCGATGCCATGGCGATGCCGCCGCGCTTGTGGCCAATCAACGCGGCCGCCGCGCGGAAGAGCCCGCGCGACATGCCGCTTCGGGTGGCGAACTGCCCCATCAGGAGGAACAGCGGCACGATGGAGAGCGAATAGCTGGAGAAGGTCTCGTAGGTGAGAGACTTCATCTGCGCCAGGATCGGCACCCAGCTGCCGGTGACCATGACCGTGCCGCCGATACCGACCACGAGCATCGAAAGCCCGATCGGTATGCGCAGGAAGATGAGCGCCAGCAGGACGACGAAGCTGGCTCCGGCGAGTTCCATGTTGCCCATCAGCCGCGCTCCCCGTCGCCCAGCATTTCATTGAGGCTGCGCCACACGGTGTAGGCGGAGGCGAGGACGAAGACCCACGCCCCGACAAGGGCGAGCGCATAGCCCCACCACGCCGGCATCTGCAGGATGAAGGTCGTTTCCGAATAGGCGCGCTTGTCCGCAAGCCCCTCGCCGAGCTTCACCGCGATCAGCGCCGCGCAGACGGTCAGAAGAAGATTGCCGATGAGCGCGAGCCCGGCATTGACGCGCGGACCCAGCGCCTGGACGAAAATGTCCACGGTGACGTGGCCGCGCCGCATCTGGCACCAGGGCAGGAAGGAGAAGATCGCGAAGGCGCAGCCGAGTTCGACCAGCTCGAAATCGCCCTGGATCGGGCCGAAGATCTCGAATGCCGGGATAGGAACGCTCGCCAGCTCGCGGCCGATCACACTGATGCAGGTCACCGCCGTGATCGCGACGAGCGAGGCGCCGCCGGCCAGCGCCAGCAAGCGGGTGATGAACTCGATCACATGGCCGACACGCCGTTCGAGCCGGGGCGCGAGCCCCCTAGCCTGGCTGACCATCCCTTTCCCCCCAGTTCATTGCCCAGTCCCCCGGTCCCTTGCCGAGTTGCATGGACAAAATAAACCGCTTTGCGCAGCGCAAGACGCGCCCCCGGACCAGATTGGACCGCACGCATCCCCCCGCACAAGCCTGACGACCATTGTTGCGGCGGCCCTCCCGAGCCCCCGCCGTTCGCGACGGGACGATCCGCCCCGCCGGAACCGGTCCAGCCGCAACGCGTGCGGCCAGACCATCGGATATCCCGCCTCGGCCTTGCGGCCGGAGGCGGCGGGATCAGAACTTGTAGGCCGGCTGATCCTTGTCGACATAGGTGTCGATCGCGGCCTTGGCGTCCTCGACCAGCTTGGCGCCGTCGAAGCCCTTGCCGTTCATCTCCTTGACCCAGTCGGCCTCGATGTCCTTGGCGGCATCCTTCCAGCGCTGGGTCTCGGCCTCGTCGAGAATGGTCTGCTTGTCGCCGAGCTTTTCCAGCGCCGGCGGGCCGGCCATGTCGCCCTTGTCCATGGCGAGACCGGCGAGCCGGGAGGCCTCGCGGCCGGAATTGTCGTCGATGACCTTCTTCAGATCGTCCGGCAGGCTGTCGTACGTCGCCTTGTTCATGGCAAAGACCATGAACGACGTATAGAGGCCGCGCGAACCGGAGAAGCCGGTGTGGTTGTGGACGAGTTCCGGAATGCGCAGCGGCACGGAGACCTCCCACGGCACCACCGCGCCGTCGATGACGTGCTTGGACAGCGCTTCGGGCACCGCCGGCACGGGCATGCCGACCGGAATGGCGCCGAGCTTTTCCAGAAGCTTGTTGGTCATGCGGGTGGGACCGCGCAGCTTCAGGCCCTTCATGTCCTCAAGCTTCTCGACCGGCCGGTTGGCATGGACGAGGCCGGGCCCGTGCACGAAGGCGGCGATGACCTTCACGTCCTTGAATTCGTCCTGGAGATCCTTTTCGTAGAAATCCCAGGCGGCTTCGGAGGTGGGAGCGCCCTTGCCGGCGATGAACGGCAGCTCGAAGGCTTCCGACTTGGGGAAGCGACCGGGCGTATAGCCGGTCAGCGTCCAGACGATGTCGACCACACCGTCCTTGGCCTGATCGTAGAGAGCGGGCGGCTTTCCGCCGAGCTGCATGGTGGGGAAGATCTGCACGGCGATGCGTCCGCCGGAGTCCTTTTCCACCTTCTCCGCCCAGGGCGCGATGAAGTACTTCGGGACGGGGGACTGCGGCGACAGGAAGTGGTGAACCTTCAGCGTCACCTCCTGCGCCTGCGCGGTTGCCCCGAGCCCCAGTCCGAGCGCACCGGCGGCAAGGCACCCCGCAATCGCGAATTTCTTCAGCATGGCTTTCCTCCAACTTTACCGCCAGCGGCGGGCAACTCCCGCAACCACGGCTGGACGTGCCCCGGTTGCGACGCGGCGCATTTTGAGCAAAACAATCCTCATTGCCAGCCCAAAATGAAGAATTGAACCCAAAGTTCGCAATGCAAACAAGCCTCTGAAATTATTTATCTTCCCATCTCCATCCCTACATCTCTGGATTGCAAATCCGGCGAGGGGAAGGACCAGACGCCGTTGCGCAAGACGGGGACGGCTTCTGCGTATTTCTGACGGTAACGCCGGGCGAGACCTGGACTCATGCGACGAATCGAAGCCTCGGGCCGGCCCGCAAGCGCGAAATCGCACGCCGGAAGACACCGGCCCGGGACGCAACATTCCCGCCGGCGCCAGGGGCACCGGCGGCTCGGGTCGTGCGAAACGAAGGTGCCCCCAGGCGGGCCTTTAGCGGGCGGGCCTGTGGTGCTCGTGCCAGTGGCGGGCAATGTCGATGCGGCGCGGCAGCCAGACCTTGTCGTGCCCCTTCACGTAGTCGATGAAGCGCGCGAGCGCCGCTGCGCGGCCCGGTCGGCCGACGAGCCGGCAATGCAGGCCCACATTCATCATCTTCGCCTGACCGGCGACGCCCTCGGCATAGAGCGTGTCGAAGCTGTCCTTCAGATAGGCGAAGAACTGGTCGCCGGAATTGAACCCCTGCGGCGTCGCGAAACGCATGTCGTTGGCATCGAGCGTATAGGGAATGATCAGGTGAGGACCGCCGGGGCCTTCCATCCAGTAGGGCAGATCGTCGGCATAGGTGTCGGACAGATAGACGAAGCCGCCCTCCTCCATGGCGAGCGGAATGGTGTTTTCCGAGCTGCGCCCCTGGTAGAAGCCGAGCGGCCGCTCGCCGGTCACTTCAGTGTGGATGCGCACGGCCTCGGCGATCGCGGCGCGCTCCTCCTCCACCGGCATGTCCTTGTACTCGATCCACTTGAGCCCGTGCGAGGCGATCTCCCAGCCGGCCTCCTTCATGGCCGCCACCGCGTCCGGATTGCGCTGCAGCGCCATCGCCACGCCGTAGACGGTCACCGGGACGTCGCGCCCGGTGAACATGCGCCACAGCCGCCAGAAGCCGGCGCGCGAGCCGTATTCGTAGATCGACTCCATGTTCATGTGGCGCTTGCCAGGCCACGGCGCCGCCCCGACGATCTCTGAGAGAAACGCCTCCGACGCCGCATCCCCGTGCAGGATGTTGTTCTCGCCGCCCTCCTCGTAGTTGATGACGAACTGGACGGCGATGCGCGCATTGTCCGGCCAGCGCGGGTCCGGCGGGGTGCGTCCGTATCCGATCATGTCGCGCGGATAATCGGTCATTGAATTCTCGCTCCGTGAGGCGTCAGAACTGACGAGGGTGGGTGTGTGCAAGGAAGCCGATCCCGCCGGCGATTTCAACTGTTGCCGTCAATCCGCGCAGCCTCCCGCAACACCGTGCGTGCGCACCCCCAAGGTTGTCTCCAAGTCGTCATATTCGCGCTAAGCAGTAAAACAGACCCGAAACTGGCCCGAAACTGGCAAGGGACCGGTCTGATCCGTTTTGCGGCGGGAGTATTTCAGCCTCGGTTGCGTTATTGGCGAGCAAACGGGCCGAAGCCTGCATTCCATACGGGCAGGTCAGACGGACAAGACTGATGGCAAGGAGACAGTGATGGCGACTTTGAAACCCTCGCTCACCCTCGTCGACAACGAGGAGGAGACCCCGGAAAGGGGAAACGCGGGCGGACATGCGGACGGCGTGCCCGGCCAATTGGAAAGCCGATTGCAGGCGATGCGGCAGATGCTCGAAAGCGCGCCGCACGCGTCTGCGGCGGAGGCGCTGGCCATGCTGCGTCAGGCCTTCCCCGATGCCGATCTCAGCGACCGCGTGCGCGCTCTGGGCTATCGCCTGGAGGCCTGAAGCGCGCAACAAACGCGCGCGGAGGGGGAGGACAGGCGGACAAGATGGCGCCGCCGACGCCCGTCTATCGCAAAGCCCTATTCCGGTTCCGCGCCACCGTCGGATGACGGCTGCGCCTCGGCAAGGTCCTGCGTGCGGGCCTTTTCCTCGTCGGCCAGCACATGCTTGCGCCAGACCCGGCAGGCGAGCGGGATGGAGGCGAGATAGGCTATGGAGGCCACGCTGAGGACCTCGAACGGATAGCTCACGCCGAGGGCAACCAGCAGCACCGCCGCAACGAAAACGGGGAGCACAAGGTCCTTGCGCACGCGCATCGCCACCCGCTTGCCCGAGAATGTCGGAAGGCGGGAAACCATCAGGAACGCGACCAGGAAGGTGTAGCCGACGATCACCGGCTCGATCTCGCTCCAGCGTTCCAGAATCCCGAGCTGGTGCAGATAGACCGGCAACAGCACCGAAAGCGCCCCGGCGGGCGCCGGCGTGCCGGTGAAGAAGTTCGCCTGCCAGGCCGGCTTGTCGTGATCGTCCAGCGCCACATTGAAGCGCGCGAGACGCAACGCGGCCGATATCGCGAAGACGAGAACCGTGATCCAGCCGAGCGACTTCAGGTCGTTCAGGATCCACGTGTAGAGAATGATCGCCGGCGCCACGCCGAAATTCACGAAATCAGCCAGGCTGTCGAGCTCCGCGCCGAAGCGCGAGGTGGAGCGTAAAAGCCGGGCGACCCGCCCGTCGATCGCATCAAGCACGGCGGCCAGCACGATGGCGCCGATGGCGAGATCCCAGCGCGCTTCCAGCGCCATGCGAATGGCGGTCAGCCCCGAACACAACGCCAGCAGCGTCACCAGATTGGGCAGGATCATCTTCAGCGGCACGCGCTGAAAACGACGGATGCGCCTGCCGCGCCTCTTGGCGTTTGAACTCGGGCCGGGCTCGAAGGGGGCGAACGGTGTGCTCATGATCTCAGCTTACACGGGTGATCGGTGCGCCGCCGGCGGGGGCGTTCAGGTCCGCCAGCACCGTTTCGCCGGCGACCATGGTCTGGCCAAGGGCCACTTTCGGCGCGGTGCCGGCCGGGAGATAGACATCGAGCCGGGAGCCGAAGCGGATCAGTCCGAACCGCTCGCCCCCCTGCACGCTCTCGCCCTCGCGCACGAAACAGACGATGCGCCGGGCCACCAGCCCCGCGATCTGCACCACCGCGATGCGCCCCTCGCCGGCCTCGATGACGAGGCCGTTGCGCTCGTTGTCGTCGGATGCCTTTTCAAGCTCCGCGTTGAGGAACTTGCCCGCGCGATAGGCGATCTTTGTCACGGCACCGGCGATCGGCGCGCGGTTCACGTGGCAGTTGAAAACGTTCATGAAGGTGCAGATGCGCACCATCGGCTCGTTGCCGAGACCAAGCTCGGCCGGCGGCGTGGCCGGCCCCACCATGCAAACGGTGCCGTCGGCGGGCGCGACCACGAGACCGGCACCGACGGGCGTCACCCGCGGCGGATCGCGGAAGAAATAGGTGACCCAGCCGGTCAGGATCAGGCCGATCCAGAAGATGAACGGCACGAACCAGCCGACCACGATTGTGATCGCGGCGGCGATGGCGATGAACGGCCAGCCTTCGCGATGGATCGGAACGGCCGTGCGCTTGATGGTATCGATCAGGGACATGGTGCCTATCTAGAGCTTCTCGCACGGCATTGCCATGCCGGGCCGCCATCAATGCACCATCGGGGCGGGGTAGATCAATCGGGGATCTCAAAGACCGGCCTCAGACCCGGGCTTATTCCGATTTCTGGGCGACGGCCTACGGCGCGCCGACTTCTGGATTCCGGACCGGCGCTCGGCTTTGCATCGCTTGTCCGGAATGAGGGAGGGTTTGGTAGATTTCATGTCTGCTACAAACGCCCTCATTCCGGGCGGTCTGCACCAAAGGCGCATGGCCCGACCCGGAACCCAGCACGAGACGTGCGCGCAAGCCCGCTCCACGCGTGACGCTCGCCCAACGCCGAGATCGCGCAGCACTCGCATTCCTGCCGCTGACCGGCGTTCGCGCCCCCAACAGGCTACAGGGTCCGGGTATTCGCCTTTTCTGATGAGCGGCTTTTCCTGATCATCCTCAGACCTGCGCCTTTGGGCACCGGCGGCCACGGGAAAACATTGCCTAGGCCGATTGGCAAAATCTACCGGCTGATAGCCTGTGTTTCCAAAGTAAAATCCAAAACCGAATGAATTACAGCGCATTAATGCTTGTCGGATTATTGGCACAAGAATTGCGTAATGGATGCAGAGTTTATTTAGGGAGATTTCCATGACGACGATAGGCTCCGCGTCATATCACGATTACAGGTTCAATTATGCCGGATTGGGCAAAACGAATAGCGGCACGGAAGACGAAGGGGCTCCGGCGAGCCAGCTTGCAGGCGCAGGCAATGCATCGCAGAACGGCGTCGATGGCTCCGCGCCGCGCTCCCTTGCCGATTTCAAGGCAAGCCTGCTCTCGTCGGGCGGCCTGAAGCCGGTCAATATCGCCGAACTGCCTGAAGACGCATATCAAACCTATATGGACGGCGAGGAGCGGCGTCTCGAAGCCAACGCGCGCTATCTCGAGAACCAGTACACCGACACCTCATGGACGGAATCGGTCGAAGCGTCGCTCAAGGCGTTTCCGCCGGAGGACAATCCGGCCACGCAGACCTACGCGACGGTTGTCGTCGACGGAGAGGTCGTGGCGACGATCGACAATCAGGGTGTCGTCTCCTCGGATGAGGAATTGGGAGCCAAGCTAAGGGATATCCTGTCGGACGAGGTCAACGGCACAAATGGACCCGATCTGGCCCAGGCCCGCGCCGAGCAGATCGCCGATCTTCTTGGCGGAGAAATCGTCAAGGCAGATACGGCGATAACCCAAACGGAGTTCGAGGCGCTCCCCTCCGCGGACGAACTTCAGCAATCCGTGGATTACGAAGCGATGAAAAAAGACCCGATGTTCGAACAGCTTCAGAACATGATCGCCCGGATGGAGAATTTGAAGGAACAGAGGGAAGAATACGTGACAGGGGCAGCGGCGGGAACAGACGTTCTGATCTGAACACGCAGCCTGAACATGACATATGAAGCCCGGGACTGACATGGTCGCCCCGGACTTCATTGCTCTGTTCAAAGACCGTTATCAGGCGGCCAAAAGCCCGGTCAGGTCGTAAGTTGATCCGGCGCCGTTTTCGGTGACCAGATATTCGACGACGTAGTGCCCACCCAGGAAGAAATCCTCGATAATCACAGCGTTGTCGACGGCGGAATCGTCCGAATAATCGGCCCAAGAGAAGAACCAAAGATCGTCGCCAACCTGGGAATACCCGAGATCGGCATCAGTATAGCTGACGATGAGCACGTCGCTGGTGTCCTCGGTTGCGTCGGTGCGGGCCGAGCCGGTGTTCGTGACGCCATCGTTGATGTAGTCGAAGCCCTGGCCGTTATACTGATACTGATCGTTGCCGGCACCGCCCCAGAGCCGATCGCTCCCGGCACCTCCGTCCATGATGTCGGCACCAGCATCGCCGAAGAACGTGTCGTCGCCCGTCTGCCCGAACATTGTGTCATTGCCGGCGCCGCCGACAAACGTATCGTCGCCGGTTCCGCCTTCCATGTAGTCGTTGCCGGCCCCGCCCGTCAGCCAGTCGTCGCCGGATCCGCCGTAAAGCTGGTCGGTGCCATCGCCGCCATAGAGAGCGTCATCGCCGGTTCCGCCATAGAGGATGTCGTTACCGGCCTCTCCGTCGAGCATGTCGTTCCCGTCATAGCCATAGAGCGTGTCGTTGCCGGTACCACCCTCTACCCAATCGTTGTAGGCGCTCCCAAGAACGGTATCGTTGCCGCCCTCGGCATAGACAGTCCACCACGCCTGATGTTCCGGCCAGCCGGAGGGCGGTGTGGCCGTTTCGGTGCGCAGGTCGATTGTTTCGCCATTGTTTGTGCCGGTCCGTGTAGGCATACCTATTCTCCTATGTTACCGGCGAACCATTCGCCGGTCGCAGACGGACGCAGCAGTCCTGCTGTCCAGGCGTTCGGCCTGCTGCGTCCGTTTCTCTGGCGCAAGGTCGCGCCGTAAACATGCGACGTCACTCCTCCCTGAAGACCCGGCTCGCATGGTCCTGGATGGGCTTGACGAGATACGAGAGCACCGTGCGATCGCCGGTGCGAATGAATGCTTCCACGGGCATGCCCGGGAGGAGGGCAAGGCCTGATGGCAGGCGCCGGAGCTCGTGATCGGGAATTCGGATCGCCGCACGGTAGAAGTTCGTCCCGGTTGCCTGATCGGTCTCCAGATCGGCCGAAACCCGAATGATCGACCCCGTCAGTTCGGGCGTGGTGTTGCGGTTGAATGCCGACAGGCGCAATGTGGTGGGCAAACCTGTTGAGATCTGGTCGATGTCTTGCGGAGATACCCGCGCCTCTACGGTCAGGACACTGGAGCGCGGCACAATCTCCATCAATGTCTCGGCTGCCGTCACGACACCGCCGACCGTGTGCACAGATAACAGGTGGACCACGCCTGAGATCGGGGCCTTGACGTCCGCATGAGCCAGACGGTTGCGCGCCGTCACCTCGTCCTCCGCCAACGTTGCAAGCTGATTGGCGACATCTCTCAATTCGGCCGCCACCTCCGTCTGCGCTTCCCGATCGACCTGAAGGATTTGAAGCTGCAACTCGGCGATCGCGCCCCGCAAGGCGGCGGCGGACGCCTTGAGTTGACCGCTCTCGCCGTGCAGGCGGGCGGTGCTGCGGTCCAGATTGTTGACCCGGCTCAATGAGGTCAGTCCCAGTTTGAACAGACGGCGCTGACCGTCCAGTTCCTTTCCGATCAGCTCGATTTCCCGGACCTTCGCCTGCTGTTGCAGTTCCAGACCATCGATCTGCTGGTGGAGCTGCAGGATCTGCTCGCGCAGGCGTGCTTTTCGCCCGTCGCGAGACGCCCGACGGTCCTGGAACAGCCGCCGCTCATTGGCCATGGCCAGTCTCGCGTCGTCGCCGTGCAGACGATGGCGGAGTTCTTGCGACACGGCCGCCTCCAAGGCCCCGTCCCGCTCCGCTTCCAGCCGCGCCTGACGCGCCAGCAACTGGGTGATGCTTTTTTCGATGGCAGCGAGGTTGGCGCGAGCGGCGGTGTCATCCATCAGGACAACCGTTTCCCCCGCTTCGACCCGCTGGCCTTCACGCACCATGAGCTTGGCAATGATGCCGCCTTCGGGATGCTGAACCTTTTTGACATTCCCCTCGACCACGAGAACGCCGGCCGCCACGACGGCACTGGAAAGCTCAGCGGTCGCGGCCCATCCGCCGATACCGCCGAACAGGAGCAGAATCCCGGCGAAGCCGGCCAGAAGATTTCTGCGCAGGGAGCGGACAAGAATGGTGCGTTCCGTCTCTTTCACGACTGTCCCCCCTCCCCTTCGATGACGGTCAGAGCCCGAGCCGGCGGGCCGTGCTGCAAGCGCCCACGCGCGGACTGTTTCTGCTGAAGCGACTTGAGCACCGCATCGCGCGGACCGAACGTTTTGGCGCTCCCCTCCTCCATCACCAGAAGCATGTCGATCTGGGAGAGGATGCTGTTGCGATGGGCAACGACGATGACGATCGCACCGCGCGCCTTTGCTCGCGCGATGGCTTCGGCGAGCGCCTTGTCTCCGTCCAGGTCGAGGTTGGAATTCGGTTCGTCGAGTACCAAGAGGAACGGATCGCCATAGAGGGCGCGGGCAAGGGCCACCCGCTGACGCTGACCTGCTGACAGGTTTACGCCGCCGTCCCCGACCTGCGTCTCGTACCCGTCGGGCAGGGCGACGATCATGTCGTGCGCCCCGGCCGCTCGCGCCGCCGCGATGATGGTCTCGTCGCGGGCATCGGGATCGAGCCGTGCAATGTTTTGCGCAACGGTGCCCGGAAAGAGGTCGGAGCTCTGCGGCATATAGCCGATGTGACGTCCGCGCTCACAGGCCGTCCACTGGTCGAGCGCCGCGCCATCGAGGCACACCCGGCCGCGCTGCGCCGGCCAGACACCCGTTATCGTGCGCACGAGCGAGGACTTACCCGAAGCGCTTGGTCCGATGATCCCGACCGCGGTCCCGGCTTGTGCCTGAAAGCCGACATTGTGAACGGTCATGCGCCGGCGCTCGCCAGGCGGCGCCGCGAACACCCCCTCGACATGCAGGTGCCTGACGGGTGCCGGCAGAATCGTTCGCCCCTGTTCCTCCGGAAACAGGGCGAACACGCTCTCAAGACGTTGCCAGGCCTGCCGCGCCGCCATCATGCCGCGCCAGTTGGCGATCACCTGCTCGATCGGCTGAAGGGTACGGGCAACGATGATCGAGGCCGCGATGATCGATCCACCGGTCATGTCGCCGTGGATGACGAGCCATGCGCCCAGCGCCAGCGATCCGGACTGAACCATCTGGCGGATGGTTTTCGACATGCCGGAGAACAATCCGGATATATCTGCCACCTGGCGTTGCAACTCCGCGCCGCGGAACTCGGCCTGTGACCATTGCGCACTCACTTCGGGCAGGATGCCCATCGCCGCGATCGCCTCGCCATTGCGGTTTGCCGCCTCGCCGAGGCGGTTGCGGGACGCGAAGGTTTCCGCGATCTCGTCCATCCGGCGTCGCGTGAGCAGATCGGCCGCGACGGTGAGCGCCACAAGAACGGTGAGGGTCGCGACGGCCAACCAGCCAATCAATGGATGGAGGAAAAAGCAGATCGCGAGGTAGATCGGCATCCAGGGCAGGTCGAACAACGTGGCGGGAGCGGAACTGGACAAGAACTGTCTGATCTGGTCCGCTTCCCGGACCGGCTTAAGACTATCGCCGACCATTTTCATGCGAAGCGGCGCACCGGCGACGACGGCGATCACCCGCTTCGCCAGCGCGGCATCCACCAGCCCCGCGATCCGGCTCATGATCTTGCCGCGAACCACGTCCAGAAAGCCGGAAAAGGCATAAAGCCCCGCCACCAGAAGAAGCAACGCCGTCAGCGTCTGAACGCTCCCGCTTGGTATGACCCGGTCATAAACCTCCAGCATGAAGAGAGGACCGGTCAGCGCAAGAAGATTGATAACGCCCGTAAATACAGCAGCCCCTGTCAAGGCGCGCCACATCGCCCCATTCCCCAGAATTACTTATATTGTTAAAAATATAATTTCAAATACCATAAGGGAAGATACAGAGTCCCGCCTGCGGTTTTCAAGCTCTCTTTTCGGCTGATTTGCCGTTGCCGTTGTCCACGTATCCTCATGAGAGCGGCTAGGCCAGGCGAACCGCTTTCGCACGCCAGTTCCTCGTCATCATAAACGCGATGACCAGAAACCAAGCGTCAATCAGGACTTCGTGACAAACACAGTTGCCCTACTCCACCACCTCTTCCGCTTTCGGCCCGCGGCGCACGATGAAGTCGCCGTCGGCTTCCTGCACCTGGCGCAGGCGTTCCTCGGCCTCCGTCGCCTCGCGCTGGCGGGCCCACATAGAGGCATAAAGCCCGTCCTTGGCCAGAAGCTCCGCGTGCGTCCCGCGTTCCACGATCCGGCCGGCCTCCAGCACCAGGATCTGGTCGGCGCCGACCACCGTCGACAGCCGGTGCGCGATCACCAGCGTGGTGCGGTTTTTGGATACCACGTCGAGTGCGGACTGGATCTCCCGCTCGGTCTGGGTGTCGAGCGCCGAGGTCGCCTCGTCGAGGATCAGGATCGGCGGCGCCTTCAAGAGCGTCCGGGCGATCGCCACGCGCTGCTTCTCGCCGCCCGACAGCTTCAGGCCGCGCTCGCCCACTTCCGTATCGAAACCCTGCGGCAGGTTCTCGATAAAGGCGCCGATCTGCGCCATGCGCGCAGCTTCCACCACCTCCGCGTCGGTCGCCGAAGGCCGCCCATAGCGGATGTTGTAGCGGATGGTGTCGTTGAAGAGCACGGTGTCCTGCGGCACCATGCCGACCTTGGCGCGCACCGTCTCCTGCTGCACTTCGCGCAGATCCTGCCCATCGATGGTGATGGCGCCCGAGGTCACGTCGTAGAAGCGGAAGATCAGCCGCGAGATGGTCGACTTGCCCGCCCCGGAAGGCCCGACGATGGCGACCGTGTTGCCGCTCGGAACTTCAAACGACACGCCCTTCAGGATCTGCCGGTCGGGATCGTAGGCGAAATGCACGTTCTCGAAACGGATCGTGCCGCCGTCCACCGCAAGCGGCGTTGCGTCCGGCGCATCGACGACCTCGGCCTCCACCGACAGAAGATCGAACATGTCGGCGATGTCGATCAGCCCCTGGCGCAGCTCGCGGTAGATGTAGCCGATCATGTTGAGCGGAATGGAGAGCTGCATCAAAAGCGCGTTGATCATGACGAAGTCGCCGACGGTCTGCTCGCCCGCCATCACCGCTTGTGCGGAAAGCGCCATGCACGCGCCCATGCCCAGGGTGAAGATCACCGTCTGGCCCATGTTGAGCCAGGCGAGCGATGTCCAGGTCTTCACCGCCGCGCCCTCGTAGCGCTCCATGGAGACGTCGAAGCGCGAGGCCTCCATGCGCTCGTTGTTGAAATACTTCACCGTCTCGTAGTTCAGAAGCGAGTCGATCGCCTTCGAATTGGCGTCGGTGTCGCTGTCGTTCATCACCTTGCGGATGTTGATGCGCCAGTCCGATGCCCTGACCGTGAACCAGACATAGAGCCACACCGTTATCGCGATCACGCCGACATAGGACCAGGAGAACTGGTAGGCGATGACGGCCGCCATCAGCGCGAATTCCAGCGCGGTCGGAATCGCGTTGAGGATGGTGAAGCGGACGATGGTCTCGATGCCCTTCACGCCGCGCTCGATGATGCGCGAGAGCCCGCCGGTGCGCCGCTTGAGGTGGAAGCGCAGCGACAGCTCGTGCATGTGCACGAAGGTCTTGTAGGCGAGTTGGCGCACCGCGTGCTGGCCGACGCGGGCAAACAGCGCGTCGCGCACCTGGTTGAAGGCGATCATCAGCATGCGGCCGACGACATAGGCCGCCACCAGCATCATCGGCGTCACCGCCCAGACCGGAAGCCCGAGCCCGCCCGTGTCCAACTCCCCGGTCAGCGCATCAGTTGCCCACTTGAAGCTGTAGGGCACCAGAACGGTGACGATCTTGCCCAGAAGAAGCATCCCCAGCGCCATGACGACCCGGTTCTTCAGGTCCGGCCGGTCGGTTGGCCAGATGTAGGGCCAGAGATTGAGGACAGTGCGCAGCGTCGAGGTCTCGTCGACAGTCGCGCGCCTTTTTTCCGAAGCGCTCATCGACCGGCCTCCGACGTTTGAAGCTCTTTCATCGCGACCGCATCGGCAGCTGGAACCGTGGCGCACTTGCCCTCGGTCTCGCCCAGCACGGCGAACAGCGCGGCGGAACTCTCGGCGAAGGCCCGCACGGCCTCCGCATCCAGCCAGTAGCACGAGCGCCGGCCCTCGTTCTCGCCGCGGACCAGCCCGGCCTCGCGCAGGATCTGCAGGTGCTGCGAAACCGTCGACTGCGCCAACGGCAACATGCCGACGATGTCGCCGCAACAGCGCCGGTCGTTGTCGGCGAGAGCCCGAAGGATCGCGAGCCTCGCCGGATGGGCAAAGGCCTTGAAACAGGCGGCGAGCCTGTCGTCATCGAGAGGGGGCATGAACGTCCTTGGATTGCTTTGTCTCGATCGCCCGAAGGCGGCGCGGCAGGCGGAGCCGCTCATCGATGATCGTCGATAGACGATGAATACCGCGGATGCAAGGGGCAGAAGTACGCAAGGGGCGGGACGGCGGGACAAGGGGCCGTCCGTCGAGACGTGCTCTTACGGGCGCTCTCAATTTCTGCCCCGGAAATGTGCGCGGCTTGCTCCTGGCTGTCATCCCCGCGAAGGCGGGGATCCAGCACCCCGTGAGCGCTGCTGTTCAATTCAATAGGGAAATCTTGTGGTTACTGGATCCCCGCCTTCGCGGGGATGACAATCGTGCCTGTGGTTCTGTACAGGGACAAACGCCTGCATTGCAGAACTTGCGTATTCTAATACCATTTTCGGGCTGGGCTCTCAGGATGGGTCCAAGCACCGGAAATCCGGGCTGCGGAACCACCCGCCTCAGTTCGTGGCGGAGGGGTCTTCCGTGTCGCCCTTCCAGGCGTCATCGCCCACGGGGGTGAGGAACACCTGGCCGGGATAGATCAGATCGGGATTGCGGATCTGGCCCTGGTTGGCCTCGTAGATCGTCGTGTAGCGGATACCCTTGCCGTAGAGCCTGCGCGAGATCGTCCAGAGATTGTCGCCCTTGCGGATGATCACGTTGGGCACACGCGCGGTGGCGGACGCGCTGGCACCCGTCCCCTCGCCCGCCGAGCCTTCCGCCGCGACCTGCGCCAGGATCACCGCATCCGGTGCGCGCTCGAAGGTCACCTCGGCGCGCGCCAGAACCGTGCCTTCCGCTCCCTTGACCAGGTCGGCGCGCACATCATGCTTGCCGGCCTGCATCTCGTGCTCGGTCTCCAGCAGCCAGCGGCCATTGGCCCGCGCAGTGGTCTCGCCGAGATAGTCCTCGCCCAGGTAGATACGCAGCGTCGCTCCGGGATTGCTCGTGCCGGCGACGAAAATCTTGCCCTTCTCGCTCTCCACCGCATCGACGGTGACGCTGTATCGAGGCGTCTCGGGCGCCCCGCTCGCCTCGGGTGCCTGCCCTGCCGCGCCGCCGGCCGCGCTCGCCACCGTCGCCTCGGCCGAGGCGGAGACCGCCTTTTCTTCGTCGGTCTTCGCGCTGTCCGCCGCGGCGAGGTCCTGCGCGGGCGCGGGTTCACGCGGCGAGGCCTCCTCGCCCGCAGGCTCCGGTTCCGGCGGCGTGCCGTTCGCGCTCTCGTCATCGGCCTTGGCAACCACCTCGCCCTGCCCGGCTGTCTCGCGGGTCTCGTCCGCGCCAGCGGCTTCGCTCTGCGCGGCGGCGACCTTCATCTCCGCTTCCGCCGCCGACGTTGCGGCCGGCTCCTGCGGCGCGCTCACGGCCTCTGCCGTCTCCCTTGCCAGCGCCTCGGCTTCCTGATCGGCGGCGCCGGGCTCGGTCGCGCCCGGCGTCGCGTTCCCGGCAGGCTGCTCGCTGGAGGCCACCACGCTCGGCTGGCGTTCGCCCGGGCGCTGCAGGATCGTGCTCGGCTCGCCCTCGGCATTCATGACGACGAGCACGTCGCCGGCGTCGCGGTCCTTCGGGATCGACACGGTCACGCGCTGGGTCGATTCCGCCGGCGCCTCGCCATCCTTTTCGGAGTGGATGGCGATGTCGTAATCGCCGGGCTTGAGCGGGTCGTCGAGCACGATGGCCCATTCGCCCGCGCTGTTCGATTTCGTCTTGGCGATGACCTTGCCGTTGGCCACCAGAGCGACGGTCGCGTCCGCCTCGGCGAGCCCGGCCAGCACCGCATCGCCCGACGGCTCGACCCGAACCACGTCGAAGGTCGGCGCGATCGCCTGCGTCGCCTCGGCCTGTGCGTCGGCGGCACCGGTCGCGGAACTGCCGGCCTGCGGTGCGGACGCCTTCGCAGCGACATCCGCGCCACCATCCTTGCCGGTGACGGGGGCCTTGCCGGCGGCAGGCGCCTTGGCGGATTTCGTTCCCTGCTGCGGCGCGGTGCCGGCAACCTGCGGCGCCGGTCCGCCCCCCTTGCGGAAGCTGTCGAAGTATCCGGCCTGATACCCGAAGATGGCGAGGGCAACCGCGACGGCGATACCGAAAAGCCCTGCGAGCAATACCTTGAACATCGAGCCTTCGCGCTCCCTGAGACTGAAGGATGTGAGACCGGGGCCGCTCACGGGAAAACCGGCGGAAACGCGCCTTGAGGCATGCCACATCCCGGGCGGCGTTCGTCCGCAAATTCAACGCATGGTTATACGCCTTTGCCTCCTGCGGCAAGCAAACGGCGGCAAGTGGCTGGCCTTGCGTCGCTTTCCCGCGCGGCGCAGAAGCGCTGGCAAGCGTTCGCGTGCGCTGATTCTGTCCGCATGCCGCAAAGGGAGCTCGCGCCCCGCTGGGACTGGTCGCCGGCCCGGGTGCACGGCATTCGGACGAACCCGCAGGATGAGAACTCCGCTTGACCTTCGAGCGCACGCGGTGCCAACTTGGATCCCATGACAGACATTCGAAGCATTTGCGTTTATTGCGGTTCCGGCGCGGGCACCGATCCCGCCTACCGCGAGGCGGCCGCCGAACTCGGTCGCGAAATGGCCAGGGCCGGCATCCGGCTCGTCTATGGCGGCGGCTCGGTCGGCCTGATGGGCATCGTCGCCCGCTCCGTTCTGGAGAACGGCGGCGACGTCACCGGCATCATCCCGCGGTTCCTGAAGGACCGCGAGGAAATGCTGGAGGACGTCTGCGAGCTCATCGTGACCGAGGACATGCACGAGCGCAAAAAGCTGATGTTCGAGAGAGCGGACGCCTTCGTCGCGCTGCCGGGCGGCATCGGCACGCTGGAAGAGACGGTGGAGATGATGACCTGGGCCCAGCTCGGCCAGCACGCCAAGCCGGTGCTGCTTGCCAACATCAAGGGCTTCTGGGAACCGTTCCGCCAGTTGCTGGAGCACATGCGCCGCGACGGCTTCATCCGCGACGGGCTCGACGTGACCTATCACGTCGCGAATTCCGCGGCCGACATCGTCCCCCACCTTCAGAGCATCGCCAACGGCACCCACGGCGAAGGCCGTGAGGACGCGGTTCCGCTGTCACAGCTTTAAGACAGGACAAATCGGGGCGGGAGCCAGCGGTCCGTCCCGATCGCTCCCGACCTCGCTCACACGACCGGATTCCGCGCCGCCTCCAGCGCACGGGCGCGCTTGCGCAAGAGATCGCGCGTAAACACCGCCAACGACAGCCAGATCAGCGCGAAACTCGCGAGACGCATCGGGTCCAGCGGCTCGCCGAAGACCACGATCGCCAGCACGAAATGCAGCGAGGGCGCGAAATACTGCAATATGCCGATGGTGGTGAGCGGCAGACCGCGCACGCCGCGGGCAAACAGGATCAGCGGCAGCGCCGTCACCACGCCCGAAGCCGCGATCACGGCCATCATCCCGATCCCGGGCCCGAAGACGAGCACGCCCTCGATGTCCTGCCAGACGAGATATCCGAGCGCGATCGGCGCCAGCACGACCGCCTCCACCAGCAGCCCCGGCGCGGCACCGACCGAAACCGTCTTGCGGATCAGGCCATAGGTGCCGAAGGAAAAGGCCAGCGCCAGCGAGATCCACGGAAAGCTGCCCAAGCCCCAGGCCTGCAACGCAATCGCGACCATCGAGATGGCGACTGCAAGCTGCTGTCCCCGGCTCAGCCGCTCGCCAAGAAACACCGTGCCGAGCGCGACGGAAACCAGAGGATTGATGAAGTAGCCGAAGGAAATCTCCAGCACCCGGTGGGCATCGATGCCGATGATGAAGATCAGCCAGTTGGCGGCGAGGATGGTCGCGCTCAGCGCCAGACGCCAGAGCCGGCCCGGATCGGTGAAGACCGCGACGACCTCGTCAAGGCGCCGTACGACGGCAAGAACCGCCCCCACCAGCACCACCGACCAGACGATGCGCTGGGCGACAAGCTGCTCGGCGGGAACCGCATGCAGGAACAGGTAATAGAGCGGCAGGAAGCCCCACAGGACATAGGCCCCGACCGCGCTCGCGTAGGCGGTCAGTTCCTCGTCCTGGGCGGTTCGCCCGGACGGCGGAGTGGTCATGTTCGTTGAATGCGCCGGTCAGACAGCCGGCGCAGCTCCCTTAAGCAAGCGGTAGGTGATCGAATCCGTCAGAGCCTGGAACGAGGCGTCGACGATATTAGGCGACACGCCGACCGTGAACCAGCGCTCGTCCGTCTTCTCGTCCATGCTCTCGATCAGCACTCGGGTGATGGCCTCCGTGCCGCCGTTGAGGATACGCACCTTGAAGTCCATCAGCACGAGGTTCTCGATCTCGCTCTGGTACTTGCCGAGATCCTTGCGCAGCGCGATATCGAGAGCGTTGACCGGGCCGTTGCCCTCGGCCACCGACATGTGCTCCTCGCCGTCGATGACGAGCTTGACCACCGCCTCCGACATGGTGACCAGCTCGCCCACCGCGTTGTAGCGGCGCTCCACCATCACCCGGAAACTCTTCACGTCGAAGAATTTCGGCACCTCGCCCAGATGGCGCATGGCAAGCAGCGAGAACGAGGCGTCCGCCGCCTCGTAGGCATAGCCCAGCGCCTCGCGCTCCTTCACCTCGCGCAGCAGCCCGTCGAGCCTGCGGTCGGAGGGATCGGCCTCGATGCCGAGCGCCTTCAGCTGGCTGACGAGGTTCGACTTGCCGGCCTGATCCGACACCAGCACGTGACGGCGATTGCCCACGCTTTCCGGCGTCACGTGCTCGTAGGTCTTGGGATCCTTCAGGATCGCGGAGGCGTGGATGCCGGCCTTGGTGGCGAACGCCGCCGCGCCGACATAGGGCGCGTGCCGGTCCGGCGCCCGGTTCAGCAACTCGTCGAACGAGCGCGAGAACTGCGTGAGCTTGGAAAGTGCGTCCTCGCTCACCCCCACCTCGAAGCGCTCCGCATACTCCTTCTTGAGCATCAGCGTCGGGATCAGCGTGACGAGGTTGGCGTTGCCGCAGCGCTCGCCGATGCCGTTGAGCGTGCCCTGGATCTGGCGAACGCCGGCCTTGACGGCGGCCAGCGAATTGGCGACCGCCTGCTCGGTGTCGTTGTGGGCGTGGATGCCGAGGTGATCGCCCGGCACCGCGCGCATCACATCCGTGACGATCGCCTCGATCTCGTCGGGCAGCGTGCCGCCGTTGGTGTCGCACAGCACCACCCAGCGCGCGCCCGCCTCATAGGCCGTCTTCGCGCAGGCAACCGCATAGTCGCGATTGGCCTTGTAGCCGTCGAAGAAGTGCTCGCAATCGACCAGCGCCTCCTTGCCGGCGGCTACGGCGGCGGCAACCGACTGACGGATGCCATCGAGGTTTTCCTCGTTGGTGGTCGCGAGCGCCACCTTGACGTGGAAGTCCCAGGACTTGGCGACAAAGCAGATCGCATCGGATTGCGCCTGCAAAAGCCCCTGCAGGCCGGGGTCGTTGTCGACCGACCGGCCGGCCCGCTTGGTCATGCCGAAGGCGGTGAAAGCCGCCGCCTTCGTGCGCTTTTTCTGAAAGAAGGCGGTATCCATCGGATTGGCGCCGGGATAGCCGCCTTCGACATAGTCGATGCCGAGCTTATCCAGCATGTCCGCAATCGCGATCTTGTCCTCCAGCGAAAAGTCGATGCCGTTGGTCTGGGCACCGTCGCGCAAGGTGGTGTCGAAGAGATAGAGCCGCTCGCGGGCGGTGGTCTTCGAAGAAACAGCGGTCACGGACATGGGAATGTTCAGCCTTTTGTCTGGCGAGGCGTTTCGTGTCTTGTCAGGTATTGTCGGCAAAGCGATCCGTTGCACGGATGAGCTGGTCGAGAATGCCGGGTTCGGAGAAGGCGTGGCCGGCGGCCTCGATCAGATGGAACTCCGCCTCAGGCCAGGCCTTGTGCAGGTCCCAGGCGGTCACGGCCGGCGTCGCCATGTCGTAGCGGCCCTGCACGATGACGCCCGGAATGCCCTTCAGCTTGTGGGCATCGCGGATGAGCTGGCCCTCGTCCAGCCAGCCGCCGTGGACGAAATAGTGGTTCTCGATGCGCGCAAAGGCCAGCGCGAAGTGGCCGTCCTTGAACTTCTCCGAGGTGCCCGGATCCGGGTTCAGCGTCAGCGTCTCACCTTCCCAGATCGCCCAGGCCTTGGCGGCCTCCAGCTTGGCGGCTTCATCGTCGCCCACCAGCCGGCGGCGATAGGCGGCCATCATGTCGCCGCGCTCGTCCTCGGGGATGGGGGCCAGGAAACGCTCCCATTTTTCCGGATGAAGCATCGAGGCGCCGGACTGGTAGTACCATTCCAGCTCGAAGCGGCGCAGCGTGAAGATGCCGCGAATGACCAGCTCGCTCACATGCTCGGGATGTGTCTCGGCATAGGCGAGCGCCAGCGCCGAGCCCCACGAACCGCCGAAGACCTGCCATTTCTCCACGCCCACCATCTCGCGCAGCCGCTCGATATCGGCGACCAGATGCCAGGTGGTGTTGGCCTCGAGCTTCGCATGCGGGCGCGAGTGGCCGCAGCCGCGCTGGTCGAACAGCAGGATGTCGTAGCGCTTGGGGTCGAACTGCCGGCGGTGGTTGACGGAAAAGCCGCCGCCGGGCCCGCCGTGCAGGAAGACGACCGGCTTGGCGCCCTTCGTCCCGCAGCGTTCCCAGTAGATCTCATGGCCGTCGCCAACATCGAGATAGCCCGTCTCATAGGGCTCAATGGGCGGGTAGAGGGTGGCCAGATCGCTCATTTTGTCTCCTTTGCGGACGGCTTTGGGGCCTCGTCGGCCGGCGGCCAGTCGCGCGTGTCGTGATCCGGGTGCTGATAGGACACCAGGCTTTTCAGAAAATCGGCCGATTCCGGGTCGTCCAGGGAGGTCATCCCCGGCAGGCAATGGAGCCGGTCGACGAAAGGTATCTTGGCCTCCAACCCGAACTGGACCGTCGGCACGATTGTCTCCGGCGCATCGAAGGCCCCGATGGCGAGCGCGATCCCGTCCGGCGCCTCGTAGGTCAGCGGCGTCCCGCATGTCTCGCAAAAGCCGCGCCGCACGTGGTTGGAGGACTGAAAGTAGGCCGGCGCGCCTCGGGTCCACGTGAGTTTTTTTTCGGTGATGGAGACGAGCGGCGCATAGAAGCTGCCGAAGGCCTTCTGGCACATGCGGCAATGGCAGATGGAGGCTTGGCCGAGCGGTCCGGAGACAGCAAACCGCACCGCGCCGCACTGGCATCCGCCGGTTCGGGGAGATGTCTCATTCATTGCCACGTCCTCTCCAGTCCAATGCCATTCACGCAATGACGGCCTGCTCCAAGCCTGCCGCCTTTACCCCCACCCGAACGGCTGAAGAAGCCGTTCGACCTCCCCTCAAGGGGGAGGTAGGCCGTGGGGCAAACCTCTTTCCCTGATCCGCACGCACAAACGCGCCGCACCCACCCGAAAGGGCCGCATCCGTCCCCCTCCCCCTTGAGGGGAGGGGTTAGGGGTGGGGGTAACGCCACAAGCGCCGAACCTGCCGCCCGCTCTCCTGCGGACCAACTCCTCTTACCGCGCCAGCTCCCACTTCGTTTCCATCTCGCCCGTCTCCGGGTTCTTGCCGTCCATCAGCACAAGCCCCATGGCGACGAGTTCGTCGCGGATGCGGTCGGATTCGGCCCAGTTCTTTGCCCCCCTCGCCGCGATGCGCTGCGCGATCAGCGCTTCCACCTTTGCCGCGAATTCCGGATCGGCGTCGGCCGCCTCGGCCGCCTGTGCCTCCGCATCCTGCCAGCTTTCCGGCATCAGGCCGAGGAACGCCGCCGCATCCGCAAGCTTCTGCGCGGCCGCCGCATCGCCCGCGCGCGCGGCGCGTGCAAACCCGTGCAACGCCGCGATCGCGCGCGGCGTGTTGAGATCCTCGCACAGGGCGTCGACCACCTCCGCCGGCGGCTCGGCGCTCGCATTCGGCGCCACATCGCAGACGAGCTTCGCCCAGCGCTCGATGAGCTTGACCGACTCCTCCAGCCCCTTCTGGGTGAAGTCGAGCGGCTGGCGATAATGCGCCGACATCAGCGTGAGCCGCACTGCCGCGCCCGGCCAGGTGCGCCCGCCGACCCTGTCGCTCTCCAGCAGCTCATGCACGGTGATGAAGTTGCCGAGCGATTTCGACATCTTCTCGCCTTCCACCTGCAGGAAGCCGTTGTGCATCCAGTAGTTCGCCATTTTCGGCGTGCCGTGGGCGCAGCAGGACTGGGCGATCTCGTTCTCGTGGTGGGGGAACGTCAGGTCGATGCCGCCGCCGTGGATATCGAAGACCTCGCCCAGATGCTTGCCCGCCATGGCCGAGCACTCGATGTGCCAGCCCGGCCGCCCGTCGGTCTCGATCCCGCACGGGCTCGGCCAGGAGGGCTCGCCCTGCTTCGACGGCTTCCACAGGACGAAGTCCATCGGGTCCTTCTTGTAGGGCGCGACCTCGACGCGGGCGCCGGCCACCATGTCCTCCAGCGAGCGGCCCGAGAGCTTGCCGTAATCGGCCATCTTGCCGACCTCGAACAGCACATGCCCTTCGGCCACGTAGGCAAAGCCCCTGGCGACGAGCCGCTCGATCAGCGTCTTCATTTCCTCGATGTGCTCGGTCGCACGCGGCTCGACCGTGGGCAGCAGCGCGCCGAGTGCGGCCATGTCGGCGTGATACTGGGCGGCCGTCGTCTCGGTCACCTCGCGGATGGTGCGGCGTTCCGCTTCCGCTCGTGCGTTGATCTTGTCGTCGACGTCGGTGATGTTGCGCACGTAGGTAACGTGATCGGCGCCGTAGAGATGGCGCAGCAGCCGGAACAGCGTGTCGAAGACCACCACCGGACGCGCGTTGCCGATATGCGCGTAGTCGTAGACCGTCGGTCCGCAGACATACATGCGCACGTTCGCCGGATCGATCGGCGTGAAGGCTTCCTTAACGCGCGTGAGCGTATTGTAAATAACAAGAGCCATGGGCACCCCGTAAAACGGTGCTAGCGGGGCGCTAGCCGGGGCGTTCGTCTTGCGATTTGGGGCAGGAGGAAACGGCCACAGCCAGCACTGACGCTAGCCGCAAATAATCTCGTCGCTCATGCGAATGATGATGACCGTGTTCATTGCCAAGCGGTGTAAGGCGCATCGGCCGCCGGGTCAAGTCGGGCGTCGGGTCAAGTCGGGCGTCGGGAATGAACCTTCGCTGAACAGACATCTAAGCGCGCATTCAGGCCCGTTCGGCCACCATCGATACGTTCGGAAACAGTCACGAGTACCGGAAATGTCGAAGTTCATGTTCACAGGCGATGCGAGCGGCTTGCACGGGACCGCGCATCCCCGCATCCGGACCGAGCCCGATATCGGACCCGGGTTGCATTTCATCTCTGCCAGCCGGACGGCCGGTCAGACGGCGGGTGCCGCCCGGCGCCGTTGCCGCGCGGGGCTTGCCCGCGACGATATGACGACGGCCGACAGGGTGAAGGCCATCATCGCCGGCATCATTATCGGCCTGATGCTGGCCGCCCCCGTCGCAGCCCTCGTGGCGGTCGCCGGCAACACCAACGAGCCGGGCGTCTTTCACGACCTGTCGCCGTGGTCCTTCGCAAAGCCCCGGTGAGGCTATTCCCGATCCATGCCCGCCACCGGCACTATCTCATTTGTCGAGATAATCGCCGCATTTCGCCGGCATCTGGTCGCCCCACGGCATGATCGGCACGGTCGAAGTGGAATTCTTCGGCGATCCCTCCACGAGCTTGTCGGAATAGACGACATAGACCAGCACGTTGCGCTTGGCATCGCAGCCGCGCACGATCCGCATCTTCTTGAAGAACAGCGAGCGGCGCTGGCGGAACATCTCGTCGCCCTGTTCGAACTTGCCCTTGAATGAGACCGGCCCCACCTGCCGGCAGGCGAGCGAGATGTCGGACACCTCCTCCGCCACGCCGAGCCAGCCGGAAATGCCGCCCTTTTCCGGCACCGTGAAATGGCACGAGACGCCCTCGACGATCGGATCGTCGATCGCATAGGTGGCGAGCTTGTGGTCGGGCGTCAGAAACTTCCAGACCGTCGAGCGCTTGAAGATCAGCTCCGGCTCGTCGGCTGCCCGCGCGCCTGCTGCGCCCGCTCCCGCGACCATGGCGGCCGTGGCCAGAATAGCGCCCGCGCGCGCAAGCCTCGCGCCGATGGTTTTGCGCATTGTCCGTCCTCTCGTCGTGATGGTTTGAAAGAGAATTTCGTTCTGGGCATGTAGGCGCAAACAAGCGCCATTGCCAGCGGCGTGCGGCCATTCAGCGCCCGCGCCGCGCAAGGAACCCAAGCAGCGCGAAAAAGAGCGCAACCCCGGAAAGCCCCAGAAAGGCCCATTTATAGGCTGTGGTCCGGTTCAGTTCCTCCATCAGCCGCAGGGAGACGCCCTCGCCCTGGCCCAGCAGGCGGAAGATCAGCACGTTCTCCCAGAAATCGAAGGCAGCGGCGAGGAAGGGCGCGACGAGAAAAACCGACCCGACGGCGGAGCGGATGCGCCGGCCCGCCGGCTGGCGGCGACGCATTTCGTAGGGGTCGGGATGCTGTTTCCGCGTTTCGGGAATCCCCCGCAGCCAGACAATGGCGCAGCCGATGCCGGCGCCGTAGGCCACCACCAGCACCATATCGAGCGGTACCAGCGCGTAGCGGTAGAGCGTGCGCCCGCGCTCGCCCAGCGCCAGCATCAGGTCGCGCACCTGGTCGAAAGTCATCGAGCCCATGTAGAAATCGAAGGGCTTCTGACCGTCCGGCAACAACGCGGGCAGCACGACGAACCATATCGCGGCGATGATCACCGCCGAGGCGCCGAGGCCGGCAAGCGCGATACGGGCAAGTGTGCGTCGGGTCATGACACAAGCTGTGCCAAGCGGCGTGGCGGTTTTCAATTAAAATCGCGCGCGGGTGGCCTGCCATCTTCGCAACGCTCGCCGAGCGCCCGCCACTTGCACCCCTCTCCCCCCTTGCGGGGGAGATGTCGGCGTAGCCGACAGAGGGGGGTGAGGCGGCGGGCTCGGCGCAAGCGGCATTACCCCCCCTCTGTCACGCGAAGGCGTGACATCTCCCCCACAAGGGGGGGAGAGGGGTGCAAGCACCGGCTCCCGAACAATCCTCTGCTCCCGACCAAGCCCCCTGGGCGTCAGGCGCCCCCTTCAAAGCTCTTTCTTCGCCAGCGCGATCGCCTGTTCCAGCACGCCGAGTTCGCCGACATGGTTGGCCAGCAGCAGCACGAGGCGGGCGTTGAGGTCCGCGCTCTGCGTGTCGTCGAGATCGCGGTGGGCATCGACCAGCATGTTGTAGGCCGCATCCGGATCGGCGAGCTGGCTGGTGGTGATGAGATCGATCATGGCGGGCTCTCCTGTCATGCGGGAACCGGCGCGCGGCCCCGGGCGCGTGCAATCGCGGCCGATACCTTGCCCGCTTCGAAATGGCGGAAGCGGGCGGCCAGATGCTGGTCGGGGCGGATGACGTAGGTCGCTCCGGGGGTGGCATCGAAGCGGCGGCGGAACTGGCCGGTTTCGTCAAGCAGATCGCCGCCGACGATGCGCAAGGTCGCGCCGTCTACCGCGTTGGGCGCCGCGCCGTTCGCCACATGCAGCACGGTGAAGCCGGCGCCCAGTTCGTCAAGCAGCCACGTGTCGGAACCGTCCGCCCGCTTCAATGGCGCATCGGGGACCGGGGCACCGAGTTTCGCGGAGTCGGAAAAGAGCGCGTCGTCGGGCGTGGAAAGCGCGGTGGCATAGGTTGTCGGCTTCGACAGGCGACCGGAATTCACCATGGCACGGGCGAATTCCGTGCGCGCGGCAAGGTTCAGCACCGCGTTGCGCAAGGTGCGCTCCATCGCGGTCTTCGGCGCGATGAAGTCGGTGGATCGGGTGGAGTGCCCAATGTTCTCGTCCGCCGCATAGGAGCGCTCGGCGTCGTAGGTCGCCATCAGCGCCTCGTCGGCTTGCTCCTTCAGGATGAGATCGAGCTTCCAGGCAAGGTTTTCCGCATCCTGCACGCCGGAATTGGCGCCGCGCGCACCGAACGGCGAGACCTGGTGCGCACTGTCGCCGCAAAAGACCACCCGGCCATGCACGAACCGGTCGATGCGGCGGCACTGGAACGAATAGAGCGAGACCCATTCCAGCTCGAAATTGCGGTGCCCGAGCATGCGCTCGATGCGCGGAATGACGTTCTCCGGCTTCTGCTCGACCTCCGGATCCGCCTCCGGCCCCAGTTGCAGGTCGATGCGCCAGACATCGTCGGGCTGCTTGTGCAGCAGCGCCGACTGGCCGGCATGGAACGGCGGGTCGAACCAGAACCAGCGTTCGGCCGGAAAATCTGCCGTCATCTTCACATCCGCGATCAGGAAGCGGTCGTCGAAGACCTCGCCCCGAAATTCCAGCCCCAGCATGTCGCGCAAGGGGGACTTCGCCCCGTCGCAGGCGATCAGCCAGTCCGCGTCGATCTCGTAGGCGCCCTCCGGCGTCTCGACGGTCAGCCGGACGCCCTCGGCCTGGCTGTCGATCGCGGTCACCTTGTTGCGCCAGCGCAGGTCGATGCCCGGCAGTTCCGCGATCCGCTCAACCAGATAGAGCTCGGCGTAATATTGCTGCAGGTTGATGAAGGCCGGCATCTTGTGGCCGTCCTCGGGCAAGAGGTCGAACTGGTAGACGAGATCGTCCTTCAGGAAGTTCTTGCCGACCTGCCAGGTGATGCCCTTGTCCACCATCGGCTTTGCGACGCCGAGGCGGTCCCAGATCTCCAGCGTGCGCTGGGCAAAGCAGATGGCGCGCGAGCCCTCGCCGATGCGGTCGGCGTCATCGAGGATCACCACCTCGTTGCCGCGCATCGCGAGATCCACGGCGACCGTCATGCCCACCGGCCCGGCGCCCACGACGACGACCCTGTGGCGCGGCGGCTTGCCCGTTGCCGCAAAAGCATCCTGATCGATTGAGCGCGCATATCCGAACTGGTAGAGCGCCTTGCGCGAGCCGGCGCCCATGCCGGCAGGCGCAGCCGAACCCGCGGCTCCGGGTGCTGCCATGATTTCCTCCCAAGACTTCGCGCCGCACCATTTATAACGTTACGGCATTTTTCCGACTTTGAGCCAGATCATCCCGGCCGCCTCCCAACGGCGGGGAACGCCTTCACTCCCGTCATTGCCGGCTCCGACCGGCAATCCATGCCGTAAAATCTCATCACGACAGGAAGCGGCCGGCACGGGTCATTCTCCCCTCGCTCCGTTCCGACAGATCACGGAATGGATTGCCGGTCGGAGCCGGCAATGACGGGAAAGTTCCGTGGCACACAACGTCATCCTGAGGAGCCCGCGCGAGCGGGCGTCTCGAAGGATGGGCTGCACGTGCCGGGCTCTCGTCCCCTATTCGCCGTCCTGCAACGCCGCCCACATCTCGCGGTCGCGCTCCGCCGTCCAGATCTGCGGATGATCGAGGCCCTTGGCCTCGTCATAGGCGCGCGCGACGTTGAACGGCAGGCAATGCTCGTGGATGGCGAACGAACCGAATTTCGGGTCCATCGCGGTGCGCGCGGCGTCGAACGCCTCCTTCAGGCTGCGGCCCTCCTCAACCGAACCCGAAACGGAGGTGTAGAGCGTCGTCAGGAAATCCCGCGTCAGCGCGATGCCGTCGGCCACCATCTGCGGCGAGGAAAGCGCATCGCCGCGCCCCGGCACCAGCGCCTTCGGCTCGAAGGCAGCAAGCCGGTCGAGCGTCTTCGGCCAATCGGCGAAATGCGCGTCGCCGCAGTAGCAGGCGGAATGGTATTCGACGAGATCGCCGGAGAACATCACGCCCGCATCCGGCACCCACACGACGATGTCGCCCATGGTGTGGCCGCGCCCCAGATGCATGATCTTGACCTCGCGCTTGCCGAGCCAGACGGTCATCGACGAGCCGAAGGTAATGGTCGGCCAGGTGAGACCGGGGATGGACTCCGCGCCCTGGAACAGCCGCGGGAAACGCCCCTGCTCGCTGTCCCAGTCCTGCTGGCCGCGCTCCACGATTAAGCGGTAGGTGAGATCGGAGGAAATGATCTCGCTCGCCCCATAGGCCGAGGCTCCGAGCACCCGCACCGCATGATAATGCGACAGCACCACATGCTTGATCGGCTTGTCGGTAACGGTGCGGATGTGTTCGATGACCTTCTCCGCCATCACGGGGGTGGCCTGCGCGTCGATCACCATCACGCTGTCATCGCCGACGATGATGCCGGTGTTCGGATCGCCCTGGGCAGTGAAGGCGTAGCAGCCGTTCCCGATCTCGGAGAACGAGACGACCTTTTCCTCCATGTCGCCGGCGGAGGCGAATTGCTTGCTCATGGCTTACTCCCAATTGGCCAAATGCGCGTTTGGCGCTTCTGATCGGCCGTTAAATTGTAACCGTCAATGCAGGGTGGTGCCGCACGCGGTGGGATGCGGGACGCGGCGCGGGGCCCATCCTTCGAGACGCCGTCTTGCGACGGCTCCTCAGGATGACGTTGTCGTGTTGATGGTCCCACCAAATCGGCAACAAATTCAACGTCATCCTGAGGAGGCCTGACAAGGCCGTCTCGAAGGATGGGCCACAAGCACCCGACGAACCGGCCCCTGCCCCGCCCCTCACGCTACCCCGCGTACCTCTCCACCACCTGATCAATCGCGCCGAACACCGACACCCCGTCCTCGTCCCTGATCTCGATGCGCACGCGGTCGCCGAAGCTCATGAACGGGGTCTTCGCCTCGCCCTCCACGATCGTTTCCACCATGCGCTGTTCGGCGATGCAGGAATAGCCGACACCGCCTTGCGAAATGGGCTTGCCCGGCCCGCCGTCGAGCTTGTTGGAGATGGTGCCGGAGCCGATGACGCAGCCGGCCCCGAGCGGCCGGGTCTTCGCCGCATGCGCGATCAGGCGCGGCAGGTCGAAGGTCATGTCGATGTCGCAGCGCGCCTTGCCGAAAGGCCTGCCGTTATACTCCACCAGCATCGGCAGCGCGATGGTGCCGCCGGTCCACGCCTCGCCCAGTTCGTCCGGCGTCACCGCCACGGGCGCAAACGAGGAGGACGGTTTGGACTGGAAGAAGCCGAAACCCTTGCCGAGTTCGCCGGGGATGAGGTTTCGAAGCGACACGTCGTTCACCGCCATCAGGAGCTTGATGTGGTGGCCGGCCTGTTCCGGTGCGATGCCCATCGGCACGTCGTCGGTGACGGCGGCAATCTCGGCTTCAAAATCGATGCCCCAGGCCTCGTCGGCGAGCCGGATGGGGTTGCGCGGCGCAATGAAGGCGTCCGAGCCGCCCTGGTACATCAGCGGATTGGTCCAGAAACTCGCCGGCATTTCCGCCCCGCGCGCCTTGCGCACCAGTTCCACGTGGTTGACGTAGGCTGACCCGTCCGCCCACTGGTAGGCCCGCGGCAGCGGCGACAGGCATTGCGTCTCGTCGAAGGGCTCGCCGGGGATCTGGTCGATGTCGAGCCGCATGGAGAGATCGCGCAGGCCCTCTTCCGCCTCCTCCCAGGTGTCGAGCGCCTGCTGCATCGTGCCGGCCACCGTGCCGGCGGGCGTGTAGCGGGAAAGATCCCTGGAGACGACGACAAGTTGACCGTCGCGCGTGCCGTCGCGCAGCGTTGCGAGCTTCATGTATTTCTCCTCACCATGGTCCGGCCCCCTCGCGAAGGAGCCAAGATTGCCAGAGCCTAGACGGTGAAAACGCAACCGTCTCGCCTTCGGTTGCACGACGCGGCAGGAGGACGCGGGGAGAGGCGGGAGAGGAAGAGGAGAAGAGCGATGGAGCGGCTTCGCCGCACTTGTTGCGCTGGGTTCCGGGTCTGGCCATGCGCCTGCGGCGCAGACCGCCCGGAATGAGGGCGTGTGTGGTTGGCTCGAAGCTTCCCACAAACTCCCTCATCCCGGACAAGTGAGGCGAAGCCGAACGCTGATCCGGGATCCAGCGCAAGAAGCGGCGGCGAAGCCGCTCCGTTTCCCTTTTCCTCCCCTCTCCGCTAGATTGCCGCATGTCAGAACCATCGGAAACTTCGGGAAACCGGCCCCATCAGCGCCGGTGAGGGTGCATGCGTCTTCGACCGTCTTCAATGCTGGCCGTTCTCGCCCTCCTCCTTGTTGCGACAAGCAATACGGGCGCGGCTGCGCGCGACGGGCGCTGCTATGGCCTGGAGGACGAACTCGCCCGCCTCTCCTCCATGGCCGACGACCGGCGCGACGGGGCGGAGGTGCGGCAGTGGGACAATGCGCTGCAGGACGCCTCGCGTGAGCTCGACGGACTGGAACGGCGCTACCGGCGCGCCCGCTGCAATGGCGGCGGCTTCCTGTTTTCCTCGCCCGATCCGCGCATCTGCGGCGGCATCGAGCGCGATATCGCCGATGTGCGGGCGCGCATGGCGCAGTTCTCGCGCAATCGCGCCATCGCCATGCGCCGCAGCGGCGGCGGAGACACGGCCCGGCGCATCGCCGCCGTGCGCGCCCAGTTGCAACGCCTCGATTGCAGCGCGCCCGAGTACCGCGCCTCCTCTCGCCCGGAAGATCCGCGCTATCCGCAAGATCCCTCCCGCTACGGCTCCCGGCCGAATCGCAACGGCGTGATCGACGAACGCGGCGCGGGATCGCGCGCGCGGCCGGACGGACTGTTCGGCATGCTGTTCGGCGGCGGCCGTCGCTACGAGCGCGACGACTACCCGCCCGAGGATCGCGGCTACGGTTACGGCGGGGATGGCGGCACCTACCGCACGCTCTGCGTCAGGCGCTGCGACGGCTTCTTCTTTCCGATCTCGTTCTCCACGACCGAGGACCAGTTCGCCCACGATGCCGAACAGTGTCAGTCCATGTGCCCGGGCACCTCGGCCGAGCTGTTCGTCTACCGCAATCCCGGCGAGAACCCGTCCGACATGGTGTCGCTCGACGGAACGCCCTACAAGGACATGGAAAACGCCTTCCGCTATCGCACCGAATACGATGCCGATTGCAGCTGCAAGACGGCGAACATGTCGATCGCCGCATCCGGCAGCGTCTACGACGGCAACATGACGCCGCTGACCGCCAGCGGCTCGGGCACGGCCCTCAACAGTTCGGCCGACGAGCCATGGGATCCCGACCGGCAGTGGCAACCGCTCGATACCGGCAACGGCGAGGAAAGCTGGGACCCGAACGATCCGTGGGACGGCTACCGGGCAGCGGACGACAGGCTCGTCACCGATGTCAGGCCGATTCCCAAGCTTGCCGCCGATGCGGACCCAGACACGGTGCTGAACGCACGCGGCGGCTTTGTTCCGAAGCTTGCCGCGATCGATGCGGGGACTGCGGCGGACGCGCCCGAGGCGGCCGTGAAACCCGCCGAGCCCAGCCGCGTCAGGCGAGTCGGGCCAAAGTATTTCGTCGCCCAATAAGCGGCAGCAGGCGGGCGAGTTCCGGCCCGTGGTCGAGCCCCGTCAGTGCCTTGCGAAGCGGCATGAACAGCCCCTTGCCCTTGCGCCCCGTTGCCGCCTTGACCTCGGCCGTCCAGGCCTTCCAGGTCTCGCCGTCCCAAGGCTCTGGCGGCAGGTGCTTCGCCGCTTCCAAGATGAAATCCCGGTCTTCCGCCTCGATCACCGGCACAACCTCGCTGTCAACGATGCGCCACCATGCCTCGACATCAGCGAATTTTGCCAGGTTGCCCGACACCGCTTCCCAGAAGGCCGGCGCCGTTTCCCCCGGCACGCCGAGCGCTGCGAGACGGTCCGCGACCTTGTCCGCAGGCATGTCGCGCAGCAGGTGCGCGTTCAGGGCGTCGAGATCGGCGGGATCGAAACGGGCGGGCGCGCGCGAGACGTGGGAAAGATCGAACTGCGCCGCCAGCGCGTCGAGATCGGCCATCGGCTCCACGGCATCGGAAGTGCCGATCAGCACGGCAAGGCTCGCCACCGTCATAGGCTCGTAGCCTGCCTCGCGCAGCGCCGCGATGGAGAGCGCGCCGGAGCGCTTGGAGAGCCCCTCGCCGGAGGCGGTCGTCAGCAGGTTGTGATGGCCGAAAACGGGCGGCGTGGCGCCCAGCGCCTTGAAGATCGCGATCTGCACGGCGGTGTTGGCCACGTGATCCTCGCCGCGGATGACATGGGTCATGGCGAAATCGATGTCATCAACGATGGAGGGCAGCGTGTAGAGGTAGGTGCCGTCCTCGCGCAGCAGCACGGGGTCCGACAGCGAGGCGAGATCGACGCTCTGCTCGCCCCGGCACAGATCGTCCCAGGTTATTTCGGCCCGTGTCGTCTCGAACGGATCGGTCTCGAAATTCGGCAGCAGGAAGCGCCAGTGCGGCTTGCGCCCCTCCGCTTCAAGTGCGGCCCTCTCCGCATCGCTGAGCTTCAGCGCGGAACGGTCGTAGACCGGCGGCAGGCCGCGTGCGCGGCGTCGGGCGCGGCGGCGCTCGAGCTCGTCGGGCGTCTCATAGCAGGGATAGAGCAGCCCCGCCTTTTTCAGCCGTTCGGCCGCCTCGTCATAGAGCGCGAAGCGCTTCGACTGGCGCTCGATGCGGTCCGGCACGATGCCGAGCCAGTCGAGATCGCGGATGATGCCTTCGGCATATTCCTCGCGCGAGCGCGCCACATCGGTATCGTCCAGCCGCAGCACGAAGGACCCGCCCCTTTGGCGCGCATAGAGCGCGTTGAACAGCGCCGTGCGCGCGTTGCCGATGTGGATCTGTCCCGTGGGCGAGGGTGCGAAACGGACGGTTGCAGTCATGCTGTTTGCAGCTTGCCTATGTTTGCGGAAATCCTGACAGCGCACCGCATGGGCGCCGTTCGACCGGATACCGGATTTGAAGTCAGCTTCTACTATCGATCGTCGCTGCTGGAAACACGCGGGGCGCGCGGAGGCAAAACATGGCCGGATGAGTATCCCAACTTGGCCGTCCCCTCCTGCAACACTCTCTGCGTGTCATCCCCGCGAAGGCGGGGATCCAGTACTCCCGGAGGGTGGCACCGGCATTCGATAGTCAATTGCAGTGGTTACTGGATCCCCGCCTTCGCGGGGATGACAACTGTTGGATAACGCGCGCACCTAACACGAAAACGTCATCCCGAGAAGCCCTCGACAGAGGGCGTCTCGAAGGATGGATTCCGTTACGATACCCGGCCGGAAACGTCCCCTACCGCTTGTCGCGGAACCGGTTGGTGATCGGATAACGGCGATCGCGGCCGAAGTTGCGGCTCGTCACCTTCACGCCCGGCGGGGCTTGTCGGCGCTTGTATTCGGCGACGTAGAGAAGGTTCTGGATGCGGTTGATCAATTCCGCGTCGTGGCCGCGTTCCTCGATCTGCGATACGCTCATCTCGCGCTCCACCAGACACTCCAGAATGTCGTCGAGCACGTCGTAGGGCGGCAGAGAATCCTGATCCTTCTGGTCGGGGCGAAGTTCCGCCGAGGGCGGCTTGGTGATGATCCGCTCCGGGATCACGACGCCCTCGGGTCCCAGCGCATCCGGCGGCAGATGCCCGTTGCGCCACGCCGCCAGCTTGAAGACCTCGGTCTTGTAGATGTCCTTGATCGGATTGAACCCGCCGTTCATGTCGCCGTAGAGCGTGGCGTAGCCAACCGACATTTCCGACTTGTTGCCGGTCGTCACCAGCATCGGCCCGAACTTGTTGGAGATCGCCATCAGGATCACGCCACGCGTGCGCGCCTGGACGTTTTCCTCCGCGACGTTGGAGGCAAGCCCGTCAAAGAGCGGCTTCAGCACTTCCTCGAAACCGGAAACGGCCGGCTCGATCGGCACCACGTCATAGGCGACTCCCAGCGCCCTGGCGCAGGCCGCTGCGTCCTCGAGGCTCTCGCTCGCCGTGTAGTGATAGGGCAGCATCACGCAACGCACCTTGTCGGCGCCCAGCGCGTCCACCGCCATGGCCGCGCAGATGGCGGAATCGATGCCGCCTGAAAGCCCCAGGATCACGCCCGGAAAGCCGTTTTTGTTGACGTAGTCGCGAAGCCCCATGACGCAAGCGCGCCACTGCGCTTCCGCTCGGCCGGGAAGCTCCGTGCGGGTGCCGTCGACGCATTTCCACGTCTCGTCCTCGCGCTTCCACGTGAACGTCGCAATCTGCTCCTGAAACTGCGGCATCTGGACCGACAGCGTGCGGTCGGCCTCAAGCGCGAAGGAACCGCCGTCGAAAACGAGTTCGTCCTGCCCGCACACCTGGTTGACATAGACGAGCGGCAGGCCGGTCTCCACCACGCGCGCGACCATCACCTGTATGCGCTCGTCCGCCTTGTCGGCCCAGTAGGGCGAGCCGTTGGGCACCAGCAGGATCTCCGCGCCGGTTTCGGCCAGGCACTCGCAGACCTCGTCGTTCCACGTGTCCTCGCAGATCGGCACCCCGATGCGCAGGCCGCGGAAATCGATCGGCCCCGGCAGCGGGCCCGGCACGAACACGCGCTTTTCGTCGAAGGGACCGTAATTGGGCAGATCCACCTTCGCCCGCACTGCCTGCACCTCGCCGTCATCGAGCAGGCAGACCACATTGTGCAGCTTGTCACCGATCAACCACGGCGTGCCGACGAGCATGGCCGGGCCACCGTCGGCGGTCTCCTTCGCCAGATCCTCGACATGCTGGCGACAGGCGCGCACGAAGGCGGGCTTGAGAACCAGATCCTCCGGTGGATATCCGGAGATGAACAGTTCGGAGGTCACGAGCAGATCGGCGCCCTGCCCTGCGGCGGTCGCGCGTGCGGCGCGCAGCTTCCCGGCATTGCCGGATAGATCGCCCAGCGTCGGGTTCAACTGGACAAGGGCAAGGCGCAGCGTATCGGAGATTGCAGTCATGATGGCGGTTCGGCCCAGTCGGCGGAAACGGAATGCTCAACAAGCGAGATAGACGCCCGAGACGGAAAAGGCCATAGGGCGGGCAAGGAAAGCGTGCAAAGGGAGGGAAAATTCGAAAGCGCCGAACGCTCGCCGGGTCCCTTCGGCTTGCACCCCTCTCCCCCTTGCGGGGGAGATGTCGGCAAGGCCGACAGAGGGGGGTGAAGCGGCAGGTTCGGAACAAGCGGCCTATCCCCCTCTGTCACGCGAAGGCGTGACATCTCCCCCGCAAGGGGGAGAGGGGAACAAGCGGTTGGCGTGCGGAAATACGGCAGCCTCAGGCCGCGCGCGAGGTGTCCTGCTCCAGCCGCGCGGCTTCCGCCTCGCGCTCGCGGCGTTGTCGCTCGGCGATCGCCCTGAGCTTTGCTCCGTCGATGCCGGCGGCGCGCGGAAGCGGGCCGAAATAGCCCGGAACGCGGATGAACGGCCGGTCCTCGGTGACGATGCGCTCGATGCGGCGGGCAAGGGCGCCGGGCGTCAGCGGCTTTTCGATGAACTCGTTGACGCCGAGACGCGCGGCCGTCAGCGCGTGGTCGCGGCCGGAAAAGGACGTCAGCATGATGACCGGAAGCATGGCATAGGGCGCCGTCGGGTCGGCGCGCAGCGTACGCATGAAATCCTCGCCGCCCATCGGCCGCATCAGCCAGTCGCAGATGATGATGTCAGGTTCTTCCCAGGCGATCTGTTCGAAAGCCTCGGTGCCGTCCGCCGCCTCGCAGACACGGGCGCTACCGAGTTCGGCCAGCACCGTGCGGATGGCATTGCGCATGAATTCGCTGTCGTCGACGACGAGGAAACTCAATCCGGCGAGATCTATCCCGCAGCGCATGGTGCGCCTCACTCCAACCCATGGTCCGAAATGTTCGGCCATCATCGTGCACGAGCGGCGTTGCGATCGCGTTAATCGGAGGGAGATCGGTATTCCTGCGCAAAAGGCCGCAGGCGGGCCGGCGGAAGCCCGTCCGCCCGCACCGTCGTTATGCCGCCCGTGCGGCCGAACGCGCGCCGAAGGCGAAGGCGTCCATCCTCAGGATGCCGTATTCGGCGGAGGAATGGACAAGCTCGCCGCGCATATCGGTCTCGCCAGCCGCGCCCAGCGCCACCAGAAGCGGCAGATAGTGCTCTTCCGTCGGATGATTCTGCACGCCGTAAGGCGCGCGGCGGCGGTAGTCGACGAGATCGTCGACCGCGCCGGTAACGATCCTGTCACCCACCCAGTCGGCGAATTCCTTCACCCAGCCCGGCTCCGCATCGTCGATGGGGCGCATGCCGCCGGTGGGCGCGCGCAGCTCGTGCAGGTTGTGGGTCAGCGACCCCGACCCGATCACAAGCACGTTCTCGCGTGTCAGCGGTTCCAGCGCGCGGCCGAGCGCCAGGTGATGCGCCGCGCCCATATGCGGCTGCACGGAAACCTGCACCACCGGAATGTCGGCCTTCGGGTACATCAGCGACAGCGGCGCCCAGGTGCCGTGGTCAAAACCGCGGCGGGGTGCGATCTCCGGGGCGAGCCCGGCCTCATCTATTAGACCGGCGACCCGTTCGGCCAGCGCCGGTTCGCCCTTTGCCGGGTAGACGATTTCGTAGAGTTCGCGCGGGAAACCGTACATGTCGTAGATCATGCCCGGCGCCGGATCGGAAACGACCGTGGCCTGCTCCGCCTCGAAGTGGGCGGAGACGGAAACGATCGCATCGGGGCGCGGCATCGACGCTGCGTAGCCCGCCAGGAAATTGCGCGCCGCCGTGTTCTGAAGAACAAGCATCGGCGAACCGTGAGAGACGAATAGCGGATTGATGACAGGCATGACGCCCTCCTTGACTTGCTTCTCCCCGTCTTTGTCAAAGAAATCGCATCGCCTCCCGGGAGGGTCAATGTCGCGCGCGGTGAACGGTGCGTGCACGCTTTTCGCCCCGCACCGGCCTGCCCCGCATCGCGCAAGTCCGATAATTGCGGCCTATAGCGCGATCCGGCCCCAATTTATTTGCTAATTTGAATTAGAACAAACTGCGTAGCAAAATCATGTTGTCCCTGCGTCATTTTCTTAACGGCTGCCTGTTTTCTAATCTGGAGAGGCAAACATTCGGGCTTTTTTGACGTTCCCCCCTTGCATCCGGGCGCATAAACTTGCTTCTTAGTTTCAAGTTAAGGATCGCCGCAGCGCTTCCCCCGCAAGTCGCGCGGAGGTCCGAGACTGGCGGACCGCCCTCCCTCGGCCCGTCCCCGCATGACGGTTGTCAGCCTGCCTGCGCCCTGTCGGGCCGACTGACAGCCGCCACAGAACTCAAGAAGAGCAGCAAGGAATTCAACAAGATGACTCGGACGAGTGTCAGCATTCTCGCCGCCGGACTGATGGCCATGGCGTTCGCCGTTCCCGCGCAGGCGGTCGAATACCCCATCGGCGAGCCCCAGGAAGCCGGCGGTCTCGAGGTCGCGGCGGTCTACCTCCAGCCGATCGTCATGGAGCCGGCGGGCATGATGAACCCGGCTGCCGAGTCCGACATCCACCTCGAAGCCGACATTCACGCGCTGGCCGACAACAAGAACGGCCTGGCCGAGGGCGAGTGGGCCCCGTATCTCAACATCGAGTACACCCTCACCAAGGAAGATAGCGGCGAGACCAAGTCTGGCCCGCTGATGCCGATGGTCGCCAATGACGGCCCGCACTACGGCGACAACGTCAAGCTGATGGGCCCGGGCAAGTACAAGCTCACCTTCAAGGTTTCGGCTCCGGGCAAGGAGTTCGGCCGTCACGTCGACAAGGAGACCGGTGTCGCCCCGTGGTTCGAGCCGTTCACGACGGAATACGAGTTCGTGTTCTCCGGCGTCGGCAAGAAGGGCGGCTACTGAGCCTTTCGCGATACGTCCAACAGGGCCGGCGCTTTCGGGCGCCGGTCCCTCCCAACTCCGCCGGCAGCACACGTTCATGACCCATCCGCTTCGCATATCCGGTTCCGCCATATCCGGCCTTCTCGCCGCAGCCCTTTTCGGCGCAGCGCTCGTCGCTCCCCTGCCCGCAGCGGCCGACGAGATGAAGACCTTCGACATGGAGCTCAAGGATGGCGTGATCACGCCGCAGAAGCTCGAAGTGGAAGCCGGCACGACCTTCAAGATCATCGTGCGCAACACCGGCACGACGGCGGCGGAGTTCGAGAGCCTGCGGCTGCGCAAGGAAAAGGTCGTCGGCCCCGGCGTGACCTCCTTCGTGGTCATCCGCCGGCTTTCGCCCGGCACCTACAAGTTCTACGACGAATTCCACATGGATATGGAGAGCGCCAACGGCGTGATTATCGCCAAGTGACGATGTCAGCAGCCAGATGACGCGGGAAACGCCTCTATGACCACTCAGATCTTGTTCATCGTCTGGCGCGAGAGCGTCGAAGCGCTGCTGGTGATCGGCATCCTCAATGCCTGGATCACCCACAACGCGGCCTATTCCGCCGGCAGGCGCTATCTCTGGGGCGGCGTTCTCGCGGGCCTCGCCGTGGCTGTCGTGCTGGCCTACGGCCTGCTGGAGGCCTCCGCCGTGATGTCGGGCGAAAGCCTCGAATACTTCCAGACGGCGCTGGTGCTCGCCGCCGCCGGGCTGATCGTGCAGATGGTCTTCTGGATGCGCAAGCATGGCCGCCAGCTCAAGCGCGAGCTTCAGCACGGCGTGGAGAGCGCGGCCCAGACGGGGCGCTGGTGGACGGTGACTGTCCTTGCCGCCATTGCCGTCGCGCGCGAGGGCAGCGAGACGGTGGTCTTCCTCTATGGCATGTTCGCCGCCGGTCCCGGCGTCAGCACGACGACGGTGGCGCTGGCCTCGGCGGCCGGCTTCGCGCTGGCGCTTCTCACCTATGCGGTGCTGCAGCTCGGCGGCCGGGTGTTGTCGTGGCGGCTGTTCTTCTCCGTCACCGAGGCGCTGCTGCTGCTGCTTGCCTGCGCGCTCGTGACCACCGGTGTCGGCAATCTCGCCTCGCTCGGGCTCATCCCCTACATGGAGCCGGTCTGGGATACCTCGTTCCTCATCGACGACATGAGCCGGATCGGCGGCATCATCGCCTCGCTCACCGGCTACCGCGCCATGCCCGACCCGGCGACGGTGCTGGTCTGGGTGGTCTACTGGGGCGGTGTGGCCCTGCTGTTCCGCCTGGGCCGCAGCAGAGGCAAGGTCTCGGAGGCAGCACCAGCGACGGCGGCCTCCCAATGAGCACCACCCTCTACACCCAGGATCTGGAAATCGGCGGCCCTGCCCGGACCCGACCACGGCTTGCCGCGGTCGGGCTTTGGCTGCGCCGCCACCAGCGTCTCATCCGCATCGTGCAGTGGTTCATCGTCGCCATCTACGCCACGCTGCTGATCGTGCCCACCCTGCTGCCGCTGCCGCCCCTCGCCGCGCACATTTGGAACAATCTCACGGTCTTCGCGGAGTTCGTGTTCTGGGGCATCTGGTGGCCGGGCGTGCTTCTTTCCATCGTGCTGTTCGGCCGGCTGTGGTGCGGCACCATGTGCCCGGAAGGCGCCTTGTCCGAGCTCGCCAGCCGGCACGGGCGAAAGCGTTCGGTGCCGCGCTGGATCCGCTGGTCGGGCTGGCCCTTCGTCGCCTTCGCGTGCACCACGCTCTACGGCCAGATGATCTCCGTCTACCAGTATCCGCTTCCCGCGCTGCTGATCCTCGGCGGTTCCACGGCGGCCGCCATCGGCATCGGCTACATGTACGGCAACGACAAGCGCGTGTGGTGCCGCTATCTCTGCCCGGTTTCCGGCGTCTTCGGCCTCCTCACCAAGCTCGCGCCCTTCCATTACGCCGTGGATCGCAAGGCGTGGGATGCGAGCGCGCCCGGCAGCCCTTCCCGCGAGCCCTTCAACTGCGCCCCGCTCGTGCCCGTGCGCACCATGGAAAGCTCGTCGGGCTGCCACATGTGTGCGCGCTGCGCCGGTTTCCGCGATGCCGTGCAGCTGGAGGCACGTTCGCCCAATTCCGAGATCGTCGAGGTCTCTAGCCGCACCGCGACCCACTGGGACAGCCTTCTGGTCATCTTCGGCATGCTCGGCATCGCCACCGGCGCCTTCCAGTGGTCGTCGAGCCCCTACTTCGTCACCATCAAGCAGGCACTCGCCACCTGGTTCGTCGAACACGGCATGCTGTGGCCGCTCCAGACCAGCATGCCCTGGTGGGTGCTCACCAACTATCCCGCCCAGAGCGACGTGATGACCGTGCTCGACGGTTCGGTGCTGCTGATCTACGTCTTCGGGCTCGCCATCGCGATTTCCACCATCATCGGCGCGTGCCTTGCGGCCGGGGTGCTCACGACGGGCCGGTGGAGCGCGAAGAGCTTTTACCACCTCTCCCACGCACTCATTCCGCTGGCCGCCTGCGGGCTGATCCTGGGACTGTTCTCCACCACGGTGACGATCATCACTGCCGACGGCTTCTCGCTGTCGTGGCTGTCGGAAATCCGCGCCCTGTCGATCGCGGGAACGTTCCTGTGGTCGGGCTGGCTCGCGGCCCGCATCTTCCATGCGCGCAGCCACTCAGTTGTACGCACCGCGCTTGCCACTGCCCTCTTCGCGGTGGCGATGGCCGCGCCCGTCACGGCGTGGTCGTTCCTGTTCTGGATCTGGTGAACGGCGCATATCCGCCGTTCTCCCCGCCAGCCGGGCTTGCCGGGGTTTTTCAAGGGACCCCGGAGGTTTGAAACCCGGCACGCCAAAAGCGCCTGTCCCCCAGACGCGAAACGGCCCGTCGCTCGAAAGAGCGGCGGGCCGATTTGGTTTGGAAGAAGCGGGTGCCGGTGGCCCATCCTTCGAGACGCCGTCTTCCGACGGCTCCTCAGGATGACGTTGTGCATGTTGATGGATTCATAGAAATAACAACACGATAACGTCATCCTGAGGAGGCCGCAGGCCGTCTCGAAGGATGGGCCGCTTGCTCCGTATCACGAACGCCCCCACGAGCATCCTCCACAAATGAAAACGGCCCGCCATCCGCAAGGACGACGGGCCGTTCAATCATTTCAAACCATTCCGGCCTTTACGAAACCACCGCCACCTCGGCGCTGCGGTCCTCGCGTTCCTTCTTGATGTTCTCCGCCACCAGGAAGGCCAGCTCCAGCGCCTGGTCGGCGTTGAGCCGCGGGTCGCAGTGGGTGTGGTAGCGCGCCGAGAGATCGTCCTCGGAAATCGCGCGCGCACCGCCGGTGCATTCCGTCACGGCCTTGCCGGTCATCTCGATGTGGATGCCGCCGGGGTGCGAACCCTCGGCCCGATGCACGGCGAAGAAGGCTTCCACCTCGCCCAGCACCCGCTCGAAGGGGCGCGTCTTGAAGCCGGTCGCCGCCTTGATCGTGTTGCCGTGCATGGGATCGCACGACCACACCACCTTGCGGCCTTCCCGCTCCACCGCGCGCACCAGCGCCGGCAGATGGTCGTAGACCTTGTCGGCGCCGAAGCGCGCGATCAGCGTCAGCCGGCCGGCCTCGTTGGCGGGGTTCAGGATGTCGATCAGCTTCAGAAGGTTGTCCGGCTCCATCGAGGGGCCGCACTTCAGGCCGATCGGGTTCTTGATGCCGCGGCAGAACTCCACATGCGCATGGTCCGCCTGGCGGGTGCGGTCGCCGATCCAGACCATGTGGCCCGAGGTCGAGTACCAGTCGCCGGAGGTGGAATCGATGCGCGTCAGCGCCTGCTCGTAGCCCAGAAGCAGCGCCTCGTGGCTCGTGAAAAAATCGGTGGAACGCAGCTGCGGGGCGCTGTCGGGATCGACGCCGCAGGCGCGCATGAAGTCGAGCGCCTCGGAAATCCGGTCGGCGATCGTCTGGTAGCGGCTGGCCTGCGGGCTGTCCTTGACGAAGCCCAGCATCCACTGATGCACATGGTCGAGGTTGGCGAAGCCACCTTGCGCGAAGGCGCGGATCAGGTTCAGCGTCGCCGCCGACTGGCGATAGGCCATCTCCATGCGCTGCGGGTCCGGCAGACGGTCGGCCTCGGTGAAATCGATGCCGTTGATGATGTCGCCGCGATAGCTCGGCAGCTCCACATCGCCGATCTTTTCCATCGGCGCGGAGCGCGGCTTGGCGAACTGGCCGGCGATGCGGCCGACCTTCACGACAGGCGAGGCCGCCGCATAGGTGAGCACGACGGCCATCTGCAGAAAGACGCGGAAAAAGTCGCGGATGTTGTCCGCGCGGTGCTCGGCAAAGCTCTCGGCGCAATCGCCGCCCTGCAGCAGAAAGGCCCGGCCTTCCGCCACTTCCGCCAGCTGCTTCTTCAGCTTGCGCGCTTCACCTGCAAAAACCAGCGGCGGGTACGTTGCCAGTTTCGCCTCGACGGCTTCGAGCGCCGAGGCATCGGGATAATCGGGCACCTGCTGAATAGGCCGAGACCTCCAGGTTTCCGGTGTCCACTTCTCCGCCATAACCTTCTCCTGATCCACTAACGGTCGCGGCCTACTCCTCCGCGCCTCCGGGCCCGCGACGTTGCGGAGCCTTTGACGGAACGCACATGCCGATACGGTACCTTTGTCGCTTTTGCGCACGACCCCGGCGGGTTATACACGGCAGGTCTATTCAAGACCACCGCTTATGACGGCGCAACCCGCAAACGGCCAGACAGAGCGACGCGATGCAGCTGGAACACGAACACACGCCGGCCGCCATCGCCCGGCGGCTCGGGCGGGGTCCGAGCGTCAATTACCTGCGCGACTGGGTCTATGGCGGCATCGATGGTGCGGTGACGACGTTCGCCATCGTCGCCGGCGTCGTGGGCGCGGAGCTTTCCGCCTCCATCGTGCTCATTCTCGGGCTTGCAAACCTGCTCGCCGACGGCTTTTCCATGGCGGCCGCCAACTATTCCGGCACCAAGACGGAGGTCGACGACTACAACCGTCTGCACGCCATGGAAGAACGCCATATCGCCCGCGCGCCCGAAGGCGAGCGGGAGGAGATCCGCCAGATCTTCCGCGCCAAGGGCTATTCCGGCGAGGATCTGGAAACGCTGGTCGTGCTGATCACATCGCAGCGCCAGACCTGGATCGAGACCATGCTGTCGGAGGAATTCGGCCTCGCCACGACGCTGCGCTCGCCGCTCAGGGCCGCCGCTTCCACGCTCACCGCCTTCGTGATCTTCGGCTCCGTACCGCTCATGCCCTTCCTGTTCGCAAGCGGCGCCGGTTCGGCGGAGCTGTCGCTCGCCATGACGGCGGTGGTGTTCTTCGCCATCGGCTCGATGAAAAGCCGCTGGTCGACCCAGAGCTGGTACGCATCGGGATTTGAGACGCTGAGCATCGGGCTCGCGGCCGCCGGCATCGCCTGGGTGATCGGCTACGCGCTTCAGGGGTTTGCCGGCTGAGTGCGGCGCGGGACCGATCTCAGATCCAGCGCGCCCCGGCCTCGCGCAGCACGTCGTCGAAAAAACTCAGTGCCTCGTCGTCAGTCCTCACCGCACGCGGATAGAGCGGGGCCTGACGGTCGGCGCGGATCGGCACGTGCCAGCCGCGCGTCGTTTCCACGAAATCGCGCACGCCCGCCTCGCCCCACAGCTTCAGGAACCCGGCCAGCACACAATCCACATAGGATTGCAGGATCGGATGGTCTTCATCGCCCCAGCGGTAATGTTCGGCGCGCGCGGTGTAGACGAAACCCGCCGCTGGCAACGTCGCGTCAGCATCCGACCGGAACGCACCATCGGCAAGGTCGCAGCGTTCGTAGCGCCATTCGCGCTCATCGAGGGCGGCGAGCCCGTCGCGATGCTCGCGCACCATCACGCCGGCGACCTCGGCACCCGGCTCCGGCCGCACGGTCAGGCTGCACACCCCGCCATAGGAGGTTGGCCCGGCGATGCGCCATTCGCGCACCCAGCCGGAAAGCCGACCCGCAACGGCCACGCCGCCCGGCGCCCGCGTGTCGTCATTCACCAGCGAGCCGTAACCGAAATAGAAGATCATGTCGTTCATGGGCAGGCAACATGTCGGGCACGGCAAGCCGATGCAAGAGGCGCGCATCGCGATTGGCTGTCTCTCTTCACCCGGCAGGCAAAACGTCCTAGCCTCCGCCTTCCCGCCCTCTCCCGACGGAGTTCCCGTGCCTCTCGATATCGATCACCTGCGCCGCGAAACCCCGGGCTGCGCCCATGTCCTGCATTTCAACAACGCCGGCTCCGCGCTGCCGCCCGCCCCGGTGCTCGATGCCGTGACAGGCCATCTCAGACGCGAGGCGGAAATCGGCGGCTACGAGGCGGCCGCCGAAGCCGACGCGGCGCTTCGCGTTTTCTATTCAGCCGCGGCCGACCTCGTCGGCGGCAAGCCGCACGAGATCGCCTTCATCGAAAACGCCACACGGGCCTGGGACATGGCCTTCTACGCCATTCCCTTCAAGCCCGGCGACCGGGTGATCACGGCACGTGCCGAATACGTGTCCAACTACGTCGCGCTGTTGCAGATGAAGGCGCGTGCCGGCATCGAGATCGACATCATCGACAACGACGAAACCGGTCAGGTGGATCTGGCCGCGCTGGAAGCCGCGATCACGCCGCGCACGCGGCTGATCTCGCTGACACATGTGCCCACGCAGGGCGGGCTGGTGAACCCGGCGGCGGACGTCGGCGCCATCGCGCGCCGTCACGGCGTTCTCTACCTGCTCGATGCCTGTCAGGCGGTCGGCCAGTTGCAGATCGATGTCGCCAGGATCGGTTGCCATATGCTGTCGGCGACGGGCCGGAAATACCTGCGCGGCCCGCGCGGTACGGGATTCTTGTGGGTTTCGGACGAAGTCGTCGGCGATATGCAGCCGCCCTTCGTCGATCTTCAGGCGAGCGACTGGCTGTCGGAAACGGAATATCGCCTGAAGGCCGACGCGATGCGGTTCGAGACCTGGGAGCGCTTCGTCGCCGGCCAGATCGGGCTTGGCCGGGCGATCCGCTACGCGCTCGCTCTCGGCATGGAGGAAATCGAAGCCCGGGTGAAGATGCTGGCGGAGACGTTGCGGGGGGAGCTTTCGCACATTCCCGGCATCAAGGTCCACGATCTGGGAGCGGAGCGTTGCGGCATCGTGACGTTTTCGAAGGCCGACGAGGAACCGGTGGCGATCCGCCGCCGGCTCCGGGCACGCAACATCAACATCACCCACACGCAGGCCGGCTCCTCGCGTCTCGACCTGCCGGCGCGCGGGTTCGATGCGCTGGCCCGCGCATCGCTCCACTACTACAACACGGAAGAAGAGATCGACCGCTTCTGCCGCGCGGTGGCGGATGGAAGATAGGCGAACCAAAGGAAATTGGACCGACTTCGCCGCGCGCGTCTTCCCTTCCCGTCCCGCCGTCCTCGTCGCCCTCAGAGTTTGTACGCGGTGCGGAAGCCGCCCCAGTGGCGGCCGAAGACGTGCAGCGGCACGTCGATCTCGCGCATCCACACGATCTGGCCGTTGCCCATGTCGCGCGGATAGGACTGGATAAGGAAGGGCCGCGTGTTGCGCGCCGCGCAAAGGCCGGCGCGGTCGTCGAAGATGCGGCGGTTGCGGCAATTGGCGGCGTTCCAGGCCGGATCGTCCGGTTTTTGCGGGTGGGAATAGATGCGGTTGTGCACCGGCAGGTAGCCGTTGCGGTCGACCGCCACGCAAAAGGTCATGCCGCGTCCCCTGGAGGCCTCCAGCAGCTGTTCCTGCACCGGCGTCAGGATCTCTTCCAGAACCGGCAGGGCCCGCGTGGTGACCTGCTGCGGATTGCTGTCGGGCACCGGCTTGTAATTGGTGTCGTAAAGCGCATCGAGCGAAAGCCGGCCGGATTGCACGGCCTCGCTCAGGGCCGCCTCGATCCGTGCGGCGGTCTCCTTCGCGGCGCTGATGAAGCCCTCGTTTTCCGATTTGACCCGCGCGATCAGCCTTTCGAGCCCGGCGCGCGTCGCCTCGTCCAGGTCGGCGAAGGCGCAATGCAGGCCCAGCGCGCTCGACCCGACGACGGTGACCGGCAGCCGGCCCACTTCCGGCAGCACGAGCACGGCGCGCGTGCCCACTGCGACCGGACGCGTCTGCGACACCTTCAGCAGCGTGCCGCCTTCGGAAATGTCCAGCGTGTTGACGGCAAGCTCGAGACCCGCGCCCTCCAGCCGGCCTTTCAGGTCCACCGGAAAGCGGTCGTGCCGGCGGCGGTTGCCGGCCTCGGTCTGGCGGATCAGCATCGTGAAGCGGGTGGAAAGCGCCTCGGTCAGCCCCGTCATGCGATTGCTCGCCTCGGTGATACGGGAGCCGGTTTCATCCGCCGCATCGGTCGCGGCCGAGATCGCGGCAACGCGTTCGGAAACCTCGCGCACGAAATCCGCCGTCATGTGGGCGGACCGGCCGATCTCGTCGGTGGTGGCGACCTGTTCCTCAACCGCACCGGCGACCGCGACGAAGCTCGGACGGATCTCGTCGATGACGCCGATGACCCGGTTGACCGCCTCGATGGAGCCTTCCGCGGTCACCTGCAGCTGCGAGATGTTGGAGCTGATCTCGTCGGTCGCACGCTGGGTCTGTTCGGAGAGCTGCTTCACCTCGTTGGCGACGACGGCGAAGCCCTTGCCGGCCTCGCCCGCGCGCGCCGCTTCGATGGTGGCGTTGAGCGCCAGAAGGTTGGTCTGCTTGGCCACCGCGGAAATCATCGAGACCACGTCCGCGATCTTCTGCACCGCCTCGCGCAACTCGTTGACGCCGTCATTCGCCTCCGACGCGATGCCGCCGGCCTTTTCGGCGAGCGTGGTCGTGGAGGCGACCTGCGCGCCGATCTCGCGGCTCGTCTTGGTCAGTTCCTCGATCGCCTCGGCGAGCTGGGAGGCGTTGGCGTTGGCCTCCTCGGAGCGCGCGGAAAGCTGGCCGGTGTCGGCGCGGATGCCGGAGATGATCCGGGTCTGACCGTCGATCTCGTCCTTGACCGCGCCGGCGCTGGAGACGATGGAACGTGCGGCGACCGCGAGATCGGCCTCAATGAGGTCGAAGGTTTCCGAAATGTCGGCTGCGTGCATGGACGATCCGCCCGCATCGTCGGGCAGCCGCACGACATCGGCATCATCCTGCTGCGCCTCGGCAGGAGCGGTCTCCCTGCCCTGCATCCGCCTTCGGGCGAAGCCTGGAAAACCGAATGCGCGCGAAGCCATCTTTGTCTCCTGAGACGGAAGGGCAGGTCATGAATGCCAGCATATTCCGCGCCAATCATGAACTCTTGGTTAACTGTAAATATTACTCATGCGGGAAACACATATAAGACATGCAAGCGAACCCCATAATTCTTTAATATTTTAATTTTTGCTGCAGCGCGAAACGGCGAAGAAGCTTACTCGGGATGATATCCCTCGATTTTGTGCCAATTGCCGTAGAGACAGCGTGACTTGCGGCGGACCGGAGCCCAATGACGAAAGCTTGAACGCAAAAGCTCAGGCGGCCGGCGCGGGAATCGCCTGTGCGCGATGCGGTGCGTCCAATGGCGCCCGGACGGGGCGCGGCGTGCAGGAGAAATGGCGGCGAAGCGCGCGCGGGCAGACGTGCCGCCTTGTGCGCAAGATCTTCAACAAGCCATTCAAACTGTGGCCTGACCGGGCCTGCCATGCTATTCAGCCGCCGACGCCGTTTTTCAGCGTCGTCAAAAAGCCAGAATCCGGCTTCACCCGGACGCGACCGCAATGCGAGGCGCGGATGCCGGGTGGAGCCCTTTTGCCTGATCCGCCAATGCTCGCCCGCCACGGTGCGGAGCGTTCCGGGACTGCCCGGCGCGGCGGATAGCGTGGAGGTGAAATGAGCGACGAGTTGAAGCGCGCATCGGCCCTGGCGGCGCTTGAGGAAGTGCGGTCGGGCATGCGGCTTGGGATCGGCACCGGCTCGACGGCCGAGTTCTTCGTGCGCGCCCTGGCGGAGAAGGTGGCCGGCGGGCTCGATATCGTCGGCGTGCCGACCTCGGAGCGCACGGCGGCGCTCGCCCGCGAGCTCGGCGTTCCGCTGACCACGCTCGACGAGACGCCTGAACTGGATCTGACGGTGGACGGGGCCGACGAACTCGATGCCCGGCTGCAGCTCATCAAGGGCGGCGGCGCGGCGCTCCTGCGCGAAAAGATCGTGGCGGCCGCCTCCCGGCGCATGGTGGTGATCGCCGACGACAGCAAGTTCGTGGAGACGCTCGGCCGTTTTCCGCTGCCGATCGAGGTGATGCCCTTCGGCCTGGAAGCCACCCGGCGCGCCGTGGTGAAGGTGGCGGATGCGCTGTCTCTCAAGGGCGACGTCGTGCTGCGCAAGGCCGCTGACGGTTCCCCGCTGGTGACCGACGGCGGACACTACATTCTTGATGCCCATTGGAGCCGGCTTCCGGATGCGTCCGGTCTGGCCGACCGCCTCGCCGCCATTCCCGGCGTGGTGGAACACGGACTTTTCATCGGCCTGGCCAAGGCCGCCTACGTGGCGGGCCCTTCCGGCGTGCGCCAGATCGCGGTCGCGACGGCCGACGAGACGAACTAACGGAGAAAGACATGACGCGTTCGATCCATTCCTGCCTGACGGGCGGCCTCGCCGCCGTCACGCTTGCCGCAAGCCTGGCCTTCGCCGCGCCCGCCATGGCGCAGACCCAGAATCAGAATTCCGGCAACGCGGCTGCCGGCGACCAGGAAACCTTCACCAAGGAACATCTGGCCGCCGCGCGCGCCGCGATCGAGGGCGGCAACGCCTTCCGTTCCTTCGACGACATCCTGCCGGTGATCGCCGACAAGACCCGTACCCTGTTCATCCGCACCAACCCTTCCGCCACCAAGGTGATCGACGAGGTGACGAACGAGGTTGCGCTGAAGCTCGCCAACCGCCGTCCGGAACTCGACCGCACGATCATGGAAGTGTGGGCGCGCCGCTTCTCCACCGAGGAGCTGAACGAGATCGCCGCCTTCTACCAGTCGCCGGTCGGCAAGAAGTTCGCCAAGCTCGGGCCCGAGCTGACGGCTCTGTCCATCGGTGCGGCCAAGCAGTGGGGCGACGTGATCTCCACCGAGATGGTGACGCGCGTGCGCGAAGAGCTGAACAAGCGCGGCTATCAGTTCTGATTTCGCGCCCAGCGTGGGCCGGATGGGGGCAGGGCTGGAAATCGGGCCGGTCGCCGCTGGCGGCCGATAACTTGATGTGGCCGCCGCAGGGCAGGTCCGATGGCATGACGGGGCCGCCGCTGGCGGCCGGGTTGCTCGTCTCCTATGTCTAAAACATGTGTCGTGCGGACCGGCATCGACCGCCGGTTCTTGCAGAGCGCACGTGTCTTGAGAATGCGCCGGCCGAATTCGTCGCGCGGCGCGGACGTTTGAATGGAGCCGGCAATGGCGGACTATGACTACGACCTCTTTGTGATCGGTGCGGGCTCGGGCGGCGTGCGCGCGGCCCGCATCGCGGCCACCCACGGCGCGCGGGTGGCGATCGCGGAGGAATACCGCTATGGCGGCACCTGCGTCATCCGGGGCTGCGTTCCCAAGAAGCTTCTGGTCTACGCCTCTCAGTATTCGGAGCATTTCGAGGACGCGAAGGGCTTCGGCTGGCACGTCGGCGAGACCTCGTTCGACTGGAAGAAACTGATCGCCAACAAGGATCAGGAGATCGCCCGGCTTGAGGGCATCTACCGGCGCAACCTGGAGCGTTCGGGCGTCGAACTGCACGACACGCGGGCGGAAATCGTCGGCCCGCACGAGGTGCGGCTGAAGGCCGTCAACCGCACGGTCAGCGCGAAATACATCCTCGTGGCGACGGGCGGGCGGCCCTATCTCGACGACACGGTGGAGGGCGTGGAACACACCATCACCTCCAACGAGGCGCTGCATCTTTCCAGCTTCCCCAAGCGCATCGCCATTGCCGGCGGCGGCTACATCGCGGTCGAATTCGCCGGCATCTTCGCAGGCCTTGGCGCGGAGACGACGCTCGTCTATCGCGGCGAGGAGATCCTGCGGGGGTTCGACGACGACCTGCGCACCGCCGTCCATAACGAGATGGAAAAGAAGGGCATCCGCATCCTGTGCGGCGAGGTCTTCACGAAGATCGAGCGCCAGTCCGACGGCAGCCTGAAGGGCCACCTGCGCCAGGGCGCCACGGTGGAGGCGGACCAGATCATGTTCGCCATCGGCCGCAGGCCCAACACCGATGGCCTGGGACTGGAGACGGCCGGCGTGGAGCTGGGCGGCAAGGGCGAGATCAAGGTCGACGAGACTTCGCGCACCAACGTGCCGTCGATCTATGCCATCGGCGATGTCACCGACCGGGTGAACCTGACGCCTGTGGCGATCCGCGAGGGGCACGCTTTTGCCGACACGGTCTTCGGCAAGAGCCCGCGCACGGTGGATCATTCGCTGATCCCGACGGCGGTCTTCTCGCAGCCGGAAATCGGCACCGTCGGGCTGACCGAGCGCGAGGCCTGCGCCGCCTATCCGAATGTCGACGTCTACCGCTCGATCTTCCGCCCCATGCGGCACACGCTGTCGGGCCGCGACGAGAAGATGGTGATGAAGATTCTCGTGGATGCGGACACCGACCGGGTTATCGGCGTGCATGTGCTGGGCCCCGATGCGGGCGAGCTTTCGCAGGTGCTCGGCATCGCGCTGAAGATGGGGGCGACCAAGGCGGACTTCGACGCCACCATGGCGGTGCACCCCACCGCCGCCGAAGAACTCGTCACCATGCGCGAGCCGGCCGAACAGCACCGCCGCGCGGCCGCCGAATAGGGCGGAAGAATCGGTGCGCCCCTGCGGGCGCACCCCTTGCCTTGCCCCTTCTCTTCCCCTCCCCGCGCCCTAGATCCCCGGCGTCTCCGCTTGCGCCACGCCGTCAAACCGGCTAGCCCCGAACTCTCATCCGCGCTTTCCAGGAGTTTTCGCCTTGCCCGCTCCCGTTCTCGTTTTCGATCTCGACGGCACGCTGGTCGACACCGCGCCCGATCTCCTGGCCTCGCTCAACGCCGTGTTGGAGGCGCGCTCCCTCGGGCCCATTCCGATGGAGGGGCTGAACCAGCTCGTCGGTCAGGGCGCGCGGGTGATGCTGCAGCGCGGGTTCGACATGGCGGGCGAGCATCTCGATCCGGCGGAGATGGAAATCCTGTTCAACGCCTTCATCGAGCACTATTCGCAGAATATCGCCGTCGCCAGCCGCCCCTTTCCGGGCGTCGAGGCGGCGCTCGACCGGTTTGCGGAGGCCGGCTGGAAGCTCGCCGTGTGCACCAACAAGCTGGAAGGCCTCGCCCGCCGGCTGCTGGAAGAACTGGACATGACCGCGCGGTTTTCGACCATCGTCGGCGGCGACACCTTCGCCAGGCCAAAGCCCGATGCCATGCCGATCCTGGGCGCGATCGACCGCTCCGGCGGCAGCCCGGCACGCGCGCTGATGGTCGGCGATTCCGTGACCGACATCGACGCGGCGCGCGCCGCGCGCATTCCGGTCGTCGCCGTCGATTTCGGCTACACGCCCGTGCCGGTGAGCGAACTCGGCCCCGACCGGATCATCTCCTCCTTCGACGCGCTTTGGCCGGCCGTCCAGGACCTCGCCAGCGCCACGCCCGCATAAACCGTCCACCCCTATCCACGCCCCTGCCCCCGCCTCAACGCCAAGCGCGCGAAAGCTGAAGCGTTAACCATACTTATCGTTAAAGTTTTAACCGTTCGGCGCGAGCATCCGATCCATCACCGGGGGTCGGAATATTCGTGCGGGGGCGCGAGCAACGCGGGCGCGACGATCCTCATCGCCTCGTCCGCAAGGGTTATTGGTATGGCGTATCCCAGGCGGCTCTCCGTATTGGCCGCAAGCGTTCTCATGATGGTGACGCTTGCCGGCTGCTCCTCGATTCCCGGCTTCGGCTGGCTCGACCAGTCCAACGTCACCTGGAACGATACCAAGTGGTGCGTTCCCGGGTCGCTGAAGCGGGTCGTGGTGCGCGTGTCGGAGCGTTTCGGCCACGTCACGGTGACCTCGACCAAGCGCTGGTGGCTGGAGAACTGGTGGAAGGGCGGCGCGCCGCATTCGCTGCACCGCTCCTGCCGGGCGGTCGATTTCAAGGTCCGCGGCAACCCGGGCAAGGTCATCGCCTTCCTGAAGGCGCAGCGCGAGGTCGGCGGCTACAAGTACTATCCCGGCAGCCACTATCACATCGACAACGGCCGTCGCCGGACGTGGTGAACGGCGAGACGCCGGCCCGGCGATCGATCTTCACGGCGCCCGATGCCGCAAGGACCGATCGTCCGGATCGGCAGGTCCTTCAGCCGAAACGGCGAATGAGCCAGTCGAACACCGTCGCCTGCCAGAGCGTCGCCGCCCCCAGCTGGCAATGCTCTGCGCCGCCGGTCTCCCGCGTGTAGATCACCTTCTCCACCGAACGCGCGTTGATCAATGCGTCGGCGAACTGCTGGACCTGGGTGACGGGGACGAAATGGTCCGCCTCCCCGGCCAGGATGAGCACATCGCCCTTGATCCTGTCGGCGACGCCGGCCAGCGTGAACGGTTTGGTGGCATCGACGAATTCGTCGGCGGTATCCGTTCCAAACACCCAGCAGCCGTTTTCGACCGCCCAGTGGACGCCGGGCAGATCGCGGGCGGCCGGATTGGCCGCCAGCCTGCGAAACGGCTCGCACACCGCGCCGAAATCGTACATCACGTTGAACGAGACGACCCCGTCGATGCGATCGTCGAAGGCGGCGGCGCGTGGCGCCAGATAGCCGCCAAGGCTGATGCCGAGCAGGACGATCCGTTCCGGCTTGGCGAAGGTCGCGGCGAAGTGATCGAGAAGCGCCGAGGTCGGCTTTTCCCATTCGTGCGTGAAATACATGTTCTGTTCGCGCACCAGCCCGCACTGGCCCGGACCTTCGTAGGTCAGCACATTGTAGCCCCGCTCCACCGCGTCCTTGCCGAACATGAAGTAGAGCTCTTCGAGCGTTCCGTCGAAACCGCCGGCGATCACGATGAGCGGCTTGTCCGCTCCGTTTTCAGCCCCGTAGTAGATCGCGTTCAGGTGACCGCTCTCATAAGGGACCGCGAAGCGCTCGTAGCGTACGCCGAGCTTGTCGAGCCCCTCGTTGAAATTGGCGATCTGCCGCTCCCACGCGATTTCGCGGCGCGGGTCCTTCGGCGCGAGAAAGAACTCCGCGGTGCGCCAGTAGCTGTGGGCGCGCTGCCGGGCAAGACCGCTGCTGGTGGCATCGGCGCAGCCTTGCGCAAGAGCCTCGCTGCGCTTCGCGATCCCGGAAAACGCGTCATACCATGCGCCTGCGTCGCCTTCCGGCACATGCGAGATCGCCTGCAGCACCTCGGCAATGTCGGCAGCCCCGGCGGGTGCGTCGCTCAACACCCGCAGCGCCTGGAAATGATACGTCTGGTCATTGAAAAGCCGGGCATTGCCGGTGCGCGCCGCCGCACGATCGTTGATGTCGGTCTCTTGCATGATGTGCTCCTTGTGGCCTTGCAAACACCGAAGAACCGTATCGCCTCACGCGGGCTAAACTTGTGTTTCGGTGCCATTTACTTGATAATCCGCGCCAACATGACGTAACCTCGCCGCGGTTCGAGGACGGAGGCGACAACGCCAATGCACAATCGGGCAGCAACACCGCTATCGTCGGCGTCGTCCCTGAGCCTTCTGGAGATGACGATCGACGCGGCCCGCAAGGCATCGCTGCTGGGGGACGAGGAAGCACGGAAACTGAGTTTCGGACTTCGCCGCTCCGAGCGCTTCGGAAACGAACACGTCGCCGAAGCGGCCTTGCTCGACCTGTGGAAGCGGCTGGAACAGCGCTACGGCGGGCCCGAGGTCGGCGCGCTGGTGGCGCTCAATGCGGACTTCTCGAAACTGGGCCTGCTGGGCGACGTGATCTCGCAAGCGACCTCGGCGGAGGAGATCTATGCCCGGATCGTGCGTTTCAACCGCCTGCTCAATCAGAACACGACGCTGGAACTGAAGGCGACGCCCTCGCGGATATTGCTGTTCTACCATCATCCGCGCGTCACGACGGCCCACAACGCCGCGCTCCACGCGGGGACGATCTGTTCGCTGGGCCTTCTCGCGCTGGTGCCGCGTCGCTTCTTCGATGCGCCGCTGGCACCCGAGGCCGCCTATTTCGCCTGTCCGCCGACAGCAGGCCTGGAGGCTCTGCACGACATCTTCGGCCCCACCTTGCATTTTTCCGCCGAGACGTCGCACATCGAGTTCAACCGCGTCGCCCTGCGCCGGCTGCACCGGGCGGGACAGCCACACATTCTGGGCTACCTTGAGCGTCTTGCGGAGGCCGATCTTGAGCAATTGCCGGCGCGCGGCACGCTCGCGGCCCAGACCCGGCAGTTCATCGGTCAGTCCTTAGCCGGCGGCGCGCCGTCGCACGCAGCGGCGGCACGATCCATGGGCATGTCGGTACGCACGTTCCAGCGGAGCCTGTCCCGCGAGGGGGCGACCTATTCCCGGCTTTTGCAGGAAACGCGCCGCGAACTGGCCGAGCGCCTGCTTGAGAGCGGGCGCTACTCGCTCTCACAGATCACGTATCTGCTGGGCTATTCGGAGCAGGCCGCCTTTTCCCATGCCGCGCGGCGCTGGTTCAAGAAGGCCCCCCGCGCGATGAAGGCCGATCCGCGCGGTTGAAGCGGCGAGATACCGATACGGATAGGTCGGCACACCCGACCCCCGACACAGCATCGCGCCGACGGTCATAAATCCATGAAAACCCGTCAGCGATGCGGGTTTCGGAAAACAGAGCCAAGTGATTGAAACGAATGGTGGGCGATACTGGGATTGAACCAGTGACCTTTCCGGTGTGAACGGAACGCTCTCCCGCTGAGCTAATCGCCCTTGCCGCCAAGGCTGCGTCGGCTGAGGCCGGCTGCGCTTGGTGCGTGGCGGGTTTTTATGGGAGATCAACGCGCGAGGCAAGAGGGGAATTCGACAAGCTGGGGGTAAACTGGAAAACTCCACCCCCACCCCGCGCCTTGCGCCGTCACTCCCCGACGTCACTCTCACCTCGGCCCGGACAATGCTTCGCGGGCGCGCGCCTCCGGCCGGACGCCTCATCGTGCGTTCGGGCAGGCGTGCGGGCAGGACTGCGCTCCATCAGACACATGCCCTCCCGCGCTATACGTCCCCGGGGTCCTGCGTTAAACATGTTGGCGGAGGAGACTTCCCGCACCCACGCATCGCCCGCCAAACGGACCAGCCATGACCAACCCCATGACGACGCCCGATCCGCGATGGATCCGGGAGGAGGACCGCCGTCTCATGACCGGCGGCGGCCGCTACACCGACGATATCCGTTTCGAGCGCGAGGCGCACATGGCCTTCGTGCGCGCGCCGTTTGCCAGCGCCCGCATCGGCGGGCTCGATTGCGCCGCCGCGCGCGAAATGCCCGGCGTCCTCGCCATCCTGACAGGGAAGGACGTGGAGCAGGCCGGTTTCGGCACCATCTCCACCATCGCGCCCGTCAGGCGGGCCGACGGCAGCCCCGCTTTCCAGCCGCCCTATGCCATGATCTGCGCGGAACGCACGCGCTTCGTCGGCGATATCGTCGCGGCCGTGGTGGCGGAAACGGCGGCTCAAGCGGAGGACGCGCGCGAGGCCGTCACCGTCGATTACGAGGACCTTGCCGCGGTCACCGAAGTGCTGGAGGCTGTATCCGAGGGCGCGCCGCGCGTCTGGGACGAGGTGCCGGACAACGTCGCCTATCTCCACCGGGCCGGCGACATGGCCGCCGTGGAGGCCGCCTTCGCCGAGGCCGCGCACACGGTGGAGACCGACCTGCGCATTTCCCGCCTCGTCGCCTCGCCCATCGAGCCGCGCTGCGCCATCGGCCTCCACGATGCGCAGACAGACCGCTACACGCTCCATGTCGGCGTTCAGAACACCCATGCCGTTCGCGACTACACCGCCGGCCTGATGAACATTCCGCCGGAACGGCTGCGGCTCGTCACCGGCGATGTGGGCGGCTCCTTCGGCATGAAGAACGCGCCGCTGCCGGAATACGTGCTTGTGCTGTGGGCCGCACGCCAGCTGGGGCGGCCGGTGCGCTGGCTCTCAAGCCGCAACGAGGCCTTCCAGGGCGATCCCCATGCCCGCGACCAGGCAAGCCATGCCGCGCTGGCGCTCGATGCCGAAGGCCGGTTCCTGGCGCTGAAGGTGACGACGCTCGCCAACCAGGGCGCCTATTTCAGCCGCAACACGCCGACCTCGGCGATCGGCAATGTCGGCGGGCTCGCCGGGGTCTACCGCACGCCGGCGATCGCGGTGGAGGTGCGCGGCGTCCACACCCACACCCAGCCGATCACCCCCTATCGCGGCGCCGGCCGGCCGGAGGCGACCTACATCATCGAGCGGCTGATCGACCTCGCCGCCGCCCGCACCGGCATCGACCGGGTGGATCTTCGCCGCCGCAACATGATCAGCCCGGCCGAAATGCCGTTCAGGACGGGCCTCACCTACACCTATGACAGCGGCGATTTTCCCGCCGTTCTCGACCGTGCGCTCAAGGCCGCCGACTGGGACGGCTTTGCCGCGCGCAAGGCCGAGAGCACGGCACGCGGGCGCCTGCGCGGCATCGGCATCGCCAACCCGATCGAGATCGCCGGCGGCCCCTTCGGCAAGCCGTTTTCCGAATTCGCCGAGGTGCGCTTCGACGAGACGGGCAAGGCCACGGTGCTGATCGGCGGGCAGGATGTCGGCCAGGGCACGCGCTCCACCTTCGCGCAGATGACACTCGACTTCCTGGGCCTTGAGCGCGACCGGCTGGAGATCGTCACCGGCGACACCTACCGCGTGGCCCGCGGCACCGGCACCTTCGGCTCGCGCACCATGGGCTCCGGCGGCACGGCGCTTTTCCGCGCGGCGGAGGAGGTCAAACGCAAGGCGCTGCTGAAGGCCGCCGATCATCTGGAGGCAGCTCCCGAGGATATCGCCTTCGAGGCCGGCGCCTTCCGCATTTCCGGCACAGACCGCTCCGTCAGCCTGCATGCGCTCGCCGCCTCCGATCCGGCGGGGCTTTCGGCGGATGCCTGGGCGGCACCGGAAAACGCCACCTTTCCCAATGGCTGCCACGTCTGCGAAGTCGAAATCGATCCGGAAACGGGCCGCACCGATATCCTCGCCTATACGGTGGTGGACGATGTCGGCACCGTCGTGAACCCGGCGCTGGTCAAGGGCCAGGTCCAGGGCGGCGTCGCGCAAGGCTACGGCCAGGCGGTGGGCGAGGAAGTGGTCTTCGAGGCTGGCACCGGGCAACTCGTCACCGGCTCCTTCATGGATTACCGGATGCCGCGCGCCGACGACCTGCCGGAAATCGAGGTGATCCCGCACGCGGTGCCGACGGCGGTCAATCCGCTGGGCGTCAAGGGCGCCGGCGAGGCGGGAACGGTCGGCGCCCTGCCCTGCGTCGTCTCCGCCATCATGGATGCGCTGTCGTCTCTCGGCATCGACCATATCGACATGCCGGTGACGCCAGAGAAGATCTGGCGCGCGATTTCGGAACGCGGATAGGCGCGGCACGGTTTGGCCGAGAAGGCGGCATCGGTGAAAGGCTGAAACGATCCGGGTTGACGCCGGAGGGATGGGCGCAAAGGCCACGCCGCCAGAATTACCGCCGGATCCACCCCCCATTCGATTGTCATCCCCGCGCAGGCGGGGATCCAGTAACCACAGGATCCAGCTGCGGCGCACAAGCCGCAAACGTCTCTGGAGTGCTGGATTCCCGCCTGCGCGGGAATGACATCGTGCAAGACGGGGATCTGCCCGCGCCCCCAAACAGGCGCCCCGGCACGGACACCGGCGCCAGCACAGGCACAGATCGGGGCATGCGGCCTTCCCCCTCTGTCATGCCCACCGCGCTCCAATTTGAAATCGCGAGGCGACGCTCAATCCCTCCGCCGTCATTGCCCGGCGAAGTCCGGGCAATCCATGGCTGGCCGTGGAATGCCTGGCTTGCACTGGATCACCCGGACAGAGCCGGGTGATGACGGCAGAGGGATCGGAGCGCCAACTGCCGGTCTCACGCAGGGTTCCCGCCCCGTCGCCCCGTCGCCCGCATTGCACCCGCCTTGGTCTCCCGCTTTCTCTGGCGCAAAGAAAAAGCCCCTCCCCCGGCCATCCGGGAAAGGGGCTCATCGTCTCTCAAGGACGCGTGCGTCCTACACCCAGGGGCGCGCCTCTTCCATCTTGTGCTCGAAACCGGCGATGGTCTCGGCGCGCTGCATGGTCTGGCCGATGTCATCGAGGCCGTTCAGCAGGCAGTGCTTGAGGTGCGGGTCGATCTCGAAGGAGATCGTGCCGCCGTCCGGGCCCTTGATCTCCTGGGCTTCAAGATCGACGGTGAGCGTCGCGTTGGAGCCGCGCTCGGCGTCGTCCATCAGCTTTTCCAGCTCGTCTTCCGATACCCGGATCGGCAGAATGCCGTTCTTGAAGCAGTTGTTGTAGAAGATGTCGGCGAACGACGTGGAGATCACGCAGCGGATGCCGAAGTCGAGCAGCGCCCACGGCGCATGCTCGCGCGACGAGCCGCAGCCGAAATTGTCGCCCGCAACCAGGATCTTGGCATTGCGGTAGGCCGGCTGGTTGAGAATGAAATCGGGGTTTTCCGAGCCGTCGTCATTTGTGCGCATCTCGTGGAAGAGTGCCATGCCGAGGCCGGTGCGCTTGATCGTCTTCAGGAACTGCTTGGGGATGATCATGTCGGTGTCGATGTTGATCAGCGGCAGCGGCGCCGCAACACCCGTCAGCGTGGTGAACTTGTCCATTTCGTCCTCTTCTTGCTCCCGAAATCGCCAATTCAGTGCCGGTGCTCAGGCCGCGAGACTTTCCGCCTCGTCGCAGCCGAGCAGCAGGTTCATGTTCTGGACGGCCGCGCCCGAGGCGCCCTTGCCGAGATTGTCGTAGACGGCGACCAGCACCGCCTGCCGGCGCTGATCGTTGCCGAAGACATGCAGCCGCATGCCGTTGGTGCCGTTGAAGCTGCGCGGATCGAGCGCGGGCAGCTTGTCGACCAGCGCCAGCTCCGCCACATCCACGAAGCCGCCGGGCCGGAACCAGGCCCGGATCGCATCGTAGAGCATCGCGACGGTGACGTTGCCCGGCAGCGTCGAGAGCTGCAGCGGCACCATCGTCACCATGCCTTGCGCGTAGTTGCCGACCGACGGCACGAAGACCGGATCGATCCCCATCTTCGAATAGAGCTTCATCTCCGGCAAGTGCTTGTGGTTGAGCGTCAGCCCGTAGGGCGCAAACGGAGCGGGATCGGCAGCGGCCTCATAGGCCTCGATCATCTTGCGCCCGCCACCGGAATAGCCGGAAATCGCGTTGACGGCGAAGGGATAGTCCGCCGGCACCAGCCCGCCCTCGATCAGCGGGCGCACGGTCGCGATCACGCCTTGCGGATAGCAGCCGGGATTGGCGACGCGCTTCGATGCGGCGATGACGCCCGCCTGATCGCCCGACATTTCCGCAAAGCCGTAGGCCCAGGCCGGGTCCACACGATGCGCGGTGGAGGCGTCGATCACGCGGGTGGTGTCGTTGTCGATCAGCGAGACCGATTCCTTCGCCGCGTCATCCGGCAGGCAGAGAATGGCGATGTCTGCGGCGTTCAGAAGCTCCGCGCGCGCGGCCTGTTCCTTGCGCCGCTCCGCCGGCACGGAGAGAAGCTCGATATCGCGGCGCTGGGCCAGACGCTCGCGGATCTGCAGACCCGTTGTGCCGGCTTCGCCATCGATAAAGATCTTCGCGACCATCGTCCCATGCTCCTCAACACCGGCGCCCAGCGGCCGGTTCACATAAACTGCGCTCTCAGCGTCGCGGTTCAATACACGCAATGCGGTCAATTGTCATCCGGGGCGCACGCCCCTGATAACCTGGGTCAGGGCTTCACGCTTGCAAGGACCGAGCGCCAATCCTGCCGGGCGCCAAGCACACGCACAACGGAAATAGAGCCATCGGCATCATCGTAGACGATCAGTTGCGTCCCGTGGACGTGAATGCGCACCGGCGGCCTGAATTCGTCGTAACGCGGCGCCATGGCAGGCATTGCGGCGATGGCGGCGAAAACCCGCATCAGTTCGTCGATGTGGTCATCGGCCTGCCGCTCGGACCAGGTGCGCGCCGTGTAGCGCCAGATTTCCTCCAGATCGTCCTGCGCCCGCGGCGTGAGGCGAACGCCGGGAAGGCTAGCCGGCATCGCGTGAACGCATGCGCGCCTTGAAGGCTTGCGGGTCGAAAGTGACCGGCTCGCCGCTCTCCACACCTTCCGAAATCGCAGCCTGAAGCATGTCCACGGCGGCCTGCCGCTCCTGATCCTTGCGGATCAGATCGCGCACATAGTCGCTCGCATTGCTGTAGCGCCCGTCGGCGCTGCGGCTTTCCACCCACGCCTTCATGGCGTCGGGAAGCGATACGTTCATCGTCGCCATGGTCTCAACCTTCCCCTGACCCCAAAGGCCCGCGCCCTTTCTCCCCCAAGCAAGCAAGATAGCGCAAGTTGCAGGAATGGCAAACTTTGCCATTCCCCTCACCTCGCCCCACTCACCGAGCCATCGAATGATATTCCTCGTTCGGTTTCATGTCGGTCGCGGCCGCGACCCGGTTCGACATGTTGAAGAACCCCGTCACGCTGGCGATGTCCCAGATGTCGCGATCTGAGAACCCTGCGTCGCGCAAACGCTGCCGGTCGGCCTCCACGATCTCCGCCGGCCTCTCCGTCAGCTTCACGGCGAAATCGAGCATGGCACGCTGTTTTTCGCTCAGATCCGCCACCCGGTAGTTCATCACCATCAGTTCGCCGAGCTTCGGATCGCCGGAATATTGCCTGACCGCTGCCCCGTGCGCGGTCAGGCAGTAGAAACAGCGGTTCACGCTTGAGACCGCCACCGCGATCATCTCCCGCTCCAGCTTCGACAGCCTTGATGCCCCCAGCATCAGGTCGTTGTACATGTCGGTGAAGGCCCTGAGCTTCACGTCGTCGAAGGCATAGGCCTTCAACACGTTGGGCACGAGACCCAGCTTTTCCTGGCACTTTTCGAAGTAGCGCGCCGTCGCCTCGCTCACCTCGCAGGCGCCCCCGTTCGCGCCCCCGTCCGTCCCAAGGTCGAGCGCCGTCACGCGCATGTCGAAAGCCTCTGTCATATGGTCCGTCATCTGGGTCCTCCCCCGGGTTTTCTCCGGTGCCGGTTTGCGGTTGCTCGCAAGGAGCTGCGCGACACAAGGATATGTGCGCATGGATCGCCCAACACCTTGCACAAGGAAGCAGAGCATGCCGAAATGACGCAACGGCGGCAATCGACTCGGTCGCAGCACGTAGAACACCGCAGCTTATGCTGAGCGATTTTTTTACAATTCAGAGGCTTAGCTTCGCTGTCGCGGGTTGAACGCGCCCGCGGCCGGACCACATCTTCCGGCAAGCGCCGCGCTCGCGACCCGCTCGACAGGCCAGCAGTCGACGGCTCACAAGAAGGACATCCGATGACGGACCCGAAGGAAACGCGCAAGAGCCAGCTCCTCGACGCCATGCGCCACGAGCTCTCAGGCGGTGTGGATGACGACAGCCTCGCGCGCTATGCACTCGCGCTGTTCAAGCATGCGGCGGCGGAGGACATCGTCTCCTATTCCGCAGGCGAACTCGCGGCCTTCGCCCGCGCCTCCTGGGCCGATTTCGCCACCCGCACGCCGGCGACGCCGCGCATCCGGATCACCAACCCCGTCTTCGACACCGACGCCACCCGCCATCACCACGTCACCGTGATCGAGGTGGTGAACGACAACATGCCGTTCCTGGTCGATTCCATCATGGGCGAGGTCCAGGACAGCGGGCTGGAAGTGCATCTCATGGTGCACCCGATGCTGAACGTGGAACGCGACGCAGCCGGCGCGCTCGTCTCCAGCCACGCCGGCGACAAGGACGCAAGCAGCCACTCGATCCGCGAGAGCATCGTCCACATTCACGTCGCCCGCATCGTGTCGGGCGAGGTGCGCGCCGATCTCGCCCAGCGGCTTGAAAGCGTCGCGCGCAACGTGCGTCTCGCCGTCAACGACTGGCAGCCCATGCGAGAGCGCCTTGCGGAGGCCGTCGAGGGCTACCGCAAGACGCCGCCTCCCGGCGTTCCGAAAGACCAGCTCGATGAGGCGATCGAGTTCCTCGACTGGCTTCAGGACAACAATTTCACCTTCCTCGGCATGCGCATCTACCGCTTCGACGGCGGGGTGGAGACGGGCACGCTGACCCGCGAAAGCGGCACCGGCCTCGGCGTTCTCACCGATCCGGAGGTCTACGTGCTGCGCAAGGGCCGCGAGTTCGTGGTGATGACGCCGGAAATTCGCGAATTCCTGCTGAAACCGCAGCCGCTCATCATCTCCAAGGCCAACGTCAAGAGCCAGGTCCACCGCCGCACGCACATGGACTATATCGGCGTGAAGCTGTTCGAGGATGACGGTCAGCTGGCGGGCGAATTGCGCATCGTCGGCCTCTTCGCCGCCACCATCTACACCGAATCCGTGCGCGCCATCCCCTATCTCGGGCGCAAGGTGCAGCGCTGCCTGGACACCGCCGGCTACGATCCGCACAGCCACTCCGGCCGCGCGCTCGCCAACATTCTGGAAGCCTATCCGCGCGACGAGCTGTTTCAGGTCAACGACGCGCTGCTTCTGGAAAACGCCGAGGCCATTCTCCAGCTGCTGGAGCGTCCGCGCATCCGCATCCTGCCGCGCCGCGACGAGTTCGACCGCTTCGTCTCCATCCTCGCCTTCCTGCCGCGCGACCGCTACAACACCGACGTGCGCATCCGCATCGGCGACTATTTCGCGAACGTCTACGAAGGCCGCGTCTCCGCCTGGTACGTGACCTACCCGGAAGGCCCGCTGGTCCGCGTCCACTTCATCATCGGCCATTACGAGGGCACCACGCCCGATCCCGACCGCGAGGAGCTGGAAAGCGCTGTGGCCGGCATCGTGCGCACCTGGGCCGACGACCTGCACGCCGCGCTCGACAAGGTCTACGAGCCGGAGGAAGCGCGCGCGGTTGCTACCCGCTATCAGGACGCCTTCCAGGCCGGCTACAAGGAAGCCTTCGACGCCTCCACCGCACTCGCCGACATCGCCATCATCGAGGCGCTGAGCCCGGAGCGGCACACGGCCATCGACTTCTACCGCCGCGAGAGCGACGGTGACCACCGCGTGTCGCTCAAGGTCTACCATCACGAGACGCCCATTCCGCTGTCGGCCCGCGTGCCGATGCTGGAAAACATGGGCTTCCGCGTCATCAACGAACGCACCTACCGCATCACGCCGGCCGAAGGGCAGATGTCCTATCTGCACGACCTGACGCTCGATTCGCGGTTCGAGGCGCCGCTCGACCTGCATGACCATCTGCTGAAGCGGCTGGAAGGCCTGTTCATGGCGGTTTGGAGCGGCACCGCGGAAAGCGACGGCTACAACGCGCTGGTGCTCTCGGCCAATCTCGGCTGGCGCGACATCGCCATGCTGCGCGCGCTCTCGCGCTATCTGCGCCAGATCCGGGTGCGCTATTCCGAGGACTACATGTGGGGCACGCTCGGGCGCTACCCGGCTGTCGCGGCGAAGCTCGTGGAGCTCTTCCACACCCGGTTCGACCCCGGCCATTCCGATGCGGATGCCTCGCTCGCCGCGGCCCGCATCGAGCACGAGATAACGGCCGCGCTGGACGAGGTCTCCAGCCTCGACGACGACCGCATCCTGCGCCATTTCCTGGCCGTGATCTCCGCGATGCTGCGCACCAACTTCCACCAGCCGCCGGCCCAGCGCGAACCCGGCGATCCGGACGTGCCCGTCTTCGCCTTCAAGATCGATCCCCACCGCATCGAGGGCATGCCGCAGCCCCGCCCCTTCCGCGAAATCTTCGTCTACAGCCCTCGCGTGGAAGGCCTGCACCTGCGCTTCGGCAAGGTCGCGCGCGGCGGCTTGCGCTGGTCCGACCGGCCGCAGGATTTCCGCACCGAAGTGCTTGGGCTCGTCAAGGCGCAGCAGGTGAAGAACGCGGTCATCGTGCCGGTGGGCGCCAAGGGCGGCTTTGTGCCGAAATGGCTGCCGGCCGGCGGGACGCGCGAAGAAATCTTCGCCGAAGGCACGGCGGCCTACAAGATCTTCGTCTCCACGCTGCTCGACATCACCGACAATCTCGACGGCGACACGGTGGTACCGCCGCCCGACGTCATCCGTCACGACGACGAGGACCCCTATCTGGTGGTGGCCGCGGACAAGGGCACGGCGACGTTCTCCGACACCGCCAACGCGATTTCGCAGGCGCACGGCTTCTGGCTCGGCGATGCCTTCGCCTCCGGCGGCTCGGCCGGCTACGACCACAAGAAGATGGGCATCACCGCGCGCGGCGCCTGGGAGGCGGTCAAGCGCCACTTCCGCGAGATGGACATAGACATCCAGACCACGCCCTTCACCGTCGTCGGCGTCGGCGACATGTCGGGCGACGTGTTCGGCAACGGCATGCTGCTGTCCGAACAGATCCGGCTCGTCGCCGCCTTCGACCATCGCGACATCTTCATCGATCCCGATCCCGACCCGGCGACAAGCTTTGCCGAGCGCAAGCGCCTGTTCGAGATGGGCCGATCCTCGTGGCAGGACTACGACGCCACGAAGATCTCCGCCGGCGGCGGCATCTTCTCCCGCCAGGCGAAGTCGATCGACCTTTCTCCGCAAGCCCAGGCAGCGCTCGGCCTTTCCAAGACGCGCGCGGCGCCCTCGGAGATCATGAGCGCGATCCTGCGGGCAAAGGCCGATCTTCTGTGGTTCGGCGGCATCGGCACCTATGTGCGCGCCACAACCGAGACGGACGCGGATGCGGGCGACCGCGCCAACGACGCCATCCGTGTCACGGCGAAGGAATTGAACTGCAAGGTCATCGGCGAGGGCGCGAACCTCGGCGTCACCCAGAAGGCGCGCATCGAGTACGCCCGCAAGGGCGGGCGCTGCAACTCCGACGCCATCGACAATTCCGCGGGCGTCAACTCCTCCGACATGGAGGTCAACATCAAGATCGCGCTGGGCGCGGCGGTGCGTTCCGGCCGGCTGACGATCCCGGCCCGCAACGAGCTGCTCGCCTCCATGACGGATGAAGTGGCGGAGCTGGTTCTTCGCAACAACTACCTGCAGACGCTGGCGATCTCGCTCTCATCGCTCCGCGGCATGGAGGATTTCGGCTATCAGGCGCGCATGATGCGCCAGCTTGAATCGCAAGGGCTGCTCGACCGCTCGGTCGAATACCTGCCCGACGATCTGACCCTTGAGGACATGGCCAAGACCGGCACGCCCCTGACGCGGCCGGAAATCGGCGTGCTGCTCGCCTATGCCAAGCTGACGCTGCACGACGTGCTGCTTAACTCCGGCGTGCCGGACGACGCCTATCTCGGCAAGGAGCTTTTCCGCTATTTCCCGCCGGAGATGCAGCAGAACTACCACGAGGAGATCGCCGGCCACCGGCTGCGGCGCGAGATCATCTCCACCATGCTGGCGAACTCGATCATCAACCGCGGCGGGCCGACCTTCCTCACCCGCATTGGCGACCAGACCGGCGCGGACGCGGCGCAGATCGCGCAAGCCTTTGCCGCCGTGCGCGGCGCCTACCGGCTGATCGCGCTCAACGGCGAGATCGACACCCTCGACGCAAAGGTGCCGGGCGAAACGCAGCTGGAGCTTTATTCCGCCGTGCAGGACCTGGTGCACGACCAGACCGTCTGGTTCCTGCGCGAGATCTCGTTCGAGGAAGGCATCGAGGCGGTGATCGAGCGCTTCCAGGCGGGCATCGCGCTTCTCTCCCCGCGCCTGCCCGACATCCTGCCCGACGCGCTGCGCACGCGCATCGCCAAACAGGGCCACGAATGGGAACGGGCCGGGGTTCCGGCCTCGCTCGCCAACCGCATCGCGCGGCTCGGCGTCGACGTGATGATCCCCAACATCATCCTGATCGCCGAGCATGCGGGGCGCGCGCCGGAAGAGGTGGCGCCGGTGTTCTTCGACGTCTCCTCCACCTTCCGCATCGGCCGCATCGACGCGCTGGCGCAGGATCTTCACATCTCCGACTACTACGACGGCCTGGCGCTCGACCGCGCCCGCTCAACGCTCGCCGCCGCCCACCGCCGCATCACGGCGGACGTTCTGAAATCGGCCAACGGCAAGATAGACGGCGCAATGGACACCTGGGTCGGCGCGCGCCGCGAGGACGTCGCCCGCACGACGCGCGCGGTAACCGAGATCACCGAGACGGATACGCTGACGGTCTCGAAATTCTCGGTGGCCGCGAGCCTGCTTGGGGATCTCGCACGGGGGTGAGGCCCGCCACACGAGCGGGGCGCGGGGCGTGGGCGCCGGGGATACGACCCGGCCTCCCCTCGTCCGGGGCCGGTCCGGCAATGCGTGGTCAGGCGGGAGCAAGTCGCCCATCCTTCGAGACGCGCCCCGAAGGCGCTCCTCAGGATGACGTTGTGTTTGTTGTTGGCCTCCTCGGAAACATCAACATACTCAACGTCATCCTGAGGAGCGCTCGCAAGAGCGCGTCTCGAAGGATGGGCCGCGCGCACAAATCCCCGCGTTCCGGTTCCGCCGGGCGGGAAAATGATCTAGGGCCTATGCCCTTGAGGAATGCTCCACCCGAGCCGTTACGACGGGAGCGCGCACCCTGACGACAGTTCCAGCCAAACGCAGCAGCGCCTCGCCCGCGGCCCTTGCCTCCTGGGTGATGTTCGACTGGGCCGCCCAGCCCTATTTCACGCTGATCACCACCTTCGTCTTCGCGCCCTATTTCGCCGCCCATCTCGCCGCGACGCCGGCTGAGGGACAAAGCCTGTGGGGCTATGCGACGGGGGCCGCCGGCCTCGTCATCGCGATCGCCTCGCCGGTCTTCGGCGCGGTGGCGGATGCCGCCGGCCGCCGCAAGCCGTGGATCGCCGCCTTCTCGGTGATGCTGATTTGCGGCGCCGGCGCACTGTGGTTCGCCGTGCCCGGTGCGCCCGGCGCCATCGCTATTGCACTCGCCGCCTATGCGTTGGCAAGCCTGGGCGCGGAATTCGCCACCGTCTTCACCAATGCCATGATGCCGGATCTCGTCGGGCCGAAACGCCTCGGCCGGCTTTCCGGCATCGGCTGGGCGACGGGATATCTTGGTGGCTTGTTGAGCCTCGTGGTGGTGCTCGGATTTCTCGCCGCCGATGCGCATACCGGGCGGACCCTGCTCGGCCACCTGCCCGCCTTCGGGCTCGATCCCGCCACCTTCGCGGGCGACCGCGCGTCGGGGCCGCTCACCGCGCTGTGGTATCTCGTCTTCGTGGCGCCGCTCTTCGTCTTCGTGCCCGATACGGCGCGCAGAATGCCCGTCCGCCGTGCCATGGGGCTCGGGGTGACGCGTCTCGTCTCAAGCCTCGTCCGGGCGCGAAAGGACAGAACCCTGTGGCTGTTCCTCGCCGCCTCCATGGGCTACCGCGATGCGCTGACCGCACTCTTCGCCTTCGGCGGCATCTATGCCGCCGGCCAGCTCGGCTGGCAGACCATGCAGATCGGCCTGTTCGGCATCCTGCTGACGATCACGGGCACGGCCGGTGCGCTTGCCGGCGGCGTTCTCGACGACAGGCTGGGGCCGAAGCCGGTGCTGGTCGGGGCGATGGCGATCCTGATCGGCTGCTGCCTGGCCATCGTCTCCATCGACCGGGACACGATCCTCTTCGTCATCGATGTCGCTCCGCCTGAGCCGGGCCGTCTCTTCGCCTCGGCACCGGAAATGCTCTATCTGGTGCTGGGCGGGCTGATCGGAGCGGCCGCCGGGCCGTTGCAGGCCGCCTCGCGCACGCTGCTCGTCCATCTCGCTCCGCCGGATCGCATCACCGAGACCTTCGGCCTCTACGCCTTCGCCGGCAAGGCGACGAGCTTCATCGGCCCGGTCTCCGTGGCGCTCGTCACCTCCGTCTCGGGCAGCCAGCGCATCGGCATCTCGGCCATCATCGTGCTGTTCGCGGCGGGTGCCGTGCTGCTGGCCAAAGTGCCGGCGCGGCGCGCGGCGCAGGACGAGGCTCTTTAATCGAGACGGGAGCGTTTCGGCCGAAGGGGCCGGATGCGAGATGCGAGATGAAAGCAAGCCGCCCATCCTTCGAGACGGCGCTACCGCGCCTCCTCAGGATGACGTTGAGTGTGTTGCTGGTTCAACGGAGGCTTCAACACGGACAACGTCATCCTGAGGAGGCCTGACAAGGCCGTCTCGAAGGATGGGCCGCAGGCACAAATCCCCCCGATCCGGTTGCCCCCCGAACCACGAAGCGATCTAGGCTCTCGCAAAGCGAGTCCTGTTCTTTTCATACTTGTCTTATTTCGGGGGAAGACCGTCATGACCGCACTGTTGCGCATCATTCTTGCCGGCCTGATCGCCGTTGCTGCCTTGCCGGGCACGCCGGTGGAAGCCGCGAAGCTTTCCAAGGCCGAACAGCGCGCGTCGTGCGAGAAGGCGAAGAAGGCCGGCAACTACGACACGCCGGACGGACGCGCCGTGGCCAAGGTCCGGTGCAATCCGAACCTGCCCTTTCACAATACCTTCTGGAAGGAACGCGCCCGCCAGTATGAATGCCTGCGCAAGACGGGCGCGCTGTGCAAGCGATAGGCAGCCTCAGCTCACCGCGCGCACGCCGCCCAGGAAGCCGTCGACCTCATCCTTCAGACGCTTCGCCTCGTCCTGCAGTACATGGGCGACGGAGCCGACCTGACGGGCGGCGGAGCCGGTTTCGTTGGCCGATTGCGACACGGTGACGATGCTGCGGGCCACATCCTGGGTGCCGGTGGCCGCCTCCTGGATGTTGCGGGCGATCTCCTGCGTCGCCTCGCCCTGCTGATCGACCGCGTTCTGGATGGAGGCGGCGATATCGTTCATCTTCTCGATCGTATGGGTGATGTTCTCGATCGCTTCCACCGATCCGGCCGTCTCGGTCTGCACCGACTGGATCTGCGTCGCGATTTCTTCCGTCGCCCGCGCGGTCTGGTTGGCGAGTTCCTTCACTTCCGCGGCCACCACGGCGAAGCCCTTGCCGGCCTCGCCGGCGCGCGCCGCCTCGATGGTGGCATTCAGCGCCAGCAGGTTGGTCTGCTCGGCCACGTCGTTGATGAGCCGCACCACCTCGGAAATGCGGTTGGCCGCATGGGCGAGACCCTGGATCTTGCCGTTAGTGGTCTGCGCCTGGCCCACCGCCTCTTCGGCAATGGCCGAGGAGAGCTTCATCTGCCGCCCGATCTCGCCGACGGAGGCCAGCAGTTCTTCCGCAGCCGATGCGACCGCCTCGACGTTGGCGGAGGCCTGCTCGGAGGCCGCGGCCACCGCCGCGCTCTGCTGACTCGTTTCATCCGCGCCATGCGAGAGCATGTCGGAGGCGTTGTTGAGGTCGGACGACTGGCCAAGCACCGTCTGGATCAAGGCGGAGACCTTCTGGTCGAAGGCGTTCGACAGCTGGGCAACCTTGTCCGCCCGCGCGATCTGCTGGCGGCGCTGCTCTTCCTGCTCGGCGGAAAGCCGCTCGCCTTCCGCCAGCTTGTTGCGGAACACATCCAGCGCACCGGCGATCTCGCCGATCTCGTCATGCTTCTCCGTGCCGGCCACCGGCTCGTCATACCGACGATCGATCAGCGCCTGGATGCTGTTGAGAACCGAGTTGAGCGGACGCCGCACGACGCGGGTGCTGACCGCATAGATCGCCAGCCCGACCACCAGCATCAGGCAGAGCCCGACCAGGCCCGTCATGGTCATGATGTTCCACGACGCCTTGCTCAGCGTGGCGGTGGGAACGGTGACCATCACCGCCATGCGCGAGGCGCCGTCGCCGATCGGTGCGGGCACGATGATACGGCGCACAGCGCTCTGAAGCGTCTTGGAGTAGCCGACATAGGAATAGGACGTGCCATTCTTGATCGCGGCGAGAACGGCGGCGGAGTGTTCTGCGTCCTCAGGCGAACGCCCTTCCGACCAATCCTTGCCGAGAAGGGCCGCATCGGGGTGGGAAATCCACTTGCCTTCGTGGGAAAGCAGGTAGACTGCGCCCGTGCCAAGCGGCTTCAACGCGTTGAGGCTCTGGGAAAGCGGCGTCAGCATCAGGTCGACGCCGGCGACGCCGATGATCTTGTTACTGTCGCGCAGCGGAACGGCGAAGGAAACACCCACAACCGTCTTGCCGCCGGCCTCCCAGCTGTAAGGCTCGGTGACAAACGGCTTGCCCGTTCTGGCCGGCACATAATACCAGCCGTCCTCCGCCCCCAGATCGATGATCGGACGATAGCCAAGCTTGCCTTCCCCATCCCGGTAGAAATAGGGGCTCCACTTGCCGTCCCAGGTCGTCTTGTCGTCCTTGAATTCCGCGTCGCGTCCATCAAGCTGATTGTCGACGATGGTGCCCCAGGCACCTGAAAGCTGCGGGTTCTGCTCGGCCACCTGCTTCACCGCGGCGGTCCATCCGGCCCGGTCGGTGACACCGTTGCTCCGCATGCCGGTGAGCGAAGCCGCCATCGCCTTGGCAACCGAGAGGCCATTTTCCAGCGTTCGGCGAACCATCTGCGCCTGTTCCCGGGCAACCGCCTCAGCCTGCTGCGTCGCCAGATCCCGGGTGACGGTTGAGGCCTGCCAACCGATGATGCCAATGCCGATCAACAGCACGACGGCAAGGGCTGCGACACTGGTGACGACAAGCTTTGTCGCGACACTCGACTTCTGGAACATCAATCGACTCCGGAATACCCTGAGAACAAGGGAGAGTTTGGAGTTACGATATTTAGCAATACACTCTTTCAGATTTATGAATGTGTCCTGTCATCTAGCTGCTCGATAGTTATATTGGTATTTTTACTTATTATCACGCACCCAAAAGTAACGTAACGGTATTTTTCTAAAATATTCATTTACTCAAAAATGGAGGGAATACTTAATCCCGCCCCACGGCCTGGCATGCGGACGCGCATGGGTGGATCATCGTCACCGGCAATCCCGGAGCGACGCGCGGGAAAAAAACGCACAACTCCCCGCCCAGGACATGACAGCCGGAGCGGGGAGCGTTGCGTCTCAATACGTTGAGAACATGGTCTTTTTGGCGATACCGGGGGCTTTTTCCGTTCAGTGGCGGAAGTGGCGCATGCCGGTCATGACCATGGCAAGGCCGGCCTCGTCGGCGGCCTCGATGACCTCGTCGTCGCGCATCGATCCGCCCGGCTGGATGACCGCCGTGGCGCCGGCTTCCGCCGCCGAGAGCAGGCCGTCGGCAAACGGGAAGAAGGCGTCAGACGCCACCACGCAGCCCTTGGTGAGCGGTTCGGCAAGGCCGGCGGCCTCGGCCGCGTCCATGGCTTTCCGCGCCGCGATGCGGGCTGAGTCCACCCGGCTCATCTGCCCGGCGCCGACGCCCACCGTCGCCCCGTCCTTCACATAAACGATGGCGTTGGACTTGACGTGCTTGGCCACGCGGAAGGCGAATTTCAGGTCGGCAAGCTCGCGCTCGCTCGGCGCGCGCTTGGTCACGACCTTGAGGTCCAGATCATCGACCGAACCGTTGTCGCGCGACTGCACCAGCATGCCGCCGGAAACCGACTTGAAGAACACGCCGGCCGCTTTCGGGTCCGACAGACCGCCGGTCAGCAGCAGGCGCAGGTTCTTCTTCTTCGCCACCATCTCGATCGCCGCCTCGTCCGCATCGGGGGCGATGATCACTTCGGTAAAGATCTTGACGATCTCGGCGGCCGCTTCCTCGTCAAGCTTGCCGTTCAGCGCGACGATGCCCCCGAACGCGGACACCGGATCGCAGGCGAGCGCCTTGCGGTAGGCATCGGCGAGAGAGGCGCCTTCCGCCACGCCGCAGGGGTTGGCGTGCTTGATGATGGCGACAGCCACCGTGCGCGCGGGGTCGAACTCGGAAACGAGTTCGAAGGCCGCGTCGGTGTCGTTGATGTTGTTGTAGGAAAGCTGCTTGCCCTGGAGCTGGCGGGCAGTGGCGACGCCCGGCCGGTTCTCTCCGGTCTTGTAGAATCCGGCCTTCTGGTGCGGGTTCTCGCCATAGCGCATGATCTCGGCGAGCTTGCCGCCAAAGGCGCGATAGTCCGGCGTCACGTCGTCGAGTTCGTTCGCGAACCAGCCGGACACGGCGGCGTCATAGGCGCCGGTGCGCGCGAACGCCTTGGCCGCCAGCTTGCGACGAACCTCCAGCGGCATCTTGCCGTCATGGGCGTCGAGCGCATCGAGCACCTTCGCATAGTCGGCCGGGTCCACCACGACGGAGACGTAGGCGTGGTTCTTGGCACCCGCACGGATCATCGCCGGACCACCGATGTCGATGTTCTCGATGACGGTCGCGGCATCCGCGCCGGAGGCCGCCGTTTCCTCGAACGGATAGAGATTGACCACCAGCAGGTCGATGCGCTCGATGCCGTGGTCTTCCATCGCCTTGGCATGCTCGGCGTCGTCGCGGATGGCGAGCAGACCGCCGTGCACCTTGGGGTGCAGCGTCTTCACGCGGCCGTCCATGATCTCCGGAAAGCCGGTCACCTCGGACACGTCCGTGACCTTGATGCCCGCTTCCGCGATCGCCTTGGCCGTGCCTCCGGTGGACAGAAGCTCGACACCCTTTTGCTCAAGGGCGCGGGCGAAATCGATCAGCCCGGTCTTGTCGGAAACGGAAAGAAGCGCGCGCTTGACGGTCACCAGTTCGGGAACGGGAACGGCTTTGGACACGACGGTCATGGGATGAAGCCTCGTGGGGGAGTGCGGTTTGGGAAAAGGAATGGCCGCGCTCTAGCACGAATGGGCCGACACCGGAAGGTGGCTTTGCCGGCTTTGCGAGGAATGGAGGGGTGGCGAGAGAAACCGGGGGGAAATGGAGGAGGGATGGAGCGGCTTCGCCGCACTGATTTCTGGATTCCGGATCGGCGTTCGGCTGCGCCTCACTTGTCCGGAATGAGGGCGAGCGGTGCTCGCCCGGGCTTGTGCCCTCAACTCGCCACTTGCTCCTCATTCCGTGCGGTCTGCGGCGAAAGCCGCATGGCCAGACCCGGAACCCAGCGCGAAAAGCGCGGCGAAGCCGCTCCGCATCCCTTCACCAGCACCCTAGATCAGCGTCTCCACCGGCTCCTCGTCCCCCTGCCCGCGTCGCCGTTGCCGTTTCGCGGTGGCCGTCCGGCGGAAGACCCAGGAGACCTCGCGGCGATGGCGCAGGCGTTCGTGGACGACGATCTGCTCGGTGTGGCGGTGGCCGTGCACGTCGGAGAGGTAGATCGATTCCTCAAGCGACACCTGTGCGTCAGGCGCGGTGAACTCCCACGCCTCGCCATCGGCGCACATCAGGAGCACCGCACCGCCTCCGCGCACCAGGCTCGCCTTGATGCCCGGATGCAGGTGGAAGCGCACCACGTAGCGGTCATGGTCGCCGACGGGAAGCGTGCCGGTCGGCTCCAGCATGTCGCGTCCCTCCAGCACCGAGCCGTCGCGCGAAAGTCGGATGGTGCGATCGTGGCGCACGCGCTGGGGCGCGTAGCCGTTGTGGCTCGCGGCGATGTGGATACCGGCATCGTCCTCCTCGCGTGAGACCGGCACCTGCGTCGGCCCGGCGACGATCAGAGACCCCAGCCAGCGCGTCAGCTGGTGGCCGGCCATGAAGCGGCAGGAGGAGGTGGAATTGTATTCGAGCGTCGAATGGGCGGCGGTGGAACGCGCCACCTTGCGCCATGTCTCGTGGCCCTTGCCCGAAACCCCGCAATTGACCACGATCCGGTTGCGGCCCGACGACATCTCGAAACTCAGGCAACCGGCGTGGGCATACTGGCTCAGCATCGGCGGCGGCGGGCGGCCGGTGTCCATCACCACCAGCGTGTCCTCGGCAACGAGCCGCTGATAGCCGGAATGGGCCGCATCGGAGGGCGGCGTTCCGCGTGCGTCGTCGTAGGCGAGCACGGTGGCGACAAGATCGCCCGAGGTCGCGCCCATTCCGTTGAAATGGGCGAACGAGCCGTCGCCCATGCGGAAGAAGCGGATCATCGGCATCATCCGGTCGACCGCGTCCATCATCGCCTGGCTCGGCGGCAGCCCCTGGCTGGTGAAGGCCTGGCGGATGGGCAGCAGGTCGGCGAGGATTTCCAGAACCGCGCCGGGGTTGCGCGAGATATGGCCGCCATCGGGCAGGATCTGGCGTGTCAGCTCCAGATCGAGCCGCTTCAGCGACATGCGGGCGAACCGGCCCTGCCCCGACATGGAGATGGAGGCCGCCGCGATCGCCATGGTGGCGAGCAGGCGCGGCAGGCCGTCGGGCGCCTCGTTCACGGTCTTGCGCAGGAAGCGGACCTGCCGGGCGAGCGACTTCAGGAACCGGCGGTAGAAGTCGCGGTCGCAGTTCTCCAGCAGAAGCGGCGATTGCGACAGCCACGAGAGCACCCGGCGCGCGACTACGCCCGGCTCCCAGGCAAAGCCGTGGCGCCGGCCGACGAGACGGATCCATTCGTCGATGAGCGCGCGCGCGTTGGAGCGCGCCATCGCCGTTTCGGCGGCGCGCAGGTGGCGCAGCCAGCCGAAGCCGTGCAGCGCGCGGGCCCAGTCGGGCGACGGCGGATTGATCTCGAACGGCGACTGGCCGCCGGCTTCAACAAAATGCCCGGAAAAGACGAATCGCCCGGCATAGATATCGACGGCGATGGTGGGATCGGCGGTGCGCAGATCCTGCGGCGCGATCAGCAGCCGCGTCGGCACGGCATTGAAGGGCGCGAAGGCGGAAGCCGGCCCCCCGTGCATCCAGCGCAGGGTGGAACGCCAGACGTGCGAGGCCACGAGCCGCCAAATCCGTGCCTGATCGGACATGGATTCGAGCGCCATCACCGAGCCGCCTCCTGACACATTCTCCACCAAACCGGATATTCCCTCGAACAGACTTCAGGCGTCGCCACGGCGCCGGTACTGCCGCGCTCGCCCGTCAAACAAGCGCTCCGGATACAGCTCCGGAGCCACTTCCGCCATTGTGTAAAAGTGAAGTAATCCCATTAAATTATACTTAACCATAGGTCGCCGCCGCACGCACGGGCGCAAAGGCCGCGCGGTGGCGGCGGAAGGCCATCCCTCTTGTGCGCAATCCCGCCCCGCGTTTGCTTGTCATCCCCGCGCAGGCGGGGATCCAGTAACCACCGGATCCGGCCGCAGCATACAAACCGCCCACGCCTCTGGAATGCTGGATTCCCGCCTTCGCGGGAATGACACCGAGTGGAGGGCCGCACTCTCGCCCCGAAGCCTCAGCCCCGGAGTTCGCCGGGGATGACGATGGAGAGATCAGGCCGCGGCGTACGATCGGTTTCGAAACCTGACGGCATCACCGAGCCGTGTTTTCTTGCGCAATCTCTCCGCTTGTCATCCCCGCGAAGGCGGGGATCCAGTAACCACCAGATCCGGCCGCAGTGCTCGAACCGCCAACACCTCTGGCATGCTGGATTCCACCTGCGCGGGAATGACACCGAGTGGAGGGCCGAACTCTCGCCCCTACCCCACCCGCCTCAACCGGCAGGCGTAGAAGCCGTCGAGGCCGCCCATGCGCGGGGTCTCGGACGGCCAGTGACAGGGCAGCGTTCTCAGATCGCCGGCCGGCGACACCAGGTCCTCGAGCCCCGGCAGTTCGTCGGCCGAGACCGGCACGCGCTCCACGCCGGGCTCTTCGGCCAGCAGCGCCGCGATTTGGGCTTCGCCTTCCTCCGGCTCCAGCGAGCAGGTGCAATAGACCAGAAGCCCGCCCGGCTTCAGCCACGAAACCGCGCGGCGCAGGAAGCGGGCCTGGATCTCGGCGAGCGTGGCGATATCGGCCTCGCGCTTCAGCCACGGCATGTCGGGATGGCGGCGGGCCGTGCCGGTGGCCGAACACGGCGCATCGAGCAGGATGGCGTCGAACGATGCTTCAGGCTCCCACGTGCCAAGATCGGCGGCGACCGTCTCAACATCGAGCGACAGCCGCGCCATGTTCTGCGAAACCCGCTTCAGCCGGTTTTTCGAGATATCGAGCGCCGTGACCCTGGCGCCTGCGGCGGCAAGCTCGGCCGTCTTGCCGCCGGGTGCTGCGCACAGATCGGCGACGGTCTTCCCCGCCACGTCACCCAGAAGGCGCACGGGCAGCGCGGCGGCGGCGTCCTGCACCCACCAGGCGCCGTCCGAAAAGCCGGCAAGGTCCTCCACCCGGCCGGGCTCGGCGATGCGCAGCGAGCCCGTCGGCAGCACCACGGCACCAAGCTTTTCTGCCCAGGCGGACGCATCCTCGCCGGGCTTCAGCGTCAGATCGAGACCCGGTTCCTCCATGTGCGCGGCGGCGATGGCGCGGGCGGTCTCGGTGCCGTAGGCCTCGCTCCAGCGCGCGAAAAGCCAGTCCGGCGCATTCAGCGCCACCGGATCCTGTTCGGCCAGCAGCGCCTCGCGCTCGCGGATAAGCCGGCGCAGCACCGCGTTCACCAGCCCCTTGTAGGGCATCGCCTTGCGGTCGCGCCCGGCCTCGTCCACCGCAACGGAGACGGCGGCATGGTCGGCGACATCGAGGAACAGAACCTGCGCGATGGCGACGTGAAGGATGTCCTCCACCCGGCCGGTCTTTTCCGGGATCGGCCGGTCGAGCAGCCTGTTCAGAAGATCGGCGATCTGCCCACGCCGGCGCAGCGCGACGCCGAGGATCGCGCGCACCAGCGCCCGGTCGTTGTCGGCAAGATCACGGTAGAGCGGATGGCCGGTCGAGGGGTCGAGTTCCAGCGCCAGCATGCGGTGTGAATGGACGACCTTGCCGAGGATCGCCACGGCCGCGCGCCGTGCAGCGAGCCCCTGTATGACGGGCGCCGGCTGGTTCCCGGGCGCGCGCGGCTGCGCGGGCTTGCCGGCCCCGCCGCTCCCCTTCGCCCCGTGCTTGGCTCCCTTGCCGGCGGATGCTCCCTTGCCGGAATTCGGTCCGCGGCCGCCTTCGAACGCCTTCCGGCCCGCGCGCGGCTTCTTGTCGTTGCCCGGCTTGCCGCGCCTGTCGGCGCCGCCGGTCCGGTCGTTGCCGGCACTCAATGTCTCATGTCCGTTTCGGTATCCGTGATCATGCGGTTCGGCCGGAACCGTCGCCCCAAGGGGTCATCCCCAGGGGCCGCGCGGGCCGTTGTCTTCGTCGTTGGGTGTGCGGCCCCAGGGGCCGGAGAAGCCGCCCGAAGCGCCCCCAGAGGCTCCGCCCGCCGGCGGCTCGTCGTTGCGGCGCGAGGTGGAAAAGCCCGCCGGCGCCATCGGCTTCATGCCGCCGCGGCTGCCCATCTCGCGGGCGATCTCCCGGAGCGCCGCGATACGGTTTTCCGTCGCCGGGTGGGTGGAGAAGAGATTGTCCATCTTTTCCCCCGACAGCGGATTGATGATGAACATGTGCGCGGTCGCGGGCGCATGTTCCGCCGCCTCGTTGCGCACATGGGCGACGCCGCCGGAGATCTTCTGCAACGCGGAGGCGAGCGCCATCGGCTGGCCGGAGATTTCCGCCCCGCCCCGGTCGGCGGCGTATTCGCGCGTCCGGCTGATCGCCATCTGCACCACCATCGCCGCCATCGGCGCGACGATCATCGCCACCAGCACGCCGACAATGCCGAGCGGGTTGTTGCGGTTGCCGCCGAAGAAGAAGGCGAAGTTGCCGAGCATGGAGATCGCACCGGCAAAGGTCGCGGTGATCGTCATGATCAGCGTGTCGTGGTTCTTCACGTGGGTCAGCTCGTGCGCCATCACGCCGGCGACCTCGTCCTGGTTGAGGATGCGCAGGAGACCCGTGGAGGCCGCGACGGCCGCGTTTTCCGGGTTGCGGCCGGTGGCGAACGCGTTCGGCTGCTCGCTGTCGATGATGTAGACCTTCGGCATCGGCAGGTCGGCGTTCTTCGCCAGCCGCTCCACGATCCGGTAGAATTCCGGCGCGGTGCGCGCGTCCACCTCCTGCGCGTTGTGCATGCGCAGGACCATCTTGTCGGCGTTCCAGTAGCTGAAGGCGTTCATGGCGAGCGCGATCAGGAAGGCGATCATCATGCCGCCGGTTCCGCCGATCAGGAAACCGACGCCCATGAACAGCGCCGTCATGGCGGCCAGCAGCATTGCGGTGCGGATGTAGTTCATCGTTTCCAGTTTCCGTGTCGTTGCGACGGCGCCGGGCAGAAGAGGGATTGCGTGAGGCTGCAACCGGCATGATCCTGCGCTATATGATGGGAACGCAAAAGGGCCACCGCAAGACGTGCACATCGCGCGCGAGGCCTTGCCCATAGGCTGAAAGCCCCGCAAAGGAAAGCCGTTTGAGACGATGAGCGAAAAAGATCCCATGCCCGAAAACCGCGTAACAGAGATCCGCCAGGCAAACGAGCCGCCGGCCGAAGAGCCGCGCCGCCGTTTCGAGGATCTGCCGCCCGCCGCCCAGCGCGCGCTTCTGGAAGCCGAGGAGCGGCGGAAGAACGCCGCGCCGCGCGATCTGCCGAAGGAAATCAACGGCCGCAAGGGCCCGGAGCCGACGCGCTACGGCGACTGGGAGAAAAAGGGCATCGCCAGCGACTTCTGAGGTCGGGCGTGTGGCGCACGCCTGCGGCCCATTGCGGCAGTGTCGTTCGGTTGAGGCTTCCCCCAAGCTCTTCCCGGATGGAGAGAAGCAAGCCGCCCATCCTTCGAAACGCACTCGGACGAGCGCTCCTCGGAGTATGGCCCGAAAATGGAAGTTGGTTCTTCGCCTCGGATTCTATGCGCCTTCATACCCCTCCATCGTCATCACCCGGCGAAGTCCGGGTGATCCGGCAAGCACCCCGAATGCTGCGGCTGGCGATGGATTGCCCGGACGGAGCCTGTGCCCGCAAAAGCGGGTGCCGGGCAATGACGGCGGAAGGGCATGAGAGGGGATGCCGAAAGCGCGCGCCCAGCCCCGCCAAACCCTGAAACGCTCTACCGCCCGCTCTTCTGCCGGGTGTTGGCCAGGTAGTCGATGACGAACATCTTGTCGTTCATCGCCACGTCCGTCTTGACGTTGTAGATGGCGACGGAGGTGTCGAGGCCCTGTTCGTCGGTCACTGTCCACTGCTTCAGTTCCTGCGTCTGCGCATCGAAGATGAGCGTCAGCTTGCCCTGCACGAAGGTGCCGTCCTCGGTGATGATCACGGTGACGAGATCGGGCTCGACGGACACGCTCGTCACGTTGGCGTCGCTCGTCAGGTCGATCTTGTTGGACAGCAGGAAGCGCAGCGGCGTCTTCGACAGCGGCCAGATGTCCTGGGTCTGGAGCTTGCGGTCCTTGACCGAGACGGACTTGCCGTCGGCGATGATGTCGATGCGGGCGGGCGGCTTGTAGTGGAAGCGGATCTTGCCCGGCCGCGACAGATAGAACTGACCTTCCGCCCGCTCGCCGTTCGGGCCGAACTGGACGAAGTCGCCGGCCATGGTGCGGATCGAATTGAAGTACTCGTTGATCTTTTCCAGCGTGGCGCGCTGCTTGTCGTTGAGCGCGGCGCGCGCGGGCGACGGGGCGCCGGACACGCCCAGCACCAGCGCCGCGGCGGCCGCCGCCATCAGTGCGAGGCTCGACCTGCGGGTGATCCGGTCCGGCTTGCTCTGCGAGGATCGGGTCCGCGGTGACCGGAAGTCCATGAGTGCTCTCTCCATTTGCGCCGTTCGAACGGGTGCGCCCGGTGAAGGGCGCTACCAACCGCCTGTGGCGAATCTGCGGCGCCAGCGGGCAGATTGTGCAGCGCCGGCGCCATCGTGTCGCGTGGAAACGGCGTCGCGGGGCGATGGGTTCCGGCGCTGGCCCACACAGCCTCCTCCCCCGGCAACACGCCCCCTCAGATATCTTCCTCGCCCGGCACCAGCACCTCGCGCTTGCCGGCGTGGTTGGCGGCGCTGATCACGCCTTCCTGCTCCATGCGCTCGATCAGTGAGGCGGCGCGGTTGTAGCCGATCGACAGACGGCGCTGGATGTAGCTGGTCGACGCCTTCCTGTCGCGGATGACGATCGCCACCGCCCGGTCATAGAGGTCGTTGCCCTCGTCGCCGGAGCCGCCGCCGGAGAAGATATCGCCGGAGCCGCCGTCGCCCTCGCCGTCGTCCTCGGTGATGTTGTCGAGGTACTGCGGCGTGCCCTGCAGCTTCAGGTGGGCGACGATCTCCTCCACCTCGCCATCGGAGACGAACGGTCCGTGCACGCGCTGGATGCGCCCGCCGCCGGCCATGTAGAGCATGTCGCCCATGCCGAGAAGCTGTTCGGCCCCCTGCTCGCCCAGGATGGTGCGGCTGTCGATCTTCGACGTCACCTGGAAGGAGATGCGGGTCGGGAAGTTCGCCTTGATCGTGCCGGTGATGACATCGACCGAGGGGCGTTGGGTGGCCATGATGATGTGGATGCCGGCGGCACGCGCCATCTGCGCCAGACGCTGGATCGCGCCCTCGATGTCCTTGCCGGCGACCATCATCAGGTCGGCCATCTCGTCGACCACGACGATGATGTAAGGCATCGGCTCCAGGTTCAGCTCTTCCTCCTCGAAGATCGCCTCGCCCGTCTCGCGGTCGAACCCGGTCTGCACCGTGCGCCGGATCACCTCGCCCTTCTTGGCGGCCTGCGCCACGCGGGTGTTGAAGCCGTCGATGTTGCGCACGCCGACCTTGGACATGTTCTTGTAGCGCTGCTCCATCTCGCGCACGGTCCATTTCAGCGCGACGACGGCCTTCTTCGGATCGGTGACGACAGGGGTCAGCAGGTGCGGAATGCCGTCGTAGACGGAGAGTTCCAGCATCTTCGGATCGATCATGATCAGCTTGCACTGCTCCGGATTGAGCTTGTAGAGCAGCGACAGGATCATGGTGTTGATGGCGACCGACTTGCCCGAGCCGGTGGTGCCGGCGACGAGCAGGTGCGGCATGCGCGCAAGGTCGGCGATCACCGGCTCGCCGCCGATGGTCTTGCCGAGCGACAGCGCCAGCTTCGCCTTGGAGGCCTCGTAATCGTGCGAGGCGAGAAGTTCGCGCAGGAAAACCGTCTCGCGGCGCTGGTTCGGCAGTTCGATGCCGATGGCGTTCTTGCCCGGAATGACCGCCACGCGCGCGGAGATCGCCGACATGGAACGCGCGATGTCGTCGGCAAGGCCAATGACGCGCGAGGACTTGATACCCGGCGCCGGCTCCAGCTCGTAGAGCGTGACGACGGGGCCGGGGCGCACGTGGATGATCTCGCCGCGCACGCCGAAATCCTCCAGCACGCCTTCCAGGATGCGGGCGTTCTGCTCCAGCGCATCGGTGGAGATCGTCTGGTTCTTGCCCGGCGCCTTGGGCTCGGCCAGCAGCGCCAGCGGCGGCAGCTCGTAGGTCTCGGGACCGAGGAACGAAGGCTGCGCCTCGCGCACCACCCGCTTGCCGGGCCTCGGGCGCGGGGCGGGGGCGGCGACGCGCGCGTTCGTTTCCGCGACGGGCGCGCTGCCGGGACCGGCGATACCCACGGGCGTGCGGGCCGGCGGCTCGAAATCGTCCTCGTAGCCATCATCGTAGCCGGCGTTGTCGTAGTCGCCCTCGTCATCCTCGTCGTCGAAGGCGGCATCGGCGCGCGCCAGCGCCTCGCTCAGGCCGCCGCCCGGCTCGCGGCGCCCCTCATAGCCGTAGATGTCCTCTTCCTCGCCGAGCAGCTTTTCGGCAAGCCACCGGCGCAGCGTGCGGCGCGGACGCGGGGCCTCGTAGGCTTCCTCCGGCGCGTCGTAGATATCGTCGTGCCCGGCATAGGCGTGGGAAGCCTGCGGCGTCTCCCGGCGCCGGCGCCCGGACAGGCGGCGCAGGATGGCTCCGGCCATGTAGCCCCAGTGGACCAGATGGCCGAAGAAGGTCGCGAACCGGCTGTCGCCGTCGTCCTCGTCCTCGTAATCATCATCCTCGTCCTCCTCGTAGAGGGGGGCGGCGACATCGCTCTCGAAGTCCTTTTCGCCGCGACGGCGGTCGATCCAGCCGGATGCGTGCAGCATCAAGACGACCGCCGGAATGCCGAAGCCGAAGGCGCCGACAAGCCCGGCGAGCCCTTCCGACATCATCCCGGAAAGCGCACGCGGAACCATGTTGAGCAAATCGCCGAAGACGCCGCCGAGCCCGGTCGGCAGCGGCCATGTGGAGGGCACGGGAAGCGAGGCGAGCGCGCCGGCGGCCGCAAGCGTTCCCAGGAACCAGGTCAGCACCCGGCCGCGCTTGATGCCGAGGCTCTTGCCGGCCACCAGCCGCCAGCCCCACAGCACCACTGGAAACAGGAAAATCGCCGAGGACAGCCCGATCATCTGCATGACCAGGTCGGAAACGATCGCGCCGGGGGTTCCGAGCGCGTTGCGCACCGCCGCGTCCGTTGCGTGCGACAGGCTCGGATCTTCCACCGACCAGGTGGCGAGCGATGCGGCAAGCGCGGCGCCGGCCGCGATCAGCAGCAAACCGCTCGCGCCCGCGATGTTGCGCTTCAGAAGCCGGCGGATCCGGTCCTCCGGCTCGACAAATCCGACTGTGGCTCGCGTCGTTCGCATGCCCTATCCCTTTGCGGCGCCGTGTGCGCCGATGCTTGTGTCGGCAAGCGCGGCCACCCGCACAAGCGCCCGCCGCGTCGTATCGATGTCTTCCACCATTGCAAGACGGATGAAGTTCGTGCCCGGATTGGAGCCGTCGGCCTGAGTGCGCGCCAGATAGGCGCCGGGCACCACCTTGACCCCCTGTTCCAGCCACAGCCGCTTCGCAGCCTCCACGCCCCCGCCGAGGCGAGAAACATCAAGCCAGACGAAGAAGCCGCCCTCCGGCTTTTCGTAGCCGAAGGCGGGCCCCAGAATGGTTTCCGCCGCCTCGAACTTGGCGTTGTAGAGCCGGCGGTTTTCCTCCACGTGGCTCTCGTCGGAATAGGCGGCGACCGCCACGGCCTGCGCCGGCATCGGCACCTGCGGGGCGGCGGAATTGCGCAACGTCGTCCATTCCGCGATGAAATCCGCATCGCCGGCCGCGATCCCGCATCTCAAGCCCGGCAGGTTGGAGCGCTTGGACAGCGAATTGAAGGCGAGGATGTTGGAAAGATCGCCGCCGAGCTCGCGCGCGGCCTGCAGCACGCCCGGCGGCGGCGTCTCGCGGTAGATCTCCGAATAGCATTCGTCCGCGAACACATAGAAGCGGTGCTTGCGGGCCAGTTCGATCAGCCGGCACCAGTAGTCGAGAGGCGCGACGGCACCTTGCGGATTTGCCGGCGAGGCGAAATAGAAGGCGACGGTACGATCGAGCAGCGCGGGATCGAGCGCATCGAGATCGGGCAGGAAGCCGGACGCCTCATGGGCATCGAGATAGACGGCCTCCGCCCCCGACTTCGCCGCCCCCAGCGAATAGGGGTGGTAGTAGGGATTTGGCAGCAGGATCGCCGGATTCTGCTTGCCCAACATGTCGACGGCGGTAAACGCCGCATAGAACAGCCCCTCGCGCGATCCGCTGAGCGGCAGGACATGGCGGTCCGGATCGATCAGCCCGCCCAGCCGGAAGCGCCGGTCGAGCCATGCGGCGACGGTCTTGCGGAATTCGTCGGTGCCGCGAATGGGCGGATAGCGGCGGTAATCGTCGAGATTGGCGGCTATCACCGGGCCGACGAAGGACGGCAACGCGTGGCGCGGCTCGCCGACGGTGAGCACGATCGGCTCCGCCCCCGGCGCCAAGCCGTCGAGCAGGGTGTTGAGACGCTGAAAGGCGGTGGCCGATTCGGGATCGCGCGGACGCGACGACGTGGCCTTTTCTGGTGACATGGGCGGACCGGAACGCATGATTTGAACGATTGCGCCAACGCTAGCGCGGGAGTGGTTAAACCGGCATTAACCAAGGAACGCCGGAGGGGGAAGAGAAGCAAGGGAAGTATGGAGCGGCTTCGCCGCACGTGTTGCGCTGGATCCCGGATCGGCGCTCGGCTTCGCCTCGCTTGTCCGGGATGAGGGCGTGTGTGGGGAGCTTCAAGCCTGCCACGCACGCCCTCATCCTGGGCGGTCTGCGGCGAAGCCGCATGGCCAGACCCGGGATCCAGCGCAACACGTGCGGCGAAGCCGCTCCACTCCACACTCTTTCCTTCTCTCTTTCCTTCCTTCTCTCCCTCCCCTCCTCCCAACGAAAAAGGGCGGTCCCGAAGACCGCCCCTTCCCACAAACCTCAAATGCGCGCGGGCGCTATTTAATCCGGTTGCGCTTGGCGAGTGTCCTGAGCCGCAGCGCGTTGAGCTTGATGAAGCCGGCGGCGTCCTTCTGGTCGTAGGCGCCCTGGTCATCCTCGAAGGTGACAAGCTCTTCCGAATAGAGCGAATACGGAGAGGCGCGACCGATGACGATCACGTTGCCCTTGTAGAGCTTCAGCCTGACCGTGCCGGTCACCTTCTGCTGGCTGTGATCGATCGCGGCCTGCAGCATCTCGCGCTCCGGCGAGAACCAGAAGCCGTTGTAGATCAGCTCCGCGTAGCGCGGCATCAGCTCGTCCTTCAGGTGGCTGGCGCCGCGGTCGAGCGTGATCGATTCCATCGCCCGGTGCGCGGTGAGCAGGATCGTGCCGCCCGGCGTCTCGTAGACGCCGCGCGACTTCATGCCGACGAAGCGGTTTTCCACCAGATCGAGACGGCCGATGCCGTTGTCGCGGCCATAGTCGTTGAGCTTGGCAAACAGCGTCGCCGGCGACATCTTCTCGCCGTTCAGGCTGACCGCGTCGCCCTTCTCGAAGCCGATCTCGATCTCGGTGACGACGTCGGGCGCCTCCACCGGATCGACGGTGCGCTGGTAGACATAGGCCGGCGGCTCCTCGGCCGGGTCCTCAAGGACCTTACCTTCCGACGACGAATGCAGCATGTTCGCGTCGACCGAGAACGGCGCCTCGCCGCGTTTGTCGTGCGGAACCGGGATCTGGTACTTCTCGGCAAATTCGATGAGATCGGTGCGCGACTTGAACGTCCAGTCGCGCCACGGCGCGATCACCTTGATGTCGGGATCGAGCGCATAGGCCGACAGCTCGAAGCGGACCTGGTCATTGCCCTTGCCGGTCGCCCCGTGCGCGATGGCGTCGGCGCCGGTCTCGTGCGCGATCTCGATCAGGCGCTTGGAGATCAGCGGACGGGCGATGGAGGTGCCGAGCAGGTAGACGCCTTCGTACACCGCATTGGCGCGGAACATCGGGAAGACGAAGTCGCGGATGAATTCCTCGCGCAGGTCGTCGATGTAGATTTCCTTGATGCCGAGCATCTCGGCCTTGCGCCGCGCCGGCTCCAGTTCCTCGCCCTGGCCGAGGTCGGCAGTGAACGTCACCACCTCGCAACCGTATTCCGTCTGCAGCCACTTCAGGATGATGGAGGTGTCGAGGCCACCGGAATAGGCCAGCACCACCTTCTTGATATCGCCCTTCTTATTTTCGCCAAGCGCCATGGAGTTCGTCCGATCTGATGTGCGGGGCGCTGGGATCGCCCCCATTCCTTGAGAAATTCGCGCCGCACTGTAGCCAAGCGTGGCCGTGGCGCAAGAGGGCGCGGACTATTCGGGAAACGGAACGGCGGGGTCGGACGCACGCACATCGCCCTGTCTCCGCTTGCCTTGCTGGCGCCATTTTGCCTCGTCTCCATAGCGCGCCATCGTAACCGGTTGCCGGAACGCTCCCGTTTTGGCATCCCTTCAACCGTCCCCTCCGCGGTGCAAGCCGCCCTTCCCGAAGACCCGAGGCCCTCTTCATGCTTCGCATCCTGACGAGCCTTGCTCTCGCCATCGCCGCCACCACCGCCTTTGCCGCAGAACCGGCCCTGAAGCTTGGCGCGCCCGAGCCCTTCAGCTTCGACAGCCTGATCGAACGCGCCCGCACGCTCGCGGCCGCCCCCTACGAGGCGCCCGCCGTGCGCGCCGCCAACACGCTGGAAAAGATCGACTACGACGCCCACTGGAAGATCCGGTTCAAGCCGTCGGAGACGATCACCATCGGCAAGGACGCGCCGATCCAGTTCTTCCACATGGGCCGCTATTTCAAGGAACCCGTGCGGATGTACGAGGTCGCCGACGGCCAGGCGCGCGAGATCCTCTATTCGCCGGACGCCTTCGAGATGCCGGACGACAGCCCCGCCAAGGCCCTGCCGCACGATATCGGTTTCGCCGGCTTCCGCGTCATGCGGCCCGACCTGAAGACCGACTGGATCTCCTATCTCGGCGCCAGCTATTTCCGCACCGACGGCCAGTCGCGCCAGTATGGCCAGTCGACGCGCGGGCTCGCGATCGATACCGGGCTCTCCACGCCGGAGGAATTCCCGCGCTTTTCCGATTTCTGGCTCGCCCCGCCCGAGCATGAGGGCCAGACGCTGGTAATCTACGCGCTGATGCAGTCTCCATCCGTCACCGGTGCCTACAAGATGGCGCTCACAAACGAGGACGGCAAAGGCCAGATTGTCGACGTCGACAGCCGGCTGTTCTTCCGAAAAGGCGTGGAACGGCTCGGCGTGGCGCCGCTCACCTCCATGTACTGGTATTCGGAGACCAACCGCTCGACAGCACGCGACTGGCGCCCGGAGGTTCACGACACCGATGGCCTCGCCATCCTGTCGGGCACGGGCGAGCGCATCTGGCGCCCGCTGAACAATCCGCACGTGGTGCGCACCTCCACCTTCCAGGTACCGGACGTGGAGGGCTTCGGCCTTGCCCAGCGCGACCGCAATTTCGAGGACTATCAGGACGACGGCGTCTTCTACGACAAGCGCCCGTCTGTCTGGATCCATCCGCTCAGGCCCTTCGGCCCCGGCTCCGTCCAGCTGGTGGAGATCCCGACGGATGACGAGATCTTCGACAACATCGTCGCCTACTGGACGCCGAAAGAGCAGCCGAAGGCCGGCAGCACGCTGTCGCTCGCCTATCGCATGACCTGGGCCGATCACCATCCGCTGCCGGAAAGCGGCGCACGCGTGGTTGCGACCCGCGTCGGCCAGGGCGGGGTTCCCGGCCAGCCGCGCCCGGACGACCGGATCAAGGTCGTCATCGATTTCGAGGGTCCGTCGCTCAAGGGCCTGACGCAGAAGTCGGGCGTGAAGGCGGTGGTGGAGCTTTCGGACGGCAAGGCGATCGAGCCCTACGTCCTGCCCGTCGTCGGCACCGACCGCTGGCGTCTCGTCTTCGACGCCAAGACGCCGGTGGAAGATCCGGTGGAGGCGCGCGTCTACCTCAAGCACGGCGACGACGTGCTGAGCGAGACATGGCTCGGCCAGCTCTCGCACGACATGGTGGCGAAGAAGTAGCGAGGGGAGACTGGCGGAGCGGCTTCGCTTCCCTCCTTGCGCTGGGTTCCGGATCGGCGCTCGGCTGCCGCCTCACTTGTCCGGAATGAGGGTGTGTGGTTTTGGCTTCAAGCCAAACATTTGCTCCTCATTCCGGGCGGTCTGCAGCGAAGCTGCATGGCCAGACCCGGAATCCAGCGTGGGCAAGCTGCGGCGAAGCCGCTCCGTTTCCCTCGCAATATCCGCTTACGCCGGCTCCCAGCCGTCCGGCGCCATCTCGAAGCCGTCGAACTCGAAGGCGGGGGCGACGGTGCAGCCCACCAGCGTCCACGTGCCGAGGCTTTCCGCCGACTGCCACACGCCTTCCGGCACCACCGCCTGCGGCTGCTGGCCGGCCAGAATGTTCGGCCCCAGCGTGATCTCCTGCTTGCCCTCGCCGGCCGACAGCGACAGCGTCAGCGGCGCGCCGGCATAGTGGTGCCAGACCTCCACCGCATCCACCTTGTGCCAGGCGGAAACGACGCCCGCTGGCAGCAGGAAATAGATCGCCGTTGAACGCGCGCGGCCGTTGACCGTGGCCGCGTCGCGGAAGGTTTCGCGGAAAAAGCCGCCTTCGGGATGCGGCTCCAGGCGAAGCCGCTGGACGACCTCCTCCGCACTCAGACCCAGATACGGTTCGGGCATGCTCGTCCTCCTGCTTGGCGCGGTCCGGCGGATCGTATCGAACGGGGAGAGCCCGCTGGCAGGCCTTCCCCTCTCCGCGCCGCTTTAGAACGTGTCCTTGCGGTGGCGGACCTCGGCGAACACCTCGTCGGCCGGGGCGCCAATGAGCCCGACGGCCTCCTGCACGCCGGGATCGCGCGCGCGCAGGAAGGGGTTGGTCTGCTTTTCCAGCGCCATGGTCGTGGGCAGCGTCGGCTTGCCCGCCTCGCGCAACGTCTCAACCTCCGCCAGCCGGTCGGCGAGCGCGGAGTTCGCGGGATCGACGGTCACCGCGAAGCGCGCATTGGCAAGCGTGTATTCGTGGCCGCAATAGATCGCCGTCTGCGGCGGCAGCATGGTGACGAGCTTTTCCAGCGAGGCCCACATCATTTCCGGCGTGCCCTCGAAGATGCGCCCGCAGCCCATGGCGAACAGCGTGTCGCCGGTAAACGCCACCTCCGCCTCCGGCAGCCAGTAGGAGATCTGGTCGAGCGTGTGGCCCGGCGTGGCGATGCAGCAGATATCGTAGGCGCCGAAGCGCACCGTGTCGCCGTCGCCGACGTTCTGGTCGAACTCGGGAAAGCGGGAAGCGGACTTCACCGGCCCGATCACGTGGGCGCCGGTCTTTGCCTTCAGCGCCTTCAGCCCCTGCGTGTGGTCGGCATGGTGATGGGTGATCAGGATGTGGGTGAGCTTCCAGCCGGCCTTGTCGAGTTCCCTGGCCACCGCGTCCGCATCCGGCACATCGACGGTCAAGGTCGCCCCCGATTTCGGATCGTGCGCCAGCACGCCGAAATTGTCATCGAGGCACATGAATTGGCGGATCTCCAACAAGCTCATATCCGCTCTCCCTTCGGTTGCAGTTATGCGCAAATCCGTACTGCGCTCAAATCGTCATCTCGACATCGTCGCCGGCACTATGCAGAAAATGTCGAGGCCGAACACCCCCGCGAGTGCGAGCTGTTGACGCGTCCAGCCTGCCCGTGTTTCGGGGCCTTTTGAGGCAGCGGGCCTTCGCGGGCGACAACGGCGTTGCCGTTTGAAACCCGTGAGCGGCGGAATCGTTGCCCGATCGTGCTCCATATGGCAAGCGGCCCGTGCACTGCGAACCGGCGCACGGGATGCCTTCGCAGCGTCCCGTTTCCGGCGCGCGCGCGACGCAGCGATTGCATGTGCGCGCGCAAGCCGGTTCAATCGGCGCCACACGGTCCCGGGGGCGAGAATCGTCCGGCTGCCCCCGGCGTCCTCCATCTTCCGCCGGCTCGCGTGCTCCACCGCGCGCGGCAGGCCCTGTCGGTAGGTCCGATGTATCTCGACGTTCGCGACATGAGACGGTTCTACGAGCAGCGGATCGGCCTCGTCGTGCGCCAGCTGGTGGGCCAGCGCATCCAGGCGCTGTGGCCGGACATCCGGGGAATGCGGCTGCTCTCGCTCGGCTTCACCACGCCGTACCTGCGCCCCTATCTGCGTCAGGCGGAACGCATCGTCGTCGCCATGCCGGCGCAACAGGGGGTGATCGCGTGGCCGCCGGAGGGGCCGAGCCGGACGACCCTCGTCGACGAGGGCAACCTGCCGCTGCCCGATGCCTGCATCGACCGGGCGCTGCTGGTCCATACGCTCGACCTCTCCAACGATTCGCTTGCGGTGTTGCGCGAGGTGTGGCGCGTGCTGGTGCCGGGCGGCCGGCTGCTGGCGGTGGTGCCGAACCGGCGGTCGCTGTGGTCGCAGTTCGAGACGACGCCGTTCGGCTATGGCCGGCCGTTCTCGCGCGGGCAGCTCTCCGCCTTCCTGCGCCAGACGCGCTTCGTGCCGGCAGCCGCCGAGGGAGCGCTCTACGTGCCGCCGTTCCGCTCGCGTCTCGTGCTGCGTTCCGCACGCGGCTGGGAACGCGTCGGTCACCGGTTGTGGCCGGCCTTTGCCGGCGTTCTGGTGGTGGAGGCGGAAAAGCAGCTCTACCAGACCATTCCGAAAGAGCCGGAAAAGGCCGCCGCCCGCCTCTTGCGCCCGGTCTTCGTCACCGACGTCCCGCCAAGGGGAACCGCCGGCACGTCGCGGCACGGGCGAACGTCTCCTAGCGAGTGAGGAAGAGTGCGCGGGGAGTGTGGTGGCGAAGGATGGCCCCCTCGCACCACGCCACCACGTTACTTCTTCAACAGAAACACCGCCTGCTCGCCCAACAGGTTCCACAGCCACCACGGTGCCTGGATGGGGATGCGCTGGCCGATGCCGTTGAGCGCCACTGCCTTCTCCACCGTGCAGCCCAGTTCCTTGGTCAGCTCCACGAAATCGCGGATCGTGCAGAAGTGGATGTTCGGCGTGTCGTACCAGGAATGGGGCAGATAGTCCGTCACCGGCATCCGACCGCGGAACAGGAGGTGCAGCCGGTTCTGCCAGTAGCCGAAATTCGGGATCGACACGATCACGTGCGTCCCGATCCTGAGAAGGTGGCTCATCACCGCCTTGGGGTCCCAGGTGGCCTGCAGCGTCTGGCTCAGCACCACGTAATCGAAGGCGCCGTCGGGATAGGCGGCAAGGTCCTCGTCGGCATCGCCCTGGATCACCGACAGGCCGCGCGCCACGCAGGAATTCACGCCGAGCTGCGAAATCTCGATCCCGCGCGCATCCGCGCCCTTGCTCGTGGCCAGAACCTGCAGCAGCTCGCCGTCGCCGCAGCCCACGTCAAGCACGCGGGAATTCGGCGCCACCAGTTCCGCGATCACCTTGTAGTCGATGCGGGTTTCGGTCATCGGGGCATCGGACATCAGGAATGCTCCTCCCCGTTATCGGCGGGCATCTCGTCGGCAAGCGCCGGCGGCAGGATGCCGCGCGAGAGCGCCGCGCCGGTCAGGAAGCCGCGCACCATGGTGAAGAGCTCCGGCTCGTTCAGAAGAAAGGCGTCGTGGCCGCGCGGGCTGTCGATCTCCACGAAGGAGACGTTGCCGGCCGCCGCGTTGAGCGCATGCACCACCGCCCGGCTTTCGGAGGTCGGAAACAGCCAGTCGCTCGTCACCGAGGCGATGCAGAAGCGCGTGTTCGAGCCCTTGAAGGCATGCGCCAGCACCCCGCCGTAATCCGCCGCCAGATCGAAATAGTCCATCGCGCGCGTGACATAGAGATAGGAATTGGCGTCGAAGCGGTCGACGAAGCTCATGCCCTGGTGGCGCAGGTAGCTCTCGATCTGGAAATCGGCATCGAAGCCGAAGGTGACGTGTTCGCGGTCCTGCAGGGAGCGGCCGAACTTCCTGTGCAGCGACACGTCCGACATGTAGGTGACATGCGCCGCCATGCGCGCCACCGCCAACCCCTTGGACGGGCGGGTGCCGCGTTCCAGATACTTGCCCTCGCACCAGTCCGGATCGGCCATCACCGCCTGGCGGCCGACCTCGTGAAAGGCGATGTTCTGCGAGGAATGGCGCGCGCCGGCGCACAGCACCGCGGCGGAGAACAGCCGGTCGGGATAGCTCGCCGCCCATTGCAGCACCTGCATGCCGCCCATCGAGCCGCCGACGACGGCGAACAGCTTGTCGATGCCCAGCTCGTCGATCAGCATCGCCTGCGAGCGCACCATGTCGCGGATCGTCACCAGCGGCATGTCGAGCGCCCAGGGCTTGCCTGTCTCGGGATTGGTGGAGGCGGGCCCCGTGGTGCCCATGCAGCCGCCCAGCACGTTGGCACACACGATGAAGAAGCGGTCGGTATCGATCGGCCGGCCGGGGCCGACCATCATCGACCACCAGCCGGGCTTGCCGGTCAGCGGGTTGGTGGAGGCGACGTACTGGTCGCCCGTCAGCGCATGGCAGACGAGGATGGCGTTGGACCTGTCCTCGTTCAGCGTGCCGTAGGTCTGGTAGGCGATCTGCCAGGGGGCGAGGTCGACGCCGGCGTCGAGCCGCAGCGGCTTGTCCTTGCCGAAACGGATGACCGGGCTCGACGGCTCATCCGCCTCGCGCAGCCGTGCCGCGTCGGTCAGGGCGTCGCCGTCTTGCGATGTCATTTCGTGTCCGGATCCCGCGCTGAGAATGGGTCAGAGGGAACGCCCCTTCTGACAGGAAAGACGGTCGCCTAGGTAGGATGGTGCGCGGCGGACTGTCAATACGATAGGCCGTGAAAGCGGGGGGGGCCGGCAGGAGAGCAGGCATCGCGCGAGCCGCACTGAGATCTTTCGATTGTCATCCCCGCGCAGGCGGGGATCCAGCAACCACAGGCTCAGGCATGGGAAATAAAACCGCCCTCCGGGAGTGCTGGATTCCCGCCTGCGCGGGAATGACAAGGAGGCGAGAACCACTCGCCGCCCACTCCGTCAGCCCCTCTCCCGCCTCCGCGCCCCCTCCCTCACGCCACGCCCCGTGCCACCGTTTTCCTTTTGATTTCGCCGCGTGCCTTGCCTATGAAAGAGCGATCAACCTCGCGCAAGCAGCGCGCCGGAGCGCGAGCGCGCGCCGGCAAAACATCGCAACCCTCTACACATCGACCGGAACGCTCCATGCCCACCTCGTCGCCCGCAGCGCCGACCTCCGAGACCGACAGGCTCGCCGACCTCCGCTCCCGCATCGACCAGATCGACGAGCGGATCCACGGCCTGCTGATCGAGCGCTCGACCATCATCGACGCGCTGGTGGAGGCGAAGGGCACGCAGACTTCCGGGGGCACGCAGACCTCCGGTGCCGCCGCCCCGTCGGGCGCCGCCTTCCGCCCCTTGCGCGAGGCCGACATGATGCGCCGGCTGGTGGAGCGGCACGAGGGCTCGCTGCCGATGATCACGGTGGAACACATCTGGCGGGAGATCATCTCCACCTTCACGCGGCTTCAGGCGGACTATGTCGTCCACCTCGACGGCAGCGCCGACGCGATCGACATGCGCGACGCGGCGCGCTTCTATTTCGGCTTCACGCTCGACCTCGTCACCGAGGAGGACCCGGACGCGGTCGTGGCAGCGGTCGCGGAGTCCACCACCGATCTCGGCGTGATCGCGCTCACCCGCGCCGCCGATACGCCGTGGTGGCGCGCGCTCGGCGGAGACGGCCCGCACATTCTGGCCCGCCTGCCCTTTCTGTTGGAGACCGGCCGGCCGGCGGACATGCCCGCGCTGGTGCTCTCCCCGCCCGTCTCCGAGCCGGGCGATCCCGACATCCGCGTCTACTCGACAAACTGGTCCGGCAAGCGGCCCGACGGCGCGCTGGCGGAGGCCGGCATCGAGATCCTCGCGCGACATATGAACGAGGGCACCGATGCGCTGATCGCGGTGCCCGGGGACATGACGCGCGATGCCGTCGCCGCCCTTCTGGAGCGCGCCGGTGCCGAGCCCGGTCCCTTGCGCGAGGTCGGCGGCTATGCGGCCGCGATCGATCTCGACGACAGCGACGACGACGATTTCTGAGACCGATACCGTGACATCGGCCCGGCGGATGCGGCCATCAGGGGCCCGGCCGACCGGCGCCCGGCCCGCGACAGGCGGCGCCATCGGGAGCGAGACGTTGAAATGACGAATATCGATACCGTTTCTGACCAGGCAGATCTGGCCGGCCAGGCCGAACAGGAGGAGATCCTCCGCCCCACCCCGCGTGCGGGCGTCCTCGACATCGCCGCCTATGTGCCCGGCAAGCACAAGGGCACGGGCACGGGCAGGACCATCAAGCTCTCCTCCAACGAGACCCCGCTTGGCGCGAGCCCGAACGCGATCGCGGCCTATACCCGCGAGGCCGGCCACCTGGAGCTCTATCCCGACGGCACGGCCACCGCGCTTCGCGAGACGCTCGGCCGCATTCACGGGATCGATCCCGACCGCATCGTCTGCGGCGCCGGCTCCGACGAGATCCTGAACATGCTGGCGCGCGCCTATCTCGCCGACGGCGACGAGGCGATCTATCCCGAGCACGGCTTTCTGGTCTACCCGATCGCCATCAAGGCCTGCGGAGCGACGCCGGTCGTCGTGCCGGAAAAGAACCTTACCGTGGATGTCGACGCCATCCTCGCGGCGGTCACCGAGCGCACGAAGCTCGTCTTCCTCGCCAACCCGAGCAACCCGACCGGCACCTACCTGCCGTTCGACGAGATCCGCCGCCTGCATGCCGGTCTTCCGGGCAACGTGGTGCTGGTGCTCGATGCGGCCTATGCCGAATATTGCCGCCGCAACGACTACGCCGCCGGCATCGAGCTGGTGAGCGCGAGCGAGAACGTCGTGATGACGCGCACCTTCTCCAAGGTCTACGGCCTTGCCGCGCTGCGCATCGGCTGGTGCTATGGCCCCGAAGGCATCATCGACGTCATGAACCGCATCCGCGGACCGTTCAACGTCTCCGCCGCGGCTATCGCCGCCGGCGTCGCGGCCGCCGAGGACCGCGGCTTCCTCGACAGGGCGCTCGACCACAACGAGACGTGGCTGCCCTGGGTGACGAAGGAGATGGAGGCGCTCGGGCTGACGGTGACGCCGAGCGTGTGCAACTTCGTCCTGATCCACTTTCCCGACGTGCCTGGCAAGCGGGCGGCGGATGCGGATGCCTTCCTGCTGGAGCGCGGCCTGGTGCTGCGCCGGGTCGACAATTACGGTCTGCCGAACGCGCTGCGCATGACCATCGGCACCGAAGAGGCCAACCACGCAGTGATCGACGCGCTGAAGGAATTCTTCGCCGGCTGAGGCTCTCAGAAGTATTGATGAGCGGCTTCGCCGCGCTTGTTGCGCTGGATTCCGGGTCTGGCCATGCGGCTTCGCCGCAGACCGCCCGGAATGAGGACGTATTTGGTTGGCTTGAAGCCCAACACACCCTCCCTCATCCCGGACAAGCGAGGCGAAGCCGAGCGCCGATCCGGGATCCAGCGCATCAGCGTGGCCGAAGGCCACACCATTTCCCTTTCCGGCTCCCTTTCTGGCTCCCTTTCCTGCCCCTTCCCTGGCCCTCACTCCACAACTTGCCCTAGCCACGGCGCGCCATGCCGGGTAAGAGCCTCATCGCGCCTGCAATAGGGCAGGCATTTTCACCAACACGAACGAATGGACCAATGAAACCGCCCTTCAAACGCCTTACCCTGATCGGCATCGGCCTGATCGGTTCCTCGATTGCCCTGGCGGCGCGCCGCAAGGAGCTGGCGGAGGAGATCGTCATCTCCACGCGCTCCCAGACGACGCTCGACCGCGCCCGCGAGCTGGGGCTCGGCGACCGATATTATCTCGATGCGGCAGAGGCGGTGGAAGGTGCGGATCTGGTCATCCTGTGCGTGCCGGTCGGCGCGTGCGGCCCGGTCGCCAAGTGGATCGCCCCGGCGCTTGCCCCCGGCGCCATCGTCTCCGACGTCGGCTCCGTCAAGGAGGCGGTCGTCAAGTCGATGTCGCCGCACATCCCCGAAGGCGTGCATTTCGTGCCGGCCCACCCGATCGCCGGCACCGAGCATTCCGGCCCGGACGCTGGCTTTGCGGAGCTGTTCGAGAACCGCTGGTGCCTCATCACGCCGGTGAAAGGCAGCGACGCCGACGCCATCGCACGCCTTGCCGCGTTCTGGACGGCGCTCGGCTCAAACGTGGAAGAAATGGACCCGGTGCGCCATGACCGGGTGCTTGCCATCACCTCGCACCTGCCCCACCTCATCGCCTACAATCTGGTGGGGACCGCCCACGATCTGGAAACGGTGACGCAGTCGGAGGTGATCAAGTTCTCCGCCGGCGGCTTCCGCGATTCCACGCGTCTCGCCGCCTCCGACCCGACCATGTGGCGCGACGTCTTCCTCAACAACAAGGACGCGGTGCTGGAAATGCTCGGCCGCTTCTCCGAGGAACTCGCCGCCCTCCAGCGCGCCGTGCGCTGGGGCGATGGCGAGGCGCTCTACAAGGCGTTCGAGCGCACGCGCTATATCCGGCGCAACATCATCGAGGCCGGCCAGGAAACCCCTGCGCCCGACTTCGGCCGCCACGTCAAGGAACCGGGCGAGTAGCGCCCGGTTGCGGTTTGCGGCGTTCGCCGGCCCCCTGGTCGGCGAACGCCGCCGAACCGCGCCGCTGTGGGGGGAGGCGACGCAGGGGCCGGCGGGGCGCAAGCCTGCCGCACCATGTTCGACACTGACGAAACGAGAGGTTCCCTCCATGCCCTTCACCACCCTCGACAACAAGACCGCCCTCGTCCTTATCGACCTCCAGAAGGGTATCGTCGCCCTGCCGACCGTTCATCCGGCGGCCGGCATCGTCGCGAAATCGGTGCAGCTTGCCGACGCCTTCCGCAAGGCCGGCCGTCCGGTGGTCTTCGTCAATGTCGCCGGCGGCGCGCCGGGCCGCACCGAACAGGCCATGCCCGGCGGCGAGCGCCCGGCAGACTGGGCCGATCTCGTTCCGGACCTCGACCGCAAGCCGGACGAGCCACTCTTCACCAAGAAGAGCTGGGGCGCGTTTGCGACGACCGGCATCGAGGCCTGGCTGAAGCAGCAGGGCATCACCCACATTGTGCTGGCCGGCATCGCCACCTCCATCGGCGTGGAATCGACCGCGCGACAGGCTTATGAGGCCGGCTTCAACGTGTCGCTCGTCACCGATGCCATGAGCGACATGAAGGCCGATGCGCACGAGAATTCGCTGAAGAACATCTTCCCGCGCCTGGGCGAGACCGGCACCACGGACGCGATGCTCGCGCTTCTCGGCGCCTAGACTATGGACCACGCCATGGAGAGCGAAACGCCGCGGGACGTCAGGCCGGACACGCAAATCTCCGCCGATCCGGTCGGCTTTCGCCCGCCGCCGCCGCGCAACGGTTCGCCGCTGCGCTGGGCGGGCCTCGCCGCGCTGTCGTTCGTCCTCGTCGCTCTTCTGGAACTGACCGGGCTTCCCGCCGCCATCCTGCTCGGCGCCATGGTGGCCGGCATCGTCGCCGCGCTGACGAACGGCGGCATGTACGTGCCGCGCCTGCCCTATCTGGTGGCGCAGGCGCTGATCGGCTGCATGATCGCCCGCACCCTGGAACTTCCGGTGCTGCAGGAGATCGCGCGCGACTGGCCGGTCTTCGCCGGGGGCGTGCTCTCCGTCATCCTCGCCTCCGCATTGCTCGGCTGGTCGCTCGCACGGCTGAAAGTCCTGCCCGGCTCCACCGCCATCTGGGGCTCCTCGCCGGGTGCCGCGCAGGTGATGACCTTCATGTCGGAGGAATTCGGCGCCGACATGCGCCTCGTCGCCTTTATGCAGTTCACCCGCGTCATCATCGTCGCCGGGCTTGCCGCCGCAGTCGCCCGTATCTGGGCCGACACCAGCGGCGCCGGCGCGCCCGTGCCGTGGTTCGAAGCACCCGACTGGGCGAACCTCGCGGCCACACTTGCCGTCGTCGCGGTCTGCCTCGTGCTGCACCGGCTCCTGAAGGTGCCCGCGCTCGCCTTCGTGCTGCCGATGATCGCCTGCGCGGTACTGCAGGATCTCGGCCTTTTGACCATCGAGCTGCCGCCGCTGCTGCTGGCCGTTGCCTATGTCGCCATCGGCTGGGGCATCGGCCTGCGCTTCGACAAGCAGGTGCTCCGCCACGCGGCGCGCGCCACGCCGCGCATCCTCCTCTCCATCTTCATGCTGGTGGCGGTGTGCTGCGGGCTTGCCGGCCTGCTGGTGATCTTTGCCGACGTCGATCCGCTCACCGCCTATCTCGCCATGAGCCCCGGCGGTGCCGACACGGTGGCCATCATCGCCGCCTCGCCGAATGTTTCGGTCGACGTGCCCTTCGTCATGGCGATGCAGATCGCCCGTTTCCTGCTGATCGTGGCGACCGGCCCGGCGCTCGCCAGGTTCGTGTCGCGGCGGATGGGGGAATAGCCCCGGGAAACGCCACGACCGCCGCGCCCTCCCTCGCATTATGAAACGACCGTTTCCTTGACGGGCTTTTCCCGAAAGAAATACCATCGGCAAGCGTTGTTTTTTTTCATTTGCCATGCAGTTTTTCTTCGGGGGTCTTCATGCAGATCAAGGTCGGAACCTTCAATCTCAACAATCTGTTCTCGCGATTCAACTTTGCCGGCGCAATTGACCGGCCGCCTTCCGTCTCCGACGGCGGCATCACGCTGACCTTCGACGAGAACTCGGTGCAGGTGCGCACCTTCATGGGCCGTCTCGTCAAGGAGAAGGACCCCGAGGACACGGTGACGATCGCCCGGCGGATCGTGGAGGCGTTGGACGTGGACGTGCTCGGCGTGCAGGAGGTGGAGCACCGCGAGATCCTCAGGCAGTTCAACCGCGACTATCTCGGCGGCGCCTATGACGAGATCGCCCTGATCGAGGGCAACGACCCGCGCCTCATCGATGTCGGCCTGCTCTCGCGGCTGCCGGTCGGCGCCATCACCTCCTACCAGACAGCCACCCACCCCGCAGAACCGGGAAAGCGCGTCTTCGGCCGCGATCTGGTGCGCATCGAGATCCTCGGGCCGGACCACGAGCCTCTGCTTGCGGTCTACAACACCCACATGAAGAGCCATTACGTGCCCTTTCACATGGATCCGGTGGCCGGTGCCGCGGAGGCGAACGAGCGCCGTCGCCGGCAGGCAGAGGCGATCGGCGCGATCATCGCCGCGACCGAGGGCCCCGACAGCCGCTTCGTGCTGCTCGGCGACATGAACGATCCGCCGGCCTCGCCCTTCCTCGCGCCGATGCTCGCCTTTGCCGGCGGCACGCTCGTCAACGGGCTCACCGAGGCGCAGGAGACACGCCCCGCCAAGCCGGAGACGCCCGGCCAGGGACCCGGGCCGGCGAGCGTCAACTGGACCCACCGCTTCAACCCGCCGGGGCCCGAGTTTCCGCAATATGAGCAATACGACCAGATCTGGCTGAGCCCGGCGCTGGCGCCGCATCTCGCCGGAGCCTTCATCGACCGCCGCACCCGCCACGGCGGCGACGGCAGCGACCACGACCCGGCCTGGGTGGTGCTGGATCTTTGAGGGAAGACGCGCCCTTTCCCTTTCCCTTCGCCCTCGTCCCGCCCTCTCCTCCGTCATCACCCGGCTTCGTCCGGGTGATCCAGCACTCACCGCGCATTCCCTGGCCCGCAATGGATTGCCCGGACGAAGCCGGGCAATGACGGTGGAGAGACGGACCGCCGTCGCTATCGCGCCCTTGCCGGGAGAGCGCGCACGCGGCGAGGCATGCCGCCGTCACCGCCCCCTCGCGCGGTCCGCCCAAGGTTGTCCTTGACCGCCGCCCTCGCGCGGGTGCAAGAGGGACATCCCTTCACCGAGACCTGCCAGAATGCCGCACCGCCAGACGCCTGCGTGGCACCTATTCGTGCCCAAACTCATCACCGTGCTTCGCGAGGGCTACTCGTTCGGCCATTTCCGCGCCGACGTGACCGCCGGGCTGACCGTCGCCATCGTCGCGCTGCCGCTCGCCATGGCGCTGGCCATCGCGTCGGGCGCCACGCCCGACAAGGGGCTGATCACCTCCGTCATCGCCGGTTTCCTGATCTCCGCGCTCGGCGGCTCGCGCTTCCAGATCGGCGGACCGACCGGCGCATTCGTCGTGGTCGTCTACAACGTCATCGCCCAGCACGGTTATGACGGGCTGGTGCTGGCCACCGCCATGGCCGGGCTCTTTCTGGTCGCCGCCGGGGTCTTCCGCCTCGGCACCTTCGTCAAGTACATCCCCGAGCCCGTCGTCACCGGCTTCACCGCCGGCATCGCCGTCATCATCTTCTCAAGCCAGATCAAGGACCTGTTCGGCCTTTCGATGGAAAGCGTGCCGGCCGAGTTCGTGGCCAAGTGGGAGGCCTTCTGGGCCGCGCGCGACACGCTCTCGCCCGACAACATGATCATCGCCTTCGGCGCGCTGGCGCTGATCATCGTCATCCGCCGTCTGCGCCCGAGATGGCCGGCCTTCCTCATCGCCGTCACCGTCGCCTCGCTCGCCGCCTCCGCGCTGTCGCTGCCGGTCGATACCATCGGCTCGCGCTTCGGCGCCCTGCCGCGTTCGTTGCCCTTGCCGGAAATGCCCGCCGTCTCGCTCGCCCGGCTCACCGAGCTGCTGCCCTCCGCGCTCACCATCGCGTTTCTGGCCGGCGTGGAAAGCCTGCTGTCGGCCGTCGTCGCCGACGGCATGACCGGCCGGCACCACCGCTCCAACTGCGAACTGGTCGCCCAGGGCGTCGCCAACATGGGCTCGGCGCTGTTCGGCGGGCTGCCAGCGACGGGTGCCATCGCGCGCACGGCCACCAACATCCGCACTGGCGCGCGCTCGCCCGTCTCCGGCATGCTTCACGCAGTCTTCGTGCTGGCCTTCATGCTGTTTCTCGCGCCGCTTGCCGAATTCATCCCTCTGGCGAGCCTCGCTGCCGTCCTCGTCATCGTGGCGTGGAACATGAGCGAGCTCGACAAGATGCGCCAGCTCCTGCGTGCGCCCTTCGACGAGCGCATCATCCTTCTCGTCACGCTGGGGCTGACGGTGCTGGTCGACCTCACCGTCGCCATCGAGGTCGGCGTCGTCATGGCGGCTATGGCCTTCATGCACCGCATGTCGCAAGCGGTCGCCGTCAAGCTCGGCGTATCGGCGATCGAGGAGGAGGTCGACGATTTCGCAGATCCGCTTCCCGCCAACGACCAGCGTCAGGCGCTGCCGGAGGGGGTGGAGGTCTTCCAGCTGCGCGGGCCGCTGTTCTTCGGCGCCGCCTCGCGGCTCGGCGAGGTTCTGGAGCGCGCAGGCCCCACGCCGCCGGTGTTCATCCTGCGCATGCGCGAGGTGCCGCTCATCGATGCCACCGGCGTCGGCGCGCTCACCCATTTCGTGGAACGTTGTGCTGCGCGCGGCACCCGCGTCATCGTCACCGGCATCCAGGAGCAGCCGCTGGCGATCCTGAACCAGATGGGCCTCGCCCGCCGGCTGGAATTCGCCGAGAACTTCGAGGTGGCCAAGGCCCTCGTCACCGCCTGACCGGCAGGGCACTCTCGCGGAAATTGACATGTGTCTACATGACAACATCGCCCGCGATTTGCCCAATTCGACCACATTGTGACCGCAATCACGGCTTGTCCGGCGGCTTCTTCTTTAACAAGATCGAAACCGAACCAGCCTTACCGTCGCAATCCGTTGTGTCGAGTTGGTGCGGACATCGGTCCGCGCGCCGCAGGGCCCGTTGCAAGGTGGCGGAGCGGGGCGCGACCGGTGCGGCCGGCAGGCTTGTTCGGGAGGACCCGTCGCGGGGGCTTTGCCTGCGCGACCGCTCTCGGGCGCAATGGTTCCGGCAGTGTAAGGCATGAATTCCGGTCGCACGGAAGGCGCGAGGCGCCGTCGGCCGCGGCAGGGCGAATATGGGCGATTTTCAAAGGGGAATGGGATGCGCAAGCTTCTCACGATAGCGGCGGCCCTGACGGTCGGCGGCATGATGGCGGCCTCCTCGGCCGCCGCATATACGAAGGTCTTCGATCCGGCGACGCGGACATGGATGAAGATCGGACCGGGCGCGCACAGCGGCAAGTCGCCGATCGACAAGAAGGTCGTCGCCTATGACGGCGGCCAGGCGCCGGGCACGGTGATCATCGACACCGGCGAGCGCCGGCTCTACTACGTGATGCCGGGCGGCCGCGCCATGAAGTACGGCATCGGCGTCGGCCGTGAAGGCTTCCAGTGGGCGGGCACCAAGCACATCTCCCGCAAGGCGGAATGGCCGGGCTGGACGCCGCCGCCGCAGATGGTCGCGCGTGAGCGGCGCAAGGGGCGCCACCTGCCGGCCTATATGGAAGGCGGTCCGAACAACCCGCTCGGCGCGCGCGCCATGTATCTCGGCTCCTCGCTCTACCGCATTCACGGCTCCAACGAGCCCTGGACCATCGGTCAGGCGGTCTCGTCGGGCTGCATCCGCATGGCCAACGAGGACGTCATCGACCTTTACGACCGCGTCGACGTCGGCGCCAAGGTCATCGTCAAGCGCTGAACGCGCCGCATTCGGTTTTGAAAGCCGCGGGCCCCGACCGGAGCCCGCGGCTTTTTCGTTTTCGCGGCCAGCAGGTCGTTGAGGCGGGAACACTCGCCGCCCGCCGTCGCGCCGGGCGGTTTCGCGATGAGAACAGGCTGAAGAAAACGCTCTAGACGCGTCTGCGCGCACCCGCCAGCAAGGTGACGATCATGCCCGTGGAGACGACAGCGATGCTGACGATCGCAAACGCGCTCGGCACCTCGCCCAGCAGCACGGCGGCCCAGACCGTCGCGAACCCCGGTACCAGTGCCGCGAAGGTGGATCCGGCGATCGCGCCCAGTGCGCGGACCGCGGTGGAATAGAAGAACAGCGCCCCGACGGAGACCAGAATGCCCTGATAGATCGCCTGGGTGGCGATCACGTCGAGCGGAACGTGGACGATCGCCGTTCCCTTCAGCCAGAGATAGACTGGCCACAGGCACACCGCCGACCAGAAGGAGACGAGCGCGGTCGCCTTCATCGCGGAGATTCCGGTCTCCTTAGTGGTGACCGTGAAGCCCGCCCACAAGAGCGCGCCCAGCAGAAACAGCAGGTAGGCGCCGAGCGGGCTCGCGCCGTCCTCCAGCAGGCTCGTCGCCCCCATCATGGTGACGCCGACGACGATGACCGCCACGCCCGCAAGCACGGCGCGGGGCGGCAGTCTGCGGTAGAGCAGCGAGACGAGCAGCGTCGACAGCCCCACCATCATCGGCGGCGTCACGGCAGCGAAGAGCCGGACCGGCGCCGAACTCAGACCTTGCGCGATCGTGAGGATGTAGGGAACGCCGATTCCCGCCACCATCAGCACGACCGCCCCCACCGGGCGGAAGCCGAAGCCGTGCTTCATCAGATACGGCAAGGTGACGAGGGCGGCGACGGTGAAGCGGATGAAGGCGACATCCCAGGCATCGAGGCTCTGGCTGGTCACCCCCAGACGGGTGACGACCGGGAACCCGCCCCAGATAAGCGCCGCGCACAATCCGCTCAACACGCCCATCGTGACGGGTGAAGCCCCCCTGAAGGGGAGCTTCGAGGCCGCATGCTTTGCGGGTGCCGCCCTCACGCCTCAGTGACCGATCCGCACCGAGGCGGACCGTCCTTTCCTGAGATAGGCGTATTCCAGATCGTTGAGCAGCATCTGCGCCCGGTTGAGATGGCGCGAGGCGTAGCTGATGGAGGTGATGAAATGGGCCATTTCCTCCGTGTCGGCCGTCACATCCGCGCCGATGCCGGCCTTGGTGAGGTCGAGCTGGGGGCGTTCGGCGATGGCGTTGAGATAGGTGTCGTCGATGACGCGGAAGGCGGCCCCAACCGAAAGGCCCTTGCCGTTCAGCACCTTGTGCCATTCGAACGGCGGGTTGATGAGCACGTCTCCCGGCTCCAGGTACACCGTATCGGCGTTGAACTCGCCCGCAGGCGCCTCGCGACCACTGGAGGTGGGAAACATCAGGTCGTAGTCGCGATACTGATCGCCGATCGCGGGCGGGCGGGTGCTCCACTTCTTGATGCCGGCGATCATGACGAAGACGTTCATGGTCGGGAACATGTGCCAGTCGCTGCCCACCGCGCCGGTGCCCGGCTCGCCGAATTCCTCCGTGGAGTAGCCCAGGAACATGTGACCGGAGGTGCGCCAACCCTCGACCTGCAGCCACGGTGTCGAGAAGATCTCGGAATGCACCAGCCGGAAGAGGTCCTTGCCCCACGGATAGGGATCGCTGTAGCCCGACGAGATGGTGCCGAGATGGGAGTAGGTGTCCGCATTCTCGTTGAAGATGTCGTCCAGGAACTCGCTCGCGGGACCGACGCGCCCCGTCACGTAGTTGTAGTCGGACGAGCCGTCCTTGCCGCGCATGGAGACACTGCCGGTCCCGCTACGCTTGCGCCACTGCACCTCCAGGGAGGTCGGCACCCGCTCGAAGAAATCGCGCTTCGTGAACCGGTCGTCGACGGGCACGAGCCCGCGCAGCAGCGCCGGCTTGGAGAAATTGTCGGTGTAGGCCACCGCCTTCTCCATTGTCAGAACCCCTTCGTGGTCCTGCTCGGAGATGATATTGGCAAATTTGTTTTTGAGAATATCGTGAAACATGGCGCACTCGTTCCTTTCGTATGAAGTCTTCAAAGGATGAACGGAACAAAACGTTCCGTCTCTTGAGCGTGCCTCCGGAAATCTAATTATGATATTGTTTCAGATATGCTTTCATTTCCTCTGAAAGAGGCTTTCCCTTTTCGGTCACATCGTCCACCTGCACGATCACGGTTCGCCCGTTGGCGGCATGGGTGCCGTCCTGCAGGATCCGCTGAAACAGTTCGATCGAGCTCTTGCCGATCCGCGTCACGCTCGTTTCGATGGTGACCGTGCCCGGCCAGAACAGCGGGCTCAGATATTCCAGCGAAAGGGTCGCGATGACGAAGGACGCGCCCGTGCAATGCCGGCGCGCCTCCGCCGCATAGAGGATTTCGACGCGCCCGGTTTCCAGAAACGTGGAGAAGACGGCGTTGTTGACATGGCCCTGCCGGTCGGTATCGCCGTAACGGATCTTGTCGGTGGTGACGTAGCACTTGCGGCGGCCTTCGCCCGCGGCCTGCTCCTTTTCGCGATCAGGCCCGCGTTCTGGCTCACGCCCCTTCGGGTCCTCGGCTGCCTCCGGGCGGGCGGCATCCACAGTCAGACCGTCGGCTCCTTCCGCCATCACACCACTCTTTCCCGACAGGTCTTTCCGTCTTTGCCGAAAGATCTTTCCAGACCGCGCCCTTCACGAACGCCGCAAAACCGTCATTTTCCGGCCATTCGCCGGATGAAATCCGCTAAACAATCGCCTATCTTTGACAAGGGTATCAAACTTGATATTGCCGTCAAGGCAAAACTTCCGCTGGGAGAGGACGCATGGTCGGGGTTCGGCAATTCGACGAGACGCGCGTCATCCGGGAGGCGTTGCGCCTGTTTTCCGAGCGCGGCCTGTCCGGCACCACGATGGGGGATCTGGCGCAGGCAAGTGGCGTCTTGCGCGGCTCGCTCTACAACGCCTACGGCGGCAAGGACGAGATCTTCATCCTCGCCTTCGAGAGCTACACCCGCGAGGTGCTCACCCGCTTTCGCGAGGCGCTGGACCGGCCGACATTGCGCGAGGCGCTTCAGGGCGCCTTCACCGCCGCCATCCGCTCCATTCGCGGCAACGCGGAGCGGCGCGGCTGCCTGACCACCCGCATGGCGCTGGAGGATCATGCGCATCAAGAGCGCATCCGCGCCGGGCTGGAACATCTGCTCGGCGAACTGGAGACGATGCTGGCGCAGGCGCTTGAGCCGCTGTGCGCGGCCGGCGACAACCGGATGCCAGCGCCGGTCATGGCGAGGCTGATCGTCACCTTCACCCGCGGCCTCGCGGTCATCGACCGGATCTACGACGACGGGGCCCGGCTGAGGGGCGATGCCGATGCCTTGCTTGGACTGATGTGTCCGCAAGAGGCGTGAGGGGCCAGCCCCCTCTCTCCGACTTCCCTTCCGTGACGCGGGCCTCTAGAGTGCCGGGGAACCTCTTGCCGGAAACGCCCATGCACCCCTATCTGATCGAACTCGCCTCGCTGATGGCGGTCTTTTCCTTCGCCATCGTGGCGCCGGGCGCCGATACCGCCATGGTCATGCGTCAGGCGGTGCTGCACGGACGCCGCGCCGCCATCCTGACGAGCTTCGGCATCGGCACGTCGCTGCTGTTCCACGTCAGCTACACCATCCTTGGGCTGGGGCTGATCATTTCCAAGTCGATCCTGCTCTTCAACGTGATCAAGTGGGCCGGCGTCGCCTATCTCGTCTATATCGGCATCCAGTCGCTCCGCGCCGGACCGACGGTGATCTCCGTCGATTCTGGCGAGGGGGCCGGCGAGAGGACGAAGCGCGCACCGCAGGGCGCCGGCAAGGCCTTCCTGCTGGGGTTCCTCGCCAATGCGCTCAACCCCAAGCCGGTGTTCTTCTTCCTGTCGATCTTCTCCACGCTGATCAGCCACGAGACGCCCGCCCTCATCAAGGCCGGCTACGGCCTCGTGATGGCGAGCTGCCTGATCGCGTGGTTCGTCGGCGTCTCCTACTTCCTCACCGTGCCGCGCATGCGGGCGGGCTTCGAGCGCGCCGGCAAGTGGATCAACCGCGCCAGCGGCGCCATCTTCATCGGCTTCGGCCTGAAGCTCGCCGCCGAAAAGGCCGGCTGAACGCGCCGCCGGCGTTACGGCCCTCCCCCGCGACATCGCCCGGCAGCGCGGGCGTGGGCTCCGACGGGAAACGGCCTAATTTTCCGCTCACGTCACCTCGCCTTCGGTGTCATTCCCGCGAAGGCGGGAATCCAGCATTCCAGAGGCCGCGCGGTCCAGCCCCACAACCCTATCCCGTGGTTGCTGGATCCCCGCCTGCGCGGGGATGACACCCAAGGGGGGGAAGAGAAGTCCTGGAACCGAGTTCTCCCACCACGCGCAGCCTCCACTCCACGCCCACCCTTCGGCTGGCAACTGCGGCACTCTTGCCCCATACTCGCCGCAACACAAAGAACTGACCGGATGCGCCCAAGCATCGGCACCCAGCAAAGCGCAAGGCGCCGTGGAGGAAGACGCGATGAAGGTTCGGGGCCGCAAAGTCCTCATCTGCAACTGCGAAGAAACGATGGATCTCGATGCCCGCCGGCTGGCCGGCGAAAACGGCGAGACGCCGACGATCCACCGTCATCTCTGCCGCGCCGGCATCGCCGCCTTCGAAAAGTCGCTGGAAGGCGGCGAACCGATCCTTGTCGCCTGCACGCAGGAGGCACCGCTGTTTTCCGAGATCGCTGAGGACGCCCAGGCCAGCGACCGCGTCGCCTTCGTCAATATCCGCGAGCGCGCCGGCTGGACGAGCCGGGGCCAAGACCCGCACGCCAAGATTTCCGCTCTGCTTGAAGAAGCCTTGCTGGAGCCGGAGCCCGCCGGGCTGATGACGATCGAAAGCTCCGGCCTGTGCCTCGTCCATGGCGCAGGCCAGCAGGCGCTGGAGGCCGCGCGCATGCTGGCCGGCCGGCTTTCCGTCAGCCTGCTCCTGAGCGATGCGTCCGATATCGTGCTGCCGTCGGTGATGGACGTCGCCGTCTATTCGGGCCGCATCCGGGCGATCTCCGGCTCGCTCGGCCGCTTCGACGTCACCGTCGATGGCTATGCGCCAATCCTGCCGTCCGCCCGGCGCGAGCCGCAATTCACGATGGCGCGCGACGGGGCGCGGGCGGAGTGCGCCGTCATCGTCGATCTTTCCGGCAACCCGCCGCCGCTGACGGGCTGGCAGAAACGCGACGGCTATTTCCGCGCCGATCCGAAAGACCCCGCCGCCGTCGCCCGCATGCTGTTTGAGGCCGCCGAGATGATCGGCAGTTTCGAAAAGCCGCTCTACGTCTCCTATGACGCAAGCATCTGCGCGCATTCGCGGTCTGGCCGTTCGGGTTGCAACACATGCCTCGATGTCTGCCCGGCCGGCGCGATCGCGGATGCGGGCGACATGGTCGCCTACGATCACAGCATCTGCGCGGGCTGCGGGGCCTGCGCCGCCGCCTGCCCGACCGGCGCCGTCTCCTACGCCTATCCGCGAAGGCGCGATCTCCTCGCCCGCTTCCAGACGCTGCTCCACCATTACACCCGCGCCGGCGGACGCCATCCCGTGCTGCTGCTGCACGACGAGGCCCATGGCGGCGAGATGATCGCGGCGATGGCGCGGTTAGGCCGGGGCCTGCCGGCCAACGTGCTGCCGGTGGCGCTCCATTCGGTCTTCCAGACCGGACACGAGACGATCCTGGCGGCGATTGCGACCGGCGCGGAGCACGTCGTCTGGCTCTCCGATCCGCGCAAGGCGGACGAACTGCCGCCGCTTCAAGCCGAACTCGCGCTGACCGGGGCGCTGCTGGCGGGCCTCGGCCACGAGGCGGTGGGCCGGTTCCACATTCTCGACGAGGCCGATCCGGATGCGGTGGAGGCCGCGCTTTACGCGCTGCGGGCGCGTGAGACCCAGGAGCCCCGGCGGCTGGAGGCGGTCGGCGGCAAGCGCGACGTGGCGCGGACCGTCATCGCCGCCCTTGAGGCCACCGGCGAGGCGCCGGCACAGGTCATAGCCCTTCCCCCCGGCGCGCCCTATGGGCGGATCGCCATCGCGGCCGATGGCTGCACCTTGTGCCTTTCCTGCGTCGGCGCCTGCCCGATGGGCGCGCTTGCCGACAATCCCGACCGCCCGCAGGTGCGCTTCACGGAAGCCGCCTGCGTGCAGTGCGGCCTGTGCGCCGACACCTGCCCGGAAAAGGTCATCACGCTGGAGCCGCGCTACGACCTACGGCCTGAGGCCATGAGCCCGCGCGTCCTGCACGAGGAAGAGCCGGCCACCTGCATCTCCTGCGGCAAGCCGTTCGGCACGCAATCGACCATCAACCGCATCGCCGAAAAGCTCTCCGGCAACCACTGGATGTACCGCTCCGCCGGCCAGACCGACCTGATCCGCATGTGCGACGACTGCCGCATCTCCGCCCAATGGGCGATGCCCGACAGCCCCATGCGGATGGGCGAACGCCCCCGCCCGCGTACCACCGCGGAATACATCGAGGCGGACAGGGCCGGCCTGTCGATCGAGGATTTCCTGAAGCGGAACTGAGCCTCCCGCGTTACGCCGGGCGTGTCGCACATCTCGGTTGCCCACGGGCCTTACTCTCGCGCGTCAATCCGGGCGACGCATGCACTGCGCCGCGCCCTTCCGAAATCCCTCAGATAAAAATCAAAATGTACTCATCTTTCTTACTGTTTTTATTACGTAATGTTACCTGCCGCCGACCAATTTTACCGCGCCTTAACGCAGAGACCGATTAACTGCGGACCTCTTGAGATTTCCACGTCCGGAAGTTCCGCCAATGCTTTGCACGCTGCATCTTGTCGTCTCGGGCCTTTTCCGTCCGGACGCGCCCGGTTCCATTCGCGACCTTTGCCGGGCGCTTGCGGAGCGTTGTTCCCCTCCCCTTTTGGCCCCGTCCCCTTCGGCCAGGCCCATCACGAGGCATCGATGAACAGCACGTCGCGGTTCGCCCTGAAGTCGGTTTCGACGAAAATCCTGATCATCGTGGAGATCGTGACGGTCTTCACCCTGATCGTCGCCGCCGTCGCGATCCTCCAGATGGCGCGCATCGGCGGCGAGATCACCAGCATCGCCGAAAAGGACATCCCGCTCACAAGGACCGTCAACGCGGTGACGACGGGCCAGCTGGAACAGGCGATCCTGGTGGAGCGCATGCTGCGCTACGGCAATATCGAGGTGCCGGATTCCGGCCGGCTCTACGAGGAGGCACGCGCCTCCTTCTCAAAGCTTGGCGAAGAGGTGAACAAGGCAATCCTCGCGGGAAAGGCGATCGCGGAAAAGGCGCTTCAGAACCCGCGCGGCGATGCGGAAGCGGCCGCCATCACCAAGCTCCTGACGCAGCTCGACGACATCCGCTCCGCCCACGCCGGCTTCGACGCGCATGTCGATGAAATCGCGCAGCTGATCGAGCAGGGCCGGCAGTCGGATGCGGAAGCGCTCGCGGTCACGATCGAGGCGGAAGAGGAAGAACTCGACCAGCGCCTCGTTGCCGTCCTTGCCTCAATTCAGGGGTTCACCGCCAAGGCGGCGACGACGGCCGAGGCGCACGAGAAATCGGCGTTCTGGCAGCTTCTGGCCATATCGGTGCTGTCGGCGGTGCTCGGCATGGCGCTTGCCACCTATTTCGCCCGGCGCGGCATCGCCCGGCCGCTGGTCGCGGTCTCCGATGCGCTGGTCGCGCTGGCGCGCGGCGACACCAGCGTCAGCGTTTCCGTCACGAGCCAGGACGAGGTCGGCCGCGTGGCGAACGCCTTCGAGACTTTCAAGGAGAACATGATCGAGGTGGAACGCCTGCGCGCGGAGGCTGCGGAGGAGGAGGAACGCATCGAGCAGGAAAAGCGCGAAACGATGCTGCGGCTCGCCGACGAACTGGAGCGCACCGTCAAGGAGATCGCCATGCAGCTTTCCGCCGCCGTGGAGGAACTGTCGACGGTGGCCATCGCCATGGCCGACAACGCCACCCGCACGCGGGAGCGCGCAACCGCCGTGGCGGCAGCCTCCGAACAGGCGTCCAACAATGTGCAGACGGTCGCCTCCGCGGCCGAGGAACTTTCCGCCTCGATCTCCGAGATCAGCCGCCAGGTCACCCGCGCGCTGACGCTTTCGGCCGACAGCACCAGCCAGGCACGCTCCTCCAGCGAGACGGTGGAAACCCTGTCGGCCTCCGCGTCCAAGATCGACGAGGTCGTCCGGCTCATCTCCGACATCGCCAGCCAGACCAACCTTCTCGCGCTCAACGCCACGATCGAGGCCGCGCGCGCGGGCGAGGCCGGCAAGGGATTTGCCGTAGTGGCCTCGGAGGTGAAGAACCTCGCCTCCCAGACCGGCAAGGCGACGGAGGACATCGGCAACCAGATCCAGCAGATGCAGTCGGGCTCGCAGATGACGGTGGAGGCCATCGTCGGCGTCGCCAAGGCGATCGCCACCATCGACGAGCAGATCACCGGCATCGCGTCTTCGGTGGAAGAGCAGAACGCCGTCACCGCCGAAATCGCCCGCAATGCCGGCGAGGTGGCGGAAGGCTCCGTCGATATCTCCAGCAATATCAGCGAGGTCAGCCAGGGCGCGACCGATGCCAGCGCCGCGGCCGAACAGGTGCGCGTGACGGTGCAGAGCCTGGGCGAACAGTCGAGCCTTTTGACCCGCGAACTCGACCGTTTCCTGACCACGATCCGCGCGGCTTGAGCCGGAACCGGTGAGCCCGGTCACGTAACCGCGGTGGCGCGGGCGGGCTCACGACGGTCGCATGACCCAGGCCGCGTGCCCCAGGCCGCCCGTTGTTCCCCCGTGCCCTCGCGCCTCGTTCCTCAGGCTCTGGCCCGGCGTGCCAGCGCGCGCTCGCGCAGGAAGGCGTAAACGCCGGTGACGATCAGGATGGCGATGCCGGCAAGCGTCGGCCCGTCGGGCACATCGCCCCACACGAGATAGCCGATGAGGATCGCCCAGATGACGATCGAGTAGCGGAAGGGCGCGACCACGACCATGTCGCCGGAGCGCACCGCGATAATGATGAAGACGAACCCCACCAGCATGAACACGGCCGCCCCGCCCAGCAGGGCCAGGATATGCGGCGCGGGCACGATCCACGTTTCGAACGGCGCCATGACGGGTCCCACCAGGCACGTGATCGTCAAAACGGAGGCGAAGGCGGCGGCGAAGGTCTTGACCTCTGCGGGCATGGCGCGGGTCGCGAGATCGCGCACCGCCATGCAGGTGACGCCGACGATCGCCGACAGCGACCAGACGGAGAAGCCGACAAAGCCCGGCCGCACGATCAGCAGCACACCGCAAAAGCCCGCCAGCACCGCGCCCCAGCGGCGCCAGCCGACATGCTCGCCCAGGAAGACGGCGGAGGCCGCGACGATGATCAGCGGCAGGGCCTGAAGGATGGCGGTGGCGTTGGCGATGGGCAGATGGGCGAGCGCTGCGAGATAGAACACGGTCGCGCAGGTCTCCGCGGACGCGCGCAGGATCACGGCCGGATGCAGCAGCACCTTCGGCCGGGCGAGCGCCCCCGTCGCCCAGGCGCAGGTGCCGATCAGCAGGCAGGCGAAAAACCCGCGCATGAACACGATCTGACCGATCGGCAGGTCCTGGGAGGCATATTTGACCATGGAATCGTTGAGGATGAAGCCGGCCGATGCCACCAGCATCGCGGCGATTCCGCGTCCGTTTTCCCGAAAATCGCTCATTCCCGCCCCTGACCGGCCGCCCTGCCGCCGAAGCGGAACCTGGCCGACCATTACAGAGGACGGCGACCAAAGGGAAGCCGCAAGGTCAGCGCGGCGTCAACGCGCCGCCCTCGGCCGCGTTTCCGGTCTAAAGCCCGCGTTCAGGCGGCCCCTTCCGGGCCCCTGGAGGCGACGCAGGCGGAGCGGCGCAGCGTCCAGCCGGGATGCGCCTCCAGCCAGCGCTTCGCCTCCGGTTCGCCGTAACGGGTGCATTCGGAGGCCGGGACATGCTCGGCAAAGAACGGCAGCTGGACGACCTTGCAGGTCGCCGGCTCCTGGGCGAGACAGACGGACAGCGCGAGGATCAGCATGGGCACCTCTCTTGATCCGCGAAACGGCAGCTTGCGGGGGGAAGCCCCGCTCAGATGGCCTTTTCCAGCCTTTCGGCCGGCACGCAACGCCACTTCTTCACCCGCCAGGCGGGATGGGTCATGTTCCACTTGGCGATTTCGGGCTGCCCGTAACGCATGCACTGCATGGGCGTTGCGCCATTGGCCAGATAGGTCAGGTTGACCTCCTTGCAGGTGGCCGGCGACTGGGCGAGGCAGACGGACAGGGCAAGTACGAGCATGTCGATGATCCGATATTTGCCTTTCTGGAAGGCTGTTTTCAGGTCAGACGCTCCCTCCCTGAGCACATTTGTTGCCGTTGCAACCCGATCGGCACGGGCTTGATCCGGTCAGCTTACTGTCGAGCAAGAAGTGCGCCATTGAAATCCGTCCGATTACGCCCGTAGTTGAGCGATCCGGAAAAGCCCCGCAGCGCATCCGGCGAAAAACGTCGCCCTCGATCCCCCCGCCGTCATTGCCCGGCGAAGTCCGGGCAATCCATCGCCAGCCGCAGCATTCGGGGGGCGCGCTGGATCACCCGGACAAAGCCGGGTGATGACGGTGGAGACACCGGCTTCCGCCGGACCGAACCAACCCGGCGCCGCCTGCCTACTCCGCCCGCCTCAGCGGCAGGTTCACCAGCAGGTTCTGCGGCTTCACCTTCACCTTGCGGTCCGCCGTCATGGCAAGGCCCAGCCACACCGGCTTGCCGCGCATGGTGTCAATCACCGCGCCCGGATCGGCGAATTCAAGCCGGAACAGCGCGACGATTCGGTCGAGTTCCTCCGGCGGCAGCGGCGTCTGCTCGTAAAGGGCGTTGAGGATGCGGCTTGCCTGCGCATCGAGCCCGACATGCCAGCTCCAGGCCGCGTCGCGGATCGACTGTTGCGGCTGGATGCGCACCTCAAGCCCGTGAAAATGCCGGATCCATGCCTCCAAAACGCGGGCGAAGGCATCGAGCGCGGGCTGGGTGAAGCGGAAATCGATGGCCGTGTCGAAGCGGTCGGAGCGGTCCCAGTAGATCGCCTTGTTGTCCTCGTCGAGCACATCGAGCGACACCTCGCGCGGCCGCGTGCCGGCCTCCACCAGCAGCGCACCGAGCCCGCCGAGGCCGCCCGACTTGGCGTGCATCTCCACGATCTCGCTGTCGGCCAGCATCAGCCGGCCGCCCTCGGTAGACACGATCTGCTCGCGAAACAGCAACTCCCCCGCCCGCACCCGGATCGGATCGGAGACGTCCGACAGGATGTTGCGCGCGATCAGATGCACCATCTGGTCGAGGATCATCGCCGGCAGCTGCGGCGCATCGCCTTCAAAGAGCGCCCGGTAGGCGCCCTCGATGGTGCCGTGCGCCAGCAGAAAATCGCGAAACCCCAGGATGAAGCGATAGCTGTCGGCAGCATCCTCATCGGCGATCGCCGCGATCTCGGAAGGAGCGACCGCGGCGCGCGGGGCGGCCATCAGCTTTTCGAACAGCGCGTGTTCGGCGGCACACGAGCCCTCCACCGGATGGAGCTCGGGCCGCGTGTAATAGGCGCGCAGGTAGTCGTCCGTCACCGCGAGCCAGCCGTTTTCCGTGCGTTCGACCAGATGTCCGCCCGCAGACTTCCAGAATGCAGACTTCCAGAATGCGGACTTCCCGGATTCAGCCATCGCTCCCCCCGCGCGCCGCGCCCTCCTCCACCACATCCCAGATCCGCGCATGCGTGGCGGGCGCCCCATCGGGCCGCTTGACCAGCCGGAACGCCTCGCGGATGCCGCCGCTCTCATCGTGGCCGCGCGAAACGGCGAGCAGGGTATCAAGCGGCTGTCCCTGCGCCAGTTCGCTGGCGAAGGCGATCTCGCCGCGCGCGACCGGCAATGCGGCGGCCATGTCGGGCGCACCATAGAGCGCAACGAAATGGGCGGCGAGCGCCTGCACCAGCCCCTCCAGTTCGCCCTTACCGATCTGCGCCACCTCCACCAGACTGGCACGGCCGAAGCTTTGAAGCGACAGGAAGCCGTTGGCGAAGGCCTGCCGGCGCTTGCCGGTGATCTCTTCGGGCTCCATCTCGCAGAAGGCGAAGCCTCCCGGCACCGCCCATTCGCCCGGCTCCGCAGCGCGCTCGAAGACATGCGTGTCGGAGACGTCGAGGCGGACGGTACGCAGGAAACGCGGCATCGGAAGGATCCTGAGGTTGGGTGGCGGGCAGGTCTTGCCCCCCGGCGCCGGCGCGGCCGCGCATTTACTCGGGCACGCTCCGGCAGGCGGGGTCGTCGATCATGGAGACTACGCGATCGGCGGCGAAAATGAAGGCGGTTTGCGCATTGAGAGTGAACGGAGCGATAGCGGCGGCGTGCTTTTTCTCCCTCAGCCGGCTTCCAGCGCATCGTAGCGCGTCCGGTTTTCGCGGATCTCGGAAAACCGCTCGTCCGCCCACAGCACCAGTGCGCCGAGCGGGCCCAGGATGGAACGGCCGAGCGGCGTCAGCGCATATTCCACGCTCGGCGGCTTGGTTGGAAAGACGGTGCGGCTGATCATGCCGTCGCGTTCGAGATTGCGAAGCGTCAGCGTCAGCATGCGCTTGGAGATATCGGGCACCTGCCGGCGCAGAGCGGAAAAGCGGCACGGCTCGCGCGACAGCCTCAGCAGGATCAGCGTCGTCCACTTGTCACCGATCCGGTCCAGCACGTTGCGCACCGGGCAGCCGTGAAAGTCCGCGTTCGCCATGCTGCCGCCAGCGGCCTGCCCGAATATCTCCCATGTCTCCAGCAGCCCGCGCAGCGCATCGGCGGGCCCGGCTTCGGTTTCGTCGTTCATGTCATCTCCTTGTAAGCCTGGCGCTTGCCGCCTCCCTCCGTTCTCTCCGCCGTCATCCGGCAAGCGATGCGGCACGTCTGTGACGCGTCGCAGATCCGGGATCACTCCTCGGTGCCTGCCGCTCAAGGTCCCGGGTCTGCGCAGCAACGTTGCACGCTGCAGCGCGCCCGGGATCACGCCGGAGAGGCCGGCATGAGCCGGAAAAGGCCTGAATTTCCTGCCGGTTTTACCCGACATCCACCCCACACTCGATGTCATCCCCGCGCAGGCGGGGATCCAGTAACCACAGGATCAAGCCATAGCGCACGGGCCACAAACGTCTCTGGAATGCTGGATTCCCGCCTGCGCGGGAATGACACGGAATGCGAGGCCAGCCTGACGGAAAGCCCACCGTTCGCCGTCTCAACCCAATCCCTCCACCGCAAAGACCGTAGCCGGTCACATTCCTGTTCCCTCGTTCCAGAAAAGTGCCTTCTTTCAACGTCTCTCATTGGTCTCTATTTTAGACCATACCCCATATCGAGACTACATAGAAGGACAGGGACAATGACCACCTATCTCGTCACCGGCGCCAGCGGGCAGCTTGGCCATCTTGCCGTCGAGGCGCTGTTGAAGCGCGTTCCGGCCGCCAATGTCGCAGTGCTGGTGCGCTCTGCGGAAAAGGCCGCGCCGCTGAAGGCGCTCGGGGTCGACATCCGGATCGGCGACTACGACAAGCCGGAAACCCTGGAGGCCGCCTTCAAGGGCATCGACCGGCTGCTGCTGATTTCCTCGTCCGAGGTCGGCAAGCGCGAGGTCCAGCACGGCAACGCGATCGCAGCGGCCAAGCGCGCCGGCGTCGGGTTCATCGCCTATACCAGCCTGCTGCATGCTCACAGCGGCAAGCTCCGCATCCTGTCGGGCGAACACATCGCGACCGAAAAGGCGCTCGCGGCCTCCGGCATTCCCCATGCGCTGCTCAGGAACGGCTGGTACACAGAAAATCTCGTCCAGGCCCTGCCCGGCGCGATCGAGCGCGGGGTCTATGCCAGCGCGGCCGGCGATGCGCCGTTCTCGACCGCCAGCCGCGCCGACTATGCCGAGGCAGCCGCCGTCGTTCTCAGCGCAGAGACGGTCGAGCCCGGCCGGGTTTACGAACTGGCCGGCGATCAAGCCTTCACTCTTACCGAGTTCGTCGCCGAGGCCGCGCGACAAGCCGGCAAGCCGATCGCCTATCACAGCCTGCCCGAGGCCGACTATCGCGCCGCCCTCGTCGGTGCCGGCCTGCCCGCGCCCGTCGCCGACATGCTGGCCGATTCCGATACGGGTGCGGCCAAGGGCGGCCTCTTCGACGACAGTCACACGCTCTCGAAACTGATCGGCCGGCCGACGACGCCCTTTGCCGAGACGATCGCGACGGCTCTCAAGGCCTGAGCCGGGACACGTTTTCGGGCGGGGATTACTCGGCCCGAAGGCCCTCGCGCGCGCCCCTGACCGGCCTGCTCCACGGCAAACGCGGTTCGTCGTGGAGCTTTTCGCATGCGCTTTCGCATATTCGAGAAATGCGAACGGAATTCGAGGGAAATTCGAATGAAATATTAATCGATGACAAAAGCCGCCTTTTGCGGCCCTGAAATCCTTCCGGACGCTCCTGTCAGGCGTCCGGTTCCGCCGCCTATCCCTCTCCGGGCCGCTTGCCCATGCCGGGGTCAAGTCGGACCGAGTTCGGCTCGTTGCGGTAGACGGTGGCGGACGAAAAATCCATCACCTCCGCCAGGATCACCCACGCTCCGATGCCAATGACGGCGCACAGCGCCACGCCCGTCAGAAATGCCTTCATTCCTCTTTCCTCCCCTCGTTCTTGCCCGCCTCGCCCTGCCTGCGCTGGCCTGCGCCCGGCGCCGTCGCCTTCTTCAGGAAGGCGATCAGGGCGTCGCGCTCCTCAAGCGAGCGGATGCGCTGCATCGGCATTTTGGAACCCGGCGTCACCACGTCCGGCCCCTCGTCGAAGAGGCGGGCGATGGTCTCCTCGCTCCACACGATATCGGCTCTCTCCAGAGCCGGCGAGTAGTGGTAGCCGGCGACCGAGCCGGCCTTTCGGCCGAATATGCGGTAGAGCGTCGGCCCGGCACGATTGCCGTCGTCGGGCGTCAAGGTATGGCAAACGCTGCATTTTCGGGCAAATTGCCGGGCGCCGAGATCCGCCCCCTCCACCTGAAACCGGCGCGGCACCGTCGCCTCCACGGTCTCGAACGGCTTGCGCGGTGCGACCTGCCAGAACGAGACGAAATCGTCGAGCCCGGCATAAAGCGCCTCGCTGCCATCGCGCGAAAGTGCCAGTCCCCAGACCGGACCGTAGGGGTTGTCGAATTCCTCCTCCAGCGCCCAGTCACGGGTCGAAAACACCCGGATGCGACCGTCGCCATCGCCGCTCGCCGCCCGCTCGCCATCGGCGGAGACGGCCAGCGCCAGCACTGGCCGCTCGTGCCGGGGCAACACCTTGGCCAGATCGCCGCGCGCGATGTCGATCACGCCGAGGCTGCCGTCGAGCCCGCCGAACACAAGCCTGCCGCCGGCAAGCGCCCGCAAGACGTTGACCGACCAGCCGTTGTCGTAGACTTCGCCGATCGGCGCGCCATCGGGCACCGACCAACTGCGGATCGTGCCATCGTAGGAGGCGGAGAAAAGGTGCGTGCCGTCGGGCGCGAAATCGACGGCATTGACATTGCCGCGATGGCCTCGCAACACGGCGATTTCCTTCATCTTCTCAATATCGTAGAGCCGCGCCGTGTCATCCCATCCGGCAGACGCCGCATAGCGGGCATCGCGGGAGACGGCGACATCCACCACCTTCTGACCATCGCCTTGAAAGCGGGCGAGCATCGTTCCGGCGGCCAGATCCCAGACCGCCAGCGACCCGTCGTCGGAGACGGAAACCGCCCGTCCCCGCCCGGCGAAAACCGCGTCGTTGACGGCCGCCTCATGGCCCTCAAGGCGCTTCTCGACGGTCGCCTCGTCCCCCTCGATCCGCCACAGGATGACCGAATAGTCGAAGGAGGCGGTCAGCGCGCGGGTGCCGTCGGCGGACAGCGCCACCGATTTCACCGGCCCGCCGTGGCCCTTCAGATGCTGCGGCATGGCCTGAGCGGAAGCCGGGGCAAGGCACAGGGCGGCGGCAAGCGCGAGGAGGCGGAGGGATAGGCGGCGGGGTTCGGTTGGAGTTGTGTGTCTGGCTGTGGCGGGCGCTGCGGCTGTGGCCCATCCTTCGAGACGGCCGCTGCGCGGCCTCCTCAGGATGACGTTACCGAGTTGCCAGAAAATCTGAAGCATCAACAAGAACAACGTCATCCTGAGGAGGGCCGTCAGGCCCGTCTCGAAGGATGGGCCACACGTTCGACCTCGCCCACGATCACATATCCGACGACACGCTCGGTCCCCCACGCGACCCTCGCCGCATGTCTTTCCGCAACACCCCTCACACCAGCACAACCACGCCATGGCGCTTCCACACGTCCGAACGCCCCCGCCTTGCCGCACGCCCCCGCTTCACCCTCATTCCGCCGGTTGCGCTTCCGCCCGGCCGGCCTCGCGCTCATGCACTTCCTCCACCCACAGGTTGTGGTGCTCCTTCGCCCAGTTGAGGTCGACGTCGCCGGAGCCCATGGCGTCGAACGCGCCCTCCATGCCGATGGAGCCGATGTAGATATGCGCCAGGATCACGCAGGTCAGGAACAGCGCCAGGATGGCGTGCCAGGCTTGGGCGAGCTGCTGCTCGTGAACCGGGGCGAGATCGGTCGTCAGGCTGGTGCCGAAGATCGCGTTCGCGATCTCGAACGTTCCCGAAAAGAGATGCGTGGTGAAGGGAAAGAGCAGCGCCCAGCCCGAGACCGAGACCGAGACCCCGCCCAGGATCACCAGCCAGAAGATGATCTTCTGCCCGGCGTTGAACTTTCGCGAATCCGGGTGGACGTTTTTCGAAAGCAGCCCGCCCGCCTTCACCAGCCACGCGATGTCGGTGCGGCTCGGGAGGTTGTGGGCGACCCACATGACGAAGACCATGACGAGCCCGGCGATGAAGGCGAAGGCCAGGTAGTTGTGCAGATACTTGCCCCAGTGGGTGATGAGGGCGAAGGCCTCCGCCCCTATCAGCGGCTTCAGGACATAGCGGCCATAGAGCAGGTTCAGCCCGGTCACGCCCAGCACGATGAAGGAGACGGCGATCAGCCAGTGGCCGGTGCGCTCGATCCAGGAAAACCGCGTGATGGTGACGCCGGCCGGCCCGTGTTCGATGCGGATGCGGCCGCGGATGGCGAAGAACAGCGCCAGAAGGATGATCGTGCCGAGCAGCGCCCAGGCGCCGTAGGTGGAAAGCGGCCCGTTGCGAAAGGCGCGCCAGTTGTCGCCCTCCGGCTGGATCAGGATCGCGGCCTTCTTGTCCGGAATGTTGACGGTGCCGGAGACGCCGCCGCGGACCGCGCGCCACAGATCGGCATCCGAGCGGGTGCCGAGAACGTCCCCCGGCACCTGGCCGCCGGTCGGGTTCTGGACAAGGTCCGGCGGCGGCTGGCGCTGGGCGGCGGCAGGCCCGGTGCCGAGGCCCGCGAAAAGAGCCGCGGCCAGCACGGCAAGGACCAGCAGAAAAGCCCGCAGGCCACGCCGAAAACGCCCCGCGTGTTCGCCGGCCCTGCGCCGGTCAAAGCCAAACGCATGTCCCATCCGCCTTCTCCCTCCCGATATGGCCTTGCCAGAGCCGCTTCGCCCGCCCGGTCCGCGCGCACCGACATAAAAGCCGGCGGGACGAAAACCGAAAAAATCAGAAACTCTGCTTGCGGCCGCGCAATTCCAGCGCGCGCTCCTGCTCGGCGCCCAGCGGCGTGTCCTTCTTTCCCTCGTAGACCCCTTGCGTGTAGTGAAGCGGGCGGCCCTGCTCTTCCTCGCGGCAGGAGCCGAGCCCAACCGCCAGCGCTACGAGCGCGGCGACCATGCAGATATTCGTTGGCAGGAAATTCATTGGGCAGGTCGACACCAGTTCTCCTCTCACGTGTCTTTTCCCGTTTCTGTGCCGACCGGAGGCCCGCGCACCGTTTTCCGCCTTGCCGGCGTCCACCCCGTACTCTCCCGTTCGTCATTGCCCGGCTTCGTTCGGGCAATCCATTGCAAGCCACGGTATGTGCGGCGCGCGCTGGATCACCCGGACGAAGCCGGGTGATGACGGTGGAGAGACCCGCTTGCGGGCAACCTTCCGGCGCTATAGCGTGCCGGCCTTCTGTTCATACGCCGTGCCCCAGCCCCAGGCGCCGGAACCGAAACCGCGCGCGACCACGCGCTCGCGGTAGATCTCGGAGACCACGTTGCCGTCGCCCGCAAGCAGCGCCTTGGTGGAACACATTTCCGCGCACAGCGGCAGCTTGCCCTCTGCCAGGCGGTTGCGACCGTATTTCTGGAATTCGGCCGCCGAATTGTCGGCCTCCGGGCCGCCGCCGCAGAAGGTGCATTTGTCCATCTTGCCGCGCGAACCGAAATTGCCGGCCTGCGGATATTGCGGCGCGCCGAAGGGGCAGGCGTAGAAGCAGTAGCCGCAGCCGATGCACAGGTCCTTGGAATGCAGGACCACGCCTTCTTCCGTCTGGTAGAAGCAGTCGACCGGGCACACCGCCATGCAGGGCGCGTCCGAACAGTGCATGCAGGCCACCGAAATGGACCGCTGGCCGGGCTTGCCGTCCTGGATCGTCACCACGCGGCGGCGGTTCACGCCCCAGGGCACCTCGTGCTCGTTCTTGCAGGCGGTGACGCAGGCATTGCAGTCGATGCAGCGTTCGGCGTCACACAGGAATTTCATCCGTGCCATGATCTCGTCTCCCCCTTACGCTGCCCGGATTCGGCAGATCGAAACCTTGTTTTCCTGGATGTTGGTCACCGAGTCGTAGCCGTAGGTGAGCGTGATGTTGCCGGACTCGCCAACCACGTAGGGCCCAGTGCCGTCCGGCAGCTTGGCGGCGATGTCTTGCCCCTCGAAATGACCGTAGAAGTGGTAGGGGATCCAGATGTTGCCCGGCGCCACGGCCTCCGTGACCCGCGCCATCACCTTGATCGAGCCGCCCTCCGGGCTTTCCAGCATCATCATGTCGCCGTTCTGGACGTTGGCGTTGTTGGCGTCGCGCGGATTGACCTGGGCGAACATGTCCTGCTGAAGCTCGGCCAGCCACGGATTGGCGAAAGACTTCGCCCCGCCGCCCTCCATCTCGACCAGACAACCGGACGAGAGCACCAGCGGGAACTCCTTGGAGTGATCCTGGTTCTGGATCGAGGCGTACTTGACCGGCAGGCGGAACCGGCGCGTGTCGGGATAGGTCGGATAGTCGGCGACCAGATCGCGGCGCGGCGTGTAGAGCGGCTCGCGATGGATCGGGATCGGGTCCGGGAACGTCCACACCACGCAGCGCGCCTTGGCGTTGCCGTAGGGCGCGCAGCCATGCTTGATGGCGACGCGCTGGATGCCGCCGGACAGATCCGTCTTCCAGTTCACCCCGCCGACCTTCGCGTCGTAATCCGACGGCCGGTCCGCATCGGCCAGGGCCGCGCCGTCCTTTGCGGGCTCGGCATCGTGCAGCCCCGCCACCCATTCGATCATGGCGCGCTCGTAGGCACTCAGATCCTTGTCCCAGCCGAGCTTCGCCAGCATCGCCATGGTGAATTCCGGATAGCCGTCGCGGATTTCCGAGCCGACCGTGTAGGAGACGCCCTCCTCATCACCCTCCGCCAGAATGTTCGCCCCGCCCCAGTCGTCGGGCGCGTTGACGCCGTAGCGCGCGCGGAAGGGCAGGCCACCCTCGGCCACCGGCTTTGAGGGATCGTAGAGATTGGGCGAGCCGGGATGCTTCATTTCCGGCGTGCCCCAGGCGGGCCAGGGCAGGCCGTAATATTCGCCGTCGAGCGGGCCGCCATTGGCCCTCAGCGTCGTCTTGTCGAAGGTGTGCGCATATTTCATGTGCTCCTTCAGCCGCTCCGGCGAGGCGCCGGTGTAGCCGATGGTCCAGGTGCCGCGATTGATTTCGCGGGTGATGTCCTCGATCAGCGGCTCATCGCCGTTCACCTCGATGTTCCTGAACATTTCGTCCGCGAAGCCGAACTTCTTCGCGAACAGGTGCATGATCGTTTGGTCGGGCCTGGATTCGAAAAGCGGCTCGACCACCTTTTCCCGCCACTGGATGGAGCGGTTCGACGCGGTCACCGCGCCGTAGGTCTCGAATTGCGAAGCGGCGGGCAGGAGATAGGTGCCGTTCTTGCGCTCGCCCATCAGGGCCGACGCCGGGACGTAGGGATCGACGACAACCAGCAGGTCGAGCTTGGTGAAGGCGTCCTGCTGGGCGGGGAGCCGGGTCAGCGAATTGACCGAGTGGCCCCAGAACACCATGGCACGCAGATTGTCGGGCTGGTCGATCTCGTCCTTCGGCATGTTGACGAGTTCGTACCAGCGCGAGATCGGCGTGCCGGCGGCCTCCATCAGGTCCTTGGAGGCAAAGCGGCCGGCGAGATAATCGTAGCTGACGCCCCAGACGCGGGCCCAGTGCTTCCAGGCGCCTTCGGTCAGGCCGTAATAGGCCGGCAGCGTGTCGCACAGGACGCCCATGTCGGTGCAGCCCTGAACGTTGTCGTGGCCGCGGAAGATGTTGGTGCCGCCGCCTTCCTTGCCGATGTTGCCGAGCGCAAGCTGCAGAATCGGCATGGCGCGGGTGTTGTTGTTGCCGATCGTGTGCTGGGTCATGCCCAGCGTCCAGGTCAGGCACACGGGCTTGGACTGCGCCAGCGTGCGCGCCACACGGCGAAGTTGCGAGCCTGGCACGCCGGAGACGCGTTCCACCTCCTCAGGCGTCCATTTGGCGATTTCCTTGCGGACCTCGTCGAGCCCCCAGACGCGGGCGCGGATGAATTCCTTGTCCTCCCAGCCGTTTTCGAAAATGTGCCAGAGAATGCCCCAGATCACCGGAATGTCGGTGCCCGGGCGCGGCTGGACATGTTCGGTCGCATGCGCGGCGGTGCGGGTGAAGCGAGGATCGACCACGATGAAGGGCGCGTTGTTGCGCTCCTTCGCCCGCAGGATATGCATCATGGAGACCGGGTGCGCCTCGGCGGGGTTGCCGCCGAAGGTGATGATCGCCCGCGAATTGTGCATGTCATTGAAGGAATTGGTCATCGCGCCGTAGCCCCAGGTATTGGCGACGCCGGCGACCGTGGAGGAGTGGCAGATGCGGGCCTGGTGATCGACGTTGTTCGATCCCCAGAAGGCCGCGAACTTGCGGTAGAGATAGCCCTGTTCGTTGGAAACCTTGGCCGAGCCGAGCCAATAGACGCTGTCGGGACCGCTCTCCTTGCGGATCTTCAGCATCTCGTCGCCGATCTCGTTGATGGCGTCGTCCCAGGAGATCTTCTGCCACTTGCCGTCGACAAGCTTCATCGGGTGCTTCAGGCGCCGCTCGCCGATGGTCTCGTCGCGGATGGCCGCGCCCTTGGCGCAGTGGGCGCCAATGTTGATGGGGCTGTCGAAGGCCGGCTCCTGGCCGATCCACACGCCGCCCTTGACCTCCGCCTTCACGGTGCAGCCGACCGCGCAGAAGGTGCAGACCGAGGTCTTCATCTCTACCGCGCCGGAGGAATTCTCCGTTGCGGCCTGCGCCTTGCGGACGTGGGAAAGCGGCAGGCCGGCAAGCCCGAGCCCTGCGGCCGCGACGCCGGAGCGCTTGAGGAAGGCGCGCCGGTCCACGGTCGCGCCGGCGATATCGCCCAGCACCCGCGCCATGCGCGCCTGCGCACCGGAGGCCCGCCCCGGCTCAATACCCTGGCCCTGATCGGATTTCTTTCTCAGCATCGTTCCCACCCCTTGGCTTGAGACGACGGAGGCTTTCGCGGCCCTTCCTTGCGACCCGGCCGGGCCGATCGGCGCGAAGGCGACCGAACGCCTTGACTTGAGGACATTCAGCAACTTGCGGACATTCAGCGACTCTAAGAAATTGAATGGCTTGCGCAGAGCGGCCCCGAGGCCTCCGGCGGACTTCCAACGAAAAGCCCCGCCAACAGGACCGCAGACATTGCGCGCCGCGTGCCCCGCCCGAGCGATCGGCACGGAGCCGCCGGAACGCGAACGCCGCTTGCGCGCCGGCTACATCCGCGCGGAGTCGTAATACGCCCTGATGTGCGGACTTTCGGCGTAGCCGCTGCCGGTCTGGGACGCCTCGGCAGCCTCCGCCGCCGTCTCGCCGTCAACGACGAGCGCGACCGCGGCCGCGCCGCTGCCCAGTGTCGCCAATCTGAGGAAACTTCGCCTGTCGACGCTCTCGCGCCGTTGCCGTTCGCCCATTTCTCTTGTCCTCTCCTCACCCTCTGACAGCGGCGGTGGAAACAGGAAAACGCAGCCTCCCCGCCGCCTTATGCCTTTGCCTCCACGGATGCAGACCCGCCCAGGGCCTCTGCGAGACCGCGGATCCGGAAGGGGGCTTCCGCCGATGCGGATCCGTCTGGCATGACAACAGTCGTCTTCGCGACCTTCCCGCCAAATCCGGTAGAAACAAAAGCAAACCGGCCGAAACCGGACATCTTCGCAATCAAACCTGCGCAAAACACAGACGCCCGACACGCAGACTTGTGCAACGCAACAAACTCAAATCTATTATTGTTATTTCCCGCGCAAACACATGATTTTCATGAGCCAAATACGCAGGTTTTTACATATTTAAATTATCATACTCTACGTTATTTGACCAGCATCATGACCCCAGCATGCGAAACGCTTCGCGTTCCGTGCGGAGAAAGACGCGACCGAGGCCGCCGACGGCGGCAAAAAAGCGTTTCGCTTCATCCGCGTCGTCCAGATCGTCGAAGAAACGGTCGGTCCAGGAGAGCAGATAGCGCTCGCAAAAGGCCTTCTGATCGGCGATCGGCGCAGGCGCACCGAAATGGCCGAGGATGAGGCCGGCCATGACTTCGCACAGCGTCGCCAGATGGTCCTCCGGCTCACTCGCCGACGGCATGGAATCGACGCCCATGTCCGCGAGATCCGCCCTCAGGTCCGCCAGCGTGTGACCGAAGAGATGGCCGTCGCGATAATAGGAGGCATAGGGCATGAGCCGGGGCGCGGGTGCGCCGATGAAAAGGGCAGAATAATCGGCCACGACGCCGGGCTGACCGACATTGCGCGCGCAGGCTCCGAGCTGACCGAGCATACGCCCGATGGCCGTGTCGTCGGGTTCGCACCGCTCCAGACGGGCGAAAAGATCGGCGGTGAGCGGCGCCGCAAAAAGCATCGACAGCAGCCGGTAGGTCTCCGCCCGGCCGATCTCCTCCGCCGGCAGATCAATCTCCGCGGTCAGTTGCTCCACCCGGGGAGCGGCGCGATAGGCACGAAAGGCGCGTTCAGCCATCCGATTTTCCTCCCCCTGGCGCACTCGCATCCGTGCGCGGCACCGCATCCGCCTGCGCTTCCGCCTCCCCCTGCCCAAGGCGAGGCCGCTCGTCGCGCCTCGCTTCCGAGCCAGCATCGGCGATCCGGTCCGGCGCGGCCGGTGCGGAAGGCTGGGCGCGTCGCTCCGCCTCGGCCTTGCGGCGAGCGCCGGTTTCGCGGGCACGCATGTCGGACGCGGTGAGCCGCTTTGCCCCGCGCGCCAGATCCTCGGCGGACTGGGCGGCTATGTCCCAGACCTCCTTGAGGGAATAGTCGGTGTCGTAGTCGTTGAGGCCGTCGAGATTTGCGAGCACCGGATCGGAGCGCCACAGCTTGCGCATGGCGAGCTTGTGCAGATGCGCAGGCACGTTCTTCTGCAGGAAGACGGTGAAATCGGAACCGGACGTCAGGCTGTCGATGTCGGGCAGGTCTTCTTCCGTCAGCATGCGCTCGGGATCGCCGTCATCGCCGGCAGCCTCTTCGCCGGAGCGATCCTGCGGCGGCGCCATCGCGGCTGCGGGCACGAGCCCGTCATCGCCGTTCGCGCCGGCCTCCTCGTCTCCTGCCCTCTCGCGCTCGATCTCCGACGCGGTCTTCTCGCCACGCTTCAGCCGGGACCAACGCGACAGAACGCCCTCTCCCTCGACGCTCATCGCCATCCCTTCGCTCATTGCGCCCGTCGCTCGACGTGCGCCGACCGGGGACAATCGCGCGGCATTCAGGTTGGATACGGGATGGTCCCGTCATGCCCGATGGCGGCGCACGCCTCCGATCGGCGACAGTGTGCCGCCGATCGTGGGTTGCCGCAAGGGCATTCGGGTATCGGGCGAAAGGGCGATCAGTCGAAGACGATCGACGGTGCGGCCTGTTCGCCGCCATCGCGCTGGCGCGTTACCTCCGCCCAGACGCGGGAGGCGACATCCCTGTAGAGCGCCGCATGGGTGCCGTCGGGATCGGACACCACGACGGGCGTGCCCGCATCCGACTTCTCGCGGATGTCCATGTGAAGCGGGATCTCGCCGAGGAAGGGAACGCCGAGCTTCTCGGCTTCCGCCCGGGCGCCGCCATGGCCGAAGATGTCGGAGCGCTCGCCGCAATGGGGGCACAGGAAGTAGCTCATGTTCTCCACGATGCCGAGAACCGGCACGTCCACCCGGCGGAACATGTTGAGCCCCTTGCGGGCGTCGATCAGCGCAAGGTCCTGCGGGGTGGAGACGATGACGGCACCGGCCAACGGCACCTGCTGCGCCATGGTGAGCTGCGCATCACCCGTTCCGGGAGGCATGTCGACGACGAGCACGTCGAGTTCGCCCCAGGCGACCTCGCGCAGCATCTGGGTGAGCGCCGACATGACCATCGGCCCGCGCCAGATCATCGGGGTGTCTTCCTCCACGAGAAAGCCCATGGACATGACCTTGAGGCCGTAGCCTTCCATCGGCTTGAGGATGCGACCCTCGACGGGCTCGGGCCGGCCAGCGACATGCAGCAGGCGCGGCATCGAGGGGCCGTAGATATCAGCATCGAGCACGCCCACCTTCAGGCCGTTCGCCTGCAGCGCCAGCGCGAGATTGACGGACGTGGTCGACTTGCCGACGCCGCCCTTGCCCGACGCGACCGCGATGATCGCACCGATGCCCGGAATGCCGGGCTTTTCGGAATTGCCGTTGGAAGCGCCCTTTGCGGCCATGGGCGGCGGCACGGACCCGGCCTGGGCGGCCGAAGGCGCAGGACGCACGGGTGCGGCTGCGGGCTGCGGCGCCGGGCTTCCCGGCTTCCTCTCGGCCGTCAGCGCGACCATGACCTTGCCCACGCCCGGGATCTCGGAGACGATCTTCTCCGCCGCCTGGCGCAACGGTTCCAGTTCCTGTGCCCGCTCCGCAGGCACCGTGATCGAAAAGATGACGCGGCCATCTGAGATGAAAATGTCGGAAACCAGCCCGAGCGAGACGATGTCCCCCTCCAGATCCGGTCCCTTTACCTTGGCAAGCCGGTCAAGAACGGCTTCCCTGGTCACTTCGGCCATAGGCGGATACCCCATTTGCTCGTGTCGCGTGCGATGACGGCGGTTTTCTCTCCGCCCGCTAAACTAGCCGCCCGACGCGCCGGGTCAATCGCGCCGCCAGTGCGCCGGAACGACGCGCCGCGATCGCGCGCGTTGTGCGAAACGGCTCAATCGCGGTCCTGCGCGAAGCGGCGCATCGCGTCGAGCGTTTCGGCGGAAACGTGATGCTCGATGCCTTCGGCGTCCTGATGAGCGGTATCGGGACTTACACCGAGCGCCAGCAGGAAGCGCTCCACGACGTCATGCCGGCTGCGGCTCTCGCGCGCCATGGTACGACCGGCCTCGGTGAGAAAGACGCCGCGATAGCGACGCGATTCCAGAAGGCCGTCCTCGGCAAGACGGCGGAGCATCTTGGCGACGGTGGGCTGCGTGACGCCGAGACGGGCGGCGATATCGACCTGACGCGCCTCGCCCTGATGGGTCAGCAGATCGTCGATCAGCTCGATATAGTCTTCCGCCAGTTCGGTGCGGCGCGCGGCGCGCACCTTGCAGAAGCCGGCCCGGTGCGCCTCCTCGTCGATGAGTGTGTGTTCGGGAGCCTTCGCCCCCTTGCCAGCCCGCATGCCGAGCATCCTTTTCTTTGCGCTTTCCGCCCCCACCGCGACCCGCGCCCCCTACAGGAGCGCGCTTCCCAAGCCTCCTTTCGGGACCGTCACCGGGATTTCCGCGAACCGACCGCGAACCTCTTCCGGGTTCCCCGCCTTTGGCGGGTGCGACCGATCCGGAACGGGGACAGCTTTAGCGCCATGGGACCGACTGCGCCAGACCGCAGCCCATCCGCTTGCACCATCATCCCCCATTCCTCGCCATCTGGCCCCGGCATCCGGTACGCGGCACAAATCCTTTTCGCAGCGGATACTTGCCTTGTTTTCCCAAAGGCCCCCACATCATGCCGCCTCGGCCCGCAACGGGCTGCGACCCCACCGGCCACCGGAATTTTACGAATAATTGTCTTTGCAAACTAACATAGCACAGGCTATATTGGAACAATCTTAAACTTGGTTCCAATCCGGCCGCGACGTTCCCCTGGCGGGTTGGCCCGCCGCAAATCTCATCCGCTCCGCCCGGCGATACCCGGGAGCACTGGTCGCTCTGGCTTCATGGCCGAGCAGTCTCGAGGAACGGCAACCTTGAGGAGCGGCGGTTTCGGGGATGGGCGGCTTGCGGGGCCGGCACGTGCGGGCGCCGGGAGATCGGGGCCAGGGAATTGGGGCCGGGGAATCGAGGATGGAAGATCGGGACGAGTTAGAACCGGGTCTGTTTTCTCGCAACGCCCGGAGGCGACGAGGCCGTGCCGTTCTGACGGTGCGCCGTTCCCTGGGCGGTGCGGACGACAATTAGAGGCTGTGGCATGAGCAACCCTTCGCAGGTTGAGCGGATGAACCTTTCGACACGTACGACCGTCGCCATTCGTGACGCGCTTGCGGGTCGCACCCGCGGATCGATGCTGCTGTTCACCGGCCCTGCCGTCATCGCCTCGATCGCCTACATGGATCCCGGCAACTTCGCCACCAACATCCAGGCCGGCGCGCGTTACGGCTACGCGCTGTTGTGGGTGGTGCTCGCCGCCAACCTGATCGCCATGCTGTTCCAGGCGCTTTCCGCCAAGCTCGGCATTGCCACGGGCAGCAATCTCGCCGAATTCTGCCGCGACGAGTTTCCCCGTCCCGTCGTCTGGTTCATGTGGGTGGCGAGCGAGATCGCGGCCATGGCGACGGACCTCGCCGAATTCCTGGGCGGTGCGATCGGGCTTGCCCTTCTCCTCGGCATGCCGCTCATCTGGGGCATGGCCGTGACGGCGGTGGTCACCTACGCGATCCTGCTGTTCGAACGCTCGGGCTTTCGCACGATGGAACTGATCATCGGCGCGCTGGTGACGCTGATCGGCGCCTGCTACGTGGTGGAGCTGTTCATCGCACCGGTTGACTGGGGCGGGGCGGCCGCCGGCATGACCGGCTTCCAGATCCCCGACGCCTTCGCGCTGACCATCGCCGTCGGCATCGTCGGCGCCACCGTGATGCCGCATGCGCTCTACCTGCATTCCGGCCTGACCCAGCACCGCGCGGGCCCTGTCGACACCGAGCAGAAGCGCAAGCTCGTCAATTATTCCAACCGCGAGGTGATCGTCGCCCTGGCGATCGCCGGGCTCGTCAACATGGCGATGGTGATCATGGCGGCGGCCGCCTTCCATCTCGGCCATTCCGACGTGGCGGAGATCGAGACCGCCTATCACACGCTGACGCCGCTGCTGGGCGTCGCGGCGGCCGCGGTGTTCCTGGTCTCGCTGATCGCCTCCGGCGTCTCCAGTTCCGTCGTCGGCACGATGGCGGGACAGATGATCATGCAGGGCTTCATCGGCTTCCGCATTCCGATCTGGCTGCGCCGGCTCGTCACCATGGTGCCGGCCTTCATCGTCATCGCCATGGGCGTCGATGCCACACAGGCGCTGGTGATCAGCCAGGTGATCCTGTCGCTGGTGCTGCCGATCCCGATGATCGCGCTGGTGATCGCCACGGGCCGGCGCGACGTGATGGGCGAGTTCCGCAACTCGCGCCTGACGCAGGCTATCGCCATTCTGGGCACTCTGCTGGTGCTGTCGCTCAACGGCGTGCTGCTGGCACAGACATTCGGCATTCCCATTCCCGGGCTCGCCTGAGGTCAGCCTTTCCTGACCGGCGCCGCACCACGTCTACGTGCGAATACAGAAGCCTGCACTTCTGTCATAATTGCATTCTAGCTTTCGATGATTCGAATTTTCCGGCGGGACGTCGCATCCCGGACGCGTGGTTTTCGCGTGCCGGGTCGCCTTGCCGAATTCGCACAAAAGAAGTCTTTCGTCCGCACCCGCGTCTTGCGTGCGCATCCCGAAAGTCTCCTCCCGGCCAAGAAAGACAACACAGACTGCACATGAACTCTTTTCTGAAGGTCGTGTCGGCCGTCATCCGCCCGGCGACGCTGGAAGTCGCACCCGAGTTGAAGCGCAAGCGGCAATATGCGGCCCTGCCCTTCCGAACCAGCAAGGGCGCGCTGGAGGTGCTGCTCGTCACCAGCCGCGACACGCGGCGCTGGATCATCCCGAAGGGCTGGCCGAAGAAGAGCACCGCGCCGCACAAGCTCGCCCTGCTGGAGGCCTATGAGGAGGCCGGCGTGCGCGGCAAGATCGAGCGCGACGAAATCGGCCATTACGACTACATCAAGCGGCTGGACGAGAGGCACAACGTGCTGTGCCGAGTCGGCGTGTTTCCGATGAAGGTGAAGGACGAGCTGAAAACCTGGCCGGAAAAGAAGGAACGCGAGCGGCGCTGGATGTCGCCCAAGGAAGCCGCGGATCTGGTGGAGGAACCGCAGCTTGCCGCGCTTCTTCTGGGACTTGAGGCCCACAATACCCTCTGAGTGCGACGCCGTTGCCCGTTGAATCGTGCACCTCCGTAACATCGACACGTTGTCATAAAACCTTCATCCGCCTATGACCGTGGCGAACAGGGGCGGGCCGACCCGCCGGAGGCAGGCGGACACATGCCGGCATGCGCGATGCCGGTGCTTGAAAACAGGCGGACCAGGATGACCGTGAACAACACGGCCCCGCAGAGGCGCGCGGCGATCAGGAAATCGTCGCTCGACAAAGACCTCAACAAGTTCATGACGATGGAAAAGGCCGGACGGTCGATCGCCGCGCGGCTGGCCGCGCCCGGTCTGGCGCTGGTCTTCCTCGTCTTTGCCGGCCTTTATGCCGGGCTGACGATGGGCGTCTCCTCCACGACGCTGATCATCGTGGTCGCGGCGGTGCTCGGCGGCTACATGGCGCTCACCATCGGCGCCAACGATGTCGCCAACAACGTGGGCCCCGCCGTCGGCGCGCGCGCGCTGACCCTGATGGGCGCCCTGGTCATCGCCGCCACCTTCGAAACGGCGGGCGCGCTGGTGGCCGGCGGCGACGTCGTCTCCACCATCTCCAAGGGCATCGTCGATCCAGCCCTTGTGCCCGACAGCGACACCTTCATCTGGGCGATGATGGCCGCGCTGCTCTCCTCCGCCATGTGGGTACATGTGGCCACCTGGATCGGCGCGCCGGTCTCCACCACGCATTCGGTGGTCGGCGGGGTGATGGGTGCCGGCATCGCAGCGGCGGGGTTTTCCGCCGTCAACTGGGCGACCGTCGGCGCCATCACCGCAAGCTGGGTGATTTCGCCGTTTCTGGGCGGCGTCGTCGCAGCCGCGCTGCTTGCCCTCATCAAGATCAACATCGTCTACCAGGACGACAAGATCGCCGCCGCCCGGCGCTGGGTGCCACTGCTTATGGCGGTGATGGCCGCCGCCTTCGCCTGCTATCTGGTGATGAAGGGACTGAAAAAGGTCTGGCACCCGGATGCGATGGAGATCACGATCCTGGGCATCGCGGTCTTCGCGCTGACCTTCATCGCCACGAAGCCCTGGGTCTATTACCAGTCGGAAGGCATGGAGAACCGCAACCAGTCGCTGCGCAAGCTCTTCCACCTGCCGCTGATCTGCTCCGCCGCCCTGCTCTCCTTCGCCCACGGCGCCAACGACGTGGCCAACGCCGTCGGTCCGCTGGCGGCAATCGTCCACACCGTGGAATTCGGCGAGTTCAGTTCCAAGGTGAACATTCCCGTCTGGATCATGCTGATCGGCGCGGTCGGCATTTCGCTGGGCCTGTTTCTCTATGGGCCGCGTCTCATCCGCATGGTCGGCCAGCAGATCACCAAGATGAACCCGCTGCGCGCCTATTGCGTGGCACTTTCCGCAGCCCTCACGGTGATCATCGCCTCCGCGCTCGGCCTGCCGGTCTCCTCCACCCATATCGCGGTGGGCGCGGTGTTCGGCGTCGGCTTCTTCCGCGAATACTACACCGCCCATTCCAAGCGCCGGCGGGCCTACGTGCGCAAGCAGCGCAAGGGCGGGGCCGATCCCTGGGACGAAAGCCTCGCCCCGCACGAGGAACTGCAACGGCGCAAGCTGGTACGCCGCGCCCATTTCACCACGATCGTCGCCGCCTGGGTGGTGACGGTACCGGTGGCCGCCGCTCTTTCGGCTGGCATCTACTGGGTGACGCTGCTGATCCGGTGAGGGGAAAGGCGAGCGCCGCCGGCCAGCCTGAAGCGCTTTCCGTTCAGACGGTTCCGTCTGAACGACAAGAAATCGCCCCAGATCAATAGTTTGAGCATATCCTTATCGATCGGATTGGTTCAATCTGATTGGGACATGCTCTGGCATTTCGTGACAACTGTTGCTATCTATTGACAGTTGTCACTGGAGAAGCCGCGATGAATTTCTCCCTTGGGAAAAAACTGGAAGACTACGTCGCGCGGCAGATCGCCGAGGGTCCCTACAACAATGCCAGCGAGGTCGTGCGCGACGCGCTGCGGATGCACGAAGAGCACTCGCTGAAGCTGGAGAGTCTGCGCCGGGAGATCCACAAGGGCCTGACATCGCTTGAAGCCGGACGGCTGGGGACCGCGCAGCCCGCAGACATCATGGCACGGGCAAAGACCCGTAAGCGGACCTCGTGAACCGTTTCCGGCTCACTGCGGAGGCGGAAGAGGATCTGGAGGAAATCGCCCGCTACTCCCTTGAGGCGTGGGGCGAAACGCAGACACTCGCTTACATTGAGCAACTTTATGCATTCTTTTCGCTTTTGAGCGAGACACCCGGCGTGGGGCGCCCCCGCCCAGAGCTCGCGGCCGGGGTCAGAAGCATGCCGCGGCCGCCCCATGTGATTTTCTACAAGGAATGGTCCTTCGGGATTGCCATACTGCGCGTTCTGCACGGATCTCGGGACATCGATACCCCCGATTTCCCGGCGTAGTCCCCCCTCTCAATCCACCTTGCCAGCGTCCTTGAACATCACCTTGTGACGCTTGTTGCGGATCCAGTCCTCCATCTCGTCGTCGCTCATGAAATGGGCGGGATCGAAACGGTCGACGTTGGAGATGTCCTCAAGCGGCTTTTTCCAGCGCTTGTAGGGCGGGCGGGCCGGCGGGCCGAAGGCGAAGATGTCGAGGACGGAGAGCTCGTCGGGAATGCCGAGAAGCGGCCGCATCGCGGCTTGCGCGTTTTCCTGGCCGATGGCGGTCACCCACCACACCGCGTAGCCGAGGCTCGCGGCCGCCAGATGGGCCGACATGGTGGCGGCGGCGACCGACTGCAGCAGGATGCGCTCGGCGTTTTCCCGGTACATGCGGTTGAGGTCGCTGTCGTCGTCCTTCAGCACGGGAAACGCCTGCACCCACCGGAAATCGGACACGACCACGATGAAGCCGGGCGCGGTGGCCAGCCCCCGGTAATCGGGCGTGGGAAACTTCATCTTCATCTTGGCACGCGCGCGCTGCTCATCGACGAAATAGTCGGCGATCCGGCGCTTGATTTCGGGATCGCGCACGACGATGAAATGCCACGGCTGCGAATTGGCCCCCGAGGGCGCATGGCGCGCGGCCTCGAGGATCAGGTCATAGTGCTCGTCGGGCACCGTGAAGGCCGGATCGAAGACACGCGCGGTGACGCGGTTCTTCATCACCGCCATCAGCGGATCGTAGCGCGCCCTCGAACCGATCTTGGGCAGGTCGACATCGCCCTCCTCCGGCGGCTCCACGTCGCTCTCGCGTTCCGCGTTCCCGATCGTCATGGTGTTTTTCCTCCCGATGGGCTATTTCGCCGGTGGCATGTTCCGGCTTGTCGGTTGTTCAAAGACAGCCCTTGTCTCGCGAGAATGGCAGTCTTGCCGTAGCGGCACAATGACAACATCCGGGCCCGCCATCCGTTTCAACCGCCGCCGCGCGCACATCCAACCGGTCGAGCCATGATCGCGATCACCGACACCATCGCCATCGACGAAAGCGAGATCGAGGAGGTGTTCATCCGCTCCGCCGGACCGGGCGGGCAGAACGTCAACAAGGTGTCGAGCGCTGTGCAACTGCGCTTCGACATCCGCCATTCGCCCTCGCTTCCCGACTACGTCAAGCGCAAGGCGGAGGGGCTTGCCGGCTCAAGGCTCACCAAGGACGGCGTCATCGTCATCCAGGCCATGCGGTTCCGCACGCAGGAACAGAACCGCGAGGACGCGCTCGAACGGCTCGTGGAACTGTTGCGCAAGGCCAGCGAGCGGCAGGCCTACCGGGTCAAGACCAAGCCGACCAAGGCCTCGAAAAAGCGCCGGCTCGACGCGAAATCGAAGCGCGGAACGGTGAAGAAGCTCAGATCAGGCAAGATCGGGACGGATTGAGGGGGCTCTCCGCAGCTCGGGGCACGTCAGTGCTGCTGTGCAGACCGGGGACCTCGAGCGGCAGGCACCGAGAGTTGATCCCGGATCTGCGACGCGTCACTGGCGTGCCGCATCGCGTCCGGGATGACACTCGAGAGATTGGCTGAAAAGGCAGGGATCCGACGATCCAGGCACAGGTCCCGACCGAGAAGCGCGCGGTCGCGCATTATCGGGGGGAGAAAAACAAGGGCGATGCCGCCGGACGGCGGCACCGCATCGTTCAGCAGCCCTCAGGCGCCGTACTGTTCCTTCGCGAAGGCCGCCAGGCCGGCGGCTTCGAGCTTCGACATCGGTGCGAGGAAGGTCACCTGCACAACGCCCGGTTCGCGGCCAATCTCGATGGCGCCGTTGATCGTTGCGCGGTTCATCACCTCCGCAACCGTCATGTCGAGAAGACGGGCCGCGCGGTTGAGACCGCAGGTTGTGGCGGCGTTGAGGTCCGGGCCGGTGCCGATGACCGAGATCGGCGCGCTTTCCTCAACCTCATCAACGCCCCAGCGCTTTGCCAGGCCCCTCGCCTTCGCCTTTTCCGCCTCCGAGAACGGTTTTGCGAGCGGCGGCAGATCCTCCACCAGCGGGAACAGCACCGGGCCCTCGAGCGGGCGGCCCTTCACCACTTCCACCTGCATGGTGACGGAGCCGGCGACGTCCATCGTGTGGCCGGCGATCTCGCCGTCGCCCTGGGCGGCGTGCATGTCGCCGATATAGATGCCGCCGCCAGCCGTCTTGACCGGGACGACGAGGATGGAACCGGCGCGCACGGCGTCGATGTCCATATGGCCGTCGGTCCGGTGCTGGGCCAGTTCCTCTGCCGTCAGCGCGTAGGGGTGCGGTGCGCCAATGAGGGCGGAGCCGAAATCGCCGGCGTTGTGGCTGTCGGGAATGGCCTTGGACGGCGTGGAGCCGAGCTGGCCGAGGAAGGGCCGCATGCGGATCATCACGCCGGCCATGTCGGAGGGCGCGAAGGTGAGGATCGGGTGCTGGGCCGAATTGTCCGGCAGTGCCGCGTAGTGCGGAGCCTCATGGGCGATCTCGTCGGCCGCCTTCTTCGGCAGGGTCAGGCCGACGGCGCGGGTGTCATCGAAGGCGACCGTGTAGCCGTGCTCGAACTGGAAGGGCGTCACAGGGTTACCGCAGGTATCGCAGATGACCGCCTTCTGGCCGATGCCCTCGACATGGGTTTCCGGCCAGAGCTTGTCGCAGGTGGGGCAACGGGCGGCGACGTAAGGGTCGCCCAGAAAATAGCCCTCCGGCGAGGTGTCGTGGCCCGACGCGGTGGCGAGCGAGGTCACGGTGATGTCGCGGATACGGAGCGCGATGGCATCGCCCGGCTCGGCGCCCTCCACCGCCACCGGACGGGTGACCTCGTGACCGCCGCGCAGGCGCGGGGTGATCATCGGCCCCCAGCAGCCGGGTGCGGTGTTCGCGATGATGGTGCCGCCGTCCTGGACCGGGCCCAGCATCGGCTGGTCGGGATCGAGAATGCCGTTGGTGAAGGTGTCCACCATCACGCTGCGCCGCGCAGGCGCTGCTGCTGCGGGAACGTCGCGTTCGACTGCTGCCATCTTGTTCTCCATCGTGGGTTCAACCGGGATGCCGCCGCGAACCGGCGGCGTTCGTTCACATCGACACAGGCCTGGCGCCGCTTTCATCCACCACGCATCGGCGGCACCAGCGCAAGAGGAGCGTCGGAGGGAACCGTTTCGTCCTCTCCGAGCACGCGGTCGCCGGCAATGAGCAGGCACCCGCCTAGCACCTCCGCCAGATCAGGATACGCCTCGGCGATACCGGCGCGCAGGGCAGCGGCGCTTGCATTTGCGGGAGCGGGAATGTCGAGAAAGGGCGTCGCGGCACGCTCCACCAGACCGGCGCGCAACTGGATGCGGCGGGGAGCGACAGGCGAGGTCAGGTTCGTCTCAGACATGGCGAATCTCCACTCACGACATCATATGATTTATATATCAAACAATTATCGGACACGATCGGGGCAGGATCGGAAATGATCCTTCCGGCCGGCCGGGGCTTCACACGTCCAGAAAGCGGCTCGCGGAATAGGGCGCCGGATCGACGAGCGGCGGCATGCCCGTCATCATTTCCGCGATGAGGCGGCCGGAAATGGGCCCGGTCGTGAACCCGATATGGCCGTGACCGAAATCGAGCCAGAGATTTTCGTGGCGCGGCGCGCGGCCGATGATCGGCAGGCTGTCGGCAAAGCAGGGCCTTGAGCCGACCCACGGTGCGCTGTCGACCTCGAAATCGATGGGAAACAGCGTGCGGGCGATTGGCCGCGTGCGCGCGATCTGGACGGGCGTGGGCGGGGCGTCGCGATCGGCGAACTCGATGCCGGTGGTCAGCCGTACACCGCGCTCCATCGGCGTGATCACATAGCCGTTATCGACATCGACGACGGGGCGCGAGAGAGAGGCTCCGCCGAGCGCGCGGTAGTGGATGTGATAGCCGCGCTTGACCAGCATCGGGAAATCGTAGCCCAGCGGCTTCAGCACGTCCGGCGACCACGGCCCCAGCGCGACGACGGCCCGCTCGGCCCAGAACCGGCCCTCGCTGGTCGTCACCACCCAGCCGCCGGCTTTCGGCTCGAGGCTCGTGGCGTCGCCGATCAGGAACCGGCCGCCACCTTCCACGAAATGCTCCGCGTAGGCCTTGGTGACCGCGCCGGGGCTTGAGACGGATTCGGTATCCAGCCAGTGCACGGCCTTGTGGAAGACGGGCCTGAGGTGCGGTTCCAGTTCGCGCACGGCGCCCGGCTCCAGCACCTCGTAGCGGGCGCCGAAGATGCGGGCGTAGTGCATTTCCGTGTCCGTTGCCGCGAAGCTCAGCGGCGAACGGTAGAGCCGCAGCCAGCCGGTGGAGCGGAAGTAGCGCCCCGCATGGGCCGCGCGCGCGAAGGCGCGATGTTCCTCCACCGCATGACGCTCCAGCTGATCCACCGCGCGGGCGAAACGGTCGATGGCGACCGGGCCGGAATGGGCGCGCAACTGCATCAGCCAGGGCAGCGCCGCACGGATGACGGCCGGGTGATAATGGGCCTCCGGCGCTCGGTTGAGCGCATAACGGATGAGCTTTGCCAGCGAATCGGGGAAGGTGATGGGCACGAAACCGTCGCGCTCGATCACTCCGGCATTGCCGTGCGAGGTCTCCTCGCCCGGCTGACGACGGTCGATCAGCGCGACACTCCAGCCGCGTTTCCTGAGGTGCAGCGCCGCCGACACGCCGACAATGCCGGCGCCGAGCACAAGCGCATCGACCTTCTGCACCATTGAGAATCCCGTCATGCCCCAGGAGATTTTCCGATAGTGTGCGCAAACGCCGCCCAAGAGCAAGATCAACCGGTTACGGAACATACCCGATGAATTTTCGCCGCATCGCCACGACCGCCCGAAGGGCTCTCGCCGCACCGCGCGCGGCGCTGAACTTTCTCGGCCGGCACGGCGCGCGTGCGGCAGCGGCAAGTGCGGTGGCAGGACTGATGCTGCCGGCCTTTTCCGCAACGCTCAGGCCCTGGATTCCACACGCGATCTTCGCACTGCTGGTGCTGGCCTTCCTCCGAGTGGAGCCGGCGGCCGTGGCGCGGCGGCTGTCCCGGCCGATGCTGATCGTGGCGGCCGTCGCCTGGATGATGGCGGCGATTCCGCTTGGGGCGGGCCTCGTCGCGCATGCCTTTCACCTGGAAACCCTTTCGCCGCAAATGATGCTGGCGCTCTTCATCGTGACCGCAGCGCCGCCCGTCATGTCGGCCCCGGCCTTCGCCTTCCTGATGGGGCTCGACGGAGCGCTGAGCCTGACCGTCATGGTCGCCTGCGTGCTGTTGACGCCGCTTGCCGCCCCCTTCGTCGCCGGTTTTCTGCTCGCCGATGCGTTGCCTCTCGATCCGCTGAGGCTGGCGATGAACCTCGGCGGGCTGCTCGCCGGTTCCATCGCGGTTGCCTGGGCGGTCCGGCGGCTGGCCGGGCGGGAGCGCATCGAGGCGGCCAGGAGCGAGATCGACGGCGTCAACGTGATCCTGCTCTTCGCCTTCATCATCGCGGCGATGGACGGGGTGGTGGCGCGGTTCATGAGCGATCCGATGCTCATCGTCGCGATCACGGCGCTGACATTCGCGGTCGCCTTCGCGCAGATTGCGGTGACCTACCTCGGCCTGCGCGGGATCGGGCGGGCGGACGCCTTCACCATCGCGCTGGCCGCGGGCAACCGCAACATGGGGCTGATGGTGGCGGCGATGGGCGCTTCCGTGCCGGACCTCACGTGGCTCTATTTCGCGCTCGGCCAGTTCCCGATCTACATGCTGCCGATGATCCTGAAGCCGCTGGCGCGCCGGATGGCGGCGGCAGATGGCGCACCGGCGGCGACGGATCGCTGACTTCTGTCATTGCCGCACGCGCCCTGCCATGCTAGCGGGCAATGGTTCCCGCTCGTTCGACAAGGCAAACGCCCATGACCTCGACACTGATCGCCCCCTCGATGCTCGCCTCCGACTTCTCGTGCCTTCGCGACGAAATCAAAGCCGTGGACGGCGCCGGCGCCGACTGGATCCATCTCGACGTCATGGACGGCCATTTCGTGCCCAACATCACCTTCGGGCCCGACGTCATCGCCGCCATGCGCCCGCACACGGACAAGATCTTCGACACGCACCTGATGATCTCGCCCTGCGATGCGTATCTGGAGGCCTTCGCAAAGGCCGGCTCCGACATCATCACCGTGCACGCCGAAGCGGGCGCCCATCTCGACCGCTCGCTGCAGGCGATCCGCAATCTTGGCAAGAAGGCGGGTGTCTCGCTCAATCCCGGCACGCCGGAGAACGTTCTGGAATATGTCCTCGACCGGCTCGACCTCATCCTCGTCATGAGCGTCAATCCGGGTTTCGGGGGGCAGAAGTTCATCCCCGCCGTGATCGACAAGATCGCCCGCATCCGCGACATGGTCGGCAACCGGCCGATCGATATCGAGGTGGACGGTGGGGTGACGGCCGAAACGGCGCCGCTGGTGGCCGCGGTGGGGGCCAACGTGCTGGTGGCGGGGTCGGCCGTCTTCAAGGGCGGCTCGCCCGAGCAGCCGCAATTCTACGAGCGCCACATCAAGGCCATTCGCGCAACAGCCGACGCCGCGCGCGCCTGAGGCGGCGTCTCGTTGAACAGCGTCGGAAAGCTTGTCGCGAAGCCTCGTTTCGCGTTACACTTCGTTCACGTTTTGTACACGCAATACCGGGGCTGAAGGCGGGAAAGGCAGCGCGCCATGCTTGCGGCAGGCGAGACGACGAACTGGTGCGAATTCGACACGCCAATGGGGCGCGGCCGGCTCGGCTGGAGCGCGAACGGACTGACGCGGCTGCGGCTGCCCGAAAGAGCCGCAGGGTTTGGCGATGCCGGGTCAGGCGATGCCGGGTCTGGCGGTTCCGGGTCTGGCGGTTCCGGGTTTGGCGGTTCCGGGTTTGGCGGGAGTGCGGGCTCAGCGCCGGGTACACAACCCAGCACGCCATCACGTCAGCCAATGGCCGCCCCACCTCCGGATGCGCCAGGCTTCGTCATGGACGCGCTGGCGAAGCTGAAACGCTACTTCGCCGGCGAGCGGGAGGATTTTACCGGTGTGCCGCTCGACCTTTCCGGCGTTTCGCAAAGCCGCCGCACGCTTTACGCGGCGCTGTGCCGGATCGGCTGGGGCGAGACCACGACCTATGGCGGCCTGGCGGAGATGCTGGGCACGCCGGGAGCGGCGCAGGCCGTGGGGCGGGCGATGGGCGCCAACCCGATCCCCGTGATCATCCCCTGCCACCGGGTTCTGGCCGCCGGTGGCCGCATGGGCGGGTTTTCGGCGCCCGGCGGCGTGGTCACCAAACAGTATCTGCTGGCTCTGGAAGGCGTCGAGCCGGAAGAAACGCGGCAGATGGGGTTTGGATTCTAGACGCTTTTGCCAGACGGCGCCGCAGAAGCCGAACAGCCCGGGGCGAACGGCAGGGGTCCGTGACGGGAGACAAGAGCCGAAACGGCCGGCCGCCCAGGAGATTCTGGCGCGCCTTGAAAGCGGGCGGCTTTTCTGTTTTCACCTATCCGCATTCCGCCGCGCAGCCTGCTGCCGCCGGGGCTGGCCATCGCCTCCGATGCGCAAGGCATTTCCGATGTGGAGCGGTGCGGCGATTTCGATCCGAGCGAGCGACGAGGAAACACCCCATGCGCACGCGCTATCTGCAAAACCGGCTTGCCGCTGTCATCGTGAACGGGCTTGCATGCGTTTGCGCCGTCACCGGCGCGCTGGCCGCCGATGCGGCGCAGCGGGCGATCATCGGCTTTTCACCGGACGGATCGCATTTCGCATTCGAGCAATACGGCCGGCAGGACGGCTCCGGCTTTCCCTATTCCGACGTGTTCGTGCTGGAAACCGCAACCGACAGCTGGGTACGCGGCACGCCCGCGCGCGAGTTGCTCCGCACGGACGGGGCGAGCGTCGATGCGGCACGCAAGGCCGCGCGCAAGCGGATCGACCCGTTTCTCTGGCGGCTCAACATCGGGGTGGAGGGCAAGACGCTTGTCTCCGACAGGGCGGCGGATGCGCGCGATGCGGCCCGTTTCCTGCCGTTCACGCTGAAGGACGACGGCGACAGGCTGGGCCTGGGCACGGCGCGGCTCCGGCTGACCGAGATCGCCATGCCCAAGGCCGACTGCGCGACGCTGACGAGCGATACCCATGGCTACGCACTCGTTCTGGAAGGGGCGACGGGAGCCCCCTTGCGCATCCTGCACGAGGACACCGAAATTCCCGCCTCGCGCGGCTGCCCGCTCCATTACGGACTGTCGGACATCATCGTCTTTCCCCGTCCGGGCAAGGGGCCGGTGATGGTGGTGCTGCTCTCCGTCTACCAGTTCGGCTTCGAGGGGCTGGACCGTCGTTTTCTCGCGCTGTCGACGACCTTCGAGAAGAACCCGAACACGCAGTGACGGCGTGGGCGGGACGAAGGAAGGGCAGATAAATAGAGCGGCTTCGCCGCCCTTGTCGCGCTGGCTTCCGGGTCTGGCCATGCGGCGTTCGCCGCAGACCGCCCGGAATGAGGGCGTTTGTGGCTAGCTTGAAGCTCTCCACACACACCCTCATTCCGGACAAGCGAGGCGGAGCCGAGCGCTGATCCGGAATCCAGCGCAACAAGCGCGGCGAAGCCGCTCTTTCTCCTTCCTCCCTTCCCTTCCCTCCCCGTCCCCTTCTTTCCCCTCGCAAAATCGGCACCCATCATGTAAAGCCCGTTCACATGAGCTGGAAACGAAGCGGACGCGGGTATCATCATGGCAATCTGAGGGAGGCGCTCCTTCGGGCGGCGCTTGATCTCATTGCCGAAAAAGGGCCGTCCGGCTTCACCGTGGCGGAGGCCGCACGCTCGGCCGGCGTCAGTCCAGCAGCCCCCTACCGCCATTTCCGCGATCGCGACGAGCTGCTCGTCGATGTGGCGCTGCGCGGCTTCGAGCTTTTCGCCGAAGCCCTGGAGACGGCGTGGGCGGACGGCGCACCGGATCCGCGCACGGCGTTCGAGCGGGTCGGACGCGCCTATCTGGCCTTCGCCAAGGCGGAGCCCGCCTATTATACGACGATGTTCGAATCCGGCCTGCCGCACGGCGCGACGCCGGAGCTTCGCGAGGCGGCGGAGCGGGCCTACGCCGTGCTGCGGCGGGCCTCCGAAACGCTGGTCGCCGACCTTCCGGCCAAGGGCCGCCCGCCGGCCTCCATGGTGAGCTTCCACATCTGGGCCTTCACCCACGGCATCGCGTCGCTGTTCGGACGTTCCGACGAGGGACGGCGGAAACTGCCCATGTCGCCGGAAGACCTGCTGGAGGCGGGCTTGCTGATCTACCTGCAAGGCCTCAAGCCGAAAGCCGAATAGGCGACCGGAACGGGCGCGTTGCGACGCCCGGCGCAGACGCGCCAAAGCGTCCGGCACAGGGCCGGCATGGCGTCATTTTGAAGGCGGCCTGGGGGCAGAACGGATTATTTTTTGTTAATTTGAAAGAGGTTGTGGAGGCGACGAAAGTCCCTCTCGCGAAAGGGGGATCCCTCCGCGGCGCCTTTCAAGGCGACCGGGACGGAGCGATCCCGGACCATTCGTTCGACTGGCTCGCATCACATCAGCACGAGCCTCTTCGCAGGGAATAGCAATCATGCGTCGTATCGTTGTTTCCGCTACAGCCGTCGCTCTGCTTGCCTCCGCCACCGCTGCCTTCGCAGCCCAGACCACGACCGGCACGGTGAAATCGTTCAACCACAAGAGCATGACGCTCACGCTCAAGGACGGCGCGAAGTATCGCCTTCCCGAAGGCTGGAAGAACCCCGGCCTGAAGGCGGGCGAAAAGGTGGCCGTCACCTACGACGTGAAGGCCGGCAAGCGCACCGCCAGCAACGTCGAAATCCGCAAGTGACCTCCCGCCTGGGGGAGGATCCGACACTCCGCCCCCACGGCACCCGCCGGACCTGAGAGAGACCGGCGGAATGGGCGGTGGCCGACATAGTGCTGATCCTCCGCGGCACCGGCCGCCGCCCTTCCCCGCCCGCGAACCAAATCGCCTCGCCGCCTTCGCCGCGGCCATGGCCTGCAGGCCGCCGACCGACCGGATGGGCCAGCGAACGTTTTCCGCTCCCCTGATGCGATCCGGCCCCATGGCCTCTCGTCCTCCTTTTCCGAGCCTCGAAACGCGTGTCCGGTAACGAACGTCGCGATACTTCGCGCAAGCGCATCTCGAGATGCGCATGGTCAGAGCGGCCAAATCGAGCAGAAAACAGCCCCCTGAACACGCCAGAACGCATGGCCGGAAACGGCCCGCGAACGCGTGCGGAAAATCCGTCCGCGCCTCTCTTGACAGCGCCGTTGCATGCAACCATGTTAATGTTATTCACATTCACACGAGGTCAATCATGACGGCAGCAGCCTCTGTCACGAACAAGCTCGATGAAATGGGACGGCCCGCGTGGATCGCCGTCATGATCATCGGCTTCATCGTTTTCTGGCCGCTGGGACTGGCTGTCCTGGCTTACTTGCTCTGGAGTGGACGCATGGGATGTCACGCACGCGGTTCCGACCGCTTTGAACGCAAGATGCAGCGCATGCATGAAAAGATGGACCGCATGCGCTCGCGCATGGGCGGCCGCGACTGGTGGGAGCGCTCGCCGTCCTCCGGCAACGCCGCCTTTGACGAATACAAGGCGGAGACGCTCAGGCGGCTTGAGGAAGAGCAGGACGCCTTCCACGATTTCCTGGAGCGGCTGCGCATGTCCAAGGACCGTCAGGAGTTCGACCAGTTCATGGCCGAGCGCCGCGGCAAGGACACGACCTCCGGCACTGACCGGCCCGAGGAACGTCCGGAAGCCTGACCCCGTCGCTTCCCCGCGACACCAACGAAGCGCCCGCCCCACCCGGCGGGCGTTTTCGTTTGCCCGCCCGGCGCGGTTCACGACGATAACGTGAGGCCCGACGCGCAAACATGCTTGCAGCCGAGACGTTTCTTTCCGACAGTTGCGGCGAAGGAGCCCAAGGGGCACCGGAGGCCCTGCCAGGGAGGCGCGCCACGTGAGCACGGATATTCTGCACCCGCTTCTTCTGGTCTATGCGGCCTATGTCATTGCGGTCGCGAGCCCCGGCCCCTCCAACATGGCCATCATGGGCACCGCGATGAACGAGGGGCGCGGCCCGGCGGTGGCGCTGGCGCTCGGCATCGTCACCGGCAGCCAGACGTGGGCGCTTCTGGCCGCGACGTGGCTTTCCGCCGTGCTGACCACCTTTGCCGGGGCGCTCTTCGTCATCAAGATCGCGGGCGGCCTCTATCTGATCCATCTCGCCTGGAAATCGGCGCGCGCAGCGCTAAGCGCACGCCCGGCCGGGCCTATCGCGCCGGCCAGACCGTCAAGCCGCACCCGTCTCTATCGCCGCGGCCTGCTGTTGCACCTGACCAACCCGAAGGCGGTGCTGGGCTGGATCGCGATCATGTCGCTCGGTCTTCGTCCCGGCGCTCCCGCCTACACGCTGCCGGCGATTCTCGCGGGCTGCGCCCTTCTCTCCGTCGTCATCTTCGTCGGCTATGCGCTGGTCTTTTCCACCAAACCGATGGTGACCGCCTACCAGCGGGCGCGGCGGTGGATCGAGGGATCGCTGGCCCTCGTCTTCGGCTATGCCGGCATCCGCCTGCTCGCCTCCAGACCGTGACGCCATCCGCCTTTGCGAGGCAAAACGGGCTGCGCGCGCTCTCCTTCGTTGGCATAGTGACGCCATGACACTGCTGATCCAGAATCGCGACGCCCGCCGTCTGCTCATCGATGCGCAAGGCCTGTCGATCCCTCCGCGCAGCCGGCTTTCGCCCAACGAACTATACGCGCTCATCGAGAAGCTCGGTTTCGTGCAGCTCGACAGCATCCAGACCGTGGAGCGTGCGCACCACCACATCCTTTTCGCACGCACGCAAGGCTACCGGCAGACCGACCTCAAGCGGCTGCACGAGCGCGACCGCGTGCTGTTCGAGAACTGGACGCACGACGCCTCGGTGATCCCGGCGCGGTTCTTCCCCTACTGGAAGCACCGGTTTGCGCGCAATCGGGACCGGCTTCTGGAGCGCTTCACGAACTGGCAGCGCGAGGAATTCGCGCACATGATCGGCGAGGTGCTGGCCCACATCCGCGACAACGGCCCGACCATGGCGCGCGAGCTCGGCAATGACACGGGCCCGAAAAAGTCGAACGAGGGCTGGTGGGAGTGGCATCCGACCAAGACGGCGCTGGAATATCTGTGGCGCACGGGAGCTCTCGCCATCGTGCGGCGCGAGGGGTTCCAGAAGGTCTATGATCTGACCGAGCGGGCGATACCGCGCGAGCATTTCGAGCGGGAGGTCTCCCAAGGAGACTTCGTGGAATGGGCCTGTTCATCGGCCATGGAACGGCTCGGCTTCGCGACGCCCGCCGAAATCGCCGCCTTCTGGGATCTGGTGACGCTGGAGGACGCCAAGGCCTGGTGCGCGGATAGCCTTGCGGCTGGCGCGCTCTTCGATGTGGACGTGGAGAACGCCGACCGCACCACGCGTTCGGCCTTTGCGCGACCCGACATAGCGGAGGCGATTGCCGCCGCACCGGAAGCGCCCTCGCGGCTGCGCGTTCTGAGCCCGTTCGACCCGCTGATCCGCGACAGGGCCCGCACCGAACGCCTGTTCGGCTTTCGCTACCGCATTGAGATTTTCGTGCCCGAACCGAAACGCGAATATGGCTACTACGTCTTCCCGCTGATGGAGGGCGACCGGCTCATCGGCCGCATCGACATGAAGCACCACCGCAAGGAGAGCGAGCTTCGGGTTTCGGGGCTTTGGTGGGAACCGGGGGTGCGAAAGTCGGCCGGGCGGACGGCGAAGCTTGAAGCCGAACTCGACCGCATCCGGGCCTTCACGGGGGCGGAGCGATTGGCGTTTGCGCGGGAGAGCGGAAACACGTGCGCAACATGAGGAAACGTTGGACGCAAAAACGCCCGCTCCATGAGGTCGAGGCAACGTCTTTTCTCGCCATGTGAGTTTCCTTATGCGCTTCCTCGTCCTGCTTGTCGTCTCTCTCGTGCTCAGCTCCTGCGGCTCCACGCCTGTCACCGAATTCGCCGACAGCGGCAACGCCTACCGGCTCAAGCCCGGCAACACGTACCTCGTCAGCTTCTTTGCCGGACAAGGCGGCAAGATGTCCAACTCAAAGCAAATTTTCCGACATGTCTCCTGTCCGGTCAGCCCCGAGGGAGACTTCGGCAGCTGTGCCAAGGACGAATACGAATTCAACATGGTGCCTACGACGAAAATATCATTCGAGCACACGTTACCGGTCGCCGGCGTGAACGGCGTTCGCATGACTTTCACAACCAGTCCGATGGAAGGCACCGGCCGCTACGCGCTCACCACGAAGCTTCCGCTGGTCAAGACCCAATATTCGACGATCGTCCGCATCAAGACCTTCACCTGGGTCGCGGAATTCGCGCCCGACACGGTGGTCGTCCTGCCGCCGGACGGCCAGGGCGAGGTCTGGACGGAGCGCGCCCGCGAGAGCCTCGCCGCCGTCATGGGCGACAAGGTGAAGGGGCTCCGGTTCGTCGCCGCGCGCAAGGTCTCGACGGACTGCACGGACAGGAAGAACCTCTTCGGCATGAAGACGGAGAAGTATTTCGACTGCAAACTGATGGAGTAATAGAGCGGGACCGCGAAATGTTGGGGGAACGGATCGCGCCGGTTCCACGGATTCGCGCCGGATCCCGTTTCCATGGGCACCGCGCGCGCGTTGCAGCAATTCGCATCCGGTCCGCCAAACCCTCCGGCGTCATCCCGGACGCGACGCGGCGCGAAGTGCCGCTTCGCAGATCCGGGATCTTCCCTCGGAGCCTGCCGCGCGAGGTCCCGGGTCTGCACCGCAGCCCTGACGTGCCGCAGTGCGCCCGGGATGGCACCGGAGAGTGCGCCGGGAAGAAGGGAATGCCCCTCCACTCCTGACGCAACGCTTTCCCAATCTTTCCTGTGTTAATTCTGCCGGTATGACCGTCCAACCGGCCTCCCCCATCGCGGCACCTGTCGAACGGCGCCGCCCCGATCGTCGTATGGCCAGCCGGCGCAAGCCGCGCACGCCGCTTGTCCGGCTGCTGGCACGGCTTGGAATGATGGCGCTCGGCTGGGGCGCGGCGGTGACGCTGATCGCATTCTCAAGGCTCGTCGGCGACGACCGGCCGCTCGATGGCCGGATGGCGACGATCCTCGCGATCTTCTTTGCCGGCGGCGTCATCGGCGCGGTGACGGCCTTTCCAACCGCGGTCATGCTCGTGCTGCGGCGGCCGCAGAAGACGGCACGGTTCGCAGCCATGGTGGTCTCGCTGACGCTTGGCACGGTCGGCTTCACCGGTTTCCTGTTCTATCTGCATTTCAACCGTTATTATGCGACCTGGCATGCTGACCCGTTTACCCGCGACTGGGTCTGGCAGACGCTGTTCACCGGCGCACAGGCCGTCTACATCTTCGCCGTGACCGGGCTGCCGCTGCTGTTTCCGGCCGGCATTCCGCTGCTTTTCGTGGCGGGCCTCATGTTTTCGCGCACCGACGGGCGGCGCGGCTGGCGTCCGCAGGATGGGCCGATACCGCGCGGCGATCGCCGGAGCGGCGGCAAAGGGGCACGCGGGCAATTGTGATCCCCCCCGTTTCCTGCTAGACGGCGCGCGACCCTCCCCTTCCTGAAAATGAGGCCCGCGCCGATGATCCCGCGCTATTCCCGCTCCGAGATGACCTCCATCTGGTCGCCGGAAGCAAAATTCCGCATCTGGTTCGAGATCGAGGCGCACGCCGCCGATGCGCTGGCCGAACTGTGCGTGATCCCGAAGGAAGCCGCGAAGACCATCTGGGACAAGGCCAAGAACGCCACCTTCGACGTGGAGCGCATCGACGAGATCGAGCGCGTGACCAAGCACGACGTCATCGCCTTCCTGACGCATCTGGCCGAAATCGTCGGGCCGGAGGCGCGCTTCGTCCATCAGGGCATGACGTCTTCGGATGTGCTCGACACCTGCCTCGCCGTGCAGCTCGCGCGTGCCGCCGACCTGCTGATCGGCGATCTCGACAAGCTGCTGGAGGCGCTGAAGCGCCGGGCGATGGAGCACAAGGACACGGTCACCGTCGGCCGCTCGCACGGCATCCACGCCGAGCCCGTCACCTTCGGGCTGAAGCTCGCCGAGGCCTATGCGGAATTCGCCCGCAACCGCGAGCGGCTCGTCGCCGCCCGCAAGGACATCGCGACCTGCGCGATCTCGGGCGCCGTCGGCACCTTCGCCAACATCGATCCGCGTGTCGAAGAGCATGTGGCGGAGGCGATGGGGCTGTCGGTGGAGCCGGTCTCCACGCAGATCATTCCGCGCGACCGCCACGCGATGTTCTTCGCGACCCTCGGCGTCATCGCCTCGTCGGTGGAACGGCTCGCCATCGAGATCCGTCACCTGCAGCGCACCGAGGTTCTGGAGGCGGAGGAATATTTCTCGCCCGGCCAGAAGGGCTCCTCGGCCATGCCGCACAAGCGCAACCCCGTGCTCACCGAAAACCTCACCGGCCTTGCCCGCATGGTGCGCTCCTACGCCTTCCCGGCGATGGAGAACGTGGCGCTGTGGCACGAGCGAGATATATCGCATTCCTCCGTGGAGCGCATGATCGGGCCGGACGCCACCGTGACGCTCGACTTCGCGCTGGTGCGGCTGACCGGCGTCATCGACAAGCTGCTGGTCTATCCCGAACGCATGAAGGGCAACATGGACCGGCTCGGCGGGCTCGTTCATTCGCAGCGCATCCTGCTGGCGCTGACCCAGGCCGGCTGCTCGCGCGAGGACGCCTACCGTCTCGTCCAGCGCAACGCCATGAAGGTGTGGGACAGCTACCACGTCTCCGGCTCTGCGACCGTCGACTTCCTGGAAGAGCTTCTGGCGGACAAGGACGTCAGGTCCTATCTGTCGGAGGAAGAAATCCGCGAGCGCTTCGACATCGCCTATCACACCAAGCATGTGGACACGATCTTCAAGCGGGTGTTCGGCGAGGTGTGAGCCCTCCCCAAGAGACAACGGCCACGACAAGACGATCTGCCCATGAAAACCGCTGAAGCCGATATCCTCATCGTTCCGGGCCTTGGAAATTCCGGGCCCGACCACTGGCAGACGCGCTGGGAGGCGAAGCTTTCGACCGCCCGACGTGTCGAGCTCGGCGATTGGGATAGGCCGCACAAGGCGCAGTGGATCGAACGGCTGGTGCGGGCGGTGAATGTGGCGGAAAAGCCGGTGGTGATCGTCGCCCATTCGCTGGGCGTCGTCACGGTGGCCCATGCGGCGCCGGAGTTCGACGCGGGCAAGGTGGCGGGCGCCTATCTCGTCGCCATGCCGGACGTCGAGGATGTGAGCCGCATACCGGCGCCGGTTCCGGGCTTCGCGCCCATTCCGCGCGAGGTCCTGCCGTTTGCGAGCGTTCTGGTGGCGAGCCGTACGGACCCTTATTCGCCGTGGGCCAAGGCGGAGACGATCGCGCATGCCTGGGGTTCGCAGTTTCAGGATGCGGGCGATGCCGGCCACATCAATGCCGACAGCGGCCAGGGCCCGTGGCCGGAGGGACTGCTGTCGTTCGCCAAGTTCATGTCGCGACTGGGGTAGCGAGGGCCGGAGCCTTCCGGGCGTCGCACCAGCTGCCCATCCTTCGAGACGCCCGCTTACGCGGCCTCCTCAGAGGCTGGCCCGAAAATGGTAACCGGTTCTTCGCCTCGGATTCTACGCGCCTTCATACCCCTCCATCGTCATCACCCGGCGAAGTCCAGGTGATCCAGCGCGCGCCCCGGATGCTGCGGCTGGAGGTGGATTGCCCGGACTTCGCCGGGCAATGACGGCGGAGAGACATGAGCGTGAGAGGTTGAAAGCGCGTGTCCCGTTACCGTTTTCGGACCGAGCTCTCAGGATGACGCTGTATGTGCGGATGTTTTCTTCAGAAATAACAAAACGATAACGTCATCCTGAGGAGGTCGCGAAGCGGCCGTCTCGAAGGATGGGCAACCGGCGCGATGTGAGGCAATCGGCGAACCAATCGAGACCTCGGTCGGCCCTCCTTCTCTTCGGGCCTCAGCGCCCGCGCTCGCCTTTCCCTGGCTCGCCCCTCTTGAAGCCCGTCCCGCCCGGGTCTACCAAACATTCAGGACCCGCGCCGCCTCCCGATTTCCGGCGCCGTCCCCACTGAATTTGCAAAGAGAACACCATGCACAAGAACAAACTCGTCGTCGTTGGTGCCGGCCATGTCGGCTCCTATGTGCTCGCGGATGCCATGAAGATCGGGCTCTTTGCCGAAATCGGTGTGATCGACATTCTGGAAAACGTCGCCTACGGCGAGGCGCTCGACCAGGCGCAGGCGACCGCGCTCACCTACATGAACAATGTGGACGTGACGTCGGGCGGATACGAGCAGTGCGCGGAAGCCGACGTGATCATCGTCGCGGCCGGGCCCAGCGTCATCCCGGACCCGTCAAATCCGAAAGGCGAGCCGGACCGCACGCTGCTGACGAAAACGAATTGTGAGGTCATCCGCCAGGTTATGGCGGGGATCACGAAGCACACCACCGACGCCATCGTCATCCTGATCACCAATCCGCTCGATACGATGGTCTACATCGCGGAAAACGAGTTCGGATACCCCAAGGGCCACGTGTTCGGCACGGGCACGATGCTGGACAGTGCGCGGCTCAGGAAGCTCATCGCCGACACCTATGACGTCGATCCGAAGTCGGTCACCGGCTACATGATGGGCGAGCACGGCAGCACGGCGTTTCCCGCACTCAGCCACGTCAACGTCGCCGGCATTCCGTTCGCCGAACTCGACCGCTATTTCACGGCGCGCGAGGACATCCAGGATCCCGAGGTCGTCAAGGCCAAGATCATCAGCGCGGCCTACGAGGTGTTCAACGGCAAAGGCTGGACCAATGCCGGTGTCGCCCAGGCGGCCGTGACGATGGCGAAAGCCGTGCTGCTCGACGAGCGCAGCGTCTATCCTGCCTGCGCGACCCTGCGCGGGCAGTACGGGCACGACGGCGACGTGGCGCTGAGCATGCCCTGCGTTCTCGGCCGCGAGGGCATCGTGAAGCAATTGCCCGTGACGCTGAATGCGTGGGAGGCGGAGAAGCTGGAGGCTTCGATCGCGTTCATCAAGTCCGCGATGGTCGATGCGAAGACCGGGCCCGATAAGGCGCGCTGAGCGGCGTTTGCCGCAAGATGCCCCCTTCATGCCAGCGATCCGCGAGAGCCCGGCCCTCGCGGATCGCGTTTTCGTCAAGCGGCCTTGCCGATGCCGTCGAGCTCCCGGATCGCGTCTTCCGGCAGGTCGAGTTCGGCCGCCGCGAGGTTTTCCCTCAGGTGACCGAGAGATGACGTGCCGGGGATCAGCAGGATGTTGGGCGAACGGCGCAGCAGCCAGGCGAGCGCGACCTGCATGGGCGTCGCCTCAAGCCGCTTCGCGATGTCGTTCAGCGTTTCCGACTGCAACGGCGTGAAGCCGCCGAGCGGGAAATACGGCACGTAGGGGATCCCCTCCGCCGCCAGATCGTCGATCAGCGCATCGTCATTGCGATTGGCGATGTTGTACATGTTCTGCACGCAGACGATGTCACAAATCTTGCGGGCATCGGCCACCTGGCGGGAGGTGGCGTGACTGAGCCCGATATGCCTGACGAGGCCCTGACGCTGGAGTTCGGCAAGCGCCGTCAGCGGCTCCTCGATCGGGCCTTCTGCCGGCTTGTGCGGATCGAACATGAGGCGCAGGTTCACCACCTCCATCACGTCGAGGCCGAGATTGCGCAGGTTGTCGTGGACCGCGCTCGTCAGCTCCTCGGCGGAAAACGCGGGCAACCACTCGCCCTTCGACCCGCGCCGCGCGCCGATCTTGGTGACGATGACGAGATCATCCGGGTAGGGGTGGAGCGCCTCGCGAATGATCTCGTTGGTGACATGGGGACCGTAGAAATCGCTGGTGTCGATGTGGTCGACGCCCTGTTCCACAGCCTCGCGCAGGACGGCGACGGCCGCAGCGCGATCCTTCGGTGGGCCGAAGACGCCGGGCCCGGCAAGCTGCATGGCGCCGTAGCCGATCCGCTTCACCGCGCGGTCGCCGAGGGTGAAGGTGCCGGCATTCTCGATATTGGTCATGGAAACTCTCCTGATGCGGACCGCCTCATATCTATGGCGGTTGCATCAGGAGGAAATACCTCAGGCGCCCACGCCGCGCGCCAAATGCCGGATAATCGGCGCCGGCGTCGCCGCGTCAGGCCGGATGGCCATGGCGCGGCTTGAAAAGATCGTTGATGCGCTTGGCGACCCAGATGCTGACCGGTAGAGCCACGACGGCGCCGGCGGCGGTCGCGATCAACATGGCGTTGGTGTCGATCTGGCCGACGCCGAAGACCGTCAGCGGCACGAGCATGCCGATGCCGGCAAGCGTGGGGGCTGCGATGATGAAGATGATTGCGGCGAGCTTCCACATGGTCCGATGCTCCTCCTGCCGGGAACATCCTCGCAGCGCTTGGCGCAAACGGAATGCTCCGAGGTCCCGTTCGGCTCGGCAGGAAGCGGCCCGCCCGGAAAATCCGCCGTGGCGGAGGACGGGATCGACCGCTTCAGCCGACCGAACGCAGCATTCGCCAGCGCTCGTATTCACTCATTGAAATTTGTCAATCTCCATTGCGGACAACTTGCCGCAGAGGAAGGACGGTATCGGCCGCGCCCTATTGCGCCAGGAACGGGGCGAGCAGCGCGGAGACGCCGGCACGGATGATGGCGCCGTCGCTTGCCCAGGAAATGAAGGAGAATCCCATCTCGCGCGCGCCTTTCGCATCCTCCAGCGTGTTGCAGTAGATGCCGGCCAGCTTGCCGGCATCGCGCGCCGCCGCGGCGATCCTTGCCGCGGCTTCCTGCACCTCGCGGCTGCCCGGTGCGCAGCGCGCGCCGTCGGAAAGCGCGATGGAGAGATCGGCGGGGCCGACGAAGACGCCGTCCAGCCCGTCAACTGCGACGATTTCGTGCACCGCGTCCAGCGCCGAGCGTGTCTCGATCATGCCGAAGCCGATGGTCTCCGCATCGGCGCTCATGAGATAAGCCTGGGCTTCGGTCACGCCATGCAGTTCCATCGCGCGCGAAGGGCCCCAACTGCGGGTGCCGGCCGGCGGGTACTTGATATAGGAGACAAACGCCTCGGCATCGGCGGGCGAACCGATCATCGGCGCGATGATCGCCTCGGCGCCGGCGTCGAGCAGACGGCTGGCGGTCGCGAATTCGCCCACGGGGATGCGCGCGACGGGATGGCCGCCGGCCTGCAGGATCGCCGAGATCGCGTCGCGCACGGACGCGTAGTCGTGTCGGCCGTGCTGCATGTCGAGCGTGACGGCCGGATAGCCGGCGCGCACCAGTTCCTGCGGCAGCGCGGTGCCCGGAAGCGTCGACCATGCGGTCACGATCGTCTCGCCGGCGCGCAGCCGGTTTGCAAGCGTCATCGCAGGCTCAATCATGTTCGTTTCTCTCCAACACCGTCGTTGCCCGGGCCGGTTCCGACCGGCCAGCACGCTCAGGCGCGCCCAGGCGCCACTCTCTCGGCAACACCATCGCGCGACGCCATTTCATCTTACATCCCGCACCCGAGTTTGGTCATATCACACGCGGCTGCAACCGTTTTGATCGTCAAGGCCCGCTTTGCTGGTTGAAAGCGCAAAAGAAAAGGCCGCTCCTCCTCAGGGAGAAACGGCCTCTTTCCAAACATGCCCGGAAGAACCTGCGCGGCCGGACCTGCCCAGTCGAATCTGACAGGTCGACCTTGCGCAGGAGGCATCATCCTTCGGTTTTCACCTGCGTGATCGCCTCGGCCATCAGTTCTTCCATGGTGCGGCGGATCTGGTGGTCGGACTGCTCCACGCCGGCGGCATCGAAGTCACCGCGGATCTTGCGGAAAACATCTTCCTCCCCCGGCTCCTCGAAATCGGCGCGCACCACGGCCTTGGCGTATTCGACCGCCTCGTCGCCGGCCAGACCGAGCTTCTCGGCAGCCCATTGCCCCAGCAGCCGGTTGCGCCGCGCCATGGCCTTGAACTGCATCTCCTCATCGTGGACGTATCGTTTCTCGAAAGCGTCCTCGCGCTTGTCGAACGTGCTCATGGTCTTCTCCTGCCCTGAGACCGGCCGCGAGCCTTTGCCGGCGGATGCATCCCTGCGGCGGCATCCTGTTACGTAAATATGGCTCTTTACAGCCACGGAAACAACGCCTTGCATCGTCGGCTCTTGCATATATTTCCGCAGGCACCAAATCAATGTCGCCGGGCTTCAACCGTTCGGCTAATGGGACAGTGTCCCCAGCCTTTGCCCCGCACGAAGATCAGCGTCCCGGACCGCCTGCAAACAAGGCATTGCAGCCGATTGTGCTTTGCACCCAATTCGGGTAGGTTCCTGCCTCGCTCGCGGGAGAAACGTCACGATTCCGCTGTCGCACGCCCTCATAAAGGCGCGATCGAGGCGGAGAACGGAGTATCCATCGCAAATGGATTTCCTCAACAAACCACGGTACGTACCCATGAATCGCCGCCGGCGCATCTATGAAGGCAAGGCAAAGATCCTCTACGAGGGACCGGAGCCCGGCACGCTCATCCAGCATTTCAAGGACGATGCGACGGCGTTCAACGCCAAGAAACACGAAGTCATTGACGGCAAGGGCGTGCTCAACAACCGCATTTCCGAGTTCGTGTTCACCAACCTCAACGCGATCGGCGTGCCGACCCACTTCATCCGCCGGCTGAACATGCGCGAGCAGCTTATCCGCGAAGTCGAGATCATTCCGCTGGAAATCGTCGTGCGCAACGTCGCCGCCGGTTCTCTCGCCAAGCGTCTCGGCCTTGAAGAGGGCATGCAGCTGCCCCGCTCGATCATCGAGTTCTACTACAAGAACGACGAGCTCGACGATCCGATGGTCTCCGAAGAGCACATCACCGCCTTCGGCTGGGCCACGCCGCAGGAGATCGACGACATCATGGCGCTGGCCATCCGCGTCAACGACTTCCTCTCCGGCCTGTTCCTGGGCGCCGGCATCCGCCTTGTCGACTTCAAGATGGAGTGCGGCCGGATGTGGGAGGGCGAGATGATGCGCATCGTCGTCGCCGACGAGATCTCCCCCGATTCGTGCCGTCTTTGGGACATCAAGACCAACGACAAGATGGACAAGGACCGGTTCCGCCGCGACATGGGCGGCCTTGTTGAGGCCTACCAGGAAGTTGCGCGCCGTCTCGGCATCCTGATCGAGAACGAACGCCCGCACGGTTCGGGCCCCGTTCTCGTGAAGTGAGGCTCGTGACGTGAGCGCTTTGCGAGGCTGCGGCTTTGCAAGTCGCGCCGCTTTGATGTAATTCCCGAACGCCCGTGCTCGACAACCGGCACGGGCGTTTTCTTTTGGCCGACCGACCGCATCAGGACGAACCATGAAGGCACGCGTCACCGTCACGCTGAAAAACGGCGTTCTCGACCCCCAGGGCAAGGCAATCGAAGGCGCACTCGGCGCGCTCGGCTTCGGCGGCGTGGGGGGCGTACGTCAGGGCAAGGTGTTCGACATCGAACTGGAAGGTGCCGACAAGGACAAGGCGAAGGCCGATCTCGAAGCGATGTGCGAGAAGCTGCTCGCCAACACCGTCATCGAGAATTACGCGATCGAGCTTGCCTGAGGCACGTTCGTTTTCGCCGCGAAGCGGTGTAAGGTGGATGCCTGCGGGAGCGTGAGATCCCATGACCGACAATCCGGAAGAAGGTGCGGGTGCGCCGGCCCGGCGACAAGCCGAGGACACGGGCCGCATCATCCGCTTCCTGATCGGCAAGGCGCTCCTTTTCATGTTGTTTCCTGCCGTTCTGGCGGCCCTTGCCGTCTTCTTTCTGATCTAGAGCCCCTGGCTAGAGTATAGACCCATGAAATCAGCCGTCGTCGTCTTCCCCGGTTCCAATCGCGACCGCGACATGCTGCACGCGCTGGAGCTCGTCACCGGCGAAAAGCCCGCCACCGTCTGGCATCAGGACACCGAACTGCCCGATGTCGACCTGGTGGTGCTGCCAGGAGGCTTCTCCTACGGCGACTACCTGCGCTGCGGCGCCATTGCCGGACGCTCGCCGGTGATGGCGGAGGTCGCGAAGATGGCGGAGCGCGGCCGGCTGGTGCTGGGCGTGTGCAACGGCTTCCAGATCCTGACCGAGACGGGCCTTTTGCCGGGCGCCCTGATGCGCAATGCCGACCTGAAGTTCGTGTGCAAGGAAGTCAAGCTCCAGACCGTCAACACCCAGACGCCGTTCTCCAGCGCCTTTGAGGCCGGTCAGGTCTGGCGCTGCCCCGTCGCCCACCACGACGGCAACTACTTCGCCGACGCCGACACGCTGGCGCGGCTGGAGGACGAGGGCCGGGTGGTCTTCCGCTATGCGGACGGCACCAATCCGAACGGCTCGATCAACGACATCGCCGGCATCGTCAACGCCGCCGGCAACGTGCTCGGCATGATGCCGCATCCGGAGAATCTGGTCGAACCGATCCAGGGCGGCACCGACGGCCGCAGGCTTTTCGAAAGCCTGATACAGGCGCTGGAAACCGCCTGAGCCCATGCTCATCGGCGCAGCGGCGATCGCCGTCACCCTCGTAACGGGCACCTTCCTGGCCCTGCCCCGGGTGATCGGCAGCGATCGCTGGCGCGCCATCGCAACCCCGCTCGCCTCCATCATCGGCTCCGGCTTTCTGGTCACGGTGCCGATCCTGCGCGATCTCTCCGGCGCCTGGGCCATCTTGCCGATGGCCGGGCTCCTGATCCTCGCCTACCTGATCGGCAGTGCGATCCGTCACAACATCCGCCACGTCGAACCGATTTTCGAGGATCACACCGCGCCGCTCGGGCTTTCCTCGCTGGAACGGCTGTCGCATCTCGTCCTCGCCTTCGCCTACTTCGTCTCCGTAACCTACTATCTCGTCCTTTTCGCCTCCTTCGCGCTGAAGCCCTTCGGCATCGTGGATGAGACGGCGGTGAAGATCGTCGTCACCATCTGTCTCGCACTCATCGGAGTGGTCGGGTTCACCCGCGGCTTCTCGGCGGTTGAGCGGGTGGAGGTCTATACCGTCTCGCTGAAGCTCGCGATCATCGCAGGCCTCATCGCGGGGCTTGCCGTCTTTGGCCTCGGCGAACTGGCCACCGGCACGGTCTCCACCATTCCCGGCCATTTCGAGACGAAGAACGTGCCTGTCTTCCTCGGCCTGCTGATCGTCGTGCAGGGGTTCGAGACGTCGCGCTTCCTCGGCAATGCCTACGACACGGAAATGCGCGCGACCACCATGAAGCAGGCGCAGATTTTGGCCGGCATCATCTATCTCGCCTTCTTCCTCGCGATGATCCCGCTTCTGGGCAACGACGTCACCGGTGGGGGCATCGCGGCCATCGTCGACATGCTGGCGCCGGTGTCTCTCGTTCTGCCGGCGCTCATCATGATCGGGGCGCTTGCGAGCCAGTCGAGCGCGGCGATCGCCGATACGCTTGGTGCAGGCGGCCTGGTGCACGACGTCACCGGAGGCCGGGTGCGCGTCAACTACGCCTACCCGCTGATCGCCGTCATCGCCGCGATCATCACCTGGGAAACCGACATCTATTCCCTGATCACGCTGGCCTCGCGCTGCTTTGCGCTCTTTTACGCGCTGCAGTGCCTGATCGCCTGTTTCAGCGCGGTGAGACGGCACGAGCCTTGGCACGCAGCCGGTTACGGCCTCCTCGCGCTCACCTGCGCCGCCGTCGTCGCCTTCGGGGCGCCGGTGGAAGGGGGATAGCCCCCTCCCCAACGCACCCTTTGCGTCAACGCACCGAGTAGTGGCCGCCCTCGCCCGTGCGGGCGTTCTGGTGATAGTAGCCCTTGCCGTCCTGGAAGATCTTGAGGCGCAGGTTGATATCGCCGGTCATCACCAGCAATCCGCTTTTCGTGATGGAGTAGCGGCCCTTTTGCCCATGCCTGTTCGTCCAGGTTCCATCCGCCTTGTAGGTGGTCTTGTGCGAACTGGATGTGGCCGTATGCCCGACATAAGCCTTGCGGACCTCGGCCTGCGTGAGCTGGCGCCGCTTGCCGGCAACGAGCGTCACAGAGGCGCTCACCTGCGGCGTCGCCGATGAAAGCGACGGAAGCGCAAAGCTCCCCTGTGAGGAAACACAGACGAACGCGGCGGTCATGGCAGGCAGAAGAAAACGTGTCATGCAGGTATTTTCCTGTAAGATTAGGTGAATATACGCAGGCTTTATGTCTTTTGCCTCAATTTATCACCCGGCCCTTGCCGCACCTCAAGTCTTTTCGCTAACGGAACGGCAATCGGACGCCGTCGCTCTTCAATATCTCTGGCGCGCACGGCACCGCCGCCGCCGGGCCCACCGGCGACATCGACATGTTTTCGCACTTTCGGACGATGTCAGAACGAGACAGGCGCCCGTATCACTTCACTTCGATACGGACGGAATTCTCGTAGACCTCCACGCGAATCCAGCAATTGTCGTTGACCACGCGCCAGCCGGCATTGCCCTCGATGTAGCCGTTCAGCACCATGCGCTCCATGCGCGCGCGATTGGCGGCGGAGGCAAAGAAGCGGTCGCCCTCGTCGCCGCGGTCACGAATGCCGAAACGATGAAAATTCGCCCGGTCCTGCCGGATCACCTGCCACGGTTCGGATAACCGCTCGCCACGCGAATTGTAATGATCGTCCGGCCCCAGATAGGCGACGTAAACCTCCAGCAGCCGCCCCTGGGCGAGTGCGGGCATGTTGAATGCCGCCGCGCAGAGGAGAACCGCGACCGCCGTGAGAAGTCTCAAAGCCAGTTTCATATTGCCCCCCATTTCTCGGATACGACGGGAAGCATTCTGCATGAGAATGGCGAGGGACGCTGCGTTATTTCGCCGGGACGAATGGTCGCTGCCGGACCGCGGCCTCAAAGCGCGCGTATCTCGCCGTACCACGCATAGCCGCGATAAAGCGGCGTCGTGCGCACTGCCGCACCTTCAGCTTCCGCAATGTCGCAAAGCGTCTGGAAGAGATCCGGTCTCGGCGTGACGTGGAAGCTCCTCAGCCACACGAACAGCATCGTTCGGAAGAGGCGCGGCAGGCGTTCCTGCTGGCCAAAGTCGACCACGTGCAGCCGACCGCCCGGCGCAAGCGCTGCGGTCGCGCATTCCAGCGCCGTTCGCCATGGCGGAACCATGGAGAGCGAGTAGGAAAAGAATACCCGATCGAAGGTGGCGCGGCCGAAAAGAGCGGCCGGATCGAAGTCCGCCGCATCCCCGCGCGCCAGCGTGATGCGGTCGCTCAGGCCCGCCCGCTCGATATTGGCGCGCGCCGTCGCCAGCATTTCGGCGGAGATGTCCAGACCGTAGAAGCGCGCGCGCGGATAGGCGCGAGCGGCGGCAATGAGATTGCGCCCCGTGCCGCAGCCGACCTCCAGCACATGGCCGCGCGCCGGAGGGCACAGGGCGTCGATCAGATGGTCGCGCCCCAGAAGGTAATACTTGCGGGTCAGGTCGTAGATGTGACGCTGGTAACGGTAAACCCGATCCATCAGGTCCCCGTTGTGGGGGGCGGCAATGTCGGACATGGCGATGCGGGCGGTGCGCCCGCCCTCCCGATCTGTTGAGACTGTGGACGTCAGTTGAGCGTGTAGAGGTGGAAGCCGCCATAGATGGAGGACCGGTCGCGCGCGTTGAGCGCGCGGCTCTCCTCGCTCTGGTAGGTCCAGCGCGACAGCGTCTCGTCAGCGACGCGGCCGGGCAACAGGGTCGGCTCGGCCGCCGTGCGGAAGATCACCCGCGCGCCGGGACGCGCGGTGCGCGTGATCTCGCTCCACAGCGCATTGAGCTGACCGTCAGTCATCCAGTCCTGCGCATCGAGCAGCACGTAGGCGTCAAGGCTGGCATCGTCCTCGCCCGCCAGATGTTCGGTGAAGGAGCGGTTGACGACCTGAACGCGGTCGGTGCGAGCGCGGATATCGTCGAAATGCTCGCGCTTGAGATAGGGCGGCAGCGGACCGGCCGGGCCGGTGCTCTCGCTGCCCGCGCCTTTCATCGGCGCATAACCGCGGGCGAAAGCCTGCCAGGCGAAATAGTTTTCCGACATGGGGAAGTCGCAGGCGAGCTTTTCAAGCCGCTGGCGCAAGACGCTCGCCATGTCGCCGCCACCGGCGGACGCCAGTGCCTCGTACTGGGCTGGCGGAATGCCGAGGCCGTAGAGCGAGGCCTTCTTGGAGGTCGCCCAGCGCACCAGGCGCTTGTCGAAGATCGGTGCGAGCGCGGTATCGAAGAAGGTGCGCTGCTCGTCGAGCGAACGGGTGCGCAGAATGTCCTTGGGATCGATGCCGTAGAGCCTTGCCACGAGGTGACCCGCGCCGATGAAGTAGCCGAGCAATCCGTGATAATAGAGATCGCGCGAAAACAGCGTGATGCGGCGACGCCCCCAGCCCGACAGGCTGCGCCCTTCCCAGTAGGCGCGCGTGTCGGCATCGAGCTTGTCTTTCACGAAGCGCCGATAGGCGGCGATGTTGGCCTTCTCGTCAGCCTCCCCGAAGAAGCGGTAGAACGTATCGTGATTAGGCAGGTGCGCGATGGCCGCAAGCTTCAGCCGGGTCAGCGCCACGTGGGCCCGGTTGAGATCGACGGCGACGATCTGGGCCGGGTCGGCGGTCAGGTAGCTCATGACGTTACAGCCGCCGGATGCGATCGTGACCATGCGGCTCTCGGGCGTGAGCTTCAGCGCCGCCATGTCCACCTCCGGATCCTCCCAGATCTGGGGATAGACGAGCCCCTTGAAGACGAAGGTGAACATGCGCTCCAGGAAGCCCTCGCGGGTGCCGGCGGCGGACCTGTGCACGGCTTCCTTCAGGCGGCGGGAAGAGTCACTCAAAGCTTTGTCGGCCATCAGCCAGTCTCCGGAAATGGGCGCCCGCTCTGGGACCGGCGCGCGAATTTCCGGCGAGGCTTACGCAGGATCGGCGACAGTTTGGTGACGCAGGCACCGCGAAACCCGAACGCCGCCTGCCACGCAGCCGCGCGTTCGCGCTCCGCGACGTGACCATTGAGGACAGGAGACTTGATCGGCGAGCAGCGCGTCTTTTAGCCGGCTCGCTATGTAATCGTACCGATAACAATACAATTTACTTCAATTTTACCCGGCCGTCCGATGATGGAAGTCGGCCGGCGGAGGCTCTTTGCACCGCCGCCTGGGCGCGGGGCGGGACACCGGCGCGGAACCTTTTCTTTCGAAGGCCGTTACGGCAGGGAGGATGCCATGAGCCTCTACCAGATCTGCTACCGCAGCCGAATCAAACCGCAGGTTCTCGCCGGCGACATCGAGGCGGAAATCGCGCACACCATCAAGCGGCTTCGCCGCATGAACACGCTGAACGGCGTGACGGGCGCACTCCTTCTCACCGACACCCACGTCTTTCAGCTGATCGAGGGGCAGGCCGAACGCGCCAACGCCTCGTTGCGGTGCGCGGCCGAGGATCCGCGCCACGAACATCTGGAAGTGTTGTCACGCAAGGCCGTCGAATACCGCCTGTTCCATGACAGCTGGCTCTATTTCGCCGACCTTCGGATGGACCACGGCCGCGAGCTTCCAGCCGAGCTTTCCATGATCGTGCCGCGGCCGGAGACGGCGACGGGCACCGACATCCTCGCGCTGATGGCATATATCGCGGGCGATCTCGCCGAGGCGCAACTCACCAACAGGCTGCTGCAGATCTGATATCGGGATCTTTTGCCCCACACCCGTGACGCCGTACGGCCAGCTTCTGTATGATGATGCACGGCTCCCCCTCGCGGGGCCGTCCTGCCCTGCCCGCGACCGAAGTCGGGAAATGGCCACATACGGGGTCCTCAATACGGTTTCGCCGCGCCGCAAATCAGCTTATACGCCGCGCCGGGCGAACCTTGAGCACGCGCCGAGAAACGAATATCGGCGCGAGGGCCCTCTCCCGGCCACAGCCTTCCCGACGAGGGCGCGCTCGGCTATTTTCAAGGAGTGACTGCATGAATGACATGGCACAGGGCGATCCGACCGTCGTCGGATGTATCCTGGCCGGCGGGCTGGCGCGCCGCATGGGCGGCTGCGACAAGCCGTTGCTGCCGTTGGGCGGCAAGGTCCTGCTCGCCCACATGATCGAGAGCCTGCGGCCCCAGGTCGGCACGCTCATGCTCAACGCCAACGGCGATCCGGGCCGGTTCGCCGGCTTCGGCCTGCCGATCGCCGCCGACCCGGTGAACGGTTTCGTCGGACCGCTCGCCGGCGTGCTCGCCGGCATGCGCTGGGCGGAAGAGAACGTGCCGGAGGCGACACACGTGGCGAGTGCGGCGGCCGACACGCCGTTTTTTCCCGATGATCTCGTCGCCCGCCTGCGCGCGAGCCTTGGCGAGGAAACCGGCGTGGCAATCGCGGCATGCGGCGGAAAGAGGCATTCCGTCTTCGGCCTCTGGCCGATAGCCTTGGCGAACGATCTGGAAGGATGGCTCGCCGATCCCGACAACCGCAAGGTGCTCGTCTGGGTCGAGCGGCACCACAACCTTTCCGTCGACTTCCCGCCGCGCGAGGGGCACGATCCGTTCTTCAACATCAACACGCCGGAAGATCTGGCGGAGGCGGAGCGCATGCTCGCCGGAGCCGGACAGCCGACCGGGGCGTCCCTTCACGACACCGCCAAGACCGAGGCCAGCGCATGACGCAAACCGTATTCGGCATCACCGGATGGAAAAACTCCGGCAAGACAACGCTGGTGGAGCGACTGGTGGCCGAACTGACCGGACGCGGCTACCGGATCTCCACCATCAAGCACGCCCACCACGAATTCGACATCGACCGGGAGGGCGCGGACAGTTATCGTCACCGGCAGGCGGGTGCCATCGAGGTGGCGTTGGTTTCCGGGTACCGCTGGGTCTTGATGCATGAACTCAGGGGCGATGACGAGCCGCCTCTCGACGCCGTGCTGAACCGAATTACACCCTGCGACCTGGTGCTGGTGGAAGGCTACAAGAGCGAGGCGCACGCCAAGATCGAGGCGCGCCGCGCCAATGCCTCCAAGACGAAGCCGCTCACTTCAGGCGATCCCGCCATCGTGGCGATCGCCGCGGATCATGCCATCGAGGGCGAAAGCGTGCCGGTGCTCGACCTGAACGACATCCCCGCGATCGCCGATTTCATCATCGACTACTGTCAAATGCCGAAACGCGATGCCGCAGAATAAACCCCTCCCCCCCGAACTGCGCAAGCTCGTGGACGACCGTTTCCAGAATGACCGCGAACGGCTACGTCACGACGAAGCCATCGAGATCCTGCGCGAGCGGGTGAAGACAATCGTGACGCCCGAGACGGTGCCGCTGGAAAAGGCCGCGGGCCGGATCCTGGCAAAGCCGGTGCTCTCGCCGCGCAACGTGCCGCTCACCGACAATTCGGCCATGGACGGCTACGCCTTCGCTCAATCCTCCTACGAGGCAACCGGCGGTTTCTTTCCCGTCGACCAGCGCATTCCCGCCGGACATCCCGCCGAAGCGCCGCTGCTGCCCGGCCGCGCCGCGCGCATCTTCACTGGTGCCGTCATACCGGAAGGCGCCGATACCGTCGCCATGCAGGAGGACTGCGAGGCGCATGAGCAGGACGGCAAACCCTTCGTCATCATTCCACCGGGCCTGAAAAAGGGCGCCAACATACGCCGGGCCGGCGAAGACGTTGCCGAAGGAGCGGAACTGATCCCTGCCGGCGGCCGTCTGCGGCCGCAGGAAATCGCGGCCATCGCCTCCGTCGGGCAAGCGGAGGTCACCGTCACGCGCCGGCTGAAGGTTGCGATCTTTTCCACCGGCGACGAAATCGTGCGCCCGGGCAACCCGATCGAACCGGGCCAAGTCTACGATTCCAACCACTACCTCCTGCATGCCCTACTGCACTGCGTGGACGTGGAGGCGGAGGATCTCGGCGTTCTCAAAGACAAGCCCGATCTCGTCCGCGCGAAGATCCAGCAAGCGGCGGAGACGCACAACGCCATCCTGACCACCGGCGGGGCCAGCAAGGGCGAGGAGGATCACCTCGTCGCGGCCCTCGATGCGCTGGGCACTCGGCACCTCTGGCAGCTCGCCATCAAGCCGGGACGGCCGATGAATTTCGGCCAGATCGGCGATTGCACCATGCTGGGCCTGCCGGGCAATCCGGTCGCCGCAATGGTGTGCTTCCTGCTCTATGTCCGCCCCGTGCTCATCGCCATGTCGGGCGCGCCGTGGCCGGAGCCGGTCCGCTACCAGATCCCGGCTGCCTTCGAGATCAAGAAGAAGAAGCCGGACCGGCGCGAGTTCTCGCGCGGCTGGCTGACCCACGACGCGCACGGCCGGCTCTGCGTCGACAAGTTCGAGCGCGACGGCTCGGGTCTCATCACGGGCCTGCGCGAGGCAGACGGACTGATCGAGATCGCCGAGGAGACGACCAGGGTGGAGAAGGGCGAGCTGGTCAACTTCATTCCCTTCACCGAGCTTGGGTTGCCGGGCAAGTAGCCCGACGGTACCGACCGCCATGGCATTTCTGCGCCTGGCGTATCACTGCCCAATTCATGGCCTGCGCTGAAAAAACATGCGCCTGCGACACCTTCCCGGTGCCAAGAAGGTTGCGCCGGCTGAATTTTTGATGGGATGATGCGGGCAGACAGCGGTACGCAATTTTGGCGTGCCGACGTTCGGTCGCGGCGATTTTGCCGTGGCAAGGCAACAAACCTGTACCCAGAGGAACACCATGCGTTTCATCATCCGCGCCGCCACAGCAGCTGCGCTGACCATCGCCGCAATTGCTGCGGCCAACGCCGAAACAGTCCGTATCGGCACCGAAGGCGCCTATCCTCCGTTCAACAACCTGACGCCGGACGGCCAGCTGGTGGGCTTCGACATCGACATCGCAAAGGCGCTGTGCGACGAGATGAAGGTTGAGTGCGAGTTCGTCACCCAGGACTGGGACGGGCTGATCCCCGCGCTTGAGGCCAACAAGTTCGACGCCATCATCGCCTCCATGTCGATCACCGACGAGCGCAAGAAGAAGGTCGACTTCACCAACAAGTACTACAACACGCCGCCGGCCATCGCCGTGCCGAAGGATTCCGACATCAAGGGCGTGACGGCGGAAGATCTCGCCGGCAAGACCATCGGCGCGCAGTCGGCCACGACGCACGCGAACTTCGCGGAGGAAAAGTATCCGGACGCGGACGTCAAGGTCTATCCGACCGCCGATGAATACAAGCTCGATATCTCCAACGGCCGCCTCGACGCCGTCGTCGACGACGTGGTGGTGCTGAGCGACTGGGTGAAGAGCGAAGACGGCGCCTGCTGCAAGATCCTCGGTACCGTGAAGCCGGATCCCGCCATCTACGGCGAGGGCATCGGCATCGCGCTTCGCAAGGGCGACGACGCGCTGCGCGAGAAGTTCAACACGGCGATCGCGGCCATCCGGGCGAATGGCACCTACAAGAAGATCAACGACAAGTACTTCGATTTCGACGTCTACGGCGACTGATCGCAGGCGGCCTTCTGTCAACCGGCACGGGACGGCCTCGCCGCACCCCGTGCCGGGCTCACCGTTTGTGCCGGCGGGCCACGCCTTCCGCCGGCATAAGCATATCCGCAAGACGTAAAGCCCAGGCCGACATATGGACCACGTCCTGACGCTGCTTTCCTTCGGCAACGAGGGGTGGGGCGACGAAATCGCCGCCGGCACATTGCTGACCATCGCGTTGGCGCTGGCGACATTGCCGCTCGGTCTTCTGCAGGGCTTCCTGCTGGCACTCGCCAAGAATTCCGACGATGCCAACCTTCACCGCGCCGCAGACATCTACACCACGATCTTTCGCGGTCTGCCGGAGCTGATGACGCTGTTCCTCGTCTATTACGGGGTGCAGATCGGCCTTCAGGCGTTCATCGGGCTCTTCGCGGAGGGCGTCTACATCGAGATCAACAGCTTCCTGGCGGGAATGGTGGCGCTCGGCGTGGTGTTCTCGTCCTATTCCAGCGAAGTGTTCCTCTCCGCCTTTCGCGGCATTTCCCAGGGCCAGTACGAAGGCGGTTATGCGCTGGGGCTGTCGCAGTACCAGACCATGCGGCTCGTCATCCTGCCACAGCTCATCCGGCTCGCCCTGCCCGGCCTTTCCAACCTGTGGCTGGTGCTTTTGAAGGACACCGCGCTCGTGTCGGTGATCGGGCTGTCCGACCTGTTGCGCATGTCGGGCGTCGCCGCGCGCGTCTCCAAGGAGGCGTTCCTGTTCTTCGGGCTCGCGTGCCTGATCTACCTGGCACTGTCGATCGTCTCGTCCGTCGGCCTTGCCCGCATCGATGCCTGGGCGCGCAAGGGAGAGACGCGATGAGCCTTGGAAGCGCCGCGGCCGAGGCCCCGCCCGTCCCCGCCAAGTCGGCCCGCCCCTGGACGTTCACGCGGATCGCCGGCTATGCGTTCATGGCCTTCTGGATCCTCGCCGGACTAGGCCTGGCGGCCTATCTCGCCACCTCCTTCGATGCGGAGTTCATGGCGAAATACGGATACAAGTTCATCGACGGGCTGATCGTCACGATCGAACTGGTGGCGCTCTCGGTGGCGCTTGGCGCGCTTGTCTCGCTGCCGGTCGCACTGGGGCGGCTTTCCGGCAACAGGATCATCGGCCGCATCGCCTATGCCTATGTCTACTTCTTCCGTGGTACGCCGCTGCTGGCGCAGGTCTTCCTGTTCTACTACGGCGCCGGTTCGTTCCGGCCGTTCCTCCAGGATATCGGAGCGTGGTGGCTGCTGCGCGATGCCTGGGGCTGCGCGCTGCTGACCTTCACGCTCAACACCTCCGCCTATCAGGCAGAGATCCTCGCCGGCGCGATCCGCAACGTGCCCAAGGGCCAGATCGAGGCCGGCGAGACGCTCGGGCTCAAGCGCTGGGTGATCTTCTTCCGCATCGTGCTGCCGCAGGCGCTGATCACGGCGCTGAGGCCCTACGGCAATGAAGTCGTTCTCATGTTGAAGGGCTCGGCCATCGTCTCCATCGTCACCGTCTTCGACCTGATGGGCGAGACGCGGCGGATCTATTCGCGCACCTACGACTTTCAGGCTTACCTGTGGGCGGCAATGCTCTACATCATTGTGGTGGAAGGCCTGCGCCGGCTGTGGGACCGGATGGAAGCCCGCCTCACGCGCCACCTGCGGCGCTAACGCATACGCCCGTCTCCGCCCTCCCCGATCAGGCGCGCGACCTGCGCCCGCAGTTCCGGCAGAAGCTCCGTCTCGAACCACGGATTGCGCCGCAGCCAGGCATTGTTGCGCCAGGAGGGATGCGGCAGCGGCAGAATGCGCGGGCGACGCTCCTCGGCCAGGATCGTGCGCCAGTCGGCAACAGTTGCGGACAGGGTGCGCCTGCGGCCCGCGCCCAGATGATAAGCCTGCGCATACTGGCCGATTGCCAGCACCAGCTCGATCTGCGGCATCGCCGCGAAAAGCCGGTCGTGCCAGTTGGCCGCGCATTCGCGCCGGGGCGGCAGGTCCCCGCCCTTGGCATCCTGTCCGGGAAAGCAGAACCCCATGGGCACGATCGCCAGGCGGTTTTCGTCGTAGAACGTGTCCCGGTCGATGCCCAGCCATTCGCGCAGACGATCTCCGGAAGGATCGTTGAAGGGAATGCCGGTGGCGTGAACACGGGTGCCCGGCGCCTGTCCGCAGATGCACAACCGCGCCGACCGACTTGCGCGCACGACGGGGCGCGGCGCGTGCGGAAGCGGGCGGGTCAGCGGTTCCTCGACACAGATTCGGCAAGCGCGGATCCGCGACAGAAGCGGACCGAGCTCGGACGGGTTATCGTTCATGGCTCAAAGATAGGCGCGCGGGCGGCCCTGCCAAACAGTATCCCGGGAAAACAGCACTTTCCCGGGAACCAACGGCCCGGCGGCACTCAGGCGGCCGCGCTCGGGCGTGCCTTTACGGCGGCGCGCCAGCGGGCGAGGTTCGGCAGATCCTCGGGGATACCGATGCCGGCCGGCTTGCAGAAATCGAGCGCGATCATCGCGGTGATATCGGCGATGGTGAACCGCTCGCCGGCGATATAGGCACGGTGTGCGAGCTCGCCATCGAGAAACCGCATCTGCTCGATCGCCTTCGGCCGGTTGGCCTCGCCCCAGGCCGCGACCTGCGGCACTTCCATCTCCTTCATCGCCGGATGCAGATGGCGGAAGACCGCCGCCACGGGAAACAGAAGATTGAATTCCATGCGCCGCTGCCACATCTCCACGACCGCCTTGTCGATCGCGTTGATCCCCATCAACGGCGGTTCGGGATGCGTTTCCTCAAAGTAGCGGCAAATTGCGACGGTCTCGGAAATCACCGTGCCGTCATCGAGTTCCAGGACCGGCACGCGCTGATAGGGATTGAGGCTGGTGAAGCCCTCGCTCTTCTGTTCCAGCTTGCCGATATCGACCTGCTCAAGCGGCACGTCGATGCCCTTTTCCGCCAGAAACACCCGGACACGGCGCGGGTTCGGCGCGCGACCACCATCATAGAGTTTCATTCTCGAGCCCCTCCCAAATCGTCGTTTGCGGCGCAGTCGAGCATGCCGCGAGAACTGCCGCAACCCCTTGCGCAGCCTCCCGTGCACAAGGTCACCCGTTTACCAAGAACGGCAAAATTGGTTGCCGATTAACCACTCCGTTGAATCTGTTCTTAAGGAATTATGGCGACAATCTGTTAAGTCACAGCCAGCCCTGCCCGGCGCTGCCGCCCCTCCAGACGGCGGCGGCGACAGGGTTTCGGCGCCGCAAACCCCGAGTCCCGCACGCGTGCCCATGCAAGCCGACAGCACCGCATCGACCGCCGACAAGACCGCGCTGAACAGCCAGCGCGCCGGTCGCCGCCGCGCCGTTTCGCGTACCGTGCGCTCCGTGCGCGAGCAACTGGGCAACGGATCCGGCATGCGGCCCGACTTCGATTACGAGCTGACCCTCATCTACGCCAAGACGCGGATCTCGGCGACCTTCGCGCTTCCCGCCTTCACGCTGATCATCGCCAGCATCTGCTATTTCTGGATCGGCGCGACCACCATCATCACCTGGGCCGTGGCGGTGAACCTCGCCCACCTGCTGCTGCTGTCGATGGCGCACCGCTTCGAGAAGTCGCCGATGCAGGGCATCGACCTGAAGCGCTGGCGGCGCAACTTCATCATGGGCGACTTCCTGCAGGGCTTCGCCTGGGCGGCGATCATGCTGCTGCAGGCGGACCGCACCATCGAGAATTTCGAGGTCTTCCAGTTCGCCATCGTGCTCGTCATCATCGCCATGATGACCATGTTGTCGTCGAACATACCCGGCGCGCTGTTTGCGGCGACGCTGCCGGTGACGGCCGCCATGGCCTACGTCTTCCTGCAGCATCAGGAGCCGATCTACTACGCGATGACGGCCATGGGGCTCGGCGCGCAGGTGTTCTTCGCCATTCTCGGCCACCGCATGTTCTCCTCCAACGTGATGATGCTGGAGTACCGCGCCCAGAAGGACGAACTGATCGTCGAGCTGGAACAGGCCAAGGCGGTGAGCGACGACAGCCGGAGGCGCGCGGAGGAGGCAAACCTCGCCAAATCGCGCTTCCTGGCCACGATGAGCCATGAGCTCAGAACGCCGCTCAACGCCATTCTCGGCTTCTCTGAGGTGCTGAAGAACGAGGTGCTGGGCCCGCTGGAGAACAAGACCTACAAGGAATATGCGGGTGACATCCATTCCTCCGGCCACCACCTCTTGAACCTCATCAACGAGATCCTGGATCTGTCGCGCATCGAGGCGGGGCGCTACGAGCTGAACGAGGAGGCGATCACGCTGCCGCTGCTGGTGGAGGACTGCATCCACCTGATGAAGCTCAGGGCCAAGAACAAGGGGCTGACGATCTCCGAGCAGTTCCAGGAGGGGTTGCCGAAGCTGTGGGCGGACGAGCGCGCCATCCGGCAGGTGGTTCTGAACCTGATCTCCAACGCCGTGAAGTTCACGCCGTCGGGCGGCGAGATTTCGGTGAAGGCGGGGTGGACGGCAGGCGGCGGGCAGTATGTCAGCGTGCGCGACAACGGCCCCGGCATTCCAGAAGACGAGATCCCGCTGGTGCTTCAGGCCTTCGGACAGGGTTCGCTGGCGATCAAGAGCGCGGAACAGGGCACCGGCCTCGGCCTGCCGATCGTTCAGGCGCTCATGAACATGCACGGCGGCAAGCTGGAACTGCGTTCCCGGCTGCGCGAGGGCACGGAAGCCATCGTCACCTTCCCGCGCTCGCGCGTCATGGAGGAGATGCCGGCTCTGGAGCCTACGCATCGGCCATCGATGAAAAAGGCTTCGTAAAGCAGCGCCGGCGCTGAAAGGACGCCGGGACCGCCGATGCGGCCATCCCGGCAGAAAGCTGCCCCCTACTCGCTCACGCTCACGCCGGCATCGGCGAAGGTCGCCATGCCGTCATGCGCCTGGGCGGCGGCCTTGACGATACCCATGGCCATGGCCGCGCCGGTCGCCTCGCCCAACCGCATGCCGAGATCGAGCAGCGGGCGCTTGCCCATGATCTCCAGTGCGCGACGGTGGGCGGGCTCTGCGGAGACATGGCCAAAGAGGCAGTGATCGAGCGCGCTCGGGTCCATCTTGTAGAGAATGGCGGCGGCCGACGTCGCCACGTAGCCATCGACGATCACCGGCACGCGCTGCAGGCGGCCGGCGAGGATGGCGCCCGCCATGGCCGCGATCTCGCGCCCGCCGAGCCGGCGCAGCACCTCCAGCGGATCCTTCAGCGCACCCTTGTTGCGCGCCACGGCCTTGGCGATGACCTTGGCCTTGTGGGCGACACCCGCCGCATCCAGCCCCGTGCCGGGGCCGACCCAGTCCGCCGCCTCGCCGCCAAACAGGCCGTGCATGATGGCGGCGGCGATGGTGGTGTTGCCGATGCCCATTTCGCCGATGGCCAGCAGGTCGATGCCGCCGGCAACCGCCTCCATGCCGTAGGCCATGGTCGCGGCGCAGGTCTGCTCGTCCATGGCATCCTCGACCGTGATGTCGCCGGTCGGCAGTTCCAGCGCCAGTTCGAACACCTTGAGGCCGAGATCATAGGCGATGCAGAGCTGGTTGATGGCCGCGCCGCCGGCGGCGAAATTGGCGACCATCTGGTGCGTGACCTCGCGCGGGAACGGCGAAATGCCCTGCGCGGTGACGCCGTGATTGCCGGCGAAGACGGCGACCAGCGGCCGCGTCACCTTGGGCCGCTGCGCGCCCTGCCAGGCGGCCAGCCATTCCACGATCTCCTCCATCCGGCCGAGCGAGCCGAGCGGCTTGGTGAGCTGCGCCTCACGTTCACGCACGACCTTCACCGCAGCGGTATCCGGGCCAAGCATCTCCGGAATGAGATTGCGAATATCGTCGAAAGGCAGCCCTGTTGGGGATTGCGGCATGGGAAGGCTCCGGGACTCATGGAATGTTTGGCGACAGCAGCCGGTGCGATCTATAAACGGCACATAACCAATTACAAGTCGGGTTTCGGATCGCCGGCAGCGCCCCGCAATCATGGCGCTGCGGCAGGCGGCCATCAGGAGGCGTGTCATGACACACGGGGCAGAGGAGCACGCGCCGGGCGCGGGGAAGACCCCGGTCAGGCGCTCGTGGCTGGCGGACCTGGGCTGCTGCCTCAGGTTCTTTTCCCGTGTGCCCGTACCGCCACTCGCCCCCGACGACGATCCGGCGGCCGCACCGAACCTCGCCACCGCGGTGCGCCTGCTGCCATTAGCGGGTTTCGCCCTGGGAGTTCCCGCTGCAGTCGTTCTTCTGTTGCTCGGCCAGACAGCCCTTCCCCCGCTGCTCCTCGCCGCCCTGACGCTGGCGGCGCTCGCAGCGACCACGGGCGCCTTGCACGAGGACGGGTTCGCCGATGTGGCGGACGGTTTCTTCGGAGGCGCGGGCCGGGAGCGGCGGCTGGAGATCATGGCCGACAGTCGGATCGGCACCTTCGGCGGACTGGCGCTCATCCTGCTGCAGCTATCGCTTGCCGCCGGCCTGTCGGCGATCGTCGTCCGCAACGGGCTCGATGCGGCGGCGATGGTGATCCTGTGCGGTGCGGCGACCAGCCGCGCGGCCGCGCTGTGGCCGTGGGCGCTGCTGTCACCCGCCCGGCCCGGCGGACTTTCCCACCGTTTCGGCGCGCCGTCACTCGTGACCGCCCGTTTCGCCACCGGCATCGCCGTTCTGCTCAATGTCGGCCTGACCTTCAATGGCGGCTTTTCGCACTGGCTGATCACGCTCGCGGGAGCCGGCATCGGGGCTTTAGGCATCGGCGCGCTGGCCCGGTCGCGTATCGGCGGACATACGGGCGATGTCATCGGCGCCGCCCAACAGGCCGCCTGGCTCGGCTACGTGACGGCCTATCTGATGCTGCCGTGACCGTTTCTTCGCTGCCCGTGACGCTTTCGCAACAGGGTTGTCGCAGAATGGCCGTTATCATGGCCCGAAACGCACCGTGCGGCGCCGACAATTCCAAGGCGGTCTCTCGCAGGCCGGCCGATTTTCGTGTGATAGGCGAATGAATCACAGCCGACGCTCGATGACCCCTTCCGAAGCCCTGCGGCGCACCTTCGCCGTGGTGCTCGTCGCAATGGTCGCGGCCAGTTGCTCGACCCGGCCGGGGCCCGGCAGCCTGAAGACCTCGGATGCCCCCGAACACGGCGCGCAGAATCACACGATCCTGATCGCGACGACCCGGGAGCGGGCTAGCGAGCCGGCGACCTATTTCAACGGCGAGCGTGCGAACCGCACCAACTACGCGGTGGCCACGGTCTCCGTTCCGCCTTCCCACAAACCCGGCAAGATCGAATGGCCCGCCGTCCCGCCGGGAGACCCGGCCAAGGACTTCACGTTGCGTAGCGCCGGTTATCTGGAAGGCCGCCAGGCGTTCAAGGCTGCCCTCGAAGGCGAACTCGCAAAGCGCAAGCCGGCCGACCGCGAGGCCTTCGTCTTCGTGCACGGCTACAACACGCGCTTTTCCGAGGCGCTTTATCGCTTCACGCAGGTCGCCCACGATTCGCGCGCACGGGTGGTCCCGATACTCTTCACCTGGGCGTCGCGCGGCTCGGTCACCGATTACGTCTATGACATGAACAGCGCCCAGATCGCCCGCGACGCCCTGGAACAGACCCTGCGCGACATCGCCGCGACCGGCGTGAAGCGGATCAACATCCTTGCACATTCCATGGGCGCCTACCTGCTGGCGGAGACGTTTCGCCAGATCAGCATTTCCAATAACCCGATCCCTGCCGACCGTTTCGGCTTCGTCGCGCTTGCCGCTCCAGACATCGACATCGACCTCTTCAAGCAGCAGCTGAAACGCACAGGAAAGCCGAAGAAGCCGTTCCTGATCCTCGTCTCGAAGGACGACAAGGCGCTGAAGGCCTCAAGCCTTCTCGCTGGCGGAAAGCAGCGCGTGGGCCGTTACGAGAACACCGAAGAACTGGCCGCGCTCGGCGCCATCGTCATCGATCTGACGCAAATCAGCGGCGAAAACGCGGTCAATCACGACAAGTTCGCGCAGATCGCCCGGATCGCACCGGAGATCGGCGAGACGCTCCTGCGCGCCCGGCTCGGCGAGAACGCCGGCGCGCCCTCGGCCACGGGCGGAAAGCTGGGCGATATCGTCGGCCGGGGCACAAACCTGGTGCTGACCGTGCCGAAGACGATCCTGAGCGCGCCCGTGCAGGTGTTGTCGGGACAATAGGCGCGCCTTGTCTCGCCATCACGCATCCTTATTTTCAAACGATGGTGCCGCTCGGCGCGCACCTCGCGTCATCCCTTGCGCCAACAGTCCCGGATAGCGATGAGCCCTCGCCCACAGATCAAGAGCCCCTGCATCAAAATCTGCGTCATCGAGGAGGGATCGGGGCTTTGCCGCGGTTGCGGCCGCACGCTGGAAGAGATCGCGCGCTGGGGCAGCCTTACGCAGGAGGCGCGCGAAGCGGTGATGCAGCGGCTTCCCGCTCGTCTCAGCCAGCTTGAGGGAACGCCCGGATGAGCAACGCCCCAAGGCATCTGCTGCGCAACCTTGCCCTGATCGTGCTGGCGCTGATCATCGCCGGCGCGGCAGTCTACTATCTGGGTTTCTGGGAGGGGCCGGAGCCGGGCGCCATCGATTTCGACAGCTCAGGCCCGGCCTTCGTCAAGCTCGCGATCATCGGCCTCGTGCTTGGCGCGAGCCTCATCTTCGCCCGTCCACGCGTGAGCGAGGTGCTGAGCGCGGTGATCTTCTGGGGCGGACTTGGGCTCATTCTCGCAACGGGCTATTCCATGCGCTACGAGCTGGAAACGATGGGCCGCGACGTGCTTGCATCGCTTGTGCCGGGAATGGCCGTGGAACGCGGCGACGGCACGGTGGCATTGGCGCGCGACCGCTCGGGCCACTACGTGGTGGATGCAAAGGTGGATGGCGCGCCCGTGCGCTTTCTGGTCGACACGGGGGCGAGCATGGTGACGCTGACGGCCGAAGACGCCCGCGCGGCCGGTATCGATCTCGACAGGCTGATGTTCGGCGCACAGGTTTCCACCGCCAACGGCCGCGCCCAGGTGGCGCCGGTGCGCCTTTCGCGGGTGGAGATCGCCGGCGCGACGCTCACCAATCTGCGTGCCTTCGTCGCCCGCGAGGGCGCACTCGACACCAGCCTGTTCGGCATGAACGCGCTCGACCGGTTCAAGTCCTGGCGGGTTGAAGGGGGCAGGATGATCCTGACGCCCTGAACCTCTCCCGCCCGGACCAGCCCGCTTAGCCCCAAAGGCTCCAGGCGAAGCGGGCGGCGACGATCAGCAGGAAGATGCCGAAGCTGATTTCCATGGCCCGCTTGGAAAGCGCGTGGGCGACCCTGACGCCGAAGGGCGCGCAGAAGATTGTCACCGGAATGACCAGAATGACGCCGAGCAGGTTGATGTAGCCGAGCGAGAACGGCGGCAGGTTCGGCTCGCCCCAGCCCGCCCACACCAGACCGATGACGGCGGGAATGGAGATCAGAATGCCGACGCCGGAGGACGTCGCCACGGCCTGATGGATCGGCCGGCCGAAGAGCGTCATGAAGGTGTTGTTCATGACGCCGCCGCCCACCCCCATCAGCGTCGAGAAGAAGCCGATCACGAAGCCGAAAACGGCGCGGGCGGGATTACCGGGAATATCGTTTCCAAACCGCCAGCTGTCGCGGTTGAAAAGCATGCGCAGGCCGATGATGACCGCGATGACGGCAAAGATTCCCTTCAGTTCCGCACCGGAAACATAGGCGGCGACGAAGGTGGCCACAATCGCTCCGATCGGTACGGGGATGAGCCAGTCCTTCAGGAATTTGAGGTCCACCGCACCGCGGGACTTGTGCGCCAGAAAGGAGCGGATGGAGGTCGGCACGACAATGCCGAGCGAGGTCGCGACGGAGACGTGCATGCACACGGAGGGATCGACGCCGAGAAGCGACAGGAACTGGTAGAGGATCGGAACGAGGACAGCACCGCCGCCAATTCCGAAGACGCCTGCGAGAAACCCTGCGATCGCCCCCGAGGCGAGCAGAGCCAGAACGAGGCTTGCCAGATAGCCCCAGTCAGCGGTGAGATCCATGGGAATTCCTTCGACACTCTCTGCGGGACGCAGCGGCCTCGCCCTCACGAGGGGTCACGATGGGACCTGCACCGCCACGCGATCCTGTCTGTCGCGCATCTCGTCGGCTCTGTCCAGAGCGTCACGGTCGATTCTGTCGCAGGCCGCACGGATCACCTCAAGCCCCGCCCCTGCTCTCACCGCATCGCCCGAGAGCATCTGGCGCCAGCGACGGGCGCCCGGAACGCCTTGAAACAGCCCGAGAATATGTCGCGTGATCTGGGAAAGGCGCGTCCCGCGCGCAAGCTCGCGCTCGATATAGGGAAAAAGAGCTTCAACCGCGCGGAGACGATCCGGGGCGCCGCCCGGCTCGCCATAGATCCGGGCATCCACTTGCGCCAACAGCGCGGGATCGTGATAGGCGGCGCGGCCGAGCATCACGCCATCGACATGCGCAAGATGACCTTCGGCCGCCTCCAGCGTGTCGATGCCGCCGTTGATGCCGATCCAGACATGCGGCAGGCGTTTCTTCAGCCGATAGACGCGCGCGTAGTCGAGCGGCGGGATATCCCGGTTTTCCTTCGGACTGAGCCCCTTGAGCCAAGCCTTGCGGGCATGGACCCACAGCGCATCCGTTCCTGCGGCGAGAACCGCATCGGCCAGCCGGTCGAGCGCTTCTTCCGTGTCCTGCTCGTCGACACCGATGCGGCACTTGACGGTCACGGGGATGGAGACGGCCGCCTTCATCGCCGCGACGCAGTCCGCAACGAGATCGGGCTCCAGCATCAGGCAGGCGCCGAAACGGCCGGACTGCACCCGATCCGACGGGCAGCCGACATTGAGGTTGACCTCGTCATAGCCCCAATCCTCGACGATGCGCGCGGCACGCGCCAGTTCGTCGGGCTCCGAGCCGCCCAGCTGACAGGCGAGCGGTTTCTCGATTTCGCAAAAGCCGAGCAGCCGCTCACGATCGCCGTGCACAACGGCGGCGCTCGTCACCATCTCCGTATAGAGAAGAGCACGCTTCGTGAGTTGACGGTGGAAGACACGGCAATGTCGGTCGGTCCAATCCATCATCGGCGCGACGGCAAAACGCCCGGATGCGCTCGTCTGGGTTTTTCTTTCCCCGTCCAAGTTTCAAGCCTTCCGATAGATTTCCGTCCTGGCCCTGCGTCGGCCCTCTTCCTACCGATTTTCCCCAAAAGTACAACAGGTGTCATACTGTCCCTGCGCTGGCGCCGGCGCCAGTGCGTCCTGCCAGGTGCGGGCGTTCGGCCCGGACCGTGTTTTCCGACAACTGCGGCATCGCCGATACGCGCACCCCTGCCATCCCGCTTTCCGCTCCCTTTACCGCCCACCCCAATCCCTCGCCACGCCCAACAAAGAGGCATATAGGCAGCGAAAGATATCGCAAGGCGACACAAAATGTCGTCAGAAGCGAACAATATTTTCATTAATGTCGAAAACTCAGATCCAATTGCACTATTTGGAAAATTCATCCTTGTGTTTCGCTTGAAAATTACGTTTAAGGGGCGCCCAACCACAGCCCTTCCTCCCGACCGGCTGCTTCGACGAGGTTTCCCAAGGCCTCGCCGAGGGATCGATTTTTGTTTGCCCGAAGCGAAAAGGCGCCAACCCTTTCGCCGGGATACTTTCGGACCGGACCGATGACCATCGCCGACACGACCTATGCTCCTCCCGTCAACCGCTCGAGCCAGATATTGGCGGCGAGCATGATCGGGACCACGATCGAGTTCTTCGATTTCTACATCTACGCAACCGCCGCCGTTCTGGTGTTCCCGCACCTTTTCTTCCCCGAGAGCGACCCGACCAGCGCGTTGCTGCAGTCCTTTGCCACCTTCTCCATCGCCTTTTTCGCACGCCCGATCGGCGCGGCGATCTTCGGCCATTTCGGCGACCGCGTCGGCCGCAAGGCGACGCTGGTGGCGGCCCTGATGACGATGGGACTTTCCACCGTCGCGATCGGTGCGCTGCCGACTTATGCCTCGATCGGCGTGTGGGCGCCGCTGCTGCTGGCGCTGTGCCGGCTCGGCCAGGGCCTGGGTCTCGGTGGCGAATGGGGCGGCGCGGTGCTGCTGGCAACCGAACACGCGCCTTCGGGCAAGAAGTCGTGGTTCGGCATGTTTCCGCAGCTCGGCGCCCCCGTGGGCTTCATCTTCGCCAGCGGCATCTTCCTGACGCTGACAGAGACCATGTCGAACGAGCAGTTCTTCGCCTGGGGCTGGCGCATTCCGTTCCTGGCGAGCGCCATCCTCGTCATCTTCGGTCTGGTCGTCCGGCTGAAGATCACCGAGACGCCGGAGTTCGCCCGTGCGGTTGAGCGCGCGGAACGGGTCGCCGTTCCGGTCGTCGACGTCTTCCGCTCGCACAAGATGGCGCTACTGCTCGGCACCATGGGTGCGCTCGCGACCTTCGTGCTGTTCTACCTGATGACGGTGTTCTCCCTCGGCTGGGGCACGCACCATCTCGGCTACAGCCGCGAGGAATTCCTGATCCTGCAGATGATCGGCGTCATCTTCTTCGCCGCCTTCATCCCGCTGGCCGGCCGACTTTGCGACCGTTACGGCGTGCGCCGGATCATGCTGATCGTCACCGCGATCATCGCCGCCTTCTCGTTCGCCATCGCACCGCTGTTTGCCGGTGGCGAAGTCGGCGTCATGACCATGCTGATCCTGGGCTTTGCGGCAATGGGCCTGACCTACGGACCGCTGGGAACGGCCCTGTCGCTGCCGTTCCCGACCGCGGTGCGCTACACCGGCGCCTCGCTGACGTTCAACCTCGCCGGCATCTTCGGCGCTTCGCTCGCCCCCTACATCGCCACCTGGCTCGCTTCCAACTACGGGTTCGAGGCCGTCGGCTACTACCTGGCGATCAGCGCGGCGATCACCTTCATCGGTTTCCTGTTCATTCCGGCGGCCGGCGAAGATTAATCCGCCGCCTTCGGGCGGTGCGAATTGACCATCTCGCCAATCGGGGCGCGCGGCGTTATCGTCGCGCGCCTTTCTCGTTTCCCGCCCGCAGGTTCCGGATCCCGCCATGCCGCTCTACTCATCGCACGCCTATGACCGTTCACGTCCGCTCGGCAGCTATTGGGAAACGACGGTCGAGCCGGAAGCGCGCAACTATGCGCCGCTCGAAGGCGAACAGACCGCCGATTTCGCGATCATCGGCGGCGGCTTCACGGGACTGAATGCCGCGCTGCGCCTTGCCGGCACGCACGGTGCCGATGTGGCTCTGCTGGAGGCTGGAGACATCGGCTGGGGCGCCTCGGGGCGCAACGGCGGGTTTTGCTGCGTTGGCGGCTCTAAACGCTCGCCCGGAGACATCGTCCGGCACTATGGCCATGAGGAGGCCGCGCGGTTCCTCGACTTCCAGGCGCAGGCCATCGACCATGTGCGCGGCCTGCTTGAAGCCCACGCCATCGACGCCGACACGCATTCGGACGGCGAACTGAACCTTGCCCACCGCGACAAGGCAATGCGCGAACTGCAGGAAGAGGCCGCCGAGCTGCGCAGCGCGTTCGGCATCGAGATGACGCTTCATTCCCGCGACGAGCTGGCGGCAATGGGCGTCGCGGGGCCGGAGTTCTGCGGCGGCGCCACGCTGAAACGCGGCTTCGCCCTCAACCCGCTGAAATATGCCACCGGCCTCGCCCGGGCCGCGCGCGAAGCGGGGGCGAAGCTCCATGGCCGCTCCGCGGTCACGGCCATTTCGCGGGAGGGCGAGCGCTGGCGGCTTGAGACGGCGCGCGGCCACCTTTTGGCCCGCCGCCTGATCATGGCGACCAACGGCTATCTGGAAGAGGAACTGCCCGGCGTCCCCTTTGCCGCGCTTGCCGGACGGCTACTTCCTGTCCTCTCCTGCGTGCTGGTCACACGACAGCTCACCGCGGAAGAACTGGCGGCGCAGGGCTGGACCTCGCATCAGATGAGCTACGACACGCGTCAGCTGCTGCACTATTTCAGGCTGATGCCGGACGGCCGCTTTCTCTTCGGCATGCGCGGCAGCACCGACACGACGCCGCAAAGCGACGTCGCGATCCGCCGCGAAATCCTTGCCGACTTCCACCGCATGTTTCCGGCCTGGAAGGACGTGGAGGTGACGCATGTCTGGTCAGGTTTCGTGTGCATGTCGGCAGAACTGACCCCCTATGTCGGCTCGCTCGCCGATGCCCCCGACGCCTTCGCCGCACTTGCCTACCACGGCAACGGGGTGGCGATGGGCTCGCTGTGCGGTGCGGCGGTGGCAGACATTGTCGCCGGCAAAACGACGAGCGCCGATCTGCCGGCGGTCGTGCGCGGGCCACTGAAGCGCTTTCCCTTCCCGGCCCTGCGCAAGGCCTATCTGAAGGCAGCCTATCGGTGGTATGCGCTTTGCGACGAGGTGCTGTGATAACCCGCGAACACCCTCGATAGTGACCCGGCATTGACCCTGCGCACCGCTCTTCCCATTTGACAAGCGCCCGGCTTTTGCGCCAAGCACGGCGCGTCGCGCAACAGTCGCCCGCTTAAAAGCACCCTGAAAAGACCAACATGATCGATCCCGTCTCCCGCAGGCGTACCTTCGCCATCATCTCGCACCCGGACGCCGGCAAAACGACGCTCACGGAAAAGCTGCTGCTGTTCGGCGGCGCGATCCAGCTCGCCGGCGAGGTGAAGGCCAAGCGCAACCGCCGTGCCACGCGGTCGGACTGGATGGACATCGAGGCGGAGCGTGGCATCTCGGTGATGACCTCGGTCATGACCTTCGAATATGCCGACTGCGTCTTCAACCTGCTCGATACGCCGGGCCACGAGGACTTCTCCGAGGATACCTACCGCACGCTTTCCGCCGTCGACAGCGCGATCATGGTGATCGACGCGGCCAAGGGCATCGAGGCGCGCACGCTGAAGCTGTTCGAGGTCTGCCGCCTGCGCGACATCCCGATCGTCACCTTCATCAACAAGCTCGACCGCGAAAGCCGAGATCCGTTCGAACTGCTCGACGAGATCGAGAACACGCTGGCGCTCGACCTGGCTCCGGTGACGTGGCCGATCGGGCGCGGCCGGTCGTTCGCCGGCACCTACGACCTCAGGGCCAACACCATCCGCGAACTGGACGAGCAGGCCGAAGGCACGCCGGTTTCAGGCGCGGACGACGAGAAGGTCGGGGCTCTGCTGCCCGATGGTGACCGCGAGCAGATGCTGGAGGAACTGGAACTCGCGCAGGTCGGCTGCAAGCCGTTCGACCTTCAGGGCTTCCGCGAAGGCCACCTGTCGCCGGTGCTGTGGGGATCGGCGCTCAGGAATTTCGGCGTGCGCGACCTGATCAACCTTCTGGCCGAGATCGCCCCGACGCCGCGCGGCCAACCCTCTGATGCCCGTTTCATCGAGCCGCACGAGCCGAAGATGTCCGGCTTCGTGTTCAAGATCCAGGCGAACATGGACCCCAACCACCGCGACCGCATCGCCTTCATGCGGGTGGTCTCCGGCAAGCTCACGCGCGGCATGAAGGCCCGGCTTTCGCGCACGGGGAAAATGATCCCGCTGCACACGCCGCAGTTCTTCTTCGCGCAGGACCGCTCATTGGCCGAAGAGGCTTATGCGGGCGACGTGGTCGGCATTCCGAACCACGGCACGCTCCGGATCGGCGACACGCTGACCGAGGGCGAGGCCATCGTCTTCCGCGGCGTTCCGAGCTTTGCCCCTGAAATCCTGCGCCGCGTCTCGCTCAAGGACGCGATGAAGGCGAAGAAGATGAAGGAGGCGCTGCAGCAGCTGGCGGAAGAAGGCGTGGTGCAGGTCTTCACCCCGCACGACGGCTCGCCGGCGCTGGTCGGCGTGGTCGGCGCCCTGCAGCTCGACGTGCTGGTGGAGCGAATGAAGACCGAATACGGCCTGCCGATCGCGTTCGAGCCCGCCCGCTTCGAGGCGTGTCGCTGGGTGGCGTCGGACGATCACGTCGCGCTCGACAAGTTCATGACGAAGAACCGCGGGGCCATGGCGGCCGATCTCGACGGCTCGCCGGTGTTCATGGCGACCAGCGCCTTCATGCTGAACTACGAGAAGGACCGCAATCCCGATATCCGCTTCACCGACGTGAAGGACTATCAGAAGGAACTGGCGGCT
>NZ_JBANCG010000009.1:0-213001 GCF_037026715.1 Breoghania sp. JC706
AATTATAAAAAAAGCCCCCAAGCAGAAATGCATGGGGGCTTCTTGCGTTAAACCATCCAGAAAAAAACCAAAATGTCCGCGCTGGCGGCTGGCGGCTGGCGGCTTCCTTGCGCAGAAAAAGCTGCCTGACTAATGTTAATGTGACCCCGGTCCTGGAACCGCAGCCCCCGGGCGCGCCGTGTGGCTCAAATCGCCTTCCGGCCCAGCACGGCTGTCATTTCCAGCCAGCGTTGCACCACCCCATGTTTTGGATGACTGGCTCTCGCGAGCAGAGTGAAACGGGCGGGGCTGAGGCCGATGAGATCAAACACCTGTCGCTTCATTTGCACGAGAAGGGCGCTTCTGTAGATCAGTCGGAAGAACCATCCGGGCGTATCCGAGGTAACGATCATTCGCGCCGTTCTTCCCGTGAGCATGGGTTTCGGCACGCCGAAAGCTGTTGTCTCGCGCGTGCTGAAGGCACGTCCAGGCAGGAGCGCACGGTCCAGTAGTCCTTTGAGGCGCGCGGGCAGACCGCCCCACCACATGGGTGTCGCAATAACGACGTGATCGGCCCATTCCAGATTGTTGATGACGGCAGCCAGATCGGGCTCCAGCGGCTTCAGCTCGCGGTAGTTGGGGTGCTGGTCAATGTCGAATGACAGCATCGACAAGTTCACAATACGAACCTCGTGACCGGCTGCTTTCGCGCCTTCGGCATAAGACGTTGCGAGATGATGCGAAAGAGTTCCCATGGCAGGGTGCCCGTCCAGCACAAAGATACGTTTCATGTTTCGGTTCCCATAATTTGACCGTGGTCAAGTAATTGACGGGCACCCATGCCCAATAAAGTGACCATGGTCAATCATAAAATGACCGCGGTCAAAATGTTGACCGGATCCGACCCATCGGATAGTGACCGCCAGGGCGACGCGAAGCGCGGACGCAGAGGATTGAGACAATGACCAGAGCTCCTCAGAAGCGGACGGTTGAGACACGACGCAGACTGATCGCAGCAGCGCGTCAGATCATCGCCCGCCGCGGTTACTCAGCAATTCGAGTGGAGGATGTCGTTGTTGAGGCGGGGGTGGCGAAAGGCACATTCTTTGCGCATTTCGCGGATAAGGATGCCCTCATGGAATTGCTGCTGGGCGAGGAGATTGATGGTCTGATCGATACGATGATGCGCGCGCGCGCGCCGCGAAATGCAGCAGAAGTGACTGTGCTCCTGATGCCGCTGTGCGACTTCATCATCAGCGAGCGCTATGTCTTCGATCTCATTTTGCGTCATTCCGGAGCCGCCGCCCGTGAAGAGATCGGCCCCATTGCCCGCACATTCCTCCGGCAAGTGGACGCTTTCGGGCAATGGTTCGCCTCGGGGACTTTTCGGCGAGACATATCTCCCGCGTTGTTGGCAGAAGGCGTACAGGCGTTTGCAACGCAGGCCATGGCCTTGCATTTCTGTGCCTTGCATGGGGCCCAACCGCTCCGATCGCGCCTTGAGACATATCTCAAGGCGTGGCTGGAACCTCCGCATAAATCAGCTCGATGATGGTTCCGGGACAGCGACGCGCTCTTGCCTCCCCTCGAAGACGTCCCGAAGACGTATCACTCCCCGGTATTGTAAGACATCCACGCCGCTTCCGGCATCACTTCACAAGCTGATCGGCCCTGCTGTCCGGCGGTGGGCCGGACACTGCTGTTACGCCGGACGCGGCCATTACGCAGGAAGCGCGGGACTGCCGACCGCGGGGCATCTGTATCGGCGCCGGTATTCCGATGGCGAGAGCCCGACTTCCTTCTTGAAGGCCTTGCAGAAGTAATTGGCGTCCTGAAAGGAAAGATCCAGAGAGACATTCGTGATCGGCAGGTCGCTGTCCTGCAGGAGTTCCTTGGCCCGCTCGATCCGCTGTTTCTTAAGATAGGAAATGAACGTCATGTTCATCTCTTTGCGGAAAAGCCGGCTCAGGTAACAGGGGCTTATATGCGCAAAGTCCGCGGCGTCATCCAATGTGACGCCCTTGTGGATGTTACGTTCGATAAAGTTCAGAACGTCCTGGATGCGCCCCGACGCATGGGCGCCGCCGGCCTCGTTCGCTTCAAACAAAACGTCTGTAATCTGGTAGAGCAGTTCCTGAATCCGGAAATGGCTGTGCAGGTCGAGACGCTGCGGCGCGAGCGCGTCGATCTGGCACGCCAGAGCAGAGGGCAGGTCGAGCCCCCGATCCGCGACGATCTGGACCATCGTTCGAACGTATTCCAAAATCGCGCGACGGGGAGCCACATCCTTGCGGGCGTAGATCGTCTCCAGATGCCGGCGAACGAAACCCAGGCATTGGCGATAGGCCGACTGGTCGACGAGACGCGTAATCTCCACCGCGACATCGGATGTCACGGTCGCATCGCCTTGTGCGGATGGGCGTGCCAATACCGCGTCGGCAGGAGCCGGAGCCGCCGGAGTTAAGGAGACCGGAGCCGCCGAGTGACTGGCGCGCAGACATTCGGTGACGGCGCTCAGGAGATCGTCTGTGCGAACGGGCTTCAACAGGAAGTTGTCGGCCTTCAGGTGGATCGCGCTCTGCATGATCTCGAAATAGTCGTAGGCCGTGAGGATGATGACCTTGGTCTTCAGGCCGCGGTCGCGCACCATCTGAATGATCTCGATGCCGTTGGGCCGTGGGATCTTGATGTCGACCAGCATCAGATCGATCGAAACGGTGTCGAGCAGGCGCACGGCTTCGTTGCCGTTACGCGCCTCGCCGACGATATTGGCGCCGTCGAGGTTGGCCTCGAGGATCTTTCGCAGGGCCCGGCGCTCCAGTTCCTCGTCCTCTATGATCACGATGTTGAACATGGAAGATATCCGCGTGTTCGCTCCAATTCCTCCCCGCATCCGGCTGCCGGGGCGGGAAAGTCGTCATGCCGGATGCACGCGACGGTGCTCAGCATGCCGCATCGTCGAAATCGACAGGCAACCGCAGGCGCACCAACGTTCCGCGGCCGTCGCGGAACGGACTGACGATCTCCAGCCCGTGATCGTCGCCGAAATAATGCCTGAGGCGGCTGTCGACGTTGTAGAGCCCGATGCTCTTGCGTCCGTCACGATCGGCCACGCCGGCAAGGACGGCCTGCTTGCGATCGGACGCGATGCCTTCGCCGTTGTCGACGATGTCGACGATCACGTCGCGGCCGTCGCGATAGGCCATGATATCGACGATACCGCCGCTTTCCCGGGGCTCGATGGCGTAGTTGATGCAATTCTCCACAATCGGCTGCAGCACCATGAAGGGACAGGTCACGCGTCCGAGTTCGTCGGAAACATCGATGCGGAACGTGAAGCGGTCGCCAAGCCGCAGGCGGAGCAGATAGAGATAGTTCTGGACATGCTCCAGCTCGACCGAGAGCGGGACGAACTGCGATCCGCTCTTCTTCAGGACATAGCGCATCATGTCCGCAAAGGCGTGGACCGTGGTCTCGGTCTCCTCGGCGCCTTCGATGAGCGCGAGACGTCCTATCGTATTCAGGACGTTGAAGAGGAAATGCGGGTTGACCTGATAGGAGAGCGCCTGCAGCTCGGCCTCGCGCAAGGACCGTTCCAGCTCCGCGCGCCGCTTGGATTCTTCCATCAGCCGCAGGTTCTTGGCGTAGAGCTCTTCGCTCACGCTGCTCGAATAGCTTTCCTCCACTATGTAGGAGGCGATGTAATAGAGCGAATAGGCGGCGGAGCGGAGACGTTCGTAGGTGATCTTGCCGGTCTGGTTATAGAGCGTCAGCAGTTCCGGGTCCTGCCGCCACGACTGTTCCGTTGGGAACAAGCCTGAAAAATCGACCAGTTTCGGGTCGTTGTCGCCGGGAGCGAGGTTCACCTGGCCGCAGATGACCGCGCCCAGATATTCGCCGCGCATGATGATCGGTGCGGCAAAGTCGACCAGGCCGCAATGGCACTTGTAGATGGAGGGGCTGCCGGTCGAAAGCGCTGTGCGGCCGCCCACGGCGTCGCAATGGTAGCACCGTTCTCGCCACTGCGCGTGGTTGCGGATGGTGTGACAGAAACCGCTGAAACCACTGGGGTTGGTTACCGGCTCGCCCTGAGGATCGACGATCACCATCGCGACGCCGACGGCGGCGCTGAAGTTGTCCTGCACTTTCTGCAGCATGTCGACGCTGGTCAGGTTGGCCAAGCGCTTGCGTCCCGCGGTCTGGGCCTCGGTGGTTGCGAGGCGCGGCTGCGACGTGGAGAGATCGCCGCGATTGGGTCTCTCCAGGAAATCAGACTTCAATGGTAGGCCTTGATCAGGGCATCCGCCCGATCCGTCCGCTCCCACAAGAATGCCTCTATCTCCCGTCCAAAGTGTCCGTAGGCCGCGGTTCTTTCAAAGATCGGCTGACGCATTTCCAGAGCTTCGATCATTCCCGCTACCGACAAGGGGAATACTGTGCGGATTGCGCGAACAAGCCCTTCAGGGTCCACGTCGTTCTTGTCGTCAATCCGTACTCCGACCATTTCAGGTTCGCTCTGACCTATCGCAAACGCCAGCGAAATCTCGCAGTGCGACGAAAGGCCTGAGGCAACAACCGTCTTGGCGATAAGACGCGCCATGTAGGCTGCAGTGCGGTCGAGTTTCGTGGCGTCCTTTCCCGAAAATGCCCCACCGCCGTGCCGGCCGATGCCCCCGTAGGTGTCGACCATCAGCTTGCGCCCGGTCAGTCCCGTATCAGCTGCCGGGCCGCCGTGCACGAAGCGTCCGGTCGGATTGATAAGCACACGCGTGTCGCGTCTGAGCCATTTGCCCATCACCGGAGCGATCACCTCGCCGATCAATCCGCGCAGCATATGCTCGCGATCAATGTCGGCGGCATGCTGTGCGGAAAGAACCAGGCTGGTCAGCTCAACCGGCCGTCCGTTGGCGTCGTTCCTGAAGGTCACCTGCGCCTTGCCGTCAGGTTTCAGCCATGGCAGTCGGCCCGACTTGCGCGCTTGTGCGAGGCCTTCAGTCAGCCGGTGCGCGTAGTGGATGGCGGCGGGCATGAGCGTTGCGGTCTCGTCGCAGGCGTATCCGTAGAAGATGCCCTGATCGCCGGCGCCCAATTCGTTGTCCCGCAGAACGCCTTGCGCGATGTCGGGTGACTGCCGGCGCAGATCCGTCAGGATGAAGCAGCCGTCGGCATCGAAGCCGAGATCCCGATCGGTGTAGCCGATGCGCCGCAGGACGTTGCGCGCGGTCGAGGTGACGTTCACCTGAGCCGTGGACGTGACTTCGCCGGCTATGTGGAGCGTATTGCCGGATGCCATGACCTCCACGGCGACGCGGGCGTCGGGATCCTGGGCTAGGTGGGCATCGAGTACCGCGTCCGAGATCTGGTCGCAGACCTTGTCCGGGTGGCCCTCGGTTACGGACTCAGAGCTGGTATAGGTGGAAGCCATCGCATTTACTCCTGGCCCACGCGGGGGCCTCCTTCCGGCATTCCTGGGGGCGTCATTCATCCGCCGATCTGGCACCTGAGGCCGAGGCTCTCGATCACGTGGGTCAGGTGGGCGATGTTCTCGGGCTTCAGGTTGGGCAGGTCACCCATGGGATAGGGGCGGCCGAGAAGCGCGTACTTGTTCTCGCCGTAGGTGTGGTACGGCAGCAGGTGCACTGTATCGACGCCGGGCATCAGCTTGGCGAAACGCCCGATCGCGCCGATCGCTTCCTCGGTGTCGTTGACGCCGGAGACCACCGGCACGCGCACGACGGCATGGGTGAGTGATGCGATGCACAGCGCGTTTTCCAGAATGATCCGGTTGTCGACGCCGGTATTCGCCTGATGCACATGGGGGTCGATAGCCTTGAGGTCGATCAGGGCATGATCCACGTGGGGCATCACGTCCCGCACGATGTCGCGGGTGGTGTAACCGGTCGTCTCCATGGCGGTGTTCCAGCCCATCTCGTGGCAGGCTTTCAGAAGCTCGCGGGCGAATTCGTGCTGGAACAGCGGCTCGCCGCCCGACAGCGTGATCCCGCCGCCCGAACGTCGGTACTGGGTCGCGTCCTTGCGCAGCTCCAGCATGACCTGGCGGATAGTCATCTTCCTGCCCGTCCGGGTGAGCGCGTCGGTCGGGCAGACGGTGGTGCAGGTGCCGCACTTGATGCACGTGTCACGATCGACGAACCCGGGGTTCTCGCGCGCCAGCGCCTTCACCGGGCAAACCGGCACACATTGCCCGCAATGGATGCAGCTCGATGCGCGGTAGAAAAGCTCCGGCTCGGGGTTCTGGGATTCCGGGTTGGAGCACCAGCGGCAGCGCAGCGGACAGCCCTTCAGGAAGACGATGGTGCGCACCCCCGGGCCGTCGTGGATCGAGAAGCGCTGAATGTCGAAGACAGTGCCCTCCATTTCATAGTCGATGCCGTCCATGGTTTTTCACCTTGTTTCGCCCGTCCGGCTCTTGCCCGCGTCTGGGGAGGCCGGAAGGCACGGGGTAATGTTCAGAAGGAGGACTGCTGTGCCTCGATGGCGTCCATCGCGGTGCGGACGGCCGACACCTCGCCCATGACCGCGAGCGAGGTGACGTGCTGCGGGCAGGTTCCGTAGATCTCCACGGTGAAGACGTCGGCCGCCTTCATCGCGACGTCGGAGAAGAAGAAGAGGTCGGTGATGTTGGACTGCACGAGCCCGACCGCGCCGATCCTGTGATCGCGGACATGGGCGCGTCCGTGCGGCGGCATGCGCCGCTGGAGCATCTGGAGCACCTCTTCATGCGGTGCATTGATAACGCGAATGCTCATCATGGTTTGCCGACTCCCCGGAGCTCTTCTTCTTCGTGCGAGGCGCGACGCGCCTCAGCGGACGTTGAGCGCCTCGACCATCACGCAGCGCCGCTTGCGGGCGAAGGAACGGGCCGAGGTCAGTCCCTCGCCGGTCGGCCCTGCGATGGTGAAGGTGGCATGACCCTCGCCGCCGACGCCGATGCCGGCGTAGGAGGGGCCGTTCTTGACGAAGATCGTCGTCTGGATGAGCTTCGCCATCTTGGTCAGCTTGCGCACGTTGGTGGAGTGCATCATCGCGGTGTGGCGGTTGCCGTGCTCCAGCTCCACCGCCAGGTCGATGGCGTCGTCGACGCTCGGCGCGCGCACCAGCGGCAGGATCGGCATCATCAGCTCTTCCTGCACGAAGGGATGGGCCTTTGGCAGCTCGATCAGGATGACTTTGATGTCGTCGCCGGCCGTGATGCCGACCTTGTCGAGCAGGTGGACGGCGCTCTTGCCGACGCAGGAGGTCTGCGGTCCGCCCTTGTCGTTGATGACCAGCGCCTGAAGCTTGTCGACGACCGCGCGGTCGGTGACGAGATAGGCGCCGCATTTCTGCATGCAGGCCATGAGGTAGTCGGCGATCTGGTCGACCGCGATGATTTCCTTCTCGGCGATGCAGGGCAGGTTGTTGTCGAAGCTGCAGCCGTTGACGATGTCCTGCGCCGCCTTCTCGATGTCGGCGGTCTCGTCGACCACGACCGGCGGATTGCCTGCGCCGGCGCCGATCGCCTTCTTGCCGGTCGACATCACGGTCCTGACGATGCCCGGTCCGCCCGTTGCGACAAGCATCCGGATCCTCGGATGAGCCATCATCGCGTTGGTGTTCTCGATGGAGGGGGCCTGCACCGTCACGACGAGATTGGCGGGGGCGCCGAGCGAGGCGAGCTTGCGATTGATCAGCTTGACCGCCAGCAGCGAGACGTTCTTGGCGCGCGGGTGCGGGCTGAACACGGCCGCGTTGCCGGCGGCCAGCATGCCGATGGAATTGCAGATGATGGTCTCGGTCGGGTTGGTGGTCGGCGTGATGGCGCCGATGACACCGTAGGGCGAATACTCGACCAGCGTCAGGCCGCCGTCGCCGGAAGCGGCGTCCGTGGTCAGGTCTTCCACGCCCGGAGACTTTTCCGCTGCCAGCCGGTTCTTGATGATCTTGTGGGCGACGTTGCCCATGCCGGTCTGTTCCACCGTCTGCACCGAGATCCGCTCCAGCGTGGCGGGATCGAGGAAGACCTCGCGGATGCCGTCGACGAAGGCCTTGCGCGCCGCCATGGAGCAGAAGAGGTACCGGCGCTGCGCCTGTTCGGCCGCCGCGATGGCCTCGTCCATCGTGGCGAAGACGCCATCACCCAGGGTTGTGGCCTCCTCGTCGCTCACCGTCACGCTGGCCGTCGCCGCAGGCATTGCTGGTGCAACTGTGCCGTTCTTCTTTGCGCCGATGCCGCTTTCCAGCGCCTTGGAGAGAATTGCGTCGAGGGGATCTGGACCCGACGGTGCCGGCTGCCAGCAGCAGCGCTTCGAACCGGGCACGAAGGCGGGGCCGTCCTTCCGCGCCGGGGCAGAACCCGCATCGGCGAGAATGCTGGCAACCAGATCGGAAACGGGGTCGCATGCCGGCGTTGTGGACGAAGCTGCGGGAGCCGACGTCTGAACGGAGGGCTGCTCGGGGCTCACCGCGGGGGCTTCGCCATAGCCGCCGAGCACCTGCGCCACGGCATCGCTGATCTGTTGGTCGTTCATTTTTCCGCTCCTTTGACGGGGGCTTGCCCCGACTTGTCTGAAAAATCGCTGAGGGCGTAGCGGGCGATGACCGCGTCTTCGTCCGCGGTTCCGCCGCTGATGCCGATGGCGCCGATCACCGTCCCGTTGCGCCAGCAGGCAAGACCGCCGCCGAAGATCACGACCCGTCCGCCGTGGTTCGCCTCGAGGCCGAAGAGCATCTGGCCGGGCTGTGCCAGCCGGCCGAGTTCCTCGGTGGACATGCGGAAGGCTGCGGCGGTCCAGGCCTTGTCGGTCGCAAGCCTCGCGCTTGCCGGCAGGCTGCCTTCCATTCGGTGAAAGAGGATCTCTTCGCCCTGCGCATCGGCGATCGAGATCACCACCGGCAGGCCCATCGCGCGCGCCGTCTTCTCCGCGCTTGCAGCGATCTGCTGCGCGTCGGCGAGCCTCAGCGTGGCGGGAGAGGGCGCTTTGAGTTCGGCCCGAAGGAGCCGCTCGATCAGCGCGTCGCTCGTCGGAAGATGCGTATGGGCGTGCATCGTGGTCCCCTAGTGTGTCTCAACCGTATCGACGATGCCGACGATGCTGGCATCGGTGACCGAATGGACAAGGGCGCCGGCCTGTCGCGCCGCGCTGCCGGTTGCCACGATGACGATCTCCCCGTAGCCGGCGCCAACGGTGTCGGTGGCGATTTCGGTGGTGCCGTCGGGCTCCTGCTTTTCGGTGAGACGGGCGACGATCAGCAGTTTGGAGCCGCATAGCGAGGCATCCTTGCTGGTGGAGACGACCGTTCCGATCACGCGTCCGAGATGCATCGTCCTTCTCCTTATTGCCTGACGAGCCGGATCTGCCGGGCGTTGAGTTCCTCTGCCGCGAGCGGGGTGACCAGCACATCCCGCCCCAGGCACAGTTCCGTCCCCGCCACCGCCTTTGCCGCGCTCCAACCGAAGACGTGCCCGCGGGCGGTCGTTGGAGCCGCCGCGATGGCGTTTTGAGCGGGAACGATGATCTGATGGGCAAGGGCCTGAACCGGGTGCGGGGCGGGCATGCCGGACGCCTGTGCCTCCACCGCCCCCTCGAGCTTTGCGGCCCAGGAGAATTCCACGCCGTAGCTTTCCAGTCGGCCCAGGTGGTTCGCCATCATCTCGCGATAGGCTGCGGTCCCGGTGAGGCCCCGGGCATTGCGGTCGCGTGCGGCAGGGCAGCAGCCATCGCGGGCCGCGACGACGCGTTGGCCACGTTCGAGTGCGCCTGCCAGAAGTGCGGAAATCTCATCGTCTGCGAGCCCGAGGGCAACACGTGCGGCGAGCGGCAGGCTTAGCGTCGGTACCACCACGACGGCGTGGCGGGCGAGAATTGCGTCGACGGTGCGGTTTTCGTTTTCCATCGGGTGCAGGAACGGAACGAGGGCACTTCCACCCATCGACGCGAGGCTATCGGATGAGACGACATCGCAGGCACCCGGGCTGCGGCGGATTTCCAGCGACCAGCCCGCACCGACGAGCGACGCGAGCGCGCGCACGGCCGGTTCCAGCCCCAAGTCGGTTTCGGAAAACAGCACCAGCGCGGAGCGCGCGCGGGCTTTCAGCGCAGCGACGATCCTGTCCGACAGAAGGTCGAGCAGAGCCCTGTCGAGGATGGCGTCAAGAGCGGGGGCGAGGCGGGCGCGATCCATCACGCACCTCTCGTCGGTTGCGGATACATGGCGATGCCGAGCGGTGTCACCAGAAGGGGCTCGGCGGGTTTTATGATCCGCCGCCCGGTCTGGGTTTCGAACACCCTGCTAAATTCGGAGAAGGTGCAGGCGCCACCGACAATGTGGATGGTGGCGATCTCGGGATAGGCTTCCAGGAACGTCGAGACGATGCGGGCCATCTTGTCGACGACGGGACGTATGATCGCGAAAACGTCGCGCTCGTTGTCTGTGTTGAGCTTTTCCGCCTCGGCTTCGGCGAAAGAAATGCGGTGGGCGCCAGCGAGAACCAGCGTCATGTGGGTGCCCCCGGTTGCCTCGTCGAAGGAGGCGAGAACTTCGCCGTTCTTCAGAACCGAAATTCCCGTGGTGCCGCCGCCGACGTCGACGACCGCACCGTCGGCGATACCGAGGAAGCGGGCCGCGGCCGTCGGCTCGTCGACGATCTCGACGAGCTCGAAGTCGGCGGCTTCCGCGACATTGCCGATGGTCTTGGCGCTACCCGGGTGTATGCCGGGAGGGATGGCGGCGGCCGCGTGGGTGAGTGGCTGGCCGATGCGTTGTTCGAGCTCTGCCTTCATGCCGCGCACTGCCTGAACCGCGCCGATATAATCCACCACGATGCCGTCGCGCACGACGCTGGAGTGGTGGGTGATGCCCGCAACGGGCCGGTTTTCCGCATCGACCACGGCGAGCACGAGGTTCGCCGTGCCGAGGTCGACGCCGACCTTCAGCGGCCCCGGTGCCCATTGATCGCGCGGCAAGACGGAGCCGAACCGAACCAATCCGGCGAATTCCAGCAATGTCCTGTCCGTGCCCATGGCCACCATTCCTTCGCGCGCGCCGTTCCTCAGGCCTTGCGGATTCTTACGAGATCGTCGTTTTTCAGCCCGAAGGCGTTGGCCTCCTCGATGTCGATGTGCATCTCCAGGGCGGAGTTCTCGGCCGCACGAACGGCCACGCGGTGCATGATGCCGCCGCGAGGACCGTCCACCTCAACGTCCACCTCGTCGCCATTGACGAGACCGAGCCGTGCCGCGGTTTCGGGAGGCATGTGAATATGGCGCATGGCGACGATGACGCCGCATTCCTTGCGGACGCTGCCGCAGGGCCCGATCACTTCGATGCCCGGCGACTGTTCCAGATGGCCGGATAAGCGCAGTGGCGGGCGGACGCCGAGCACGAAGCCGTCGGCGACGGAGACCTCGATTTGCGTTTCCTTGCGCAGCGGACCCAGCACGCGAACCTTGCCGATCTCTCCCTTGGGGCCGCGCAAGGTAACGGTTTCCTCGGCCGCGTATTGGCCGGGCTGTTTCATCGCCTTCTTGCGGGTCAGCGAAGACCCGGGGCCGAACAGGGCGTCCATGTCGGACCGCGAGAGGTGAATGTGACGGTTGGAAACGCCGACGGGAACGCATGCGGGGTCGGCGGCCGCTGTCGCATGTGCCGCATCCCGCGCCGCGGTCACGCCTTGCGCCAGGAGTTCCGCGACGATCCGTTCGATTGCTTCTACAGGCTGCATGAGCCGGTCCTGTCTTCATCTGCTGATACGTGCTCCGGATCGACCGGAACCGTTGGCCAGACCCGGGACGGTCCGACCTTTGACTCTTAGGGTTCGGTTCCCTGGGAGGGGGCCGTTTGCCGCAAGGCGCGGCCGTCTACTTGCGTCGCGACGATCCTTGCCGGCGGCGATTGCGAGAGCCGGACCGCTGCGAGCCGGAACCGGGATCAGGTTCAGGCTCGGGTTCGCTATCAGGCTGATCGCCGGACGTTTCGAGTTCAGCGGTCGTCTCGGTTTTGGCCGTCTCGTCCAAATCCGTCTCGTCCCCAGCCGCCTCGTCTTCGGTGCTCTCGTCGTTGACCGGTTCCGCCTGAAGGACTTCCGTCTTCGGGGTTTCCGGACCGGACGCGGCAATGGCCTCGTCGGATCCTTCGTCGTTCACGCCGACGGGCGCCGTCTCAGGCTTTTCCGCCTCCACCTTTGCTGGCGTTTCGACCGGGCGGGGCTGAGCGGCGATGCCCACGGTCTCCGGGCTGTTCACGAGTTGTGAGACATCCCGGGCCGGCCGTGCGATCACGTTGACGGAAACCACACGGTTCACCCGGCCTGCGGCTGCGGCCCCCGCAGAGACCGCAGCCTTGATGGCGCCGACTTCTCCGAGAAGCTTGACGACCGTCATGCCCTCGCCCTTGGCCAGCTCGTAGCCCACCAGCGTCACGTTGGCCGCCTTCACCGCCGCGTCGGCGGCTTCCACGGCCGCGGTCAGGCCGATGGTTTCGATCAGTCCGAGGCTTTGCTCAGTCATGACTGTCCTCCTTCTCCGCGGTTCAGATGTACGGCGTCGTCGTCGACACCAGCGGGGTCGGATCCATCGCGCCCAGGAGCTGTTTGCCGACGTCGCGCGCGGCGTGGATCGCCTGCCGCACGGCACCGGAATCGCCGGAGAACGTGAAGATCACCTCGTTGGAGAAGCTCGTGCCGTTTGCGGGCGACGAGTAGCCGACGGCGTCGATCGTGGCCGCCTTGGCGGCGGTATCGGCAAGCATCACGCCGATGGCAGCGGGTGCACCGACGGTGATGCCGAAGGCCTGGCCGATCGGGGCTCCGAACGCCTTGTTGAGCGCGTGGCTCGCACGGGCGGTGTACTGGAACTCCAGGTGACCGGCGGGATTGCCGTAAACGTCGCCGAAGGTGCGGTCGAGCTCGCCGAGCATGACCTCGACGGCCCTGCGGGCGTCGGAGACGTCGGCGGCGCCGAAGATGATCAACGAGCCGTGGCCCGCCCCGCCTTCGGTGTCACGCGCCAGCTCGATCAGGACGACCTCGCTGTTCGTGGCCTTGACCGCCTCGTCGGCCGCAAAGATGTGCGGGCCGGCGCCGGTCCGCGATCCGACGATGCCGATGGAGCGGTACTTCTTGTCCATCTTCATCTGCTCGTGCAGCATCGGATCGACATTCGCGATGACCATGCCGATCGTGTTGCCGATGGCCGTGCCAACGAATTCGGTCAGGTTGCATGCCTTCGGGGCCTTGGCGCAGGACGCCGCGGCCTTCGGCTCCGGGGTGGCGGCGGGAGCGCTGTCGCCCCCGCCCATCTTGCGGATGACTTCCCCCATCAATTGTTCGACAAGATCGTCTTTCATGACCGATCCTCCTTGTCTCGTTCAGGGGTTATTCGGCGGCCGCTGCGGGATGCGGAAGGATGCGTTCCACTTCCATGTGCGGCCGCGGGATGACATGGACGGACACCACGGAGCCGACCTTCTCGGCCGCCACGGCGCCCGCATCGGTTGCGGCCTTCACCGCGCCGACATCGCCACGCACCATCACGGTGACGAGGCCGGAGCCGATCTTTTCGTAGCCGATCATCGTCACGTTGGCCGACTTCACCATGGCGTCGGCGGCTTCGATCGCGCCGACCAGACCTTTGGTCTCGACCATTCCCAGTGCTTCCTGTTGCATCGCTGTCTCCTTGGTCACGATGTTCCGTTGTTGATCAATTGGCGTCTTCGCTTCGCGCTTCGTGCTCTGCTGCCTTAAGCCTCCGTTCCTATCCGCCGGCACGGGCGAGCAGCTCGTCCAGCTCGGTCAGGGATGGTTGGCGGGGGTTGCTGGCCGTGCAGGGCTCGACCAGTGCGGCCGCCGCGATCTCGGATCGGATGCGGCCGAATTCGTCCATGTCGACACCCAGACCGCGCAGGGTTGACGGAATGCCGAAACGGATGTTGAGGTTTTCGATGACGCGGATCAGGGCGCGCACGCCTGCGCGGGTGCTCGGCGTGTCGAGGCCGATCCGCCGGGCGATGCGTGCGTAGCGGGCGGCGGCCTCCGGATTTTCCGCGTTGAACGCGATCACCAGCGGCATCAGCACGGCGTTCACGCGGCCGTGGATCACATGGATGCGGCCGCCGAGTGTGTGGGCGAGGCCGTGATTGAGGCCGAGGCCGGCGGCGGAGAAGGCGAGGCCGGCGAGGCAGGAGGACTGATGCATGGCATCGCGGGCCTCCAGGTCGTCGCCATCCTCGAACACCTTCGGCAGGTTGGCGAAGGCAAGCTCCAGCGACTTCTCGGCGAAGGCATCGGAGAAATGGGAGGCGCCGGTCGACACCACGGCCTCGATGGCATGGGTGATGACGTCCATGCCGGTATCGGCAGTCACGCTCGCCGGGGCCGTGCGCACGAATTCCGGATCGAGCAACGCGACATCGGGGACGAGTTCATCGGATATCAGCGGAAACTTGCGCCCATTGGCGGGATCGGAGATCACCGCAAAGGAGGTGACCTCGGACCCGGTGCCGCTGGTGGTCGGTATGGCGACGAAGGGGACCTTGCGGCCGTGCACCGTCTCGCGAACGATCGCAAGGATCGCCTTTCCCGCGTCGATCGGAGACCCGCCGCCCAGCGCGATCACCACATCAGGGCAGAAATCTGTAAGGAGGCGCGCGCCCTTGGCAACGGTATCGACGGGCGGCTCCGGGATTGCTTCGTCAAAGACCAGAACCTCGCATTCCGTCAGATAGCTCTTTACGCGGGCGAGTGCGCCGGACCGGGCCATGAAGGCATCAGTGACGATGCCGACCTTCTGCCCGCGATAGGCGTGCAACCGTTCCAGCAGGCCGGGGCCGAAGACGATTTCGGTCCGGGGGAAGAAGCTCTGGTAGCGCGGCATGGGAGCGATGTCCTTCGAGGGCTTTTCATAAATGGCCGGGCGGAGGGGCGGCGTGGTCGGCATCACCGGGCTCCGCCGCCCGGTCCGGATGCGCGGACCGAGGTCCGCGCACCGTTTTTCGGGCTGCGTGCTCAGAACACCTGTTCGGTGCGGCTGATGATGTCGTCCTGCACTTCCTTGGCGAGCACGACGAACTGTGCGGAATAGCCCGCGACGCGAACCACAAGGTCCCTGTGAGCCTCCGGGTTCTTCTGCGCTTCGAGCAGGGTTGCCCGGTCGATCACGTTGAACTGCATGTGCATGCCCTTGTGATCGAAGTAGGAGCGCACCAGAGACGCGAAGTTCTGCAGGCCGTTGTCGCCAGCAAGGGCGGAGGGCAGGAACTTCTGGTTGTAGAGCGTTCCGTTGGAGGCGATGAAGTGGTCGAGCTTGGCCACGGAGTTGGCCGCCGCGGTCGGGCCCTTCACGTCCTTGCCCTGGCGGGGCGACACGCCGTCGGCCAGAGGCGCCTTTGCGGGACGTCCGTCGGGCAGGGCTCCGACATCCTTGCCGAAGAGCACGTTGGCGGACACCGGATAGATGCCGGCCTGGAACTGGCCACCGCGCGGGTTCCGGTACTTCTCCACTTCCTTGCAGTAGATCTGCGCGCACTTGCGGGCGATCATGTCGACTTCGTCGATGTCGTTGCCGAAGCAGGGCGCACTGTCGAGCATCCGGCGGATGTTCTCGTACTTGCCGTTGCTGCCGCCAATGCCGTTGCCGGCCGCAAGCGTCCGGTAGACTTCGTCCTTCAGCGTCGACATGTCCGTGGAGTTGGAATTGACCAGCACCTGGCGAACCGCGGCGTAGACCTGCTCTTCCGTCGGCTCCGAAGCGCCGTTGCCTGCGGCCGTGGCGCCCTGGGCGAGACCGAAGTTGGCGTCGAGCGCTTCCTTCAGATCGGCCATGGAGAGCGTTTTGTCATCGAAGACGAACTTCTTCATCGCGTAGACGCTGTCACCGCTGTCGGCGACGCCGAAGGCCTGCGGACCGGTAAAATTGTAGATCGCGCCACCTTCCTGCACGGACATGCCGCGGCCCATGCAGTCGTCGACCATGGCCGACAGGAACGGCAGAGGCGCGCGTTCGGCATGGGCGATGTCGACGCAGTTGTCGGCCTCGGCCAGATGCTTGACGAAAAAGGCCATCTGCTTGCCGAAGGCGCCGAAGAAGTCGTCGATCGACTTCCAACCGGACATCTCGCCGGTCACGGGGCCGAGCTGAAGATCGCCGACCTTGCCGTTGTTGAGCGTGATCTCGAGCACCTTGGCGACGTTAAAGAACGCCGCGTCGTGCCAGCCTTCCGTGCGATGGATCGCCTGCGGCTCCACGCAGCCGACGATGCCATAATCGCGGGCATCGGCGAGCGAGACGCCGCGGTTCTGCAGGGCCGGGATGATCACTTCGTCGTTGTAGATCGCCGGCACGCCAAGACCGAGGCGAACGACTTCTGCGGCGCGGTACAGGAATTCGTCGGGCGTGTCCTGCCAGACGCGGATCGAGAAGGAGGGGGCGGGCAGTCGGACGTGGGCGACGGCCTCCATGCACATGTAGGAGACATCGTTGGTGGCATCGAGGCCGTCTTCGGTCTGGCCGCCGACGCACAGGTTCTGGAACACCGCATAGCCGGCAAAGGCCTGCGCGGAGATTTCGTCACGGGTCTTGTTGACGTCGTTCAGCTTGATCCAGATGCAGTCGACCAGTTCCTGCGCGAATTCGCGGCTGATGGACTTGTCGGCCTCCAGGTAAGGCTGCATGTACTGGTCGAAGCGGCCCGGCGAGATGGAGTGGCCGCTGGACTCGATCTGCAGCATGCACTGGACGAACCACATCGTCTGGCAGGCTTCCCAGAAAGTCGTGGCACCGTTTTCGGGCACACGACGGCAGTTCTGGGCGATCTGCTGCAGTTCCTGCTTGCGGGTCGGGTTGTTTTCGCGCTGCGCCAGCTCCTCCGCCTTGTCGGCATAGCGATGGGCGAAGTTGATCGCGGCGTTGTAGGTGATGATGATCGCGTTATAGAACTGCTGCTTCTTGATGTAGGACGGGTCCATCCGGTCCAGAAGTTCAAGTTCCTTGACGGCCTGTGCGATCACGCCGCGGAAGCCGATTTTCATGATCTTGGCGTAGTCGACACAGACGTGGCCAACGCCGCCGAAGTAGTAGTTGCCGACCGTGAAGACGCCGTTGTTGATGCAGTCGTGCGTCTTCTTCGACATGTAGGACGCGGCCAGGTCGCTGGTCGTCTTGCCGGGCCAGTACTTGAAGGCTTCGTGCAGCGCCGCAGCCGTTTCCTTCGGGATCTCGAAGGGGTCGGCCATGCGCGTCGCCATGGTCTCGAATTCCTTCTCGACCCAGTCGAACGAGAACTCGGGGCAGATTTCGGTTGAACGCGGGTTCTTGGTGATTGCGCCGACGATGAGCTCGTCGTCGCGGATGGTGATCGGAAGTTCGTTGAAGATCTTCTCGGCAACCTTGGCCCGGCGAACGATCGCCGGAAGACCTTCCGTCTCCTTGTATGCCTCGGTCGCCAGGACGGCTCGCTCGGATTCAACGTACGGACGCGCATTCAGGATCTGGTTCTTTAACCGGATCACGCGGTCCGTTGGTTTCGTAAAGCCCTTCTCAATCATAGTCTTCTCCAGGCTGTGATGATCCGGCGGACCCTCTCGGTCCGTCGGAGCCGGTTTCTTCAGGTCAGGATTTGCGGGTCGACGAGCCGCACGAATGCGCGCAGCAGCCCCGGATGACCGGGCCAGGCCGGGGCCGTCACAAGGTTTCCGTCGATGACCGTTTCTTCCGGTTCGACCGCGACGAAGTCGCCGCCAACGGCACGGATCTCTGGGGCGACGGCCGGATAGGCCGTCAGCCGGCGGCCCTCGAGTACGCCAGCGGCTGCCAGGATCTGTCCGCCGTGGCAGATCGAGGCGACGGGGCGGTTCGATGTCATGAAGGCGCGAACGAGGGCCAGGATATCGGGATCAAGACGCAGGTATTCGCAGGCTCTTCCGCCGGCGATGTAGAGGCCCGCGTACTGATCCGGCTCCACGAAGGAGAAGCTCGCGTTCAACCGGAACAGATGTCCCGGCTTTTCCGTGTAGGTCTGGTCGCCCTCGAAATCGTGGACGGCGGTCTTGATGACGTCTCCGGTGCGCTTGCCGGGACAAACAGCCTCAACGGAAAGCCCCGCCATTTCCAAGGCCTGGAACGGCACCATTACCTCATAGTCTTCGGAGAAATCTCCGACGAGCATGAGGATATTGCGGGATTTTCTTCCGGACATGATAAGTAGCCGCCAAGTTCTGCCGCTTATTTCGAGAAAAACGTATTCCCGATCGGATAAAACGGTCAACGAGAGGCACTTGACAATGGCGGGTAATTATTTGCGTGAAATGGTCTAGTCGCCAATAGATCGCGGAAATGCAGAGTTTTCAGCTGTTCCCTGTATAGAAATGTCGCGGACAAGAAATTACCTGTCGGGGTAATTTCTTGCGCCAATTGGTAATCTGTTGCGCTCGTTGGGGGCTGTGTCGTTCCCTGCCGCCGTTCTAAGTCCCAGCGTTCGGACTGAATATGCCGAGGCTACTTTTCACGGAAGTATATGAAATAGCTAGCTGAATTGGTTTAGAACTGTGGCGCGGGCATCGCGGATGCGGGCGGTCGACAAGTGCGCAGTTTTGAGAAGTTGTTATCTCGCAAGTTTTTACCAGTTATGAGCAAGTCAATCTCATTGACCCTCTAATTTAATAGGATCTAGTCTTTCGGCTATCGAAGCACCCGAATTCGGGTCGATCTCCGTATTCGCGTAATTCAAGGAATATGACTTGAGCCCGGGCGATGAGCTTCGCCGGGTAGCGTAGATCTGTGCGCGCCGCTTCGAGACAACGGGCGAACGCCTGAGAAAGAAACCGAGCGATCGACATTTGTCCGGGAATGTCACCGAAACGACGACCGACATGCGGTTGGACATTTCTTCACGGGCCGTGTCGATGACGTTGCGCGGGGGATATAATGAGTGCAATCGGTCTACTCGTCGCCTTTGGCGGCGGCATTTTCGGCGCGGCGATCGGGGCTCTGCCGGCCTTCGCATTCGTCGGCCTCCTGACGATGCTGGGTGTGGCCATCCAGCTTGCCATCGCGCCGGCGGCAACCGATTTCTTCGGTATTCCGTTTGGCGTATTCGGGCCTCATGTCGGTGGTTTCGCCTCCGGCGTTGCCGCCGCCGCCTATGCGGCCGCCAAAGGCAAGCTCGATAGCGGCCGGAACATCGTGACCGCCGGCATGGGGCTCAACGCCCCGGACGTGCTGCTCGTCGGCGGAATCTTTGGCATCATCGGATACGTGATCGTCTGGCTCATCGCGATGGTGCCGGATTTCGGACCCGGTCTGGCCTGGACGGACTATCCCGGGATGGGCGTGGTCATCTCGGCGTTCATCGCACGTTTTGCTTGGGGCACCTGCGGGCTTTGCGGCAAGACGCCCGAAGGCGAACGGTTCTTCCACCCCACGGATGCGACGAAGTGGCTGGCGTTCCAGAGCAGCGTCGGACAGCTCGTGGTCATCGGAGTGGGCGTCGGTCTGTTCGGTGGCTGGCTCGGGGTGACCTATGGAACGCCCGGTGCGCTCCTGGCCTTCGGCATCACGGCGGCGAGCCTGCTGTTCCTGACCGTCGGCGTGCTGACCCCCGTCACCCATCACATCGCGCTGCCGGCGGCCATCGTCGGGGTGGCCTCGGGCAGCATCGTGCTTGCCGGCATCGCCGGATTGATCTGCGCCTTCGTCGGCGAATTCTATGCCCGGGTCTTCCTCGATCGTGGCGATACCCACATCGATCCGCCGGCCTGCACGATCGCGACGATGACGCTTGTCTTCAACTTCCTGACCTCGATCGGTTTCTGGGCCTTCCTGCCCGTTCCGGTCTGATCCGCAAGCGGGCCACTCCCGCAGGCGACGGCGGACGCGGGGTCTCGGTTCCTCAACCGGCCTCGTGTCCTCCCCCTTTCTCTCGTCGTGGCCGCCGGCCGCTGGGGCCAGCACCAGAGCGCGCGGCGGAGCGTTTTGTGAAAGAGCAGAAAACCATGATCCTGATCATCAACTGCGGCAGCTCGAGCTTGAAGTACCAGCTCTACAATCCCGATCTGACCGAAGTTGCCGCCAAGGGGCTGATCGCACGGATCGGCGAAAGCGGTTCATACACGGAGCACCAGGCCGGTCAAATGAGAGCCCGCGAGTGTCGGCCCGTGGCCGATCACAAGGCGGCATTCGATGTCATGGTCGGCAATCTGATGCATTCGGATCTGGCGGTCGTGGATGATGCGCGGGCGATCACCGCGATCGGCCACCGCGCCGTCCATGGCGGCGACGTCTTCATGGACTCGACGCTTGTTACCGATACCGTGCTTGAGGAGCTCCACGCCTGTGCGCGCTTCGCACCGCTTCACAACCCCTGCAACATAGCCGGCATCGAAGAGTGCCGGCGGCGTTTTCCCGGGGTGCCCAACGTGGTCGTGTTCGATACGGCCTTTCACCAGAGCGTGCCCCGCGAGGCCCATGTCTACGCGCTGCCCTACGAGCTTTATTCGGAATGCGGCATTCGCCGATACGGCTTTCACGGCACCTCGTGCCGATATGTGAGCAAGGCGGCTGCCGACATTCTCAACCGGCCGCTGGAGGATCTGGATATGGTCATCTGTCACCTCGGCAATGGGGTGACACTCGACGCGGTCAAGCAGGGGCGCTCGGTCGATACCAGTATCGGCTTCGGGACGTTCTGCGGCATCCCCATGGGCACGCGATCGGGCGACTTCGATCCCGCCATCATCTTTCACCTCGTCAAGGAACGGGGCATGTCCCTGGAGGAGGTGGAAGCGCTCTGTTACGAGAAGAGCGGTCTTCTGGGGATCTCAGGTTTCAGCAACGACATGCGCGAAGTGGTGGAGCAGGCCGAGGCCGGCGATGATCGTTGCGCGCTCGCGGTCGATATCTTCGTCTATCAAATCAAGAAGACCATCGGCGCCTATGCCGCCGCAATGGACGGCCTCGATGCGCTGGTCTTCACGGCCGGCATCGGTGAGAACAGCAAGGAGATCCGTTCGCGCGTGTGCGCAGGGCTCGGCGTTCTGGGGGTGCGTATCGACGAGCGCCTGAATTCCATGGTGCGCAACGGTTACCCGAACATCAGCGCGGCTAACGCCTCGGTTGCCACCCTCGTCGTGCCGACGGACGAGGAACGGATGATCGCGCTCGATACGTTCCGGCTGGTCTCGGGCGAGACGCGGGTTCCTCCGCCGATTGCCGCGCTGGAGCCCACCTATGCGGAACGGGTATGATCGATTGATAGTGCGAAGAGCTGCGTTATTTGGGGGCGGGCCGCGTGAGGCCCGCCCTGTGCTTTATCGGAGCCTTGTATCCGGGGAGGCTCAAAGGGCTGCGGTAATGATGATCTCGACCTTGTAGTCCGGTGTCGCCAGCCGTGATTCGCCGCAGGCGCGGGCCGGCGTATTGGCCGGGTCGACCCAGGCGTCCCAGACCGCGTTCATTTCGGCAAAGTCGTCCATCGAGGCGAGCCAGATCGTGGCTTGCAACAGGCGCGACTTGTCGGTGCCGGCCTCCGCGAGCAGCGCGTCGATACGCTTCACGATGGCTTCGGTCTGCGCAGTGACGCTTTCGCCTGGTGCGCCGACTTGCCCGGCGAGCCAGACGAGCCCGCCGTGAACGACCGCCTGGCTCATGCGCGGGCCGATTTCCAGTCTCTTGATGTCCGTCATGGGGTTTCCGTTCCGGGAAAGGGGCGCCTCAGGAAAGGCGCGTTGGGTCAAGTGCGGCGACAATGTCCGCGGGAAGCTTCGGTGTATGGCCGAGACAAAGATCGGCTGCAAGCTGTGAGAGTGCCGGCGCGGTCTGCACGCCGTAGCCTCCCTGTCCGGCGAGCCAGAAAAAACCGTCCGCATCGGGCGCGAAACCGACGACGGGGGTGCGGTCGGAGACAAAACTGCGCAGGCCGGCCCAGCTCCGCTCGACGCGCGTGACCGGCATCGTGACCGCCTGCTCGAACCGATGGAGGCCCTCGGCGAGCACCATGTCGTCGGGCCAGGCGTCATGCGGTTCGGCCGGATCCTCGTCGGCGGGCGAGACCATCAGCTTTCCGGCGTCCGGCTTGGCGTACCATGTCTCCGACGCGCTGGCGACAAGCGGCCAGCGGGTGACATCAATCCCGGAGGGCGGCGGAACGATTGCCGCCGAACGGCGCATCGGCACGAGGCCAACGCGCGCGATCCCGGCCGTTTCGGCAAGAACATCCGCCCACGCGCCAGCCGCATTGACGATGACGGGCGCCTCGAATGTTCCCTTTGGCGTCTCAACGCGCCAGACGCCGCCTGTTCGCGTCGCCGTCTGGACCAGTGCGTCCGTCACGAGGCGGGCGCCGTTCCTGCGGGCAAGGCGGGCAAAACCCTGAAGCAATCGGTCGACATCGATGTCCTGGGCGTCCCGCTCGATGGCGGCCGCCGCGATCTTCTCTCGCCGCAGCAGGGGGAACAGGTCGACGGCCTCTTCCGGCGTGAGCGTTTCCATGCCGTCGGCGCCCTTCAGATAGGCCTCGAATGCGTCGATCTCGTCCTCGCTCGCGATGAGCATCTCGCCGCGCGGGGTCAGCAACGTCTCTTCCGCGATGCCGTCGGGCTCCTTCAGCACAGGCTCGGAGGCCACGTTGAGAGCTCGCAGCGTGGCGTTGCCGTAGTTGCGAATGTAGATGGCGGCTGAGCGACCCGTGGCATGGCGGCCGAGAGCGTCTTCCATCTCCAGCACGATGACGCGGGTATGGGGCGACAGCCGCGCAGCGGCGCCGATGCCGGCGATGCCACCGCCGATGACGAGGATATCTGCCGTCTCGCTCATGCGCTCTGGTACCCGTTCAGGAAGCTCGTCAGGTTATGGCCGAGTTCATCGCAAAGGTAGCCCCCTTCCTGAACGAAAAGCGTCGGCAGGCCCTGCCTGGCGATCGCCTCGCCGATGCGGGCAAAGCCCGGTGTCGTGATGGCGAGACCTTTCAGCGGATCCTTCTCGAAGGCGTCGAGCCCGAGGGCGACGATGAGGACGTCCGCCCCAAAGGCGCGGATATGGCTGAACGCGGTCTCCAGTGACTTGAGGTAATCGTCGTCGCCGGTTCCGCGGGGAAGCGGCAGATTGAGATTATAGCCGCGTCCCGCGCCTTCGCCGCGCTCATGCGCATGGCCCCAGAAGAAGGGATAGAAGCGGACCGGATCGGCGTGAAGGGAGACGGTGAGGACGTCGCCGCGTTCGTAGAATATGCCTTGCGTGCCGTTGCCGTGGTGAAGGTCGATATCGAGGATGGCGGGGCGATGACCTGCCATGCGCAGGCGTTCGGCAGCGATACCTGTGTTGTTGAAGAAGCAGAAGCCGCCGGCGAGATCGGCGAAGGCATGGTGTCCGGGCGGGCGGCTCAGCACATAGAGCGCGTGTTCGCCGGCATGCAGGAGATCTGCGCCCTCGATCGCGCTCTGGGCGGACCAGTAGGCGGATTCCCAAGTGTGGGCGGCTATGGGACAGGAGGTGTCGGCCTGATGGAAGCCGGCCTGACCCACTGCCGAGCGCGGATAGCTCGCGCTGCGCCGGTCGGGATGGACGTTCGGGATCACTTCGTCCGATGCGCCCTCGATCCGGCTCCAGCGGGCATGGATCGTTTCCAGGAAGACGAGATATTCGGGTGTGTGAAGAGCCGCGATGGGCCCCAGACCGTGATCGCTTGGCGCCTGAAACGCGCAACCGGCCTTTTCGGCCCCCGATCGCAGGACTTCGATGCGTTGCGGCTGTTCGGGATTGGGATAAAGCGAGCCGTTCGCCATGAAGTGTTTTGGATCGTGCTTCCGTTGGCGGTCGTCGAAGATGGCCTTCATCGCGTTTTCCTCAAGTCTTCGAGAGCCGGCCCCTTGAGGGTCAGGAAGATCTCGTCCGTGAATTGCGAAAAGCCGAGCCGCTCGTAGAAAGCGCGCGCCTTGGCGTTGTTTCGGTAGACAGCGAGTTCCAGAAACCGGACCGTCCAGTTTTCTTCCGCGGTCGTCAGCGCAGCAGCAAGAAGGCGTCTTCCCAGGCCCGCTCCGCGCGCGGTTGCCGCAACCCACAGATCGGTGACGTAAAGCCCGACCCCGGCATTGGTGGACGAGAAGAGCGGCGAAGCCATAAGCGCGCCCACGATTGCGCTGTCGGCCGGCGTCTTGGCGAGAAGTGCAAAAAAGGCAGGGCTCTCGCAAAACCCGTTGCGCAACAGATCGGCGGTCGTTGCCGCATGGGTGTCTCCGAGATCGATGGAGAGCTGGATCAAGGCCCAGTTCAGCTTTTCGACGTCCTCGGATTTCGCCCTTCGAATGATGATCTCGCTCATGGTCAGAACCGTGTCCTCTCCGCGCCCTTCAGGCCGAGCATGTGACGGGCGTCTGCCGGAGTGGCGACGGTGCGGCCCAATCGCTCGACGATTTCGCGGATCTTCTCTACCTGTTCCGCATTGGACTGCGCCAGTTCGCCCTTGCCGATGAAAAGGCTGTCCTCAAGCCCGACACGGACATGTCCGCCCATGGCGGCCGCCATGGTGGCGAACGGGATCTGTTGGCGACCGGCGGCAAGGACCGAGAACATGTAGTCGTCCCCGAAGAGCTTGTCGGCCATGCGCTTCATGTGCTGGAGGTTTTCAGGATCCGCGCCGATGCCGCCCAGCACCCCGAAAACGAACTGGATGAAGAAGGGGGGCTCGATCGCACCGCGATCGGCGAAATGGCGGAGCATGTAAAGATGCCCGACGTCGTAGCACTCGAATTCGAAGCGGGCGCCGCGCTCCCGGCCGAGCCGGGTGAGCACATGGGCGATATCACGGGGCGTGTTCTTGAAGACGAGGTCGTCGGAGCCTTCCAGAAATGGCTTTTCCCAGTCGTGTTTCCAGTCCGAATGGCGGGAGGCGAGAGGATAAAGCGCGAAGTTCATCGTGCCCATGTTGAGCGAGCACATTTCCGGTTCCGCAGCAATGGGGGCGGCAAGCCGTTCGTCCAGCGACATCACGGCGCTGCCGCCGGTGGAGATGTTCACCACCGCGTCCGAGCGCTGCTTGATCACCGGCAGGAAGGCCATGAAGTGTTCCGGCTTTGCGGAGGGCCGTCCGTTTTCGGGATCGCGGGCATGAAGGTGCAGGATTGAAGCCCCGGCTTTTGCGGCCGCAAGCGCTTCGGCCGCGATTTCGTCAGCCGTAACAGGGAGATACGGCGACATGGTGGGCGTATGGATGGAGCCTGTCACCGCGCAGGTGATGATGATCTCGTCGGTCATGGGACTTAACCTCACCCCGCCTTCAGACGACGACCGGCGGTCGTCTCGACGAATTCGCCAAGTGATGCCTCGAGTGTCTCCAGGATTTCGCCGACATGGGTGGAGGTTGCGATCATCGGCGGGCAGACGAGGAAGTGATCGCCGTCGTAGCCGCCGCGCGTGCGCCGGGAATAGATGATCAGGCCCTTGTCGTAGGCAATGTCGACGAGGGCGGTGTAGGCGTTAAGTTCGCGCTGCAGCGGCGCCAGCGTTTTGCGATCGCCGACCAGCTCGAAGGCGAGAAAAAGCCCGATGCCGCGCACGTCGCCGATGATCTCGTGGCGTTCCATCAGGTCCTGAAGGCCAGCCTTCAGCTCGCCGCCGACGCTCGTAGCATTCTCCATCAGGTGTTCGCGCTCGATTTCTTCAAGCACCGCAAGGCCCGCGGCGCAGGCGAGCGGATTGCCGGCATAGGTGTAGCCGTGCAGGAAGCCACCTGCGTCGAGCACGTTTTCCACGATCTCGTTTGACGCGACCATGGCGCCGAGCGGCACGTAGCCGGCGGCAAAGCCCTTGGAGATCACGAGAATGTCGGGCGCGACATTCCAGTGTTCCGCGGCGAAGAACTTACCGGTGCGCCCGCCGCCCGACATGACTTCGTCGTGGATCAGAAGCACGCCGTATTTCGTGCAGATTTCGCGGATGCGCTGCATGTATCCGGCCGGGGGGACAAGCGCGCCTGTCGAAGCGCCGCCGACAGGCTCGACGATGAAGGCCAGAACCGTCTCCGGTCCCTCGTCGCGGATGCGCTGTTCCAGCATGTCGGCGTAGTGATGGCCTGTCGCTTCGTCGTCCGGGTCCAGATGATCGAGATAGGCGCGCGGCGCCGGGATCTTCGGCATCGGTCGCATCATCGGATCGAAGGCGGCGCTCAAGGGGGCGTAGCCGGTCAGCGCCAGGGCTCCCAGCGTGGAACCATGATAGCTCGGCTGGCGCGAGATCACTTTCCAGCGTTGTGCCTCGCCGATGGCGATGGCGTTCTGGCGGGCGAGCTTGATGGCGCTTTCCACCGCCTCCGATCCGCCGGAGACGAAGAACACCTTGTCCATGCCGGCAGGTGCGAGCGCGGCGGTCCTTGCTGCAAGCCGTTCGGCCGGTTCCGTTTCGAAATGCAGGCGGTAGCCGAAGGTGGATTTCTCCATCTGCCGGCGCATCGCCTCCAGAACGCGTTCGTTGGAATGGCCGATGTTGCAGACCATCGCGCCCGATGACCCGTCGAGATAGCGCTTGCCGTCGAGGTCCCACATGTAGACCCCGCGGGCCTGGTCGAGCATGGGGCGGCGGAGCCGGCTTTGATAGAAGAGGTGGGATTTTGCAGGCGTTGTCATGTCACTCGGCACTCGGAAGGGCCGCGCAGTCGCGCGGGCGGAAACGAAGGCTGACGGCCTGCCCTTCGGCGAAGGGGCGCTCGTCGATCATGTTGATCGCCTGAAGCGGGGTCTCGCCGAGGCGCAGGAAATAACGGGCGGCTTGGCCCTGATAGTCGACGGCCTCCACCGTACCGGGCAGAGCGATGGCGCCGTCGGGCGGATCGTCCGGCGCTGCGACGGTCAGCTTTTCGGCGCGCAGCACGAGCTTTGCCGGTCCTTGACCTTCGATGTGTGGTGCGCGTTCGCGCGGGACCTCGATCCTGCCGATACCGGGAACCTCCAGCACGGCGGATACGGCATCGAGCCCGATGCAGCGGCCCGGGAGAATGTTCGAGGTGCCGAGAAAACGGGCCACGAATTCGCTGGCCGGCGTGGTGTAGACCTCTTCAGGGCCCCCGATCTGCTCAACGTTGCCGTTCGACATGACGACCAGCCGGTCCGACATGGCGAGCGCCTCGGACTGGTCGTGTGTCACGAAGACGGTGGTGACGCCGATGCGGTGCTGGATGCGTTTCAGCTCCACGCGCATGTCTTCGCGAAGGTTCGCGTCAAGCGCCGACAGCGGCTCGTCGAGGAGCAGCACATCCGGTTCGATGACGATGGCGCGCGCCAGCGCGATGCGTTGCTGCTGGCCACCCGAAAGGGCCTTGGGGTAGCGGTCGCCGACCTGCGGAAGCTGAACGAGATCGAGTGCCCTGCGCACCTTTTCCTGCGCATCCGCTTTGGAAACGCCGCGATATTTCAGGCCGAAGGCGACGTTTTCCGCGACTGTCTTGTGCGGGAAGAGAGCATAGTTCTGGAAGACGAGACCGAGGTTGCGCTTGTGGATCGGAATGTCATTGACCCGCCGGCCCTTGATCTCGATGTCGCCTTCGCTGGGGTCAATCAGGCCGGCGATCATGCGCAAGGTGGTGGTCTTGCCGCAGCCCGAAGGGCCCAGCAAGGTCGTGAAGCTGCCTTCGGCGATCTCCATCGACATCCGGTGAACGGCTGTCACCGAGCCGAAGCGCTTGACGATATTGGTCAGGGTTACGGCGCTCACACGCGTTCTCCGCCAAGGGATGAAAAGAAAGGAGCACGGCGCGCGGGTCATCTGCGCGAAGTGATTTCGCAGGAGGGTTTTACGAAAGCCGAAGTCGATTGCGTTGACGTCGGGACGTCAGCCGCAATCACCTCTCCCTTGGGGAGAGGTCGGCGCGTATGCGCCGGGTGAGGGGCGGAGATTTCTCCGTGTCCATTCGAGCGCAACACCCCTCACCCCAACCCTCTCCCCATGGGAGAGGGGGCGAATACGGCCTGTTTCGCGAAAAACGGCCCTAGTACCCCTTCTGGATGCGGCCGAATTTCTTCGACCATTCCTGCTCGTGGCCGTTCCAGTAGGTGGGATCGGCGAAGGTGAGCCCGTCGAGCGTGCCCGTGGGATCGAAGGCCGGCAGGGTCGGGATCTTCTTTCCGAGATCGACCTTGGTGGGGTCGAGCGCCGTTGGGTAATTCTGGCCTTCAGCAACCGCGATTGAGGTCTCCGGCGCCAGCATGAAGTTCAGGAGTTCCTCGCAGGCTTCCATGGGCGAACCCTTGATCACGAACAGGCATTCCTGCCAGCCGAAGCCGTTGGGCGGATCCATGTAGCCGATGTCGTGACCCTGTTCCTGCAGCGCATAGATGCGGCCGGACCAACCCTCGGTCACATAGATCTCTTCCTCCGCCAGAAGACTCATCAGCTCCGCACCGGATGTCCAGTATTTGAGCGCGAGGTCGCGGTGGGCACGGATCGCGTCCCAGATCGCGTCCATGTCTTCCGCACCGTTCGGGTCCTGGCCGGTCTGGAGCGAGGCGTACCAGATGCGCGTGCGCCAGTCGCTCCAGCCGCCAATCTTCCCCTTCAAGGCCTTGTCGATGAGGATTTTTGCGCCCTTCTCCTTCATCTCGTCGTCGGAAATGTGCTTGCGGTTATAGGCAAGGCCGGTGGTGCCGTAGTCGTAGGGCACGCAGGAGAGCTTGCCGTTCGTCACCTTTCGGAAAACATCGACCAGCTTGGGGATGACAAACTTCAGGTTCGGTATGTTGTCCTCGTTGAGTTCCGAGGTCAGGCCGAGACCGTCGTAGCGGGCATAGTCGAAGACGCCGGAAAGATGGGCGATATTGTATTCGCCCGGCTGGCTGGCCTTGACGCGCGAGATGTACTCGTCGCTGCCACCGAAGGTGCCGTCGACCACCTTGATGCCGGTCTTTTCGGTGTAGGGGCCGAATGCGTACTTGCGGAAAGCTTCGGACACGACCCCGCCCCAGCCGTCGAAACGGACCTGTTCGGTGGCCGCGAAGGCGTGGCGGGCGAAGGGCGTCTGGACGCCGTAGGCAAGGCCCGCCGCGCCGATCAATCCCAGGAACTTGCGTCGGTCTAGATCGCCGTTCAGATAGCGCTCCCTCAAGCGCTCATAGCGTTTCGTGTTGTCCATTGTCGTTCCCCTGTCTTTCTCGTGTCTGGATGGCGGTGTTTTTTGTATTCGGGTGCACGCGGTTCTAGCTGCCGCGTTGCATGGCGAGACGTCGGGCGAGCGCCAGCCCCACCAGGGGCAACCCGACGGTCAGGAAGATCATTACGGTGCCGAGCGCGTTGATCTCCGGTGAGATCGAATTGCGCAGCATGGCGAAGATCTGGGTCGGTACGGTCTCCACCCCGCCGGGCTTCCAGAACAGCGTGCCGGTGATGTCGTCGAAGGAAATGGTGAAGGCGAAGAGCATGCCGGCGAAGACAGCCGGCGCCAGCAGTGGCAGCGTGACCTGGAAGAATGTCTGGATCGGGCTCGCACCCAGGCTCAGCGACGCTTCCTCGTAGTCGCGCCGGATGCCGACGAGGCGCGCCTGCACGACGAGGATGACGAAGGGCAGGGTGAAGATCACATGGCCCATTAGCAGCAGCAGGAAGCTCTTGTTGATCGACAGCGCGTTGAGGAACAGCAGCAGGGCGACGGCCAGCACGACTTCCGGCACCAGGATCGGCGCGATCAGGATCGTGGAGATCATGTTGCGGCCAGGCACCCAGTATCGCACCAGAGCGAGGCTTGCGAGGACGCCGAGCGTGGTGGAGATGAGGGCGGTAAGGAGCCCAAGCACGATGGATGTGCGGAAAGCCCTCAGGATCGCGTCGTTGTGGGCGAGCTCGACGAACCAGCGAAACGACAGCCCTGTCATCGGGAAGGACCCGAACTGGCTGGCGTTGAAGCTCAAGAGCACGACGACCGCCACCGGCAGGAACATGAAGAGATAGACGGCGAGTGCCCAGCCGCGGATGATCTGCCAGCCCATCAGCCCAAGCCTTTCATCAGTTGGCCCATGCCGAGGAAGTGGTTGTAGATGAGCACCAGCGCGCCGAGGATCGCCAGCAACATGAGCGAAAGTGCGGATCCGAGAGGCCAGTTGAGCTGGGTGATGATCGCCTCGAAGACGAGGTTGGCGAACATGGCGTCCGTCGGTCCACCCAGCACCAGCGGCGTGATGTAGGTGCCCGCGCTCAGCACGAAACAAAGCAGCCCACCTGCCGCAAGCCCCGGCAGCGACAGTGGCAGGGTGACTTCCAGAAAGCTCTGCCAGCGGGTTGAGCCGAGCGAGCAGGCGGCGTCCTCCAGCGAGGTATCGATACCTTCCAGCGCCACGTAGACGTTGAGGATCATGAAGGGCAGGAGGAAGTGCACGAGGCCGAGGATGACGGTCGTCTCGTTGTAGAGCATCTGGAAGGGTTCGCTGATGAGACCTGTCTCGATCAACGCCCAGTTCACCGCGCCGGAAACGCCGAGGATGTTGATCCACGACATCGTGCGGATGATGTAGCTGATCCAGAATGGCAGCATCAGCATGAGCAGCAGCAGCGCCTTGTTGCCCTTGGAACGGGCGATGAAATAGGCCGCCGGATAGCCCATCACGGCGCAGACCGCCGTGGTGATCGCCGCGATGCGCAGGGTGGAAAAGAGGATGTCGCGATAGAAGGGATCGGTGAGCGCCTCATTCCAGTTGTCGAGGTAGAAGCCGACCTGATCTGCGCCGGTCGCGGTCCGCAGCCAGAACGAATAGACGACGATGAAGGCGAGCGGCACGAACAGTAGAAGCGTCACCACGACAAGCGCCGGGGACAGCAATATCCAGGGTTGCCGCTTTTCGCGCGCCTCGACGCTCATGCCTTCTGCCTTACGTGGAAATACCTTGACAGAGAGTGACGCTTGGTAGCTCATTGATCAAATAGATAATAGGAATTCCAAATATAGAGTAGACCTATGATTGAGGTGCCGCATCCGCTCGGTGCGGAGCGTCTGGTAAGGGAACTCGACTGGAATCTGCTCAGGACCTTTGTTGTTCTGGCGCGCTCCCATAGCGTTACCGAGGCGGCCGAGCGATTGAGTCTGAAGCAGCCGACCGTCTCCAGTGCCTTGAAACGGCTTGAGAACCGGCTGGGCAAGAAGCTCATCGACCGCAAACCCGGCCATTTCGAACTGACCGAAGCGGGGGAATTGCTTCTCAAGGAGGCCGTCGAGATCCAAGGCTCGATCCTGCGGCTCGGTACCCTGATGCGCGATGTCGCGGACGAGGTGCGCGGACATGTCGAAATCGCCATGGCGAGCCACGTGGTCTGCCCGCTTTTCGACGAGACGCTGCGCCAGTTCCACGAAGCGCATCCGGCGGCGACCCTGTCGATCAACATCTCCGCCTCGAAGGATGCGTTAGAGGCGGTTCTCGCGCGCCGTGCCTCGGTTGCGGTCTGCCTGGTGCGCAATCGCAATCCGAAGCTGGAATATTCGAGGCTCTTTCGCGAATTTTTCGGCTTCTTCTGTGGCCCGACCCATCCGCTCTTCGGGTTAGAGGGACTGACCAAGAGGGATCTGGCGGGCCAGTCGGCGGTGAGTTTCGTCACCGACCGGCTGGAGGATGCGTTGCGGCCGGTGACGCTGATGCGCGCGGATGTGGATCTGGTCGATCGGGTCGTTGGCACCTCGGCGAACCTGGAGGAGGTCCGTCGGATGATCATCGCTGGGCTTGGCGTCGGTCCCTTGCCCGTGCATGTGGTCAAGCGCGACCTTGAGGACGGCTTGCTCTGGCGTTTGCCCCCTTACGAGAACCTGCCCGCTATCGATGTTCATGTGGTGTGGAACCCGAATGCGAAGATGAACCGGGCCGAAACCGCGCTCCTGGAAATGCTGCTCGCCGGGATCGGTCGAACCCCGATCGGGGGGCGGACTTACCTCTGAGCAGCCTTTCGCCAGTGACATGCGGTGCCTATGGCTCTCCTGTCTGGCCATACAAATTCTTTATGGGCCAAATCGCATTTCCGTATTTGGAGAGTTTGCAGCCAGCCGCTTAGTGGTTGTCAAAAGGCCGGCCTTGGAAAAATCGGTATCCCAAAGAGGTATCCGAAAGGCCGGCACGCGCGCGACGACACGGCCGGGCAGGAGAGACAATTGCTTCATTCTTCCGACAAATATCAGGATATCCGCGATGCGGTGCGGGCGCTTTGCGCCGAGTTTCCCGACGAATATCACCGCAAGGTGGACGAGGAGCGCGCCTATCCGGAGGAATTCGTCGAGGCGCTGACGAAGGCCGGCTGGATGGCGGCGCTGATCCCGGAGGAATATGGCGGGTCGGGGCTGGGGCTTACCGAAGCCTCGGTGATCATGGAGGAGATCAACCGGGCGGGCGGCAATTCGGGTGCCTGCCACGGCCAGATGTACAACATGAACACGCTGGTCCGGCACGGCTCGAAGGAGCAGCGCGACTTCTACCTGCCGAAGATCGCGGCGGGCGAACTTCGGCTGCAGTCGATGGGCGTGACCGAGCCCACCACCGGCACCGACACCACCAAGATCAAGACGACCGCCGTGCGCAAGGGCGACCGCTACGTGATCAACGGCCAGAAGGTGTGGATCAGCCGGGTGCAGCATTCCGACCTGATGATCCTGCTGGCGCGCACGACGCCGCTCGCCGAAGTCAAAAAGAAGTCGGAAGGTCTGTCGATCTTCATCGTGGACATCAAGAAGGCCATGGAAAGCGGGATGACGGTCAAGCCGATCCGCAACATGGTCAATCACGAGACAAACGAGCTGTTCTTCGACGATCTGGAGATCCCGGCGGAAAACCTGATCGGCGAGGAGGGCAAGGGCTTCAAGTACATCCTGACCGGGCTCAACGCGGAACGCGCGCTGATCGCGGCCGAATGCATCGGCGACGGCTACTGGTTCACCGACCGGGTGACGGCCTACGTTAAGGAGCGCAACGTCTTCGGCCGGCCTATCGGCCAGAACCAGGGCGTGCAGTTCCCGATTGCGGAAGCCTTCATCGAGATCGAGGCCGCGAGCCTGATGCGCTACGAGGCCTGCCGGCTCTATGATGCGGGCGAGCCCTGCGGGGCGCAGGCGAACATGGCGAAATATCTCGCCGCCAAGGCCTCGTGGGAGGCGGCGAATGCCTGCCTGCAGTTCCACGGCGGCTTCGGTTTCGCCGCCGAATACGACGTGGAACGCAAGTTCCGCGAGACCCGACTCTACCAGGTGGCGCCGATCTCCACCAACCTCATCCTGTCCCATGTCGCCGAGCACATTCTCGGCCTGCCGCGGTCGTTCTGATGGTGTTGCCGTTGGAGGGATTGACGGTCGTTGCCATCGAACAGGCGGTGGCGGCTCCGTTCTGTACCGCGCGGCTCGCCGATGCGGGCGCGCATGTCATCAAGATCGAGCGGCCGGAAGGCGACTTCGCACGCGGCTACGACGACGTGGCGGCGGGGCAGTCGAGCTATTTCGTCTGGCTCAACCGCGGCAAGGAATCGCTGACGCTCAACCTTGCATCGGAAAAGGGCAAGGCGCGCCTGAAGGAGCTTGTCGCGGGGGCCGATGTCATCGTCCAGAACCTCAAGCGCGGTGCACTTGCGCGTCTCGGGTTCGATCCGGAGGAGCTTGTCAGGGACAATCCGCGCCTCATCGTGTGCTCGATTTCCGGTTACGGCGAAGGCGGGCCGCTCGCCGATCGCAAGGCCTATGATCTGCTGATCCAGGCGGAATCCGGGCTCTGTTCGATCACCGGCACGGCCGACGGCCCCTCTCGGGTCGGGCTCTCCATTGTCGATATCGCGACAGGCGCTACAGCGCATGCGGCCATTCTGGAAGCGCTGATCCGGCGTTCGATAACGGGCAAGGGCGCCAATATCTCCGTCTCGATGTTCGACGTGATCGCTGAATGGCTGACCGTGCCGCTGCTCAATCACGAGGGTGGCAATCCCCCGAAGCGCATCGGCCTCGCGCACCCTTCCATCTCGCCGTACGGCGTCTTCGAGACGCGCGACGGCCAGCCGATCCTCATCTCCATCCAGAGCGACCGCGAATGGCGCAAGCTCGCCGAGATTTTCATCGGCAACGCATCACTCGGGAGTGATCCGAAATTCGCGACCAACGTGGCGCGGGTGGAGAACCGGCCGGAGACGGACGCCATCGTTGCCGCCGCCTTCGCGCGCCGCGATTGCGACGATGCGATTGAGGCCCTTCTGAAGGCCGATGTGGCGCTCGCCCGGGTGAACGACATGGCCGGGCTTTCCGCCCATCCGCATCTGCGCCGGATCGAGGTCGAGAGCCCCAACGGGCCGGTGTCCTTTCCTGCGCCGGCGCCGATCTTCGCGGACGAGCAGCGGGCATACGGTCCGGTACCCGGCCTCGGGCCTGAGGAGGACTGACGATGGCCGAAAACCGGTCCCGCGCGGCGGAGGCGATTGCCGCTATCCGCGCGCCGCTCTTTGTGCCCGCGTCGCGGCCCGATCGTTTCAAAAAGGCCGCCGCCTCGGGTACGGATGCGGTGATCCTCGATCTGGAGGACGCGGTCGGGCCTGCCGACAAGGAGGCCGCGCGTGAGGCGCTTGCCTGCGATTTCACCGACCTGCCGGTGCTGGTGCGCGTCAACGCCCATCGCACCGCGTGGCATGCGGCGGATATCGCCGCCGTTGGGACTCTTGCCGTTGCCGCCGTCGTGCTGCCGAAGTCGGAGAACCCGGAGGACGTTGCCCGTGTGGTGTATGCCCTGGGGGCGTCGACGCCGGTCATCGCGTTGATCGAGAGCGCACGAGGCCTTGCCGAGGCTCGCCGGATAGCAGCCGTTGCCGGCGTGGTGCGACTTGCCTTCGGGTCGATCGATTTTTGTGCCGATCTGGGGTGCGAGCACCTTCGAGAGGTGCTGCTGCCCGCTCGTTTCGAGCTTGTCCTTGCCTCCCGGCTTGCGGGGATCGCAGCCCCGATCGATGGGGTGACGGCGACATTGGCCGATCTCTCTGTCACGCAATCCGATGCCGCGCATGCCCGCAGCCTCGGCATGAACGGAAAACTCTGCATCCATCCCAAGCAGATCGAGGTCGTGAAACGTGCCTTCGTGCCAAACGAGGCCGAGGTTCAATGGGCAGAAAGAGTGCTCGCGGCGGGCGATGGGGCGGTTGCGGTCGATGGCGCCATGGTCGATGAGCCGGTGCGCATCCGCGCCCGGACCATTCTCTCCGCGGCGCGTTGACCGCCTCCTGGAAATCCTTGTCTGGCCGTACCGGATTGACCGCGTCATCGGCTGGTCTAAATGCCCGCTTTGCTATATGCGCATAATGTGACCATGCTGGCATATTGGTGAAAATGACGCCATTTGCCGGTTTGGATCCGACGGGTCCGGTCACGGCGGCGCTCCCGAAGCCGCGTCCTGACGGCATGATGCTTTCTGCGTTTCACGCCTCTGGCATTGCTGCTGTCAGGAAGAGATCGTGACCTGCGGAGGAGGGTGGCAGCGCCTGGTGATATGGCGGCTGTCGGATTTTTCGATTTTCGTCCGGACGGTTTCGGCCGGGCACAATTGTCAGCGAAGGCATGATGTCCGAATTCAGCAAGATTCTGATCGCCAACCGCGGCGAGATCGCGATCCGCGTGATGCGCGCGGCCAACGAGCTTGGAAAGCGCACTGTCGCGGTCTACGCGGAGGAGGACAAGCTCTCTCTTCACCGCTTCAAGGCAGACGAGGCCTACCGGATCGGCGAGGGGCTGGGCCCTGTCGCGGCCTATCTGTCGATCAAGGAGATCATCCGCGTTGCCAGACACGCGGGCGCGGACGCCATTCATCCCGGCTACGGTCTCCTGTCGGAAAATCCCGCGCTGGTCGACGCCTGCCGCGAAGCCGGGATCGCCTTCATCGGTCCGTCGGCCGACACCATGCGCAAGCTCGGTGACAAGGCGAGTGCGCGCCGCATCGCGATCGAGGCGGGCGTGCCTGTCATTCCGGCCTCCGAGGTGCTGACCGACGACATGGACGCCGCTCGCAAGGTTGCAGACGAGATCGGCTATCCGCTGATGCTCAAGGCATCCTGGGGCGGTGGCGGTCGCGGCATGCGGCCGATCGCGGGTCCGGGCGAGCTTGAGGAGAAGATCCGAGAAGGCCGGCGCGAGGCAGAGGCCGCCTTCGGCAATGGCGAGGGTTATCTGGAAAAGATGATCACCCGCGCCCGTCACGTGGAAGTGCAGATCCTCGGCGATACCCACGGCAGCATCTATCACCTGTGGGAGCGCGATTGTTCCGTCCAGCGACGCAACCAGAAGGTCGTCGAACGCGCGCCGGCGCCTTATCTCACCACGGCCCAGCGCGAGGAGGTCTGCCGGCTCGGCAAGAAGATCGCGGAGCATGTCGGCTACGAGTGCGCCGGCACCGTCGAGTTCCTGATGGATATGGAGACGGAGGCCTTCTACTTCATCGAGGTGAACCCGCGCATCCAGGTGGAGCACACGGTGACCGAGGAGGTTACCGGTATCGACATCGTGCGCGCGCAGATCCTCATCGCGGAAGGCAAGACGCTCGCCGAGGCGACGGGGATCTCGAGCCAGGAGAGCGTGGAGCTTTCGGGCAACGCCATCCAGTGTCGGATCACCACGGAAGATCCGACCAACAATTTCATTCCCGACTACGGTCGCATCACCGCCTATCGCGGTGCGACGGGCATGGGCATACGGCTCGATGGCGGCACGGCCTATTCGGGGGCTGTGATCACCCGCTACTACGATTCTCTGCTGGAAAAGGTGACCGCCTGGGCCCCGACGCCGGAGGCGGCAATCGCGCGCATGGACCGGGCATTGCGCGAATTCCGTATTCGCGGTGTTTCGACGAATATTGACTTCGTCATCAATCTGTTGCGCCACCCGACTTTCGTGAACGGCGAATACCATACCAAATTCATCGACGAGACCCCGGAGCTGTTCGACTTTCAGGGCCGGCGCGACCGGGCGACGAGGATCCTGACCTATATCGCGGACATCACGGTGAACGGCCATCCGGAAACCGCTGGGCGCCCGAGGCCTCCGGCGGATGCGCGCATTCCGGTTCCCCCGGAAGAGCGTCGCGACACGCCGCCGGCCGGCACGCGCCAGATCCTGCTGGAAAGGGGGCCGCAGGGCGTCGCCGACTGGATGCGCGAGCAGACCCGGCTGCTGATCACCGACACCGCGATGCGTGATGGCCCGCAGTCGCTCCTGGCGACCCGCATGCGCTCCATCGACATGGTCAAGGTGGCGCCAGCCTATGCAGCGAACCTGCCGGAACTCTTTTCGGTGGAATGCTGGGGCGGGGCGACCTTCGACGTTGCCTACCGCTTCCTGCAGGAATGCCCCTGGCAGCGCCTGCGGGCCTTGCGCGCCGCGATGCCGAACCTTCTGACCCAGATGCTGCTGCGTGGCTCCAACGGCGTCGGCTACACCAATTATCCCGACAACGTGGTCCAAGGTTTCGTCCATCAGGCCGCAACCTCGGGCGTCGACCTTTTCCGCGTGTTCGACAGCCTCAACTGGGTTGAGAACATGCGCGTCGCCATCGATGCGGTCATCGAGACGGGGCGGATCTGCGAAGGCACGATCTGCTACACCGGTGACCTCGGCAACCCGGATCGGGCGAAGTACGACCTCAAGTACTATCTCGCCATGGCGCGGGAATTGCGCGATGCGGGCGTCCATATCCTGGGACTGAAGGACATGGCTGGCCTCCTGAAACCGGCTGCGGCGCGCAAGCTCGTGACCGTCCTGAAGGAGGAGATTGGACTTCCCATCCATCTGCACACGCACGATACCGCCGGTATCGCGTGCGCCACGATCCTTGCCGCATCCGAGGCCGGTGTCGATGCCGTCGACTGTGCGATGGATTCGCTTTCGGGCAACACCTCGCAGGCGACGCTCGGCACAATCGTGGAAGCGTTGAGCCGCAGCGAGCGCGATACCGGGCTCGATATCGATGCCATTCGGGAGATTTCGAACTACTGGGAAGCGGTGCGCGGCCACTACGTGGCTTTCGAGAGCGGCCTGCAGGCGCCCGCATCCGAGGTCTATCTTCACGAGATGCCGGGCGGCCAGTTCACCAACCTCAAGGCACAGGCCCGTTCGCTCGGGCTGGAGGAGCGCTGGCACGAGGTCGCCAAGACCTATGCCGAGGTCAACCGGATGTTCGGCGACATCGTCAAGGTCACGCCGTCCTCGAAGGTGGTGGGCGACATGGCGCTGATGATGGTCAGCCAGGGGATCACGCGGGCCGAAGTCGAGGATCCCGAGCGCGAAATTTCCTTCCCCGACAGTGTCGTAGACATGATGCGCGGCAATCTCGGTCGCCCCGCCGGAGGGTTCCCGGCCACTCTGCAAAAGAAGATCCTGAAAGGCGAGACGCCGCTCGAAGTCCGTCCCGGCAAGTATCTGCCGCCCGTCGATTTCGAAGCCAAGCGCCGGGAGGCCTCGGGAGCCGCCGGAGGGGTTGAGATCGATGACGAAGATCTGAATGCCTATCTGATGTATCCGAAGGTCTTTGCCGACTATCGCAAACGGTTCGAGGAATACGGTCCCGTCCGGACGCTGCCCACCTACACGTTCTTCTATGGCATGGAGGCGGGTGAGGAGATCAGCGTCGAGATCGATCCGGGCAAGACGCTCGAGATCCGCTGTCAGGCCATCGGCGAGACGGACGAACAGGGGAGCGTGAAGGTATTCTTCGAGCTCAACGGGCAGCCGCGGGTGGTTCGCGTCGCGGACCGCCTGCACGGCGGCAGCAAGGTTCAGACGCGCGCCAAGGCCGAGGAGGGCAATGTGAGCCATGTCGGCGCGCCGATGCCCGGCGTCATCGCTTCTCTCGGCGTCAAGGCGGGGCAGAAGGTGAGCGCTGGCGATCTGTTGCTGACGATCGAGGCGATGAAGATGGAAACCGGCATTCACGCGCAGCGCGATGCGGTTGTTGCTGCCGTACACATCGCGCCGGGCGACCAGATCGACGCCAAGGATCTGCTGGTGGAGTTCGAAGCCGCGGAAGCGTGAGCGAGATCGCGTTGCCCCGGCGCGCTCTTGGTGAGCCTCGCCGCGCTGGGGGCAGCGTCGTCTCGACGGAGGGGCTCCCATGCGCGCCGCCGCTGTTACCTACTGAAGTTTCTTCAAGATCTTCAAAAGCGAACGCTGCTCTGTCCGGGTGAGTGGCGCCAGCGTTTCCTCCGAGACATCAAGGCCGATTTCGGCGTTTTCGGCAAAAAGCTGCCGACCTTCTTCGCTCAGCGAGATCATCTGGCGGCGGCGATCTTTCGGATCGCGCGCGGTCTCGATCAATCCGCGCGCGTGCAGCCGGTCGACTACGCCCTTCGTGGTGGCGACGTCGAGGCCGACGGTACGGCCGAGCTGGTTTTGCGAGACCGAGCCAATCTCGGTGAGCCGCGCCATGACGGCAAATTGCGTCGGCGTCAGACCGCATTGCACCTTCTCGGCAAACAGCACGGCGTTGCGCTGGTAGGCCTTGCGCAGCAGGTAACCGATCTGCTCATCGAGAACGTAGCCCCGGGCACGTGGATCGGACGTTCGCCGGCTGTCGTCCGCCGTTGTGTCGGGCTCTTTTTCTGCGTGGTCGGACACGGTCCCTCCGCGGGCCTGAACGCGGCGGTCGGGTGCCGTCGGGCCGTGGCCTCGCTCATTGATGAATAAAGGACGCCGGCCTAGACCGACAGGTATGCATCGCGGATCTCCGGTTGATTCTCAAGGTCGGCAAAAGAACCGTCGAATTTCTTTTCTCCGCTTTCGATGATGACGGCGCGGTCCGCGACGATCTTCGCAAAGTGCAGGTTCTGCTCTGAGATGATCACCGTCAGCCCCTGCGCCTTGAACTTCAGGATCGTCGCGGCCATCTGCTCCACGATGATCGGCGCGATGCCTTCGGATGGCTCGTCCAGTAGCAGCAGGCTCGGATTTCCCATCAGCGTGCGGGCGATTGTCAGCATCTGTTGCTCGCCGCCCGACATGGCCTTGCCCTGTGCGTTGCGGCGCTCCCAGAGGTTGGGAAACAGCTCGAACATGTCGGCTTCCGTCCAGAACGGCGTGTCGGCGCGCCGTGGCTGCCGGCCGACCTCCAGATTCTCCAGGATCGTCAGGTCGGTGAAGATCCGCCGTTCCTCCGGCACATAGCCGAGGCCGAGCCGGGCGACCTTGTGCGGCGGCATGCCGGTGATTTCGGTTCCGCGAAAGTGCACGCGGCCGCGGCGCGGCCGCACGATCTGCATTATCGATTTCATGGTCGTGGTCTTGCCGGCGCCATTGCGGCCCAGTAGTGCGACCACCTCGCCGCGATCGATCGAGAAGCCGAGGTCGTTGAGGATATGCGCCTTGCCGTAGAAGCTGTTCAGTCCTTCGACGGTGAGCATGTGATCAGGCATGGGGAGCCTCCTGCGCCGCATAGAGCGTGCCGCCGCCGAGATAGACTTCCTGCACGTGGGCGTTGGAGCGGACCTCGGTCGCCGTACCGTCGGCGATCAGCTCGCCCCGGTTCAGCACCATGATGTGATGGGCATGGGCGAAGACGACGTCCATGTCGTGCTCGGTGAACAGAACGGAGATGCCGCGTTCCTTCACGATGTCGGCGGTGAGCTGCATCAGCGCGATGCGCTCGCGCGGCGCCATGCCCGCCGTCGGCTCGTCCATCAGCAGCAGCTTCGGCTTGTGGGCAAGGGCAATGGCCAGTTCCAGCCGCTTCAGGTCGCCATAGGCAAGGATCGCGCAGGCACGGTCCGCCTGTTCCGCCATGCCGACGACGTCGAGCAGGGCGACGGCCTCCTCGCGGTAGAGCCGGTAGGCGTAGGGCAGCATGGAGAACAGCCGACGATGGTGCGAGATCAGCGCCATCTGTACGTTTTCCGCCACCGTCATGGACTGGTAGGTGCCGGTGATCTGGAATGTGCGGCCGACGCCGCGCCGCCAGATCTCGCGCGGCGGCAGGCCGGTGACCGGCTCGCCGTTGAGCGCGACCTTGCCGCTCGATGGCGGGATCTGGCCCATCAGCATGTTGAAGCAGGTGGACTTGCCGGCCCCGTTCGGGCCGATGAGAGCTTTGAGTTCGCCGGGGGCGACGTCGAAGCTCACTTCGTGCACGGCACGCAGGCCGCCGAAATAGCGGGTCAGGTTCTTGACGCTGAGGACGGGCGTGGTCATTGCATGCTCTCCTCTTCGCGCACGATCCCGAGCCGCTCTCCGAGCTTGCGCAGCGATCCGACGATGCCGTCGGGGGCGATGATGACGACCGCGATGATGACAAGGCCGAGGACCAGGCGCCAGTATTCCAGCCGGGTCAGCCAGTCCTTGGCGCCCTCCATGAAGGCGGCGCCGACGACGCCGCCCGACAGCGTCTTCACGCCGCCGAGGAAGACGACGATCAGCGCATCGAAGCTGGTCGAGATGCTGAGTTCATCGGGAAATATCGAGCCCTTGGAGAAGACGAACAGCCCGCCGGCGAGGCCTGCGAAGGCACCGGCGAGGGTGAAGGCCATCCACTGGATCTGCTTGACGTTTATGCCTGTCGCTTCCGCCTGGCGGGCGCTGTCGCGGGTTGCCCGCAGCGCGTAGCCGAAGGGCGAATGCATGATATGGCGCAGCACGAGGATGCCGCCGATGCCCATGGCGAGGGTGAAATAGTAGTAGGCGGTTGTGCCCGACAGCCATTTCGAGGGCCAGATGCTGACCAGCCCGTCGTCGCCTCCAGTTACTTCTCCCCACTGGAAGACAAGCGACCAGACAAGTTGGCTGAAGGCGAGCGTCAGCATGGCGAAGTAGACGCCGGAAAGCCGGATGCAGAACCAGCCGATGCCGATGGCGAGAATGCCGGCGCCCAGCGGAGCGAGCGCAAAGGCCAGTTCCATCGGTGTGTTGAAATAGGTGACGAGGAGGGCGGAAACATAGGCGCCGCCGCCGAAGAAGACCGCATGTCCGAAGCTGACGAGGCCGCCGGTCGACAGGATGAACTGCAGGGAGGTGGCGAACAGGCAGAAGATCAGGATGTCGGTGATCAACACCTGCGCGAAGGTCGAGCCGAGAATGGGCACCAGCGCCAGGATCGCGACGACCGCGAGAACGAAGCTTCGGCCGATCCATCCGGCCGGTCTGATGGGGCGCTGCGGCTCGCCGACCTGGCCGTGCTCGCCGGCCTTCTCCTCGCGCCCCAGCAGGCCCCAGGGCCGGATCATCAGCACGACCGCCATGACGATGTACATCAGCACCAGCGTGCTCTGGGGCACGTAGGCGACGCCGAAAACGTTAAGGACGGAGATCAGCACGGCCGCGATGAAGGCGCCGGGAATGGAGCCCATGCCGCCGATCACGACCACCACGAAGACCTCCGCGATGATGGAGAAGTCCATCAGGAGGTCTGCGCCGCCCTTGGGTAACTGGATCGCGCCGCCGAGGCCGGCGAGCGCGGAACCCAGGAAAAAGACGCCGGTGAAGAGCCAGGACTGGTTGACGCCCAGCGCGCCGACCATCTCGCGGTCTTGCGTCGCCGCGCGCACGAGGATGCCGACGCGCGTCTTGGTGATGAGCCACCACAGGCCCAGCAGGATGAAGGGTGTGATCCCGATCAGGGCCAGATCGTATTGCGGCACGGGTTCGCCGAGGATGCGCACGACCGACTTGAGGCCCGGAGCACGGGGCCCGAGCATGTCTTCTCCGCCCCAGACCATCAGCGTTAGATCCTGGATCACCAGAATGACGCCGAAGGTGGCGACGAGTTGGAAGAGTTCCGGCGCTCGATAGACGGGCCTCAGCACACAGATCTCGATGACGACGCCGATCAATCCGACGGCGACGCCGGCCAGAACGATGGAAGCCCAGAAGCCGACGACGCCCGGCAGCACGCCCATCAGCGTAATGCCAACATAGGCGCCCAGCATGTAGAGCGAGCCATGGGCGAAGTTCACGATGCGTGTCACGCCGAAAATCAGGGAGAGACCGGAGGCCACCAGGAAAAGCGCCGCCGCGTTTGCAAGCCCGGTCAGGAGCTGCGCAACAAAAAGGCCCATAGCATTCGTTCTATTTTCGCGGGAAGGGAGCCGTCCGCCGCAAAGGCGGCGGACGTGTCGACGGGCGAAGAGCGGCCGCTCAGTCTGCGGGCCGCATTTCCCTGATCTCGTCGTCGCTCGGCATGTAGGGCGCCGGATCCTTGTAAGACCAGTCGACCATCACGCCCTTTCCGTCCTTCACGGCCGTGGTGCCGACATAGGCGCCCATGGTCGACTGGTGGTCGAGCGAACGGTAGGTGATCTCGCCCATCGGCGTTGCGACCTTCAAGTCCTTGAAGGCTTCAAGCATGGCGTCTGTGTCCGTGGAGCCGGCCTTGGTGATAAGCGCGGCGATGCTCTTTGCCGTCATGTAGCCGACCAGGCTGCCGATCTTCGGGGTTTCACCCGGATAGGCGGCCTCGTAGTCGTCCACGAACTGCTTGGCCGGGCCGTCGGTGAAGGCATACCAGGGATAGCCGGTGACGTACCAGCCTTCGGGCGCCTCTGCGCCGAGCGGCTCCAGATATTCCGGCTCGCCTGTCAGCAGACCGTAAACCTTGCGGCCCTCGAAAAGACCGCGCGTGGTGCCCTCACGCACGAACTTCTGCAGGTCGGTTCCGAACGTCACGTTATAGATCGCGTCCGGCTTGGCGGCCTCGATCGCCTGGACTTCTGCACCAGCGTCGATCTTGAAGAGCGCCGGCCACTGTTCGGTCACGAACTTCACGTCCGGCTTCAGCGCTTTCAGGTTCTTCTTGAAGGCTTCGACCGCGGCCTTGCCGTAAGCGTAATTGGGGGCGATCGTCGCATACGTTACGGCATCAGTCTTTGCGGCTTCCTCGGCCAGCATCGCAGCCTGGACATAGGTGGAGGCGCGCAGACGGAACGTGTACTTGTTGCCGGAGCCCCACACGAGGTCATCGGCGAGCGGTTCGGCGGCCAGGTAGATGTAGCCCTTCTGGCCGGCAAAGGAGGAGATGGCGAGGCCGACGTTCGACAGGATCGAACCGGTCAGCATGACCGCACCGTCGCGCGTCATGAGTTCCTCTGCGATCTTGACCGCATCTCCCGGCTTGCCGTCATCGTCGCGGTGGATGAATTCCAGCGGCCGGCCGAGGACGCCGCCGGCGTCGTTGATCTGCTTGGCGGCCAGTTCGATACCCTGCCGATACGGCTCCGCGAAGGCCGCAAGCCGCTTGAAGTGGTTGATGTCGCCGATCTTGATGCTGTCGGCGGCCATGGCCGCGCTTCCCGCAACAAGAGCCGTGGCCAATGCGGCCACCGTGGTGATGAGCTTCTTCATTAGTCCCTCTTTCTGGTTGTCGCGTGCGCGGTCTTTGCGACCGTTCTTCAGATCTGAAAGGGTGCCGGTTCTATCCGGTCTGGTTCTGTCAGGCGTTGTTATCGGTCAGTCGTGATAGACGTAGGCGGGCGTCGGTGAGGCCGCGAGATCCTGGGTCCGTTCCCGTTCGACCAGTTCGCGGATGCGTTTGCGGTAGACCATCGGTCCCTTGTCGATGGCGATGCGGATCGGACGACGTCTTTGTGGGCGCTCCTCTTCCTGCTGGATCGCCTCCAGAACCTCCTTGTCTTCCTGAAACGCGCCGCGCAGCAGCTCGTCCATCGTCTCCGCTGCCGTCTCGTCATCAAGCGCGGTGTTGCGGATGTGCATCCAGCGATCGATCGTGTGATTGGCGGTGACCGGTGTCATGAAGTGAAGGGCGAAGATGCGGATGCCCTTGTCGCGTTCGTCCTCGGAGATGGCCTTGCTTGCGGGCGCGCTGCCGAAATCGATGACCGCTGTTGAGGGCGTGTAGAGATAGTAATAATGCCAGCGGTCGACGTTCTCCGTAAAGCCGCCGAATTTCCGGAAGAAACCGACAGGTTCGCCATCGCGGATCCAGCGCCAGGCGACGATGGCCCTGCCTTCTGTGGAGACGTGGACCGGCACATTCTCCGAGGACGAATTGCCAAGCGTCGTGGGGTGGACGAAGCTGACATGGGCCGGGTCCACGAGATTTTCCGCAACGTTGAGGTAATTGGCCTTCAGGTGCAGCGCGTCGCCCTGGTGGACGGCCCAGTCCGGATCGTCGAATTGGGGCATGTCGAAGATCTCGGCCGGGTCCGCCTTCTCCTTGTCACCCATCCAGATCCAGACGATGTCGTGACGCTCATGGACGGGGTAAGTCTCGACATAGGCCGAGGCTGGCAGGTTGGACTGGCCGGGAATGCGCACGCACCTTCCCTCGCAGTCGAAGGTCATGCCGTGGTAGCCGCACTGGATGTCGTCGCCGATGCGCTTGCCCTTTGAGAGCGGCAAGAGCCTGTGCGGACAGCGGTCCTCCAGCGCCGCGACGGTGCCGTCGGCCTTGCGGTACATGACGATGTTCTCGTCGAGGATCGTGAAGCGGCGTAGCTCCTGGTCGAATTCGCGGGCCCAGCCTGCGACGTACCAGGCGTTGCGGATGAATTCCATGCCGAGTTCTCCCTCCTCTGGCTGGCCGTTCGCTATCGCAGGCCGTCCTCTCCCTTGATTTCGGATGCCTTGAGCCCGCCCATGCGTGCGTGGACGCGCGGGCCCGTCGTCATGACAAGTGCGAGCAGGATCTCGTCTGCGCGCGGGCTGTCGGGAATTCCGACCTCCATCGCGTCGAAATGCGAACGCACGAAGGATGCGTTGGTGTGGGTGATCGGCACATCAATGCGCGCGCCCAGACCGCCGACCTTTTTGGCAGACGGCACGATGGCCTTCGATGCGGGCAGAATCTCGCGCATGGCGTAGCCGCCCGGCACATGCCACAGCGCGCCGTGCTCCAGCTCGCCCGCGGCACCGACGATGGCGCCCTTGCCGTAGCCCTCGATCGCATTGACATCGCCGCCGAGCGCGTCGACGAGATCCTTCGTCATCTGCAGGCCCAGCGGCTTCAGGTCGTCCATGAAGCCGGTGAGATCCTCGACATATTTGCCGGCAAAGGGGTTCTTGATCACTGCCAGGATGGCGGCGCGGCGGCGCGGTACTTTTGCAAGGGGGCCGCCTTCGTGGAAGATCTCTTCGATGATGATGGAGCGCTTGCGCACTTCGGGTTCAGGCACAGACAGGTTCCTCCCTGAAAGGGTTTTGGGGGTGCGTTATCATTGTCGTTGGCGAGACGGTACGCCGCTCGCCGGCAAGGCCGAGATAGGCGGCCGAAAGAAGACCGCGTTCGAGATAGCTTCGCGCCGCTGTTTCGCCGTTGGCGAGCGCGGTAGCTATTTCGGACCGCGTCAGATCGCCGACGCCGGTCGTCACGAGCCGGCCTCCCAGATCGCTGTCTGGGGCGAGATCGTGGGCCGGCGTACGTTCGATGCGCGGCGAGCCGGGCAGATCGACCTGGTTGGCGATCATCGTCGCGGCAGCATCTGCCTCTGCAGCACTTCTTGCGACAACCGTCACGGCGTCGGCGATGCCTAGAGAATGGGAGCGTCCGCGCCAGCCGCTGGTCGCGATGCCGCCTATTTCATCATTGGCGTTTAGCAGCACCACGCCGCCGGCAGCGCCCGTGACCGGATCATCGCAGATTCCGATACGGAAGATGCCCTCGCAGAGGTGGAGCGCGATGTCGCCGCCGTTGTTCACGTAGGCGCGCGCAAGCGTTCGCCCCTCGACGAGGCGCGCCAGGATGTGATCGGCGACGCTTCCTGCAACCGCTGCCATGGGGGTGATGAACTCCGGCCGATAGGGGGCCGTCGCCGCATGCATCAGCCGGGCCACCCTGCCTCGCGGGCACGCCGCGTTCGACGAACGCAGCAGCGGGAGCTCGCGTGCCAGCTCTTCGAGCACCATCTCGAACGCCTCATGCGCCTGGGCATAAGCGCGCGCCACCTCTTGCTCGTCACCGACCGCCTCGATCACAAGGTCTATTGGGCCTTGGCTCAGGTGCAGCCGGCGACGGCCCGACGAGTTGCGGTCGGGCAGCCATCGGGCAGTCGGGCCTTCGAATGGGACGGTTTTGCTCATGATGCGGTCCTGTTCCACGGATAGTTGCCGGGTCCGGTTGGCCAGGGGTTTTCACCGGACCGGGTCACGCCGCGACGGCCTTTCAGGATGTGGTCGGACTGCCGCCCTGTCTTGCCGTCCAGCGCTTCCGCCAAGGGCATAACGTAGTCCATGTGCCCGCCGAGCGCCCTGTAGTCGTCGGCGCGCATGGTGAATTCGATGGGGGCGACGAGAGCGGGCGTCGGCACATAGCCGAAGGCGTTTTTCGGCAGGCGAGTGACGTCGACCATGAAGGTGATGCCGCCGCCCGGCCAGATGAACACCGGTGCGCCGCCGGAAGACACGTAGGTCAGCGCCTTCTGCACCGAACGCGTGAGGCCGACGGGATGTTCGGTCACGCCGGAGCGCAGCGAGCCGCCCGCGCCCGCCATGAACAGCACGGAAGTAAGCGCCGGTTCGCAGTTCTCCTCGATGCGCTTCACCGAGGGCTGAAGGCGTTCCGGCATGTCCTTCTCGATGGGGTCGAGGTTCTCGTCGAGTTCGAAATAGGCGGCGTGCTCGCCGGTGGTGGAGACCATCAGCAGGGAAAGGCCGGGCTTTGCCGTCTTGGGATCGAACGCGCCGATGATTTTCAGGGGATCGGTGAGGTTCGTGCCGCCCCAGCCGGTGCCGGGTTGGGCTACCTGGAAATAGCGGCCGGGGGTGGAGCGGCGGCCGTTGATCTTGATGCCGGTTGGCTGCCAGCCGATGACCTTGCCGGCCTGGTGCTCGGACATGACGCCGGTGATGTGATCGTCGACGACAACCACCTCGTCCACGAGCCCCATCCATTGGGCGGCGAACATGCCGACCGTGGCCGAGCCGCAGCCAACCCGCATGCGCTCCTCCAGAGCGCCGTTGATGACAGGCGGTCTGCCCGCCTGCACAGTGATCTCGGCGCCGCCGTCGATGGTCAGGTCGGCGGCCTCGCCGTTGCAAAGGCCAAGCATCGTGGAACAGGTGACGCGACCTTCCTTCTTGGAGCCGCCGGTCAGATGATGGACGCCGCCGAGCGACAGCATCTGGCTGCCATATTCGGATGTGGTGACGTGGCCGACGATCTCGCCGTCGGCGCGCACGGGCGCGCACTCGGTGCCCAGATGCCGGTCCGTGTCGATCTTCAGCTTAACGCCGCAGTAGCTGAAAATGCCCTCCGTCACGACGGTGACCATGTCGACGCCCTCATGTTCGGAGGCGACGATGAAGGGGGCCGGCTTGTAGTCGGGATAGGTGGTGCCGGCGCCGATCGCGGTGATGAAGGTCTCGGGGCCGGGCACGATCTCGCCGTCCCACTCGCGCTCCAGGAAGGGCACGATCTCGGTCCCCGCCTCGGCGGCGTTCTCAAGGATCTTCAGCGGATCGAGGCGGACGAGCTTGCCGTCCTCGTTGGCGTAGCGGTCGCAGGCGCCGGAGCGACCGTCGGCGATGTAGCACATGACCGGGCATGCATCGCAGCGGATCTTTTCCGGTTTGCCGTTGGCTGCACTCACTCTCGGCCCTCCATTTGTTAGTATGCAAACATGTTTCAGAAAATCCCGTCAACGGGATTTGCGCAGCGGCATCGCTGATTTGCTGGGCAGGAATGCCGCGAAACGCATCAATCGGCAGTGTTTCGCCGAAGATCAGTCGACAAAAGCGCGCTCGACCACGAACTGCGCGGGCTTGTTGTTCGCCCCTTCCTCAAGGCCGTGGGAGATGCAAAGCTCCTTGGTGTCCTTCAGCATGGCCATGGAGCCGCAGATCATCCCGCGGTCGTCCTCGGGCCCCATGCGCGGCAGGCCGAGGTCTTCGAAAAGCTTGCCCGAGGTGATGAGATCGGTGATGCGGCCCTGGCGTTCGAAGGGTTCGCGGGTAACGGTCGGATAGTGGATCAGCCGGCCCTCCACCAGTTCGCCGATCAGCGGATCCTCGCGGAGCGCGGCCACGAGATCCTGACCGTACTTCAGTTCATCGACGAGCCGGCAACCATGGGTCAGGATGAGGGTGTCGAACTTGTCGTAGGTCTCGGGATCGCGGATGAGGCTGGCGAAGGGGGCGATGCCGGTGCCGGTGGAGAACATCCACAGCCGCTTTCCCGGCTCCAAGGCATCGTTCACCAGCGTTCCCGTTGCTTTCTTGCGCATCAGCACCGTGTCGCCCTCGCGGATCTTCTGGAGGTGTTCGGTCAGCGGGCCGTCGGGAACCTTGATGGAGAAGAACTCCAGTTCCTCGTCCCAGGACGGGCTTGCGATCGAGTAGGCGCGGAAGACCGGCTTTTCGGAATTGGGCAGGCCGATCATGACGAACTCGCCGGAGCGGAACCGGAATTCCCGGGGGCGCGTGACGCGGAAGCGGAAGAGCCGGTCGGTGTAGTGCTGCACCTCGCTCACCGTCAGCGGATAGCAGCCGGTGGGAACGGCAAAGGGGGAGGGCTTGCCCTCAAGGACGGGAGTGACGGTTTCGCTGGCGAGCGTGTCGGACATCGGAGGCTCCGGGGCTTGGATCGGGGAATTGCCGTTGCGGTCGATTATTGTTAGTATACAAACGAAAATTGCAAGACGTGCAAACAAAAAGTGCGTGCTGAAAATTTGCGCAACGATGCCTCGGGGCTGTGCTTGACAGTCCTCCCGGGTTGCGGCTCTACTTTGTTAGCATACAAACGAATGCGTTGAGGGAGACAATGCAGTTCCACCGCCCAGAGACCCTTGAGAGTGCCCTTGTCCTCATTGCGGAGCGGCCGGCCCGTATTCTGGCCGGCGGCACCGATTTCTTTCCGGCACTGGGTGGCAGAACCACGCGGGAACCGATTGTCGACCTTTCCCGTGTGAACGGACTTTCCGGCATCTCAAGACAAGGCGATGTCTGGCGTTTCGGTGCGACCACGACATGGTCGAAAATCGCGAAGGCAGTCGAGCTGCCGGCGATGTTCGACGGGCTGCGCCAGGCGGCGCGCGACGTCGGCTCCATCCAGATCCAGAACGCCGGGACGATCGCGGGAAATCTCTGCAACGCCTCGCCGGCGGCCGATGGCGTGCCGCCGCTTCTCTCTCTCGATGCGCAGGTGGAAGTCGCGGGGCGTTCGGGGCGCCGTGTTCTTCCTCTGGCGCGGTTCATCACCGGCGTGCGCAAGACGGAACTCATGCGCGGCGAGATCGTCACCGCGATCCTGGTTCCGGACCGGCCGCAGGCGCGCTCGGCGTTCCTGAAGCTCGGTGCCCGGCGCTATCTCGTCATCTCCATCGCGATGGTCGCGGTCGCGCTAGACCTCGATGTCGATGGCGCGATCAAGGACGTGAACATCGCGGTCGGCTCCTGTTCGGCGGTCGCGACGCGACTGCCCGATGCGGAGCGCCGGCTTGTCGGAGCCCGACCGGAGCTTGCCGTGCTGAAGGCGCTGCTCATGGACGCGGATCTTTCGCAACTCACCCCAATCGACGATGTGCGTGCGCCCGCCTCCTACCGGCGCAGTGCCGCGCGCGAACTGATCTGCCGCGCCATCGTCCGGTGCGCAAAGGGAGAGGCATGAAATGGCATTGGTGGATGTGGAAGCGCCGGTCGGCGTGTCCTTCCGGCTGAACGGCGAGGCCGTCCAGATCGATGCCTCGCCGGCGGAGCGGCTGTCGCTGGCGCTGCGCGAACGCGGTGGAGCGAAAGACGTCAAGGTCGGCTGCGACGCGGGCGACTGCGGCGCGTGCACCGTTCTGGTCGATGGCGTGGCGGTGTGTTCCTGCACCACGGCGCTGGGCCAGGTGGAGGGCGCGCATGTCGAGACGCAGGCCGGTCTCGTCGCCCATGACCGCCAGGCAAAGGCGCTGGCCGATGCATTCCAGCGCCATCAGGCGGCCCAATGCGGCATCTGCACGCCGGGCATGATGGTGTCCGCCGTCGCCCTGCTGCGCGAGAACCCGGCTCCGCAAGAGAGCGAGGTTCTCGATGCGCTCGGCGGTGTCCTGTGCCGCTGCACCGGCTATCGCAAGATCATCGATGCGGTGATGGATGTGGGCAGCGCTGGTCACATCGCGCCGGGCGGCGTCGGAACGCCGATGGCGCGCGTCGACGGCTGGCCGAAGGTATCAGGTGCCGAGCGTTTCGGCGACGATGTGGCACCTGAAGGCGCGCTGGTCGTGAGGCTCATCCGCAGCCCGCACCATCATGCAGCCTTCGAGCTGGGCGATCTTGAGGCCTATCGGCGGGCGAACGGCCTCGATCTGGTGCTGAGCGCGGCGGACGTGCCGGGTGTGAACCGCTTCGGCGTCATCCCGGGTTTCGAGGACCAGCCGATGTTCGCGGAAGGCGAGACCCGATTCAAAGGCGAGGCCGTGGCGGCTGTCGTCGGAGCGGGCGAAGTCGTCGACGCGCTTGATCTCTCCGCCTTTCCCGTGACCTGGACGCCGCTGCCGCACGCGCTTTCTCCGCACGAGGCGACCGCGATCGCCGATCTTCATGAGGGGCGGGCGGACAACGTGATGTGTCGCGGGTTCGTGAAGCACGGTGACCCCGAAGCGGCCATGCCGGGAGCGGCGGTGGTCGTGGAAGGATCGTTCTCCACCGGCTTCATCGAACACGGCTATATCGAGCCGGAGGCGGGATACGCGGAGCGGCGCGGCGACCGGCTGGAAGTCCATTGCTGTACGCAGGCGCCCTACATGAACCGGGCCGGGCTCGCCGGGCTTATGGGATTGCCCGAAGACGCGGTACGCGTGGTGCCGACGGCCGTCGGCGGCGGCTTCGGGTCCAAGCTCGACCTGACCGCCCAGCCTTATGCCGCGCTGGCCGCGTGGCTGAGTGGCAAGCCGGTGCGCATCACCTATTCGCGCACCGAATCCATCTCCACCTCCACCAAGCGGCACCCATCGGAAATCACCATGAAGATTGGTGCTGCGGCTGACGGGACCATCGTCGCGGTCGAGTTCGACGGAACCTTCAACACCGGCGCCTACGCAAGCTGGGGTCCGACAGTGGCGAACCGCGTCCCGATCCATGCCTCCGGCCCCTATCGCACACCGAATTATGTCGCACGTAGCGCCGGCATTCACACCAACACCGCGCCGGCCGGCGCCTTTCGCGGTTTCGGCGTGCCGCAATCCGCGCTTGCGCAAGAGCCGCTCTACGACGATCTCGCGCGTGCACTCGGCATCGACCGGCTGGAATTTCGCCGCAGGAACGCGCTTCGCAACGGCGATCCCACGGTGACGGGACAGGTCTTCAACGAAGGCATGGGCATCATCGATTGCTTCGATGCGCTGGAGCCGCACTGGAAGCGGGCTCTGGCTGATGCCGCAAGCTTCAACGCATCGGTTGGAGGAGATGTCCGCCGCGGCGTCGGCGTTGCCGGCGGCTGGTATGGCTGCGGCAACACCTCGATGTCCAATCCGTCCACGATCCGCGCCGGCATCACGGCGGATGGCAGGGTCGTCCTGCATCAGGGCGCGACCGATATCGGGCAGGGCTCGAACACGGTCATCACCCAGATCTTTGCCACGGCGCTGGGTGTGCCTGTCGCGGCCATCTCGCTCATCGGTCCGGATACCGACCAGACCCCCGATGCCGGCAAGACCTCCGCGAGCCGGCAGACTTTCATCACCGGGAATGCCGCCAGACTCTGCGGCGAAGCACTAAGGGCGCGGATCCTCAGGCTCTGCAACGTGTCCAGCGACGCGCAGCTGACTCTCTCCGGGCCTACCATCGTTGCCCGCGATGCCGCCGGTGAGCGAGTTATCGATATTTCCTCGCTGAAGCCGGACAACGCGACATATGTGCTGGAGGCAGTTGAGAGCTACGATCCACCGACCGCGCCGCTCGACGAGAACGGGCAAGGCGAGCCTTACGCCGTGTTCGGCACCACCGCCCAGATGGCGGAGGTCGAGGTCGACATGGCGCTCGGCACGGTAAAGCTTCTGCGGATCATCGCCGCGCACGATGTCGGCAAGGCGATCAATCCGCTTCTGGTGGAAGGGCAGGTCCATGGCGGGGTCGCGCAGGGCATCGGTCTGGCTTTGATGGAGGAGTTCCTGCCCGGACGCACCGAGAACCTGCACGACTACCTGATCCCGACCATTGGCGATGTACCGCCCATCGACGTGCTGATTTTGGAGACGGGCGACCAGCACGGTCCCTATGGCGCGAAGGGGCTTGGCGAGCACTGCCTGATTCCGACGGCGCCGGCGATCATCAACGCCATCACCGATGCCTCGGGTGCGAAAGTCCGGCACATGCCGGCAACGCCCGACAAGGTTCTCCAGGCCATCCGCGGGCGGTCCGGCGCCATTTGAGCGGCGGAACCGGCTCCGGGGCGCACGCCCCGCCTTCCCATTCCATCAGTCAACGAGAAGATCAATTCATGAGCGTGTCGCCTCTGGCCGCCCCGACAGAAACCGCCTCCCCGGATGCCCCTGCGCGCCAGTCGCTGGTGGCGGGCATCGATGTCGGCGGTACCTTCACAGATCTCGTCCTTTTCGATGCGGGTGCCCGTACGGTGCGTCTCGCCAAGACACCGACGACGCTCGACAACCAGGCTTTCGGGGTCCTCAACGCGTTGGATGCGGCGGAAACGGATCTCGGTGCGCTCGATCTGATCGTCCACGGCACCACGACGACGACAAATGCCGTGCTCGAGCGCAATCTCTGCAAGACCGGGCTTATCACCACGCAAGGTTTTCGCGACGTGCTGGAGCTTGGCCGCCGGACCCGCCCCAACGCCTACGGCATGAAGGGTCACTTCGTGCCGATCATTCCGCGCAACCTGCGGCTGGAGGTTCCCGAGCGTTTCGATGCGGACGGCAATGAACTGGTGCCGCTTGACGAGGATGCGCTGCGGGCCGCCTTGCGCCAGCTCATCGATGAGGGCTGCGAGGCCGTGGTGATCCACTTCCTGCATGCCTATGCCAATCCCGCCCACGAGCTTCGCGCCGGCGAAATCGCGGCAGACGTCTGGCCGAACGAGAACATCACGCTCGGCCACGCACTGCTGTCGGAAAGCCGGGAATTCGAGCGTGGCGTGACCGCGGCGATCAATGCCTCCGTCCAGCCGCTCCTGCGCCGCTACGTGGAACGGCTTGCCGATCGGCTCGAAAGCGAGGGCTATCGCCACGACGTGCTGGTGATGAACGGCAACGGCGGCATGGTGTCGGCGCGGCGGGTGGCCATTGAGGCGGCTAAAACCGTCATGTCCGGCCCGGCCTCCGGCGTCATGGCGGCGGCGACGACGGGCCGGCGCGCCGGCATTCCCAATCTGCTCACCTACGACATGGGCGGCACCTCCACCGACGTCGCCCTCATCCGCGATGCGGAACCCGCCGTCTCCAACGAGATCGAGATCGAATACGCGATGCCGATCCACGTGCCGATGGTGGATGTGCGCACGGTGGGCGCGGGCGGTGGATCGATCGCGCAGGTGACGGAAGCCGGGCTTCTACAGGTTGGCCCGGAAAGTGCCGGCTCCACCCCCGGCCCGATCTGCTACGGGCGCGGCGGCATCCGGCCGACGATCTCGGATGCCAATCTGCTGCTCGGTCGGATGAACCCGGAAAAGCTCAACTCGGTCGCAAGCAAGGTCTCGCTCGGCGATATCGAGGCGATCTTTGCCGAAAAGCTCGGAAAGCCGCTCGGCATCGGTGCCATCGAGGCTGCGGCCGCCGTGCTCAGGGTCGCCAATACGCGCATGGCGGACGCGGTGCGCATGGTGTCGGTCAGCCTCGGCGAGGATCCACGCGATTTCGCGCTTTTCGCCTTTGGTGGCGCGGGTCCGCTGCACGCGACCGCGATCGCGCGCGAACTCGGTGTGCCGCGCGTGCTCGTGCCGGCGCGCCCCGGCATCACCAATGCGCTCGGATGTGTCGTCGCCGATCTCAGGCACGATTTCGTCAACACCGTGAACAAGCCGCTGGCGGCACTCGACATCGAGACGGTGCATGCGCTTTTCGACCAGCAGTCGGCGGAAGGCCGGGCGCTGATCGGCAAGGAGAACGTGCGCATCGAGGCGGTGAAGGAGATCCGCTCCGTCGACATGCAGTTCATCGGCCAGACGCACCTGCTGCGCGTGCCTATCGATACCGACCGGCCGAGCCTGGACGATCTCCAGCGGCTGTTTGAGGAGGCCTATTTCAACCGCTTCCACGTGGAACTGCCGGAAATCAAGGCGAGCCTCGTCAACGTGAACACCTCCGTCGTCGGGCGGCGGGAGGAGATCGACCTGTCGCTGCTGATCGATCCGGTCGGCCGAAAGGCTTCGCTAGAGGAAGCCCGCACCGGGATACGTCGCGTCTGGTTCGGCGACTTCACTGAAACGCCCGTCTACTGGCGCGACTTTCTTCCTCTCGATGCGGAAATCGAGGGGCCGGCCATCATCGAGCAGATGGACACGACCATCGTCATCGAGCCGGGCGACAGGGGCATCCAGGACGGTGACGGCAACCTCATCATCACGCTGGCGCCGAGCCATTGGGGAGACGACGCATGAGCCTTGATCCGATCACGCTTTCCGTCATCCAGTCGGGGCTCCAGCAGGTCTGCGACGAGATGGATCTGAGCTTTTCGCGCGCGGCCTTCTCGCCCGTCATCGCGGAGGCGAACGACCGCTCCGACGGCATCTATTCGGCCGAGGACGGCTCGCTCATCGCCCAAGGTGTCGGCGGGCTGCCGGTCTTCGTCGGCACGATGCAGGCCTCGACACGCACGCTGATTGCGATGATCGCTGAAGGCAAGGTTGCGGCACCCGAGCCCGGCGACATCTACATCGTCAACGATCCCTATCTCGGCGGCACGCACCTGATGGACGTGCGCTTCGCCATGCCGTTCTACCGGGACGGCGAGATCTTTTGCTGGCTGTCGAACACGGGTCACTGGCCCGATACGGGCGGGGCGGTTCCTGGCGGTTTCTCGGCCTCCGCGACGTCGGTGGAGCAAGAAGGCCTGCGGCTTCCGCCGGTGCGGCTTTTCAAAAAGGGCGTGCTCGATCAGGAAATCTATTCGATCATCTGCTCCAACATCCGCGTTTCCGAACAGCGCATAGGCGATGTGAAGGCGCAGGCCGCGGCCCTTCTCGTCGGGGAGGCGCGACTCAATCGCATTCTCGACCGCTACGGCGACGACGTGGTGCGCGGGGCTATTCGCGAGTTGCGCCGGCGCGCGGCCGAGCAGATGCGGGCCAATTGCCGCCTGATCCCCGACGGGCTCTATCGCTCGCTCGCCTACGTGGACAGCGACGGTGTGGTGAACGAGCCGCTGGAGATCCGCCTTGCCGTCACCGCGAAGGACGGAGAGCTGACCTTCGACTTTGCCGGCTCATCAAAGCCGTGCATGGGGCCGATGAACTCGGTGCTGGCGACGACGCTGTCGTCGGTCTATCTCGCCATGCGACATATCTTTCCCGATGTGCCGATCTCGGCCGGCGCCTTCGAGCCCTTGAACGTGATCACTCCTGAAGGGACATTCCTCGACGCGCATTATCCGCGCCCTGTCTCGGGGTGCGCGGCGGAGGTCAGCCAGCGCATCGCGGAAGCCGTGTTTGCCGCCCTCGTCGAGGCGCTGCCTGACCGGGTGACGGCGGCGCCGGCGGGAAGTTCCGGCAACTTCGCGCTTGGCGGTCACGATCCCGAGCGCGGTCGAGGCTTCGTCATGTACCAGATCTCCGGCGGCGGTTACGGCGGCAATTCCGATCACGACGGGTTGTCGAACGGATGCTCCACCATCGGCATCTCAAAGGCGCCGCCGGTGGAGATCATGGAACAGCAGTTTCCGGTTCTCTATCATCGCTATGCATTGCGCGAAGGATCAGGCGGTGCCGGAAAGCATCGCGGCGGCTTCGGGCTCGATTACGAAATCGAGCTGAGGCGCGGGCACGCAACGGCGAGCTTCGTCATGGATCACGGCCGCTTCGGCCCGCAGGGCGCGCTCGGCGGCAGGGATGGCAAGCCCAATTCCGTCATCGTCTGGCAGGGCGGCAAGGCCATCGTGCCGGATCATCTGTCCAAGGCGCAGGACATTCCGTTGAAACCCGGCGACCGGGTGCGGGTCGGAACTCCCGGCGGCGGCGGTTACGGCGATCCGTTTGAGCGGGACCCGGAGCTGGTCGCCGAGGATGTGCGGCGCGGCCGCTACACGTTGGCTGAGGTCCGTGATCTTTTCGCGGTGGTGCTGGCGGCAGACGGCTCGGTCAAGCAGGCCGAAACCGCTCGACTGAGAGCGCGTGGAGGCGGCGGGCTCGACGTGCAGGCCGCCTCTTGATGGGCCGGGCCGACGCTGCCTGAGTATTTCCTGCAATAAAGCCTTACGGGTCTGACAAAGGATCGCTTGAGACGTAGCCGCGGAAGCGTCTGATCCGTTCCTCAAAATCCCGGACGCGTTTTTCCGCGGCTGGCGCGCGCAGGATCATCTCAGCGAGAAGAAGTTCGATGATCGAGAATGCGGGCGCCAGCGAAGGCATGAAGTGCGGCCCTTCCATGGGCAAGGGGACCACTTTCCAGGCGCCTCGCGCGATCGGGGATTTCATGCTGTCGGTCAGCGCGATGACGCGTGCTCCGCAATCACGCGCGATTGAAACGCCGCGCACAACCTCCCAGGAATAGTGCTCGTAGGTTATGGCGATGACCATATCCTCGGGACCGGCTTGCGACACCATGTCCATGATGCCGCCTGGCTCATTGGGAGTGTGGATGACGTTCGCGAATGCCATCGCGCCCACATAGGTGAAATAGTGGGCGACGGAGAAGCAGCTCCGGACGCCGATGCAATAGATCCGGCGGGCCGCCACCAACTCCTTAGCGCATGTGGCAAGAAGCGCATGCATGGCGGGCGAAAACGCCGCCGCAATGTTGGCTTCGCTGGCTGCGCGAAGCTCCTGCCAGGTATTCTTGTCGTCGCGTTCGTTGAGCGCACGGGCACGCGCGGAATACGGCACGAAACCGTCGCGCAATGCCGTCTGGATGTCGTTTCGGAATGGAGCGTAGCCCGGATAACCGAGCGCCTTGGCGAGCCTTACCGCAGAGTTCTGGTTTACGGATGCCGCCCTTGCCGCCGAACGCAGCGAGCGGAACGCCACTTCCTGGTAGTTGTCGAGTGTCCACGCTGCAAAGACGGACAGCTGCCGTGGCCCCTCCTCGAGGATCTTGCATAGTCCTGCCCGTAATTCCTCCGCGGATCGTTTCGGCACGCTCAAGGATATCCCCCGACCTGTGAAACATATGCCCTGCTAGATTGACAAAAGGAATGCGTCTGTTTCTATGGAGCTTTACCGATTTCGGTCCGATAAACAATTCCGGAGGTAACGATGAACCGACGTCAGGCTATGTTTGCGACCGTGCTTGCGTTCGCAATGGCAGGCGGAGCGCACGCGGCAGACCAGCGCTTCATCTCGATCGGCACCGGCGGTGTCACGGGTGTCTATTATCCGACGGGCGGTGCCATCTGCCGTCTGGTCAACAAGGAGCGCAAGACGCACGGTATTCGCTGTTCGGCCGAATCCACAGGTGGTTCCGTCTACAACATCAACACCGTACGTGCGGGTGAACTGGAGTTCGGCGTCGCCCAGTCCGACTGGCAGTATCATGCCTACAAGGGCACCTCGAAATTCGCCGATCAGGGGCCGTTCGAAAAAGAGCGCGCGGTCTTTTCCGTGCATCCCGAGCCCTTCACGCTGATCGTGCGCGCCGATAGCGGCGTGAATAGCTTCCCCGATCTCAAGGGCCACAAAGTGAACGTCGGCAATCCGGGTTCGGGCCAGCGTGCGACCACGGAAGTGGTCATGGACGCCTTCGGCATGACGATGGATGACTTCTCGCTCGCTGCCGAACTCAAGGGCTCCGAAATGGCCCAGGCGCTGTGCGACGGCAAGATCGACGCGATGATCTACACCATCGGCCATCCGGCCGCCGCCATCACCGAAGCGGCCACGACCTGCGACGTGAAGCTGGTCTCGGTCAAGGGCGAGCCGATCGACAAGCTGGTCGCCGACAACCCCTATTACCGCATCGCGACGATTCCCGGCGGGATGTACAAGGGCACCGACGAGGACGTGACCACCTTCGGTGTCGGCGCGACATTCATCACTTCCGCCGACGTTCCCGATGACGTCGTGTACACGGTCGTGAAGGCCGTCTTCGACAATTTTGAAGACTTCAAGAAGCTGCATCCGGCCTTCGCCAACCTGAAGGAGGAGGAGATGATCAAGGACGGCCTGTCCGCTCCGCTCCATCCGGGTGCGATCAAGTACTACAAGGAACGCGGCTGGATGTAAGCCGCCCCTCAAGCCTCCCGCGCCGGTCAGTCGCGGGAGGCTTTTTCATTGAACTGAGGCATTACCGGTCCGTATAGGCCAGCCCGCACAGGCCGGTCCGGGCTGGCGGTCGGGCGGAGGCTGGCTTCCGATCGGCGCGAGGAGGGACACTCATGAGCCACGACACCACCGATCGGCAGGAGCCGTCGCGCAGGTCGCCCGATGTGGACCTGATGGTCGCCGAGGTCGAATCCGGTGCGCGCCACGCTGCCGGATTTGCGGGCAAGGCCATTCTGGCGCTGGCGTTCGTCTGGTCCTGCTTCCAGCTCTACATCGCCTCGTCGGTTCCCTTCTTTCTCACGGAGCTGACCGGTCTCAATCTGGTCTTCAACAACCAGGAAGCGCGCCAGATCCACTTGGCCTTTGCCCTCGTTCTGGCGATGCTGGCCTATCCCCTGTTCAAGTCCAGTCCGCGTGATCGTGTGCCGTTTCAGGACTGGGTGCTGGCGCTTCTGGGGGGCGCCTCGTGCCTTTATCTCCTGGTCTTCAAGGAAGATATCGCCGGGCGTGCCGGTTTGCCGACGACGGCCGATCTGGTCTTTTCCACGATCGGGATGCTGACGCTCGCCATCGCGGTGTTCCGGGCGCTGGGGCTGCCGCTGGTGATCGTTGCCTCCGTCTTCGTCCTCTACGTCTTCTTCGGTCATCTCTCCTTCATGCCCGAAGCTCTGATGTGGAAGGGGGCCTCCTATTCCAAGGCGCTGTGGCATTACTGGATGCAGACGGAAGGCGTCTTCGGCGTGGCGCTCGGCGTCTCCGCGTCGATGATCTTCCTGTTCGTGCTGTTCGGCTCCCTGCTGGAGAAGGCGGGCGCGGGCAGCTATTTCATCAAGCTTGCCTTTGCGCTGCTAGGCCATCTGCGTGGTGGGCCAGCCAAGGCGGCGGTCGTCGCATCGGCGCTGTCGGGCCTTTATTCCGGCTCCTCCATCGCCAACGTGGTGACGACCGGTACATTCACCATTCCGCTGATGAAACGCACCGGTTTCAAGCCGGAGAAGGCAGGCGCGGTGGAAGTGGCGTCCTCGACGAATGGCCAGCTGACGCCGCCGGTCATGGGGGCCGCAGCGTTCCTGATCTCCGAGTTCACGGGTGTCTCCTACCCCGAACTCATCAAGCACGCCTTCCTGCCCGCCATCATCTCCTACATCGCACTCGTCTACATCGTGCATCTGGAAGCGCTGAAGCTCGGCCTGAAGGGGCTGGATCGGCCGACGCCGGTCGGCACGCTCGCAAGCCGGCTCGCCAACATGCTGTTCGGCTTCCTCTTCGTCGCGGTTATCGCGATCGTTGTCTATTACGGGCTCGGCTGGATTAAGGTGGTCCTGCCCGGAATGGGGTTCTGGAGTGCGACGGTTCTCTTCCTGATCGCCTATCTGGCGCTGCTATCGGCCGCCGCGCGCCACCCCGATCTGGAACCGGACGATCCGAACGCGCCGATCGACGTGCTGCCACGTCCTTGGGATGTGGCGATCACGGGCTTCCACTTCATCCTGCCCATCGTCATTCTGATCTGGTGCATTCTCATCGAGCGCCTGTCGCCGACGCTGTCGGCCTACTGGGCCACGGTGGCGATGATCTTCATCGTGCTGACCCAGCACCCCCTCAAGCAGTTCATGCGTGGGCAGGGGGCGTTCGCGGAGGGCTTCAAGCAGGGTTGGGACAATTTCGTCGAGGGCATGATCGCGGGTGCGCGCAACATGATCGGCATCGGCGTCGCCACGGGGGCGGCCGGCGTCATCGTCGGCACGGTGTCGCTGACCGGTCTGCATCAGGTCGTGGGCGAATTCGTCGAGTTCCTGTCCGGCGGCAGCCTGATGGCGATGCTGTTGCTTGTTGCCGTCATGAGCCTGCTGCTTGGCATGGGTCTGCCGACCACCGCGAACTACATCGTGGTCTCCTCCCTGATGGCACCGGTGATCGTGTCTGTGGGCGAAGGCTCGGGGCTGCTTCTGCCGCTGGTCGCGGTGCATCTTTTTGTCTTCTATTTCGGCATTCTGGCGGACGATACGCCACCTGTCGGGCTGGCAGCCTTCGCCGCGGCCGCAATATCCGGTGGCGATCCTATCCGCACCGGTATCCAGGGCTTTGCCTACGACATCCGGACCGCGCTTCTGCCGTTCCTGTTCGTGTTCAATACCGAACTGCTGCTGATCGATGTCACGCCGTTGAAGGCGGTCTTCATCTTCTGTGTGGCCGTTGTGGCTATGCTGCTGTTTGCCGCTGCCACGCAGGGCTACTTCCTGGCGCGCAGCCGGCTATGGGAATCGGCTGCATTGCTGCTCGTCGCCTTTACCCTCTTCCGACCGGGCTTCTGGCTCGATTATCTGGAGGCGCCCTTTGTTGAGCATCCCGGCACGGAACTTCTGCAGATGGCCGGCGATGCACCTGCGAACGGGTCCATACGGTTCGTGATAACGGGGCCGGATTTCGACACCGGCAAGCCGGACACGCTGACGGTTCGGGTCGATCTCGGCGCGCCGGGCGAGGGGGCTGAGCGGCTGAAGCGCGCGGGCCTCGTTGTCAACGAGGCGGATGGAAAGGCGCTCCTGGAGGAGCCGTTCCCCGGAACGGCGTTCTTCCAGAAACTCTCGAACTACGATTTCTACGCGGACACGCCGGTGCAGGTATCGAAAATCGAAACCGAGGCGGAAAGGATGCCGAAGGAATTGTTCTATATTCCTGCTCTGGTGCTGCTGGCCTTCGTGGTCATGTTGCAGCGTAGACGCCAGACCGTTCCGGCATTCTGAGGAGAGGCCGAATGTACAAGCGGATACTCGTTCCCCTCGACCTGCAGGACAAGGCTGTCGCTGCCCAGGTCCTCGAAGAGGCGGCGTACATCGCCGCGGCGGCCGGTGCAGAGCTGCATCTGCTCACGGTTGTCCCGACCTATTCGATGTCGATCGTCGGATCGTTCTTTCCTGATAACTACGAGGCGAAGGCTCTTTCGGCCGCACGTTCCGCCATGACCGAGTTCATGTCAGAGCAGCCAAAGGCCAGTGAGGCGAAAGGCCATGTCGCCCACGGTACCATTTACGATGAGATCATGAAGGCCGCCGACAAGCTCGATTGCGATCTCATCGTCATGGCTTCGCACCGGCCCGAGCTCAAGGACTATCTGCTCGGCCCCAACGCCGCGCGGGTCGTGCGCCACGCCAACCAGTCGGTCTTCGTGGTGCGCGCAACCAGTTAATGCTCTGTCAGATCGACAGAGACCGAACAAGATCAAGAAACAAGACAGTATGACCGGACATATTTTCGGGCGCTCCACGCGGTTGTCTCCGCCCGTGGCAGTCAAGGGCGATGGCTGCTACATCATCGACAGGTCGGGCAAGCGCTATCTCGATGGCTCCGGGGGCGCTGCCGTTTCGTGTCTCGGTCATTCCGACGCCGATGTCGCCGCCGCTATTCGCGCGCAACTCGATGACATCGCCTTTGCGCACACGAGCTTCTTTACCTCCGATGCTGCCGAGGAGCTGGCCGATCTTCTGATCGATCATGCGCCGGAAGGCATCGAACGCGTCTATCTGGTCTCCGGTGGTTCGGAAGCGGTGGAAGCGGCGATCAAGGTCGCGCGCCAGTATTTCGTGGAGACCGGCGAGCCCGGTCGTCACCGGGTCATCGCGAGGCGTCAGAGCTATCACGGCAACACGCTGGGAGCGCTGGCGGCTGGCGGTAATGCCTGGCGGCGTGCCCAGTTCGCGCCGTTGCTGGTTGAAACATCCCACATATCGCCCTGCTACGCCTATCGCGGGTGCAATGACGGCGAGGCCGAGGCCGATTACGGCCGGCGCGTTGCCGATGAACTCGAGGCCGAGATCGAGCGTCTGGGACCTGAGACGGTCATGGCCTTTGTCGCGGAACCCGTCGTCGGTGCAACACTCGGAGCCGTCCCTGCGGTGGAGGGGTATTTCAGCCGCATTCGCGAAATCTGCGACCGTCACGGCGTGCTTCTTATCCTTGACGAGGTGATGTGCGGCATGGGGCGGACGGGGTCGTTCTTTGCCTGCGAGCAGGACGGCGTCAGGCCCGATATCCTCACCATTGCGAAGGGGCTCGGCGCCGGCTACGAGCCAATCGGAGCGATGCTGTGTTCGGGGCGGATCTACGATGCGATCGCGGCCGGGTCGGGCTTCTTCCAGCACGGCCATACCTACATGGGCCATCCGCTGGCGGCTGCGGCGGGGCGGGCGGTGGTCAAGGCCCTCGACGAACGCCACCTCGTCGCCCGGGTCAGGGAGCAGGGCGAGAAGCTCGAAGCGGCTCTGCACGCCGCGTTCGGCCAGCATCCGCATGTCGGCGACATTCGCGGCCGCGGCCTGTTTCGTGGCGTCGAGATCGTCTCGGACAGGGCGTCAAGAGAGCCGTTCGATCCCGCGCGCGGGGTCGCTGCGGCGATCAAGAAGGCTGCTTTCGAGGCGGGCCTGATCTGTTATCCCATGAGCGGCACCATCGACGGACGGCGCGGCGATCATGTGCTGCTGGCCCCGCCGTTCATCATCTCCGACGATCAGATCGGAGAACTTGTCGACAAGCTCGGCGTTGCCATGTCCAGAGTGACCTGACAGCCCACGCGTTGGGATCCGCCGAGAGCGGGTGCAGCGGCGCTGTTTGCAGCGTATTCCATTCGCGAATTCGAGAACAATCGTATACATTGTCCCGTATGAAAAGCACGCCTGCCAATCCTGAAAGCCTCTACGACCGCCTGATCGATGCGATCGAGCAGGGGGAACTCGGGCCCGGCGACGCCTTGCGCGAATCGCGCCTGGCTGAACGGTTCGGAACGTCGCGCACGCCGGTCCGGGAGGCGCTTCGGCGGCTTGAGGCACAGGGATTGGTCACGCACAACGCGCACAGGGGCTGCGTCGTCGCGGCTCTTGATTACGATCAGATCGGCGAGCTTTACGCGGCGCGGGAAGTGATGGAGGGTTCGGCCGCGCGCGGCGCCGCGCTCCATGCCGCCCCGCAGGAAATCGCGCTGCTCCGCCAGCTCGTGGAAGAGGGGCGCGCCATGGTCGACAAGCCGGTCGAACTGGCGGTCGTCAACCGGCGGTTTCACCGGATCATCCATCGCTCTTCACACAATCGCTATCTGAACCAGCTTCTCGACACAATGCGCGTCCACATGGCGCTGATCGAGGGAACGACCCTGTCGCTGCCCGAACGCGGGGCCCAGTCGATTGCCGAACACGAGGCCATCGTGGAGGCGATCGCGGCCCGTGATCCGGACGCCGCCGAAAAGGCGACCCGGCGCCACGTGGCCACCGCATATCAGAACCGGGTTTCGATGCTGCTAACCTGACCGCGTCGCGGTACAAGCCCGCTTGGACTGCAACGTGAGAATAAGAGAATTGGCATAATGGGTGATCGGGCTGCGGTCCCGTTGCCTTGGTCCAGGTGCATCCCGTCATGAAATTGAAGCGATCCGGAGCCCTTGGACAACATGCGCATCGCGGTTCTCGATGATTATCAGCGGGTTGCCCGCACTTATGCCGACTGGGGCGGTGTCGACGGCAAGGCCGATGTCACCGTCTATTCGGCGCCGCTGGGCGGCGAAGAAGACGTCGTGGCCGAATTGCAGCCGTACGACGCCATCTGCCTCATGCGTGAGCGTACGCCTTTTCCCGCTTCGGTGATCGAGGCCCTGCCCAATCTCAAGCTGTTGGTCACCACCGGAATGCGCAACGCGGCCATCGACATGGAGGCGGCCGAGAGATGCGGCGTGATCGTCTGCGGCACGCATTCGCCTGGGCATGCAACCGCCGAGCTCGCTTTCGGGCTGATCATAGGGCTGGCGCGTAAGCTGTTACCTGAAGTGCGTTCGATTGCCGGCGGCGGCTGGCAGGTCGATGTCGGGCGGGATCTGCGTGGCGCAATGCTCGGAATTATCGGTCTAGGTCGGCTCGGGGCGCAGGTCGCGGGGTTCGGCAAAGCCTTCGGAATGAACGTGATCGCCTGGAGCGCAAATCTCACGGACGAACGCTGCGCAGAAGTCGGAGTGGAGCGGGCGGACAGTGTGGACGATCTTCTGACGCGCGCCGATTTCGTCAGCATCCACACGCGTCTTTCGCAACGCACACAAGGGCTGATTGGCGCTGCTGAACTGGCGCTGATGAAGCCGGATGCCGTGCTGGTCAACACCTCGCGCGCGCCCATCGTTGACACCATGGCGTTGATGGCGGCGCTTTTCGCGGGACAGATTGGTGGTGCGGGGCTCGATGTCTTCGATGAGGAGCCGCTGCCGGCAGGTCATCCCCTTCACGCGGCGCCGAACCTGATCATGACTCCGCATCTGGGCTACGTGACGCGCGAAACATATGCCGTCTTCTATCGTGAGACGGTCGAGGATCTGGAGGCCTATCTCGAAGGTGCTCCGATCCGTTTGCTGTCCGCCCGATGACCGGAAAGATACGGTAAGGGTAGGAACAACCTTCGGTTTTTCATCGCGCAAACCTATTGATGAAATAGCCTTATACAAAAGTCTAAATCTACGGTTTTGGGTTACTTGTTACGTTTTTGATGCAATGCGGTATGTGCCGGTAGGATATATGTGAATTTCTTGAAATGTTAATCGGTTTGAGACATTCGGGAAGTGTAATTCGACTTTCTCCGCGCCAAAGGTCGTATTGCACGCGGCCGTTCCAATTCTCTATGTATTATGCCTCTGCGCCGTGGTCTGGAGGGGCCGGCTCGTGACGTTTGGAGGAAACGACACGGCAGCGAGGCGCGGAATTCGGCTTTTGAGCCTTTCGGGAGGAATTCATGAAAGACCTTACTACTTCCATAAACCGTCGTAGCCTTCTCAGGGCGACCGCGGCGTCCGGCCTCGTGCTTGCCACCCCGACCATCTTCTCGCGCGGCGCCTGGGCGCAGAACTTCGCAAACGATCCGACCAACAAGAGCTCCGTCACGCTCGGTTTCAACGTGCCGCAGACCGGCGCCTATGCCGATGAAGGCGCAGATGAGCTGCGCGCCTACCAGCTTGCCGTGAAGCACCTCAACGGCGAGGGCGACGGCGGCATGTTGCAGACGATGAAGCCGCTTGCGCTGAAGGGCAACGGCGTGCTCGGCAAGAAGGTGGAATACGTCACCGGCGATACCCAGACCAAGTCGGATGCGGCGCGCTCCTCCGCCAAGCGCATGGTGGAGAAGGACGGCGCGATCATGATCACCGGCGGCTCCTCGTCGGGCGTCGCGGTCGCGGTGCAGTCGCTTTGCCAGGAGATGGGCATCATCTTCATGGCTGGCCTGACCCACTCCAACGACACCACGGGTAAGGACAAGCGCAAGTACGGCTTCCGGCACTTCTTCAACGCGTACATGTCGGGCGCCGCGCTCGGTCCGGTGCTGAAGGAAGAGATGGGCACCGATCGCCGCGCCTATCATCTGACGGCGGACTACACCTGGGGCTGGACGCAGGAAGAGTCGATCAAGAACACCACCGAGGCTCTCGGCTGGGAAACGGTCGCAACCGTCCGCACGCCGCTCGGTGCCGGCGATTTCTCGCAATACATCACGCCCGTGCTCAATTCCGGCGCCGACGTTCTGATCCTGAACCACTACGGCAAGGACATGGTCAATTCTCTGACCCAGGCCGTTCAGTTCGGGCTCAAGGACAAGATGGTCAACGGCAAGAAGTTCGAGATCATCGTGCCGCTGTTCTCGCGTCTGATGGCGCAGGGCGCGGGTGACGCGATCAAGGGAATACTCGGCACCACCAACTGGAATTGGTCGCTGCAGGACGCCGCCTCGCAAGCCTTCGTCAAGTCGTTCGGCCAGGAATACGGTTTCCCGCCGTCCCAGGCCGCGCACACCTGCTACGTCCAGACGCTGCTTTATGCGGACGCCTGCGAGCGGGCCGGGACGTTCTATCCCTGCGAAGTCATCAAGGCGCTTGAAGACTTCGAGTTCGACGGCATGGGCAACGGCCCGACGCTTTATCGCGGTGCCGATCACCAGTGCTTCAAGAGCGTCCTGGTGGTGCGCGGCAACGAGAACCCGTCGAGCCAGTTCGATCTCCTCAAGGTTGTCAAGGAAGTGCCGGCGGAGGCCGTCACCTACGATCCGACGATCTTCGGCGGCGAACTCGGCACCTGCAGCTGATTATGCGAAGGCGGCCGGCCGCCTGCCGGCGCTTGCCTGTTCCCATGGGGCGGGCAGGTGGCGGGGCGGCCGGCTCTCACGTGCTCCGCGATTGATGCCGGACTTGCGTGCGGACAGATCCGCAAGGTCCTGCGCATGGCGGCCGCTTCCCGACATCCACCAAATATCGGCGTAACCCTATGGATGCGTTCGTACTCCAGCTTCTCAACGGTCTCGACAAGGGCGGAGCCTACGCCCTTATTGCCCTTGGTCTGACTCTGGTTTTCGGCACGCTCGGCGTCGTCAACTTCGCCCACGGTGCCCTGTTCATGCTGGGCGCCTTCTGCGCGGTGACGTTGCAGAAGCTGCTCACGCTCTCCGTGAAGGTGAAGGACGAGGGGGTGACCTTCTTCGACGCCTACAAGGAGATCCCCTATCTGGAGGTCTGGTTCGGCGACACGGGCAAGGCGATCATCGATTACGCCGTGCCGTTGTCGATCCTCCTTGCGATCCCCGTCATGCTGGTGATCGGTCTGGTGATGGAGCGCGGCCTAATCCGCTTTTTCTACAAGCGCAGCCATGCCGAGCAGATTCTCGTCACGTTCGGGCTTGCCATCGTGCTGCAGGAGATCGTGAAGACGGCATTCGGCGCCAACCCGATACCGACCGGCGCTCCGGAAGCGGTGGCGGGGAGCGCAAGCATCGGCGAATGGATCGGGCTCGGGGCGGCGGTGGTCTATCCGTGGTGGCGGCTCATCTATCTCGCCTTCTCGCTTCTGGTGATCGCGGCCGTCTTCTCGTTCCTGCAGTTCACGACATACGGCATGGTGGTGCGCGCTGGCATGCAGGACCGGGAGACGGTCGGCCTTCTTGGCATCAACATTGAGCGGCGGTTCACCGTGGTCTTCGGCATCGCTGCCATCGTTGCCGGGCTCGCCGGGGTCATGTACACGCCGATCCTGCCTCCCGACTATCACATGGGCATGGAATTCCTGGTGCTGTCCTTCGTCGTGGTCGTGGTCGGCGGCATGGGCTCCCTGCCTGGCGCCGTTTCCGCCGGCTTCCTTCTTGGCATCCTGCAGTCCTTCGCCTCGATGACGGAAGTGAAGGACATTCTGCCGGGCATCGACCAGATCATCATCTATCTCGTCGCCGTCGTGATCCTGCTCGTCAGGCCGCGCGGTCTGATGGGACGTCGCGGGGTGATGGAAAGCTAAGCCATGAACAGCAATTTCCTGCGTAACGACATGGTCCTGATGGCGGTCTTCACCCTGGTGGTGCTGACCATGCCGATCTGGCTTGCCCCGATCGGCGCCGGCTATCCGGATCTTCTGCAGAAGATCGCGATCTACGGGATCTTCGCCATCGGCTTCAACATCCTGTTCGGCCTGACGGGCTATCTGTCCTTCGGCCATGCCGCCTTCCTCGGCGTCGGGTCCTACGCTGCCGTGTGGACGTTCAAGCTCCTCAGCATGAACGTGGTGCCGGCCATCTTTTTCGGTGTGGTAATCGCCGGATTGTTCGCGCTATTCATCGGCTATGTGTCGCTGCGCCGCTCGGGCATCTATTTCTCGATCCTGACGCTCGCCTTCGCGCAGATGTCCTACAATCTCGCCTACTCTGTGCTGACGCCTATAACCAACGGCGAAACGGGCCTGCAGCTTTCGCAGAACGATCCGCGCGTCATCGACCATGCGCTCGGCATCGCGGAATCGGGCCTTCCGGCGCCCTCGTTTTTCGGCATCGAGACGATCGGATGGAGCGGGTTCTATGTCTGCGCCGTCGTACTGATCATCGCGTTCTTCCTTGCGCTCCGGATCTTCCGCTCGCCGTTCGGCATGGCGCTGAGAGCAATCAAGTCGAACCAGAACCGGATGAACTACACTGGCTTCAACACCCGGCCCTACACGCTTGCCGCCTTCGTGGTCTCGGGCATGTATGCGGGGCTCGCTGGCTCTCTGCTCGCCGTCACCGATCCGCTCGCGGGTGCGGAACGCATGCAGTGGACGGCATCGGGCGAGGTGGTTCTGATGACGATCCTCGGCGGTGCCGGCACGCTGCTGGGACCGCTTCTCGGTGCCGGCATCATCAAGTATTTCGAGAACATCTTTTCAGCTTACAACGAGCGGGTGCTGCATGAGATTTTCTCTGGACTGCCCGACAGCGTCGAGAACTTCGTCGTGTCGGTCACCAGCCTGTTCGTCGGAGAAGGCTGGCAACTGACGCTCGGGCTCCTTTTCATGCTGGTCGTCATCTTCCTGCCCGGCGGGGTCATGGAAGGCTTCCGCCGGCTGTTGAAACTGTTCCGTCGCGAAGGGCCCGAAAGCCCGGAGCGCGCGGCGCAACCGGCGGAATGAGGGGGGATCATGAACGACATCGTCTTGCATGTGGCGGACGTCGACAAGAGTTTCGGCGGCTTGCGGGCGCTCTCCAACATCGATCTGCAGATTGAGGAGGGCAAGACGCACGCGATCATCGGGCCGAACGGAGCAGGCAAGTCGACATTGCTGAATGTCTGCGTGGGCCGCATCGTGCCGGATTCCGGCGCCGTGATCTTTAATGGCAAGGCGCTCACCGGACGTCAGCCGCACGAGATCAACCAGCTTGGCGTTGCCCGGGTGTTTCAGACCCCGGAGATCTTCCCCGATCTGAGCCTGCTCCACAACGTGATGATTCCAGCATTCGCAAAGCGGGACGGGGCCTTCAGGTTGAACGCCTGGTCAGGTCTTGCCCGCGAAAGCGGGATCCGCGCGGAGGCGGAAAGCGTTCTGGAAGATATCGGGCTCATCGAGAAGAAGGACCAGGAGGCGGCGAGCCTGTCACGCGGCGACAAGCGTCGGCTGGAACTGGCCATGGGGCTCGTCCAGCATCCGCGTCTTCTGCTGCTCGACGAACCGACCGCCGGCATGTCGCGGCACGATACCAACCGGACTATCGATCTTCTGAAGAAGATCAAGGAACGCGGTATGACGAAGGTCATCATCGAGCACGACATGCATGTGGTCTTCAGTCTGGCCGATCGAATTTCGGTCCTTGCGCAAGGCCGCATCATCGCCGAAGGGACGCCTGAGGAGGTCCGCAACGATCCGAAGGTCAAGGAAGCCTATCTCGGGGAGGCACAGTAATGAGCGCGATAACCGCAGAAGCCTCCTCCATGCGCGAGGCGCAGCCCGCCGCGGCGGCTCGTCCGTTCTTCTCGGTGCGGGATGTCCATTCCTACTACGGTGAAAGCTATATCGTGCAGGGCGTGTCCTTCGATATCGCCGAGGGGGAAATCGTCGCGCTTCTCGGGCGCAACGGTGCCGGCAAGACGTCCACCTTGCGCACGATCGCGCGCACCGACGCGCCCGAACTGAAGCGTGGCGAAATCTGGCTTGCGGGTCATGCCCTTCATCCGATGAAGTCGCATGAGGCGGCGCGCGTCGGGGTGCAACTCGTTCCGGAAGACCGCCGCATTATTTCGGGGCTGACTGTCGAGGAGAATCTGATCCTCTCGCAGGTTGCCGAGCCGCGAGGCTGGGAGATCGAGCGCATCTACGAACATTTCCCGCGTCTCGCCGAGCGGCGTCGGCAGGAGGCCGTCACCATGTCAGGCGGCGAGCAGCAGATGCTCGCGGTTGCTCGGGCTCTTGCGCGGGATCTGAAGTTGCTGCTGCTGGACGAGCCTTATGAAGGGCTGGCACCGGTGATCGTTCAAGAGATCGAGAAAATCGTTTCCGGGGTGAAAGATCTCGGCATTACCACGATTATCGTCGAACAGAATGCGGTTGCGGCTCTGAAACTCGCCGACAAGGCGATCATTCTCGATATGGGGCAAGTGGTCTTCGAAGGTGCGGCGCGCGAGGTGCTCGAGAACGAAGAGCTGCGCCACGAATACCTGGCAGTGTGACGACCGGGACTTGCAGGATGCGGGCCGCAACGTTCTTTGGCGATCGCGGCCCGCATTGGGGCGGGGGTAGGCCTTGGCGCTTCGCCAAGTCGATTCGGTCGTTGCGGTATCGCGCATCAGCGTCTCGTCAGGAGGGGGGCCGATATCTCTGGTTCCGACGTCAGTTCGTCCGCGGAAAGGGTCGGAACGGTCCGGTTGGCATGCCCGCACGGTGTGGATCTGGAGCCATATGGAATTGAGGCCCGCGGCGCTTTGGTCGCGGATGTCCTCAATCCGAACTTTCGTCGGCAAAATTTCTCGCTCGGAAGGTTTTCTCTCGCGCATTCCCTTGAGTTTTTCGTCGGCCTCCTATGAAATTATGACATTGCGTATTCCTGCGTAGGACTCTTTTTCTCCTGAAATGTTAACATGGACAAGATCAGAAAGTGACCCTGCACCGGGGAGCCCACGTGTCCAGGGATGTTCAGTGGTACATTGAGGCGTTCCAGAATTTTCCGGACGCTATTGTCGTCCTCGATGCTGCGGGTCTCATCGTTTTTACCAATACTCTGTTCGAACAGCTCTCGGGCTTTGCGCCGACTGAATTGATTGGCAAAGACGCCTCGCACTTCGTCGGGTGGCCGGAGCTGCCGGGGCCGGAAACCGGAGGCTTGCTGCCGTCGGGATGGTCGCCGCCGGTCCCGGGGAAGTTGCGCCGCAATGGGCGCAGCACGCTCGATACGGTTATCTCGTCCTTCAATATCATGGATGACGAAGGTCGTTGCCTCGGCAAGCTCGGTCATGTCCAGCCGCGGGCGACAAGTGCCAGGCTGCTCGATTTCCTGGATGCTATCGACGCGTGCAGCATTGAGGCAAATGAGCCGATCGAATCGTGGATCGCCGCCGTTCTGGCATTGGGAAGCGACTATTTCGGCACGGATTTCGGCGCACTGTGCCTGCCAGATGGGACGGGGCGTTTTGAGGTTTGTCTGGATTCCCGACAGGTCTCCGATGCTCATGGCGAGGACCGGACGCGGATGGAGGACCTCGCACGGGAAGTCGTGGGGCTTGCCGGCTCACTTGCGAAATCAGCCCGCCCGTCGGGGGATAGTCCGCCCTCCTCGGGAGGGGATCAGGGCATGTGGCGGTTCGTTTCAGCGCCCGTTCGTATCCCGGGGCAAGCAGGCGGGACGGTGCTTTTTGGAAACAGGTCCGGGACGATACGTCCTTTTGAGGCGGCTTCGCGGATTGGATTGTCGGCCATTGCGCAGATCATTGCCGGTCATATTCCTCCCGGTGGGCTATCGGCACAGCGCGGTGATGCTGTGGCGGCCGTTGCGGCAACGGAAGCGGACCGGCGTGGTCGGGAACGACAGCGCGAAATCACGGCCGAAGATCGTTATCAGGCAGCCTTTCGCGTCGCACCGGCGAAGCTGTTGATGCTTGATTGGCGCGGTGTCATCGGCGATGCGACGGATCAGTTCCTGCGCCATTTCGAATATGGGCGTTTGGAACTGGTCGGGCGCTCCTTCCACGAACTCGTGCCGCAGGAGATGCGCAAGGCGGCCGACGCCGCGACAGATCCCGTCGGGGGAGCATTCGCGCGCACCGGGGGAATCCCGCTGGTGATGTCGACGCGGCAGGGCCGGCCGATCGACGTCGAAATCGCCATCATTCGTCAACCCTATGCCCGTGTGATCGTTGCGGTGACGGACCTTGGAGAACGCAACGAAGCGCGCTCCCGCGTCGAACAACGCAATACCGAACTGGAACTCCTCAACCAGAACTTGCAGAATTTCGCATCGATCGCGTCTCATGACATGCAGGAACCGTTGCGCAAGATCCGGTATTTCTCGGAAATGCTGCAACGGGCCCTGGTCGAAGAAAATCAGGATGATGTCGATTATGCGCTGGAGGTATTGGCAAGCGCTTCCCGACGCGCCTCCCGCCTCGTTTCCGACCTGTTGACGTTCTCTCGCTCCAGCAGCGAAAGTCTCTTGCGTGAGCCGATCGATCTGGGCCGTATGGTGGAAGGGCTCGTCGAGGAAATCCGTCAGGAAGAGGCGGCGCACGACGCGGAAATCATGATCGACATTCCGCAGGTGGTGATTTCGGGCGACCCAACGGCTGTCATGCAGCTGTTTCGCAATCTGATCGGCAATTCCTTGAAATACCGTTCCTCGGCGCGTGCGCCACGCGTTTTGATCTGCGCGCGGGTGGGAGAGGGGGAAAAACGCCGCCTCCAGGTCGCTATCGATGACAACGGCATCGGATTTGAGCCGCAATATGCGGAGACCATTCTGCAGCCGTTTCGCAGGCTGCATCGGCGTCAGGAGATTCCCGGCAGCGGCATTGGCCTTGCAATCTGCGACATGGTTGCCCGCCGACACGGTTGGCGGCTTGTTGCCGAAGGTCGGCCAGGCGAGGGGGCGACGTTCACGGTCCACATTCCGGAATTCGAACTCGGACCGGTCAAGACGAATACTGCGAATTGATCGTGTTTCGTCGAGGGGGGGAGGGTGGTGACCCCGGCGCGATTCGAACGCGCGACCCTCAGATTAGGAATCTGATGCTCTATCCTGCTGAGCTACGGGGCCCCGAGAAACGACCGGCGGATGATGCCAGCGTCGGGATTTTGAAATCCCGTGTAGCATGTTTGGATGAACGTTGCACGTGGCGGGAAGCACTTTGCAGAGCTTTCCGCGAGGGGGCGTCCGGAGGTTTTTTCGCAGGCGGCTTTATCTCCGCATTCTTCGCTTTCAGGAGGTGAGGCAAGCAGCATCGGGTCTTGTTTCATGGAATTGCCGCGCCGTTTCATACAGCCAGGCGCCTGCACCGTGTTGCTGTCGATCGGGTTTTCTTCGTTGACGGCGGTGGCTGGACCTTTGCCGGAGCCATGTCGCATCGATACGCCAAGGGCAGGCGTCGTTGCCGGCCTGAACCCGGACGGAAGTCTCAAGGTCTTCGACGACAGGCAGGCCGGTCGCACCGTTAACGTTCGCCTCGCCGACGTCGCAGTCCCGGTTCGGGAACAGGATGCCTCATTGGATCAGGTTGTGCGGCGATGGATGGGCAAATCCGTGCTGCTGCATCCGATCTCGAACAGAACGGATCGGTGGCAACGTCTTGTCGCGCATGTCGAACTCACAGCCCGGTCTACAAACTCAGGACAGGCACCGAACGGAACGGCTTCCGTCCCGCATATGGTCAACCGGCAGATGCCCGCCTGGCTGCAGGCAGAGTTGATCGCGACAGGTGCGGCAAGTGTGATGCCCGAGGGCTCGGCCACCGGCTGCGCGGCTGCGCTTTATCGTGACGAGAACACTGCGCGGCGGGCCGGTCGGGGGCTTTGGCGCAAGCCCGGGCACCGTATCCTGTCTGCACGGGATCCTAAACTTGCCGAACGGGCAGGAGCTTATCGTATTGTCGCCGGAATTGTGGTTTCCGTTGGCGCGACATCGCGCAGGTACTATCTGAATTTCGGACGCGACTGGTCACGCGATTTTACGGTAACAATTCCTGCCGACAAGGCGGATGTGTTTCGCGCGGCCGGAAGGGATCCCGAAGCGCTCGTTGGGCGTTACATTCGCGTGCGCGGCTGGCTTGAACGCTGGAATGGTGCGGTCATCGACGTCCGGTTTCCGGATGCGATCGAAGTGATTGGAAGAGGTGGCTAGGATTTCGGCTCAGTTGAAAGGCCGGTGGCCGGGGAAAGGACAGGGCACGCATGTATCGGCGGCGGGGTTCCCTCGCCGTTTGCGGTCCTGTGCGCGCATGATTTTCGTCGCTGTGCTGGCGGCGGGCCTTGCCGGTTGCCAGCTGACCAGTTCCAGCAAGATTCCGCTCAACAACAACACCCGCGTTTTCTTCGGGTCCGACGCCGAATCCTCAATCGGCGCGCGCGAGCATCCGCGCGTCGTGGCGAGCTATGGTGGCGTCTACAAGAATGCGGGAGCGGAGGAGGCCGTTGCGAAGGCGGTCGGCCGTCTGGTCGCCGCTTCACAGGATCCGTCCCAGGCCTACAAGGTCACGATCCTCAATTCGCCTGCCATCAATGCGTTCGCGCTGCCAGGGGGATACCTCTATGTCACGCGCGGTCTTCTCGCTCTGGCCAACGACACTTCCGAAGTCGCAGCCGTGCTCGCGCACGAAATGGCGCATGTCACGGCCCACCATGGTGCCGCACGTCAGCAGCAGGAGGAGGCGGCCGCTCTTGCGAGCAAGGTCGTCACGAACATTGTTGACGATCCGGAAGAGGTGGAAGCCGCGGTTGAGTCGTCGCAACGGTCCCTCGCCCGTTTCACACAGGTGCAGGAACTCCAGGCCGATGCCATCGGCGTGCGCACCTTGGGGAAAGCCGGCTACGATCCCTATGCTGCGGCCCGATTCCTGAAGACCATGGGTCGCTTTGCCGATTATACGAGCGCACGGGGAGACGCCAAGGCGGCGCCGGACTTTCTCTCCACGCATCCCGCGACGCCGAGCCGCATCGCGCGTGCCGTCCGCGAAGCGCGGCAGTTTGGGGCCCCCGGCATCGGCGAACAGGATCGCGATGCCTATCTCTCCAAGCTCGACGGCATGCTCTACGGCGATGATCCGCTGCAGGGCTTCGTGCGCGGCCGTTCCTTCCTGCACAAAGCGCTGGGCATCGGCTTCACCGTCCCGGACGGGTTTACGTTGGAAAACACGCCGCAGGCTGTGCTTGCCAGTGACGGAAAGGGAACGGCGTTGCGTTTCGACGGCGCCGAACTGGCATCCTCGGAAAGCCTTTCGGACTACATAAGTTCAGGCTGGATAAACGGGCTGGTCGAAAATTCGATCCGGCAGACGACGGTCAATGGCCTGCCGGCGATCACCGCCACCGCGCTGGCCGAGGGATGGTCATTCCGCATCGGTCTCGTGCGCAAGGGAGAAACGGTCTACCGATTCATTCTTGCGACGAGAGAGCCGACGGAAGCCTTTCTTGCCTCGTTTGAGGAGACGTTCAAGAGCTTCCGGCAATTGAGCCTGACCGAACAGGCGCGGCTGCGACCCCTGACGATCAGGATCGTCACGGTTTCCGGCGGGCAGACGGTGCACGATCTCGCCCGGCGTATGAGCGGCGTCGATCCGTCAAGGCGCGTGGAACTTTTCACGCTGCTCAACGGGCTTGATGAGGATACGCGGTTGACGATCGGTCAGTCGGTGAAGCTGATCGTGGATTGAGACCGATCGCGAGCCGGCCGACATATCGTCTGGCCGGCTCGATTTTATCGATCGGGAGAGAGTGCCCGGCCGCGCCTTCGGTCTCCCTGCCCGTGATAGGCGTTCAACTCGCGGTACTGACGATGCCGGGGTGATCCGCCACAAGCGCCGCGCGAAGCTTTTCCAGCGCGCGCACTTCGATCTGGCGCACGCGTTCCTTCGATATGCCGAGTTTTTCGCCCAGTGACTCCAGGGTGGCGCCTTCTTCGGAAAGCCGGCGTTCGCGCACGATCTTCAGCTCGCGCTCGCTCAGAACGCCGAGGGCTTTCGTCAGCCATGCGCGGCGGCGTTCTTCGTCGATTGCACCTCCCACCACTTCGTCCTGCAATGGTTCCTCGCTGACGAGGAAATCCTGGCGGTCGCTTCCGGTGCCGCTGTCGTCAAGCACCGGCACGTTGAGAGAAGTGTCCGGTGCAGAGAGACGCGAATCCATCAATGCGACGTCCTTGGAATCGACACCCATCGCTTCGGCGATCTCGTCATAAAGCTCCTGGCCCGACTTGCCTTCCGCGCCCGTGGCGAGTTTCGCCCTCAGCCGACGTAGGTTGAAGAAAAGCGCCTTTTGCGTGGACGAGGTGCCGCCGCGTACGATCGACCAGTTCCGCAGGATGAAATCCTGCACGGATGCGCGGATCCACCAGCTTGCATAGGTGGAGAAGCGGACCTCTCGGTCTGGGTCGAACCGGGCGGCTGCTTCGAGAAGGCCGACATGCCCTTCCTGGATGAGGTCGCTCATGGACAGGCCGAAGTAGCGGAACTTGGCAGCAAGTGCGATGACGAGGCGCATGTGTGCCGTCGTCAGGCGGTCGAGCGCGTTCGTATCCTGCTCGTCTCGCCACCGCAGAGCGAGCGCGTGTTCTTCCTCGCGAGTGAGATAGGGCGCGGCCATGGCTGCGCGTACGAATTGTCGCCGAGGACTGACCGGATGTTGCATTCCAGTTCTCCGTAGGTCCTGACTTGCCCCAAAAACCCGTCGCATGTCCCCGGTGATCCGGAGTGCGGCGATGCCTTTGAGCGGGGGGCAGCGCGTCATGAGTTTCACAAGTCGGCCGGGCCCGGCGGTCCGAAGCCAATGTCAGAAAACCGGGTGCCGCGCGCGCTCGAACGCGACAAAACGGATCAACTCACATCTCAAACTCTCAGAACGTGGAATCGTTTCCACTGCATTCGACATTTGGCGGCGCGGTTGCTTCCCGCAGAGCTGAATATGCGCGGGCAACATTCGCGGGCCATGGAGCCGGGGTTGATGGCCGGGAACTGGCGGGCGGACGGGGCGGGCGATTGCTCGCGGCATCCGGATGCACGGCCGTGGCTTGACGCGGCAGCGTCGGAGTTCTCAGGCGGGCGGATCTTCTGCCGCCGGCTTGTGGCCCGCTGACGTTCGATCCGTTGGCTTTCGGTGCCGTATGGCCCCTCTGATACGGGCGCCTCAGCCATGACTCGCCGCATTTTCGATCGACGTTGATCGCAACTTGCGGGTGATCTTCAGGTTAAGCGAAAATGCGGCGGGAACAAGAAAATGTAGCTTTAGAGAAATGCCGTAGTTAAGGAAAAACCTTGTTTGTGGACGTGATTTCGCGAAATTGTGATCCAATTCGGATCCGCCGCCGCAACGGCCTTTTCCAATAGAAAACGGCGGAGGTGCTGCCCCCGCCGCTCGCAACTCACGCGCCTTTCATCGAACCGGCACGATTCATTGGTCAAATGCCGCCCGGATCGGCGCTTCGGTCGAACCGTTGAAAGATCAGGCCGCTTCTTCCTGTTCGACGTCGTCGCCGTCTTCGGAAGACGCCTCGGCTTCAGCAGACTCCTCGGCCTTGCCTCCGCGCTTGGGCGCCTTGGCGAGGTTCTGCTCGATCTGCCGGATCGCCTCGGTCTCCGAAGACCGGTTGACGGCCTGGATCTCGCGCGCCATCCGGTCCAGCGCAGCTTCGTAGAGTTGGCGCTCGGAATAGGACTGCTCCGGCTGGCTGTCGGAACGGTAGAGGTCGCGTACCACTTCCGCGATGGCGATCAGGTCGCCGGAATTGATCTTGGCTTCGTATTCCTGCGCGCGACGGCTCCACATGGTGCGCTTCACGCGAGCGCGCCCGCGAACCGTCTCCAGCGCCTTCTTGACCGTAGGAGCATCCGCGAGCTTGCGCATGCCCACCGAAGCGATCTTGGCGACCGGAACGCGCAGGGTCATCTTGTCTTTCTCGAAGTTGATGACAAGCAGTTCCAGCTTGAGGCCGGCGACTTCCTGATCCTCGATGGCGGTGATCTGTCCAACGCCGTGAGCCGGATAGACGATGAACTCGCCGGTCTTGAATCCCTGACGCTGCGCGGTCTTTTTCGCGGGGGTTGCCATACGCTCTTATACTCCTGCGCAGAGACGGCCTTGAACAGGCGCGTCGGGATGCGCCGCCTTGCGGGCATCAATTCCTACGGACAGGCACATGGCGTCGAAACCGGGCAGGGAGCCCGGATGGGCGCGCACTGTGTGCCATGGGGTGATCAAATTCGTCTCGTTCCCAGATGAGTTCTTATGACGACGTGTTCTTTTGACGCGGCCGCTTGGCAAGGACCAACCGAACATGATACGGCAGACCGAGAAGGCAGTCTGACCAGGTTCGGATTACGACCACAAAAAAACCTCCGCTAGGAGGAACATGATCCGAGGGCGAGGCGACTAGACCCCCTATATAGCACGAATCTGGAAAAATACAAAGGTTCAGCGCCAAAATCGTTAACGCTAGCCTGTGACTGCGTCATGACGTCGCGCATCCTGAAGGATGGGCATGCGTGCGGCTGACTTTGCGGCGGAACCAGCGGAGCCTGCACTGCGGCTCCACCGTGCCAGCCGCGAGTTCGCGCGACTGTGGTATCAGTCCCCTTCGCCCGCCTCGCTGGAGAAATATTTTTCGAATTTTCCGGTTTCACCGTCGAATTTTTCGGCCTCGGGCATCGCGTCCCGTTTGACCGTGAGGTTGGGCCACTTGTCCGCGTATTCGGCGTTTACCGTCAGCCATTTCTCAAGCCCGGGTTCGGTATCGGGCTTGATCGCCTCCGCCGGGCATTCCGGTTCGCAGACGCCGCAGTCGATGCATTCGTCAGGATGGATGACGAGCATGTTCTCGCCTTCATAGAAGCAGTCGACCGGGCAAACTTCCACGCAATCCGTGTACTTGCACTTGATGCAATTGTCGGTGACGACGTAGGTCATCGCATCCCTCTCTTCGGCGGCGGCTCATGGTCCGCATGTTTCGGCGAAAACGGCGGTAACCGCCAGAAAGACATTGCTCGCAGATACCGTTTCCGGAGAGTTTTATTCCCTGGCTCCGGTGTTGGTTCTTGTCGGTTCCGGGTGGAACTATCGGCAGGATACCGAGGCCTGTCCGGTCTCGAAGCCGCTCTAGCGGTTTTGAACGTTAAGATCAACCTGCGAGCCTGCCCTTCGGGCGCGGATTTCAATTCCCGCTCCCGCCCTCGTCGAAAAACCGCTCGATCTGCCGACGATCCCTCTTCGTGGGTCGCCCGGCCCCCGCCTCGCGCACGGCCGGTGACGGCGGCGTTTCGGCACGCGGAGCCGGCGGAGGGCTTAGATCCTCGTAGAGAAGGCGCGCTTCCGGTGCCGGCCCCCGGCGGTTGCCGAGAGCGAGGATGCGCAGCACGAGAACGCGGCGCTCCAGTGCGATCGTCAGAACGTCACCGATGCGCACCTGCTGTGCCGCACCGGTGACACGTTCCTTGTTGAGCCTCACGTGGCCGGAGGCCGCGAGCTTCTGGGCCAGCGAGCGCGATTTGGTCACGCGCGCATACCATAGCCACTTGTCGATGCGCAGCCGGCCCTGTTCCGCAGTGCCAGCCATCTCTCCAACTCCTGCTTCCGGGCTGTTTCCGGGTTGGCTTGAGCCTATTTCCCGTCCTTCGGTTTCTCCATGCTCGCCTTCAGTGCCGCCAGTGCGGCGAAGGGCGAGTCGGGATCGATCCGGCGGGGTTTGCGATCCTCGCGGGGGCCGCCGTGCGGCTTTCCGCCGGCAGGCTTGCCGGGTCGGCCGCGGCCTTCGCCAGCGCTTCTCGCCTGTCCGCCGCCCTGGCCCTGATTGCCTTGGCCAGAAGCGCCGTGTCCCTGGCCGCCCTTGCCGTGACGCTTGCCGTCGCCGTTCCGCCGGTTCGGGCGGCCCTGCTGGGCCTGCCCGTCTTCGGCGCCGCGGCCCCGTTGCTGCGGGCGACCCCCATGGCGGCGCCGATCTCCGCGGCCCGGGCGCCAGATCTCGACCGTAATCGTCGCGGGAATTTCCTCGTCCGCCTTTTCGGCGTCGACAGTCCCTTCGGCTGCGGCGGCAGCCGCTTCAGCTGTTTCGCCGTCCGAGGCCGGCTCCGTCATGGTTTCTGTCGTCGCGTCAGAGGCTGGTGCGGCTTCGTCGGGTGCCGCAGCTTCCGCGACCGATACTGGCTCTGGTTCGTCTGCAGTCGCGGCAGGCTCCTCAGCCCGTCCGTCGGGCAAGCCTTCCGTGCTCGCGACTTCATGGGCCTGACCATCGGGCGCGGTCTCGGCGTGAACGCTCTCTGGTGCGGCGGCTGCGTCTGCGGAGGGCGCCTCGGGGGCCGCTTGGGTCTGCGTGTTCGCCTCGTCCACCACTGCGGTTTCGGCCGGCTGCAGCGCGGGATTGGGGATCTCGCGGCGTTCCAGGCGGTAGCCCAGCGACTTCAGGATCGAATTGAAGTCCTCGCCCGAGCAGCCGAGAAGCGACGTCATCGCGACGGTAACGGTGAACGCGCCGCCTTCATCGATGGTCCCTTCGGGTCGGGGCGGCTGGGTTTCCGCCGCGGTCTTGCGCCAGGAAATCAGCGGCCGGATAAGATCTGCCAGTCGCTCCAGGATGTCGACGCGCACGGCCCTCTCGCCGCAGACGCGATACCCGACCGCCCGATAGAGCTGCTTTGCAAAGGTCGGTTCGACCGGGATCGATGTGCGGCCGGAGGCCGACATCTGCGGCAGCTCCGCCAGTCCCGGCATGTCCAGATCGCCGTTCTTCAGCGCCCAGAGCTTCGCGATGAGCTGGCTCGGCGCCGGCTTCAGCAGGGCCGGAATGTAGATATTGTAGGCGCCAAAGCGGACGCCGAGCTTGCGCAGCACCGCGCGCATCGGCTGGTCGAGCTGGCGGACCTCTTCGGCGATCTCGGGGCGCTCGACAATGCCCAGCGCTTCCACCAGACGGAAGGCGACACCGCGGGCGATGCCCTCGATCTCGCTGTCGTCGCGCAGGTCGAAAAGCGGCTTGAGCAGGGTTTCGACATGGGTCTTTAGCCACAGGTCGAGGCGCGCCTGCACTTTTTCCCGCCCCTGGCCTGCCAGCAATTCGTCGGCAAGCAGAAGCACGCCCGGTTTCAGCACGTCCTCGCCGGCCAGGATCTTGGCGACGACTTCGCCCTTCCATCGGATGACACCGTCGGAAGCGAGAGCGAAGTCGGTGTTGGGCGCCTGCGACAGGCGCTCCGCGCGGGCCTCGATCTCTCCCGCCAGCGCCTTGGATGCCGCTGCCCGAAGCGCCTTGGCGTCCAGGCTGCCGTTGCCTTCGACGCCTGCGTCCGGTGCAAAGCGGAACCCCTGGAGGTGGCCGACGTGCTGGCCCTCGACGAGCACATCTCCTGTTGCGGTGATTTCCGCTTCGAGCATCGCGTTCTCTCTCAACCGTCTCATCAATACACTGGTCCGGCGGTCCACGAAACGCTGGGTCAAGCGTTCGTGCAAGGCGTCGGACAGCCTGTTTTCCACGTCTCGTGTGACACCTTGCCAGTGAGCCGGGTCGCCGAGCCAGTCCGGCCGGTTGGCGACGAAGGTCCAGGTCCGGATATGTGCAATCCGGTTGGCAAGCGTGTCGATGTCTCCGTCCATGTGGTCGGCATGGGCGACCTGGCGGGCAAACCAGTCGTCGGGGATCCGCCCTTCGTCGATCAGGAACGCGAAGATCGTCGAAACCAGATCGGCATGATTGGCCGGCGCGATCTTGCGATAATCGGGGACCTGACAGCAATCCCAAAGCAACGAAACCCGCTCGTGACGGTCCGCTCGTGCGCGGATATCCCCGTCCCGGGTCAAAAATTCAAGTGCGATCTGGTCCACCGCTGCCGGTGCGCGCGTCAGCCCCGGTTCGGCGGGAACCTTGTCGAGGCTGTTCCGAAGGGCCTCCAGCGAGCCGAAATCCAGTGCCGCGTTGCGCCATTGCAGCATCTTGACCGGCTGGAAACGGTGCGTTTCCAGATGCTCGACCAGTTCGTCGTCGAAGGGGGCGACGCGGCTGGTGACGCCGAACGTGCCGTCGCGCATGTGGCGGCCCGCACGGCCGGCGATCTGTCCGATTTCGGCGGGTGTCAGATTGCGGTGCTGGTAGCCGTCGAACTTTCGGTCGGCCGCAAAGGCGACATGGTCAACATCGAGGTTCAGGCCCATGCCGATGGCGTCGGTCGCAACCAAAACATCGACGTCGCCGGACTGGAACAACTCGACCTGGGCATTGCGCGTGCGCGGGCTCAGCGATCCCAGCACGACTGCCGCCCCGCCGCGCTGGCGGCGGATCAGTTCGGCAATCGCGTAGACTTCGTCAGCGGAAAAGGCAACGACGGCCGAGCGCGGCGGCACGCGGGTAATCTTGCGCGAACCGGCATAGGTGAGCACTGACATGCGCGGGCGCGTCACCACGTTGAGGCCGGGAAGCAGTTTTTCCAGGATGGGCCGCATGGTGGCCGCCCCCAGGAGCAGCGTCTCGTGGCTGCCGCGCAGGTTAAGGATGCGATCGGTAAAAACGTGGCCGCGATGGAAATCGCCGGCGAGTTGCACCTCGTCTATGGCCAGGAAATCCGTCTCGATGTCGAGAGGCATCGCCTCCACGGTTGAGACCCAGAAGCGCGGATTTTTCGGGACGATCTTTTCTTCGCCCGTGACGAGGGCGACGGAATCTTCACCCGCCCGCGCCACGACGCGCCCGTAAACCTCGCGGGCGAGCAGCCTCAACGGCAGGCCGATCATGCCTGTCGGATGCGCCAGCATGCGTTCGATGGCGAGGTGTGTCTTGCCGGTGTTGGTCGGGCCCAGTACCGCGGTAACGGTACGGGCACGCACGGCCGGCGGGAGCGGCATTTGCAGGTTGCGGAGCATGAAACTTGAAGATCTGGTGGTCGCGGGTTCGCCTGTCCCGGTCCATCACGGACCAATGCGGTCTGGCGCGCTTCGTCTGGTGCGGATCCAATCGCCCTTTCGGCTCGACTATTGCTGCCCGGTGTGTCTTCACAGCCGGGCCGACTTAACCTGCCGTTCTGCTTCCGTGTTCCCTTGCTTGCCGCGCCTGGCAGGAATTGAGCGGGCAACGGCTTGCGGGCAGGGGGAGCGGTTGCCGGCGCGTTGATCTAGCACAGGCGTCGCGTTCTTGTCGCATTCTTTTACGCAGAGAATGAAGCGGCTTCGTGAAGCAGGCGCGGCGGCCGTCACCTCAATGGTTCCGGGGGCGTGCACGAGGCAAAGGGGAACGACTCTTGAACAAATAAAGACCGAATCGATGACACGGACAGATTCAGGATTTGTTCCATACGAGATCGTGGGGCGATCTGTCGACACGATACCAAATGCTGAATCTCGTCAGAATCTTAGGGGGAGGTTCTTGTTGCGGGTCCGTAAAGGTACAGATTCGCGTCAAGCTGAAAAATTCCGTTAAGGCGTGCCGGTATCCGGGCCGAAACTTCCGTAAGGAATCGAAGGAAGAGAGAACAGTGAATGCACGAATCGCTGATCGCGCGATGTTCCATCTTCGTTCCTACGAGATATAGTGGCCGGGGTTGCCGCGTCCCAACATGCAGGCGTGCTCGCATCCTCGGCGAGGCGCCCGGCAAGAGCGCGGTTAACCGTTTCGTCCCATTTCGGAGCATGTAGAGCGACATCGTCGCCGCACGAAGCTGCGCTCTGCGGACAGGTCGCGTCAGGCGTGAAAGAACAGAGAGAGGATCCCGTTCGCTCTATTCGGCGGCGGCAGCGACCTCTGCGGGTTCTTCTGCGGTTCCGATCCAGCGATCCAGGAATTCCTCCAGCCAGCGCTTGAGCGCGGCATCGAAGACCGCCCGTCCGGCAAAATGATCGCGCCGGTCCTGGGCGCCGGGCAGTTCCATGCGCGGTGCGCCGCGTGTGGTCCAGCGATAGAGCATGGCAAGCGTCAGTTCCGGATGGAACTGGATGCCGAAGGCGGCCGGGCCGACGCGGAAGGCCTGATTGCGATAGATGTTGCCCGTGGCCAGAAGTTCGGCACCCGACGGCAGTTCAAACCCTTCGCGGTGCCACTGGTAGACCTTCTCCGGCCACGTCATGAAGGCTCTGCCGGTCTCCGTCGGCGTGATCGGGTAGTAGCCGATCTCCGCATAACCTTCGGAGTTGGGGCTGACGTTTGCCCCCAGATTGCGCGCCAGCATCTGTGCGCCGAGGCAGATGCCGAGGCATGGGGCCGCTTCGCGCAGGGGGACGTCGAACCAATCGATTTCGCGATGGACAAAAGCATCGGTATCGTTGGCGCTCATCGGTCCGCCGAAGATGACCGCACCGGCATGCTCGGCCATCGTTTCAGGCAGCGCATCGCCAAAACGGGGGCGCCGGATATCGAGATCGAATCCCCGTCGGCGCAGAGACTGTCCAACGCGACCGGGGGTGGATGTCTCCTGGTGCAGGACGATTAGGACTTTCGGCGAGCAGGCGGAGGAGGGCATCTGGAAGGGCATGGCCTTTGCTTTGGATCTTGTTATTCCAGTGACAGAGATGGACCGGCACACCGGCCTCGCGACGTCACACTCCCACCACGCGGGCCTTGCATTTCCTGGCAACGCTCGCCCGGGTCATCACTGAAACAGGCGGATATCCGTTTGGGAGTATGCCTTCATAAGTATGCCGATTGACGAGACGGTCAATACGGAACCTTGCGGCAGTACCACAGGCTTGCCGGCCGAGTCAGTCATCGCTTTCAATGGTGTCGCTTTCCAGCTGGATGTTGGCACGCGTGGCGACCCGCCGGCGCAAGGCGAGGCGATCTGAGGCCGGCAGGCCGAGCAGTTCGGTCACGCGCCAGACGGTATTGTCCTCAAATTCGTGGACTTCGCCGTCGGCGAAGACCATTTCCCACATCATCTCCACCACCTTGCGGCGGCCGTCGACGTCAAGTCGGCGCTTCAGGACGCTGGTGAATCCGTAAAGGTCCACCGCCTCTACGTTGCGCTTGTTCGCTTGTGCGATCAGCTCCGACGTGCCGTCTTCGTCCAGATCGTAGCTGTTCTTCAGGACCTGGCGCAGCTTGTCTTTCTCGGAATCGTCGACGACTCCGTCCACGGAGATGATGTGGACCAGAAGTGCAGCTGCGCAGAGACGATGATCGTCAGGGCCGAATTCTTTCCCGACGTCGTCCCCGACAGTCATCTCCCGGAGAAATTTACGTAAATTTTTCAGCATGTTCGCTGCCATTTCGACTTTTGCCTCAGCTCATTCTAATGGATGGAAAGAGCTTGGCAAAGCGCCTTTCCCACGGCTGTATCAACGTAGAGACGAGCGAATGGTTCGAAAATCTCTCGATGAGCCTGGTGCATTCTTCTGAAATTACGTATTGTTTAAATAATAATAAGCATGTGACTGAAAATCATAAAAATATACAATTCGCATATTTGATATATATTTCGTATTGCTAGTTTTTATCGGTTCTAAATTGAGGTTTTGGCTCAAGTTTTCATTGACACCCATCCGGGTGTGGGCATTGTAAGCAACGCCTGAAGCCCTTGGGGCAGGTGGCATTCATCCTTTGATAGCGGGGCCTTGAACCCCGTCGATTGGGGGTCGCAATGGCTGGACTATTACATTCGCGTGGCGCTCGGCGCCGCAAAGTTTCGTTTCGTCTTTACTGTCTTTCGACAGTCAGCGCCGTAGCAAGCGGAGGCGCATGCCTGGGCCGGCGCGTGATGGCCCGTGTTGTGCGAGGGAGGTAGGACTATGGCAAAAGGCAATGAGGGGCCTGCCGCCGCCCGTTGCGGCTATCTCGACCGTCTTCCCGAACGCCTTGTCGTGGAAGGATTCCGGCGCTGGATGGCGGGCTACGATACCGGCGATATCCAGTGCTGGGAACTGGCGTGGAACCTCTATGCCAAGGCACTGGGTCCCAAACAGGCCCGGTCGGCCATGGCGGAGCTGTCGTGCTGGGTGCGCGCCATCCGGGCAAGTTCGGCGCGTTCGATGTGTCTCTTTCCCTATGGGTGCGGGAAGTTGTGCCGGGACGAATGCATGGCGGTCTCGATGGTCGCCTGTGTGCAGCACCGCGACAACGATGCGCTGGTAGCTGCGGCGACCCAGCTCATCGGCTGCGAGCATATCGAGGAGACGGTCGATACCGCACGCAGCTTCGGCGAAATGCTCGACAGCATCGGTCAGCATCTGATCCCGGTTCCCAGGCCGGTGATCGAGGATATCGCGATGCGGCCGGGGCGAGAGCGTTTCCATTGAACTGAAGATTTCAGGCTCGTCCCGCAGCGACGTTTCGGGCGAGCCTCAACGCAATTCGAAACGTCACAAGGGGAGACAGGCTCATGAAGTTCATGAGAACGACAACTGCGGCCGCGATTTTGGCATTGAGTGCGGTGGCTACGGGTGCAACGGCCACGCTGGCGGAAACGAAGCCGGCGGATGTCATTTCGACCTATGCGGACATCGCGCTTGCCGGCTACGAGGATTCGCTGGCGACCGCGAAGGATCTCGATGCCGCAATCGAAAAGCTCATCGCCGAGCCCACCGAGGCCAATCTCACCGCCGCCCGGCAGGCGTGGCTCGCCGCTCGCGTTCCCTACCAGCAGACCGAGGCGTACCGTTTCGGCAATGCGATCGTCGACGACTGGGAGGGGCGGGTGAATGCCTGGCCGCTCGACGAGGGGCTGATCGACTACGTGGATGCGAGTGCCTATGGAGCAGAATCGGACGAGAACGAGCTCTACACCGCCAATGTGATCGCCAACAAGAAGATCACCATCAATGGCGAGGAGGTGGACGCCTCCGCCATCACGCCCGAGTTTCTCTCCGGCACGCTGCAGGAAGCCGGCGACGTGGAGGCAAATGTCGCCACAGGATACCACGCGATTGAGTTCCTGTTGTGGGGTCAGGACCTGAACGGCACCGGGCCGGGGGCAGGGGCCCGTCCGGCAACCGATTTCGATCCGGCCAACTGCACCGGTGGCAATTGTGAGCGCCGGGCGGAGTTCCTGTCGTCCGCTTCGGATCTGCTGGTCGCCGATCTTGAGGAGATGGTCGGAAACTGGAAGAGCGGCGGCGCGGCGCGCACGGCGCTGGCGGAAAGCGGAGAGGCCGGCGCGCTGCGTACCATCCTCACCGGCATGGGCTCGCTCTCCTACGGCGAACTGGCGGGCGAGCGCATGAAGCTCGGGCTGCTCCTTCATGATCCCGAAGAGGAACACGATTGTTTCTCTGACAACACTTTCAACTCGCACTACTACGACGCCCTCGGCATCAGGAATGTCTACCGGGGCCGGTACGAGCGCGTGGACGGATCTGTCGTGGAAGGGCCGAGCGTCGCCGATCTGGTCAAAGAAGCGGATCCGGCGGTGGCGAATGAACTGGGTACCAAGCTCGATGCGACCCACGCCGCCTTCACAGAGTTGAAGAAGCGCGGCGAGACGGTCGAGGCTTACGATCAGATGATCGGCGAGGGCAATGACGAGGGCAATGCCGTCGTCCAGTCCGCAATCGATGCGCTGATCGACCAGACCAAGTCGATCGAGCGGGCCGTGGCGGCCCTCGACCTGGAAGCGCTGGAAGTCGAAGGCTCCGACAGCCTCGACAACCCCAACGCCGTTTTCCAATAGCGACTGAAGTGCGAGCGGATGGTTCCGGTGGGATCGCCGCTCGCTTTTCTCGCCAGCCTCCTCACGGACGGGACGTAGCCACTCCGCGTTGTGGGGATGCGCTGGATTTCGCGCGTTTCAAGAGGAGGAGACCTCGGCGGCGCGCCTGCGACATCAAGAAGAGCAAGACAAGGAAGCCCAACCACATGATCCTGTTCCGGTCATGCCCAGCCGATCGCTTGTTGCGGGGTGTTCCCGTTCTCGCCGCCACGCTGACCGTCATTGCCTCCGCCACCCTCGCCATATCCTGGCAACCGGTCCGTGCGGACGGCGTTCTTTCCTGGCGCAACGATCTGACACCGAAGGACCGCGCGCGCGTCGCCAAGGTGGTCCAGACCTCTGAGGACTTCTCAAAGCCGGAAGCTTTCGAGACGATGCAGGGTGGGGCGGCCACCTCGCGCAAGCTCGTTAACCGCGATGCCTTTTCCCAGTTTTCTGCAAATCTGACCTTCAAGCAGGAACGCGATTTCAAGCTCGGCAATGCGCTCTTCCGCAAGCTTTGGGTATCCTCGCCATCCTCAACCCAGGCATCCGATGGTCTCGGACCGCTCTACAATTCGCGCGCCTGCCAGAACTGTCATCTGAAGGATGGGCGCGGGCATCCGCCGGGACCAGGCGAGATCGCCTCGTCCATGTTCCTGCGTCTTTCCGTGCCGCCGCGAACCGAGGCCGAGCGCGAGGCCATCGCCACCAAGGCGATGATGCGCATCCCCGAGCCGACCTACGGTGGCCAGCTTCAGGAATTCGCCGTCGGCGACCTGCCCCCGGAAGGCCATCTGCGCATCACCTACGAGGCGATCGAAGTCGCGCTCAATGGCGGGGAAACGGTGACGCTTCGCAAGCCCACCTACACGATCACCGATCTCGGCTACGGCCCGATGGACCCGGAAGTCATGATCTCGCCGCGCGTCACGCCGCAGATGATCGGGCTGGGGCTTCTGGAGGCGATCCATCCCGGAGACATCATCGCGGGCGCCGATCCCGACGATGCGGACGGCGACGGCATCTCCGGCAAGGTGTCTTGGAACAGAAATCCTGAGACGGGCGAGCCGATGATCGGCCGGTTCGGCTGGAAGGCGACGATGCCGACGGTGTATTCCCAGGCTGCCGATGCCTTTGCCGGCGACATCGGTATCGCCACGCCTTCTCATCCCGAGCCCTGGGGCGACTGCACCCCCGCTCAGGCGGCCTGCCGCGCCATGCCTTCCGGTATCCAGGCCAATCTCGGCGACACCGAAGCCCCCGACCCGGTGATGGAGCTGGTCGCCTTCTATTCGCGTAATCTCGCCGTGCCGATGCGTCGTGACGTGGACGACCGCGAAGTTCTGGCCGGCAAGGAGCTTTTTCACGCAGCGGGTTGTGCCTCGTGCCACCGACCCAAATTTGTCACCAGCCGCGAGGCGGAGCAAAAGCAGTTTCGCTTCCAGCTGATCTGGCCCTACACCGACATGCTGTTGCACGACATGGGAGAGGGGCTTGCGGACGGCCGCCCCGTGGGCGACGCTACGGGACGCGAATGGCGCACAGCGCCGCTGTGGGGTACGGGGCTCACGGAGACGGTCAACGGCCACACGATGATGCTGCATGACGGGCGGGCCCGCAACGCGCTGGAAGCCATCCTGTGGCACGGCGGGGAAGCGCAAGGTGCGCGCGATGCTGTCGTTGCCATGGAGCCTGACGAACGAACCGCGCTTTTGCGTTTCCTTGGATCGCTTTGACGGAGACGCTTTGATGCGGACATATCTTGCCAGCTTCGTTCGGGCCAATCTCGTCTGGCTCGGCATCGTTTTCGCGGGTGCTTTCGTGCCCGGAGGGACTGCGCGCGCGGATGTTGCAGAGGATCACCACCGTTTCGTCGCGAACGCGATCGATGGCTATATCCGGCCGGAGTTTCGGCACTTTTCGCGATTGTTGCATGTACTCGATGCGCAAATCGGCGATTTCTGCGCCGCCCCCGATGCAGCCGGGTACGAGAAGATGGCACGCGCCTACAGCGATGCGCTGGCAGGCTTTGCCCGCATCGGTTTCCTGCGCTTCGGGCCGCTGATCGAGGATCACCGCCTTGAACGGATCCTGTTCTGGCCGGACCGTAAGTCCACCGGCCGCAGGCAGGCCGAGCAGGCCGTGGCAGAACATGACGCAAGCGTCCTGACGCTGAACAGCCTGCAGGGCAAGAGCGTCGCGATGCAGGGGCTGTTGGCGCTGGAGCCGGTGCTTTTCGACGAGGCACGCGAGGCCCTGCTTTCCGGCGGCGACGATGCGACGTTCCGGTGCGGTTATGCCGGCGTGATCGGTGCCAATCTTGCCGAAATGTCGGATTCGATCGCAGCCGAGTGGGCGGCACCTGATGGCTATGCCGCGCTTCTTCTCCAGCCCGGGCCGGACAATGTTGCCTATCGTTCCGATCAGGAGGCGGCCAGCCAGGTGCTGGGCGCCTTGACGACAGGCCTGCAGATCGTACGCGATCAGTGGATCGGTCCGATCCTCGGTTCCGGACCTCACAGACCGAAGCCGCGGATGGCGCTTTTCCGGCGCTCCGGTAATTCCCTGGTCATGATCGAAGCCGCCGTGGGCGGCCTGAGAGACTATCTCGCCGCGCTCGACATCGCGCCGATGCTCGACGAACAGGACGCCTGGCTGAATGGCTCGCTGCAGTTCGAGCTTTCCAACGTGCTGGAAAAGCTTCGCGAGCTGAAGGAGCCGCTGACGAAGACCCTTCGCAATCCTGAGGCCTACGACAAGCTCGCTTTCATCGATGTCGTGTTGAACAGTGTCCGCGACAGTGCGAGCGAGGAGCTCGCCATCGCGTTGAAGATACAGGTCGGGTTCAATGCCCTTGATGGAGATTGATCGCAGAGCGCTGCTGGCCGGCGCCGGTGCCGGCTTGCTTGCCGGCCTTGCTTCCCGGCAGCTCGCGGCCATGGAGGAGACGGACACGTTCTTCCTCTCCGCGCGCAAGGAGGCCGACGGATCCTATGCCGTGGTGGTCTTCACGCCCGAGGGAAAGGACATCGTCCGCGTGCCCCTGCCGGGCCGTGGCCATGATGTGACGCTCCATGAGCCGAGCGGTCGTGCCGTCGCCTTCGCGCGCCGGCCCGGCACGTTTGCCGCTGCGTTCGATATCTTCGGGAGGCGGGAACCGACGTTCTTCGCCTCGCCCGAGAACCGCCACTTCTACGGCCACGGGGTGTTTTCGCCCGACGGGAAGCTGCTTTATGCGACCGAGAACGATTTCGAGAACGGTCGCGGCTATCTCGGCGTCTACGATACGACCGACGGCCATCGCCGCATCGCGGAGTTCGATTCCGGAGGGGTCGGTCCGCACGAGGTGCTCCTGATGCTCGACGGGCGCACGCTCGTCGTTGCCAATGGCGGCATGGAGACCCATCCCGACTATGGCCGCACGATCCTCAATCTGCCGACGATGAAGCCGACGTTGGCACTGATCGACAGGTTGACCGGCGATATCATCGCCTGTCACGACTTGGGCGAGAGCGAGCGTCTCTCCTCCATCCGGCACATGACCATCGACGGGCAAGGCGCCGTCTGGTTCGGATGTCAGTTCCAGGGCGACAAGACGAAGCGGCCGCAACTCGTCGGCCGGCTTTCGCGGGGCGGAGAACCGGAACTGTTGTCGAGCCCGATGGAGATCCTGCGCGGGTTCAACAATTACATCGGCTCTGTCATGACCAGCCGGGATGGCAAGACGATCGCGACCTCCAGTCCCCGTGGCGGCCAGGTCGTCTACTGGGATGCGGAGAGCGGGGCGATCCTTGGACGCGACCGGGTGGTGGACGTGTGCGGCGTGGCGCCAAGGCCAGGCAACGATTTCCTGATCTCCGACGGTGCGGGCGAATTGCTCGCGGCCGGACCGGCCGATGGCGGAAACCCTTCGCTCGTCATCCGCAATTCCCGGGTTTCGTGGGACAATCACATGGTCGGCTTCCGGATTTAGGCAACCTTGCGACAGGTCCCCTCTTGATCCTGAGGCTGAACGGCACGACGTTTCCATTATCGGGGCGCAAACGTAGCTCCGGGTCTTGCCGGGACGTGTGCTCATCGGATCGGGTCGATCCGCTTGACGCGTGCCGGAGCCGGCGAACACCAATGGTCAGGCAGGAAACCATGTCCGAAAGCAAGAAGATGGAAATCAAAGAGCGCCTCGCCCTCCTGTCGAGCGCAATCGATGAGAAAGTGAAGCAGCTCGGCGAGCGCGGCGAGTTGACGAGCCGGCATGAGGCCTACGCTGGCGATCTGCAGGAACGGCAGGCCGAATTGCGCGCCAAGCTACAGAAGGCTGTTCACGATCATGATTTCTGGCAGGCGGCGAAGAGCGAACTCGAGCTCGATTCCTCTGCGCTCGTGTCTGAATTCCGCAGCTGGACGGAAGAGTTGGATACCGGCAAGGTCTGAGCGTCCCGCGCCACGGCGAGGCAACGGACCTTCAGACCGGAGGAGGGGCTGACTTGGCGCTGCCCCTCCTCCGGTGGCTAAGGGAGCGCGGCGAGCGGAACGTTAGCGGCTATCGGTATCGCTATATCCCGATAGCCTAATCTGTCGACCGCCGCCAGTCCCCGGCTTTTGACAATTCGTGCAAGCTATAGTTCGTGCAGGACATGTGCCGCGCGGACCGCGGCCGATGCGCGGTTCTCCACGCCGAGCTTTGCGTAGATCTGCTCCAGGTGTTTGTTCACCGTGCGTGGGCTGAGCCCCAGAATTTCGCCGATGTCCCGGTTGGACTTGCCCTTGGCGATCCACAATAGAACCTCCGCCTCGCGACCCGTCAGGGCAAAATGCTCGCGCAGGATCGCGTCCTGGTCCGGGCGGTCGCCGGCGGTCAGACGGAAAAGATATTCCTCCTCACCGATCGAGCCGAGATGGTGGAGCTGGACCTCGGTGCCATTGCCGAGGGCGACCGTCATCGTCGCCGTCTGTCCGGCCGGAGCAGCCTCCGTACCCGAAGCGATCCAGGTCGCCAGTTCCGGTCCCATCCGGGTGAGCTCATCCTCGCGGCCCGTCAGTTCCTTCAGCATCTGGTGGGCCTGCGGCGTCGCCCATTCCACGCGGCCCGATGGGGCCACGGCAAGCAGGTGGCGTCCGGCGGCGTCGAGCGCGATGCGGGCGTTCTGGACGGAACGCGCATTGGCAAGATGGACCCGGATCCGGGCCTGAAGTTCATCGATATTGATGGGCTTGGTCAGATAATCCACGCCGCCCGATTCCAGGGCATGAACCACGTGCTCGGTCTCCGTCAGGCCGGTCATGAAGATGACCGGCACATGGGCGAGCGCGCCGTCGGCCTTGATGCGGCGGCAGGTCTCAAAACCGTCGAGGCCGGGCATGACCGCATCCATCAACACGATGTCGGGCGTCACGCGGGAGGAGATCGTCAGTGCCGCCTCGCCGTTGGTTGCCACAAGTACGGTGATGCCGGCCTGTTCCAGCGCGGCCGTCAGGAAGCCAAGTGCCTCCGGGGAATCGTCGACGACGAGGACGATGTCGCGCTGGCGGGGCGCACTAGTCGGCATGGGGCAGGGCCTCCAGCGTTTCGGTGTACCTGGCGAAGTCGAAGGCCTGGATGTGATCGCGCAGCATGGCGACGACGGCCTCGTTCTCGGGTGTCTTTGACAATTCGTCGAGCTTGGCCTCGATCCCACGCACATAGCCTATCTCGCCAAGGCCGATAAGTTCGCGCACGGCGCGCGCGCTCAATCCATGGCTGGCGGGTACGTTCCTCGTCGGCGTGCGTTCCGCGTCGACAACCGGCTCGCCGGGCATATCTGCCACCTCCCCTTCGGAAAGGTCATCCGTGTCGAGCCACTTCAGCCCCATGTGCTTGCCGAGCTTGTCGAGAAGTTGGCGCATGTCGAACGGCTTGGCGAGCGTATCGTCGTGGCGTGCGTCTTCCTCTATCGCGGAGGCGCCGTCGCCTATATTGGCCGAGAGCATGATGGCGGGAGCCGTGTGACCGAGGGCGCGCAGGCGGGACAGGAGGTCCCATCCGCTCATGCCGGGCATGAAGATATCGAGCAGGAAGGCGTCTGGCCGGATGCCGGAGACCAGCTCCAGCGCTCTGGGGCCGTCGTCGGCGGTCAGTACGGTAAAGCCCAGCGGTTGCAGGATCTCCTGCATCAGGTCGCGGTGATCGGCATTGTCGTCGACCACGACGATGGTGCGCCGCCGCCCCGCGTAGCCCGTGATAGGCCGATCCGCGACCCTTGACGGTGTGGCGATGGAGGAGAGCATCAGCCGCACCCGGAACGTGCTGCCCTTTCCGCGCTCGCTCTGAAGCGAAATTTCGCCGCCCAGGGTTTCCGCCAGAAGCTTGGTGATGGTGAGGCCCAGGCCAAGCCCCGGGGTCCGGGACCGTCCGTCTTCCTCGCCGCGGCCGAAAGGCTCGAATACCTTGGCCTGATCGGCGATGGCGATGCCGCGGCCGGTATCGGAAACGGTGAAGCTCGCCACCTGCGAGCGATAATCGACATTCAGGGCGATGCGGCCTTCTTCCGTGAACTTGATCGCGTTGGAAAGGAGGTTGACCAGAATCTGTCTGAGCCGTTTTTCGTCCGTGCGCACGAAAACGGGAAGGTTGGGGGAGCGCACGTAGTCGAACGCAAGTTGCTTGGCGGCGGCCTGGGGGCGGAACATGTCGACGATCTGATCGAGAAAATCCCGGATGTTGATTTCGTTGGAATAGACCTGCAGACGGCCTGCCTCGATGCGGGAAATGTCCAAAAGGCCGTCGATCAGGCCGGACAGGTGCTCGGCGGAACGGCGGATTACCATGATTCCCTCCCGTGTGGGGGCGGGATTTCCGTCGGATCGTTCCAGCACTTGCGCGTAGCCAAGCACAGCATTCAGCGGGGTGCGCAATTCGTGACTGAGGCCGACGACATAGCGGCTCTTGGCGAGGTTGGCCGATTCGGCGACCTCCTTGGCGCGCTGCAGTTCAGCGTCCGTCTGCCGATGGGCCTCGATTTCCTTCAGGAGCAGCGCGTTTTGGCGCAGCGATTCCTCTTCCGCCACGTGGCGTGTGTCGTGAGCCAGCACCAGAAACCAGGTGACGATCCCGGCAAGGACAGCGAAGACGAAAAAGATCAGCGTTACCGTTTCGCCCACCAGAGGCGCCTCGTCGGGCCGGTGGGCTGTTGTTTGCTCGAAAATCACCAGAAGCAAAAGACCGATGGCGGCAATGGCGAGCGTTGAGGTCAGTGTGTAGCGCCCCAGCCGGGTCCCGAGCCGGCTCACCAGCCAAGCGGGCAACAGCCTGTCAGCGGCAGCTCCAATCTGACGGGCGAGCCGCGCATCCGGCTTGCAAAGGTCATGGCAACGCGCATCGAGTGAGCAGCAGAGCGAGCAGATCGGCTTCTGATAGGCCGGGCAATAGGCCATGTCCTCCGGCTCGAAGGCGTTTTCGCAGATGGAGCAGGTGAGCGCGGGAAGCGTTTTCCAGTGCCTCCGCGATTTTCGCGCCAGGTAATAGCGTCCTTGCGTGGCGAAGGCGATGAAGGGAACTGCAATATAGGCCACGCCCATGGCGATGAAGGTGGAAAGGGCAGCGGCCGTGGGGCCGAACTGTCCGGTATGAGCTGTCAGCGCGACGATTGTCGCAAGCGTCACCGAGCCGGTTCCGACCGGGTTGATATCGTAGAGATGGGCGCGCTTGAACTCGATGCCCGGCGGCGAAAGGCCGAGAGGCTTGTTGATGAAAAGGTCTGCGGAAATGGCGGAAAGCCAGGCCATCGAGACGATCGAGAAGACGCCCAGCGTTTCCTCCAGCACACGATAAATGCCGAGCTCCATCAACAAGAGCGCGATGGAAACGTTGAAGACCAGCCACACCACCCGGCCGGGGTGGCTGTGCGTCAGTCGGGAAAAGAAGTTCGACCAGGCGAGCGAGCCCGCATAGGCGTTCATGACGTTTATCTTGAGCTGCGAGACGATGACGAAGCAGGCCATCAGCAGCATCGCCGCTGCGGGCCAGGGCAACATGTAACCGAAGGCCACCGCATACATGCGCGAGGGTTCGGCGGCATGATCGGCCGGCACGCCGGCTGAAAGCGCAAGCACGGCGAGAAACGATCCGGCCAGCATCTTCGGTGCGCCAAGGACCACCCAGCCGGCACCCGCCAGGAAGCGGGCGAGACGGTGTCGGGTCTTGACGACGTCCTGCGCGGGCAGGAAGCGGAGAAAGTCGACCTGTTCTCCGATCTGGGCCATCAGCGCGAGGATGACGGCGGAGGCGGCGCCGAATTTCAGCAGGTCGAGCCCGGCGAAGGTTTCGGTGGTCCCGATCGCCCCGGGTCCTGAAACGGGCGAGGAATGCGCGCCCGCGAAATCGAGCCATTGGCCGAACGAACTCCGGTCCGTCCAGGCGATGAACAGGAACGGCGCGATGTTGAGGACGATCCAGAAGGGCTGGGTGATCAGCTGGAAGCGACTGATCAGCGTAACGCCGTGCGTGACGAGCGGGATTACGGCGATGGCCGAGACGATGTAGCCAACCCAAAGCGGCAAGCCGAGCGCATATTCGAGTGCGCTCGACATGATCGAGGCTTCGATGGCGAACAGGATGAAGGTGAAGCTCGCGTAGATCAGTGAGGTGACAGTCGAGCCGATATAGCCAAAACCGGCGCCGCGGCTGAGCAGATCGATATCGACGCCGTGGCGGGTGGCGTAGCGGGCGATCGGAAGGCCGATGAACAGGATCACAAGGCTGCCGACCAGGATCGCGGCGAAGGCGTTGATCGTGCCGTAGGACAAGGTGATGGCGCCGCCGATCGCCTCCAGTGCGAGGAAGGAAATCGCGCCGATGGCAGTCTGGGAAATGCGCTGGCTGGAAAACCGCCGGGCCGCTTTCGCGGTGAACCGCAGCGCGTAGTCCTCCAAAGTCTGGTTGGCGACCCACTGATTGTACTTGCGCCTGATAGGCATGATTCGCTGGCGTGCGGTCATCCGCTCATTTCTGCCTGGTTTCTGTGCAAATGATTCATAATTAGGCTGCGCGCCTGTACTGCTGAGCCGAGGTTCAGCTCTTCCCGGCTTTTTCCCGAGTAATCGATACGTTTTGCGCATTTCCTTTGCAGGGTTCGTGCCGCCGAATTAATCGCGCGCTCCCGCCTGCTTTTATCCAGCTGCACAAATCGCGCAGGCGTCTACGTCAATCGACGTATAGGGCCGCGCGCGATTACCGCCGACCATCGCGGGCGATGGCAGCCAGGCGTCCCGCAAGAGTGTTTTTGCACCCGCAGTCCGGAGCTGCCGCATTCCGACATGGGGGACTACCAAAATGGCAACAAGCGTTGCGACAGGCATGAACAGGGTCCGGCGCGCGATCGGCGGTGCGGCGATCGCCGGCATGATGGCGACATCGATCACAGCGGGCTTCACCACCGGCGCGGCGGCGCAGGAAGACACGATCAAGGTCGGCATCCTGCATTCGCTTTCCGGCACCATGGCGATTTCGGAGACCACTTTGAAAGACGCCATGCTGATGCTCATCGAGGAGCAGAACAAGAAGGGCGGTTTGCTCGGCAAGAAGCTGGAGCCGGTCGTTGTCGATCCCGCGTCCGACTGGCCGCTTTTCGCGGAAAAGGCGCGCGAGCTGATCTCGGTCGACAAGGTTGCGGCGGTCTTCGGCTGCTGGACGTCGGTGTCGCGCAAGTCCGTGCTGCCGGTCTTCGAGGAACTGGATTCGATCCTGTTCTACCCCGTCCAGTACGAGGGTGAGGAAAGCCAGCGCAACGTGTTCTACACGGGTGCCGCGCCGAACCAGCAGGCCATTCCGGCCGTCGACTACCTGATGAACGAGGAAGGCGTGGAGCGCTGGGTTCTGGCCGGCACCGACTATGTCTATCCGCGCACGACAAACAAGATCCTCGAGGCCTACCTGAAGTCCAAGGGCGTCGCGGACGAAGACATCATGATCAACTACACGCCGTTCGGTCATTCCGACTGGCAGACGATCGTGTCCGACATCAAGACCTTCGGCTCCGCCGGCAAGAAGACGGCCGTCGTCTCCACCATCAACGGCGACGCCAACGTTCCCTTCTACAAGGAACTCGCCAACCAGGGCATCAAGGCCGAGGACATCCCGGTCGTGGCTTTCTCCGTGGGTGAGGAGGAACTCGCCGGCCTCGACACCGCTCCGCTCGTCGGCCACCTCGCCGCGTGGAACTATTTCCAGTCCGTCGACACCGACGCCAATGCCGCGTTCATCGACGCCTGGCACGCCTTCACCAAGGACGACGAGCGCGTCACCAACGATCCCATGGAGGCTCACTACATCGGCTTCAACATGTGGGTGAAGGCGGTCGAGAAGGCCGGCACCACCGATCCCGACGCGGTCATCGACGCCATGGTCGGCATCTCCGTGCCGAACCTGACCGGCGGTTACTCCGCGATGATGCCGAACCACCACATCACCAAGCCCGTTCTGATCGGCGAGATCCAGGACGACGGCCAGTTCCAGACCGTCTACGAGACGCCCGGTCTCGTCGCCGGCGATGCCTGGTCCGACTACCTGCCGGACTCCAAAGACCTGATCGCCGATTGGCGCGCCCCGATGTCGTGCGGCAACTTCAACGTCGCCACGGGCAAGTGCGGCGGCAAGGGCGAATAGGTCGCGCCCAAGGCAGAACCGTTCGGCGGCGCGGGTTTTTCCTCCGCGCCGCCACGCGAGCGGGCCGACGCGAAGCGCAGTCTGTCCCCGAATTTTCCGATACCTTCCCATTTGCTTTCGACGAAAGCTGCGCAGCCATGTCCCGTTTGAGATCCACCCTTCTCGTCCTGGCACTTGCCTTCTTCGCGCTGCCGCTCGTTCACGCGGCGGGCAACGCGCAAGGGGCCGGCGATCTGCGCTCTCTCATCAACGAACTCGCCAAAGGCCGCTACGAGGACACCGAGGCCCAGATCGCGGCGATCGCGGCGACCGGTGACGAGGCTGCGGTGCCGGCCCTGCAGGCGCTCGGCTCCAACGACCTGATGGCGCGCAAGTCCGATGGTGCGGTCTTCATCGTCAGGAAAAAGAGCGGCGGCTATCAGCTCATTGATCCGCTCACCGGCGATGTCGCGGGCGAGGCCGGTCGGCGCGACATGGAGCGCATCCGCATCAATAACCGCCTGAGGCGGTCCATTCGCGCGGCGCTCGGCGAACTGACCCTGATGTCGAAGAACCCCGACCGGCGCCGCCGTGCCGCCGAACAGGTCTTCAAGGCACGCGACGCGGAGGCCATCGAGACGATCGACGAGGCGCTTGCAGCGGAGACGGATCCGGGCATCGCGACGCTGCTGCGCGAGGCGCGCGCAGCAGCGATCCTCAATTCCGATGCCTCGGAAGAAGACAAGCTCGCCGCCGTCGAGGTGATCAAGGCGCGCGGCGACCAGGAGGCCCGGGCGATTCTGGCGGCAACGGCGGAAGCAGGCGCCGGCTCCGGGGAGACCGCCCTGCATGATGCGGCCGCCCGCGCGCAGGGCCATGTGGAACAGATCCTCAGCCTGTGGAACGCGGCGCAGAACGTCTGGTACGGGTTGTCGCTGGGCTCGGTGCTGCTGCTCGCCGCCATCGGGCTCGCCATCACCTTCGGCGTGATGGGCGTCATAAACATGGCGCATGGCGAGATGGTGATGATCGGCGCCTACACCACTTTCGTGGTGCAGGAAATCATCCGCACCTCCGCGCCGTGGCTGTTCGACGCCTCGCTCGCCATCGCGCTTCCGCTTGCCTTCCTTATCGCGGGGGCCGTCGGCGTCGCTCTGGAGCGCTTCGTCATCCGCTTCCTCTATGGCCGGCCGCTGGAAACGCTGCTGGCGACCTGGGGCATCTCGCTGATCCTGCAGCAGGCGGTGCGCTCGATCTTCGGCGCCAACAACCGCGAGGTCGGTACGCCATCGTGGATGTCGGGGCTGACGGAAGTCGGCGGGCTGACGATCACCTACAACCGGCTTTCGATCATCATCTTTTCGCTGGTGGTGTTCGGCGTGCTCATCACGGTGCTGAAAAGCACGCGCTTCGGGCTCTACACCCGCGCCGTCACCCAGAACCGGCGCATGGCGAGTTCGATGGGCATCCGCACGCCCTGGGTCGACGCCATGACCTTTGGCCTCGGTTCCGGCATCGCCGGCATTGCAGGTGTTGCGCTCTCCCAGATCGACAACGTCTCGCCCAATCTCGGCCAGAGCTACATCATCGACTCGTTCATGGTCGTGGTGTTCGGCGGGGTCGGCAATCTGTGGGGCACGCTGGTCGGCGCGATGACGCTCGGCGTCGTCAACAAGTTCCTGGAACCCTATGCAGGTGCCGTGCTGGCCAAGATCCTGCTGTTGGTCTTCATCATTCTGTTCATCCAGAAGCGTCCACGGGGCCTCTTTGCTCTCAAGGGCCGGGCGGTCGAAGCATGATCACCTCGTTTCTTCTGCGTGCCTTCGACGGCAAGGCCTTTGTCTTCCTCGCCATTCTCGCTGCCGTGGCCGTGGCGATCCCGGCCGGAAACCTGCTGTTTCCCGCCGGCCACGCGCTCCACGTTCCGGTCTATGTCGTCAGCCTTCTTGGCAAGTACATGTGCTACGCGCTGCTGGCGCTGTCGGTTGATCTGGTCTGGGGCTATTGCGGCATCCTCTCGCTCGGCCACGGCGCGTTCTTCGCGCTCGGCGGCTATGCGATGGGCATGTACCTGATGCGCCAGATCGGCGCGCGCGGCGTCTACGGCAATCCGGATCTGCCCGACTTCATGGTCTTCCTCAACTGGAAGGAGCTGCCCTGGTACTGGTACGGCTTCGATACTTTCCTCTTTGCGATGCTCATGGTGCTTATCGTACCCGGTCTGCTCGCCTTCGTCTTCGGCTGGTTCGCCTTCCGGTCAAGGGTGACCGGCGTCTATCTCTCCATTATCACGCAGGCGATGACTTACGCGCTGCTGCTCGCCTTCTTTCGCAACGACATGGGCTTTGGCGGCAACAACGGGCTCACCGACTTCAAGGACATTCTCGGCTATTCCGTGCAGGCGGACGGCACGCGCGCGGCGCTGTTCTTCGCCTCCGTCGCGGCGGTCGCCATCGGCTTCGTCATCGCCCGGGCGGTGACGCGATCGAAGCTCGGTAAGGTTCTGATCGCGGTGCGCGATGCGGAAAGCCGCACCCGGTTCCTCGGCTACCGGGTGGAGCATTACAAGCTGTTCGTCTGGGTGCTGTCGGCGATGATGGCAGGGGTCGCCGGTGCGCTCTACGTGCCGCAGGTCGGTATCATCAATCCGGGCGAATTCGCGCCGGCCAATTCCATCGAACTGGTCATCTGGGTCGCGGTCGGCGGACGCGGCACGCTGGTTGGTGCCGTTCTGGGCGCCGTTCTCGTCAACTTCGCAAAGACCTGGTTCACCGGCGTCTTTCCCGAATTCTGGCTGTTCGCGCTGGGTGGTCTGTTCGTTGCGGTAACGCTGTTTCTGCCAAGGGGCATCGTCGGCACGATCGGCCACCACTGGAATGCGCTGCGCGATCGGCGGGCCTCGGCGCGCGCCGAGGCCGGGACCGATGAAGACCCGCGCGAAAGCGAGATCGCGGACGAGATGAACCATCAGGCGGCGGAGTAGGACGATGGTCGAACAGGCTTCCAATTCCGTTCTCTATCTCGACGGCGTCTCGGTCTCCTTCGACGGCTTCAAGGCGCTCAACTCGCTGTCGTTGGTCCTTCAGCCCGGCGAGATGCGGGCGATCATCGGGCCGAACGGGGCGGGCAAGACGACCATGATGGACGTCATCACCGGCAAGACCCGGCCCGACGAGGGGGAAATCTATTTCGACGGTGCGGTCGATCTCACCCGGCTCGACGAGGCCGATATCGCCGAACTTGGCATCGGGCGGAAATTCCAGAAGCCGACGGTCTTCGAAAGCCAGACGGTTCTGGACAATCTGGAACTGGCGCTGAAGGCGCCGCGCGGACCGTTCTCTACGTTGTTTCATCGCCGCAGTGAGCCCGAGAAAGCGCGTATCGACGAGCTTTTGGAGCTGATCAGACTAAGCGAACGGCGCGATGAGCTCGCTGCCAATCTCAGCCACGGCCAGAAGCAGTGGCTGGAGATCGGCATGCTGCTCGCGCAGGATCCGAAGCTGATGCTGGTCGACGAGCCGGCCGCCGGCATGACCGATGCCGAGACGGCAGAGACGGCGACCATGCTCAAGGAAATCAACAAGACCCGCTCGGTCGTCGTCGTGGAACACGACATGACCTTCGTGCGCGATCTCGGCGTGAAGGTCACCGTGCTGCACGAGGGCTCGGTGCTGGCCGAAGGTGCGCTCGATCACGTCTCGGCCGACCCGCGCGTGGTCGAAGTCTATCTTGGGCGGTGAAGGAGTACGCAACGTGCTGAGCGTCGAAAACATCGATCTCCACTATGGTGCTGCTCAGGCGCTGAAGGGCGTCTCGCTTACCGCGGAAGCCGGCAAGGTGACGTGCCTGATGGGGCGCAACGGCGTCGGCAAGACGTCCACCTTGCGCGCCATCGTTGGTCAGCATCCGGTCTCGGCCGGAACGATCACGCTTGAAGGCGAGCTGATCAACGCCATGGCGCCGCACCAGCGCGCACGGAAGGGCGTCGCCATCGTGCCCCAGGGCCGCGAGATCTTTCCGCTTCTGAGCGTGAAGGAGAACCTGGAGACGGGCTTTGCCGCCACGAAGGAACGCACGATCCCCGAAAGCGTGTTCGAGCTTTTTCCCGTGCTCAAGGACATGCTGCGCCGGCGCGGCGGTGATTTGTCCGGCGGTCAGCAGCAGCAGCTCGCCATCGGCCGAGCGCTGGTGACCCGGCCGAAGCTTCTCGTGCTAGACGAGCCGACCGAAGGCATTCAGCCTTCCATCATCAAGGATATAGGCCGTGCCATCGAATGGCTGCGTGATCAGGGCACCATGGCGATCGTGCTGGTGGAGCAGTATTTCGAGTTCGCCCGCGATCTTGCCGACACTTTCGCAGTGATGGATCGCGGCGAGATCGTGATGCAGGGCACGCGAGAAAGCATGATCGAAAGCGAAATGCGGGCGCATCTGACGGTGTGAGGCCCCTTCGGGAGCCGCATTCGCAAGGGGGCACTGCCCGGTGGTACTCCGTTCGTGCCGGGCCGCCGGCTCGGCCTGCGCAAGTCTTGCGCCCGTGAGGCGAATTCGTCACCATTTCCGCACAGCATTAACGTAAACTTCCATCAGATTCGTATCCGATGGAGCCTCGCGTGAAACGTATCCTCATCGCCCTTGCCGGTGTTCTGGTGCTCGTCGCCGTTGTGGCGCTGGTGGTGCCGTTCTTCCTGCCGAAGGACGCGATCAAGCGGCAGATCGTGGCGCAGGTCGAAACGGCGACAGGCTGGCGCCTGCGGCTTGACGGACCGGTCGGGCTCGGGCTTTTGCCCACCTTCTCCCTCAGTGCCCGCGACGTCGGGCTGTCGGGCGAAGCCGGGGCGGATGGTATCGAATTCGCCAAGGTCGAGGAGATCGACTTCGGCCTGTCACTGAGTGCGCTCTTTGGCGGGACCGTCCGCGTGACCGGGATCGCGCTCCACAAGCCGCAGATCCTGCTGGAGACAGATGCGGAGGGGCATACGAGCTGGGCGCCGCGCAAGACCCTGAGCGACCTGATCGATGAATCCCTGTCGACAGAAGGTGAGGATGCGGGATCAGGCGTTCTGCCTCCGGTTCCGGGCGAGAAGGCAGACGCTCCCAAGGCCCCTGTTCCTGCTGACGAGGCGGGACAGGATCTCGCGGATCTTGTGCGCCGGGTCCAGATTGACGAACTGACCATCAGCGACGGATCGCTTTCCTTCACCGATAAGCGCTCCGGACAGGCCATCTCGCTCCAGAAGATCAACACGAGCTTTTTCCTGCCGTCGTCTGAAGAGGCGGCGACGTTGGAGGGTTCGCTCGTCTGGCAGGGGACAGCTTTCGATATCGAAGCCGAACTCGGTTCGCCGCTGGGGCTTTTGCAGAACAAGACAAGCGAGGTTTCCGCGCGGATTTCCGGGGGTTTCGGGGAGGCGACCGTATCCGGAACGCTTGCGGCTGAGCCGCTGGGCGGGAACCTGCGCATTGGTATCTCCGGCGATTCCCTGCCCAAGGCGCTGGCGGCCTTCGGTGTTGCCGCGAAGGGGCTCAAGGATGCCGGAGGCTACAAGATCGCCGCGACGGCCGATCTTGCCCGAGGCCAGATCGCGCTGGAGGATCTGTCCGCATCTGCCATGGGAAGCACCCTGACGGGGCGTCTCGTGGCGGACACGCGCAAGGCGGAGCCGGTTGTGTCCGCGGATCTCGGGATTGATGCCGTCGATCTCGGACGTCTCGGCTTCGGCGGCGGCGATCCGGCGGCTGAACGGATTGAAGCCGTCAACCTGCAGGTTTCTCTTGACGGATTGAGCCGGCCGGCAACGGCACGGGGCGGACTGACGTGGAATGGCGAGCGCTTCGATCTGGCCGCCTCCGCCGCGCCCGAGCCGCTTCTTGCCGGCAAGCCGGCTCCGGTCGAGGCCTCCGTTTCCGGCAGCCATTTCAAGCTCGGTGCAAATGGCACCGGCTCTCTGAGCGGGGCGTTCGACGGGCGTCTGTCGCTTGAAACGGCGAACCTGCGCAATCTGCTCGCCTGGGCCGGCACGCCGTTGCCGCCGGGTGGCGGTCTGAAGCGGTTTGCGGTTTCCGGGCGCATAGACGTCGGCTCTCAGCGCATCGGTTTCAAGGATGCCTCCATCGCCCTTGACGGGACGACCGGCACGGGAGCCGGCGAGGTGATATTGGCCGGTGCGGTGCCGAAAATCACCGCTTCTCTGGCTCTCGATGCGCTCGTGCTCGATCCCTATCTCGGCGGAGAGGCGTCCGCCGGCTCGCGCGGGGATGGCAGTTCCTCTCGGGCGGCCGGAAGCGCAGGACAGCGTTCCGGCGGCTGGAGCGCGGATCCGATCGATTTTTCCGGCCTGAAGGCGATCGATGCCGATCTGACGCTTTCCGCAAAGGAGATCCATTGGGACAAGCTCAAGATCGACAAGAGCCGGCTGACGGTCGCCATTGCCGGGGGCAAGTTGCGCGCCGATCTCGATCCGCTCAGCCTCTACGGCGGTTCTGCCAACGGCGTCGTGACGATTGACGGCACGCAACCGGTGCCGGCCGTCATGTCCTCGCTTGATCTCAGAGGGCTGGAGGCGCATCCGTTCCTGACGGATCTTGCCGATTTCCGTGCCCTGCACGGCAAGACCGCCATCACCTTCGATCTCACCGCGGCTGGCGCCAGTCAGGCGGCGCTTGCCTCATCGCTTTCCGGCAAGGCGCTGGTGAAGTTCACCAACGGCTCGATACGCGGCATCAACATTCCGCAGATGGTGCGCAATCTTTCCGTCTCCACCCTCCTGGGCTGGGGCGAGAAGGATGATGCGCAATCCACGGACTTCAGCGAGCTTTCGGCAAACTTCGTGGTGGAAAAGGGCGTCGCGACCACGTCCGACCTCAAGCTCGTCGGCCCGCTGGTGCGGGTGAGCGGCGGCGGAAAGACGGATATCGGCCAGCGCACGCTCGACTGGCGCGTGGAGCCGCAGATCGTTGCTTCCCTGAAAGGGCAGGGGGCGTCGGGCGATATGGTTGGTCTCGGGGTCCCCGTCGTCATCCGCGGTCCCTGGAGCAAGCCGCAGATCTATCCCGACATTGCCGGCATCCTGGAAAATCCGGGCGAGGCCTACAAGAAGCTGCAGGCTGTGAGCGGCGGGCTTCTCGACATCATGAAGAAAAACCCTGGCAAGGCGTTGGAGGAGACCGTCAAGCAGCTTGGCGGCGATGGCATCGACATCAAGAAGGTGCTGAACGGCGAGGCGGACGACGACGCGGTCCTGAAATCCATCGAACAGGGGTTCAAGGTCGCGCCGAACCTGTTTGGCCTGGGCAAGAAAAAGAAGAAGGAATAGCGGGCGAGGGACTGTTTCCGCCTGACCGCTCCTCCCTGTTGCGGCGCCCGTTGTCAGCCCTCTGCCTCGATCGCCTCCATATCCTCGTCGGAGAGGCCGAAATGGTGGCCGATTTCGTGGATCAGCACGTGCGTGATGATCTCGCCGAGGCTGTCCTCGTATTCGGCCCAATAGTCGAGGATCGGCCGGCGGAAGAGCCAGACGCGGTTGGGCTGCTGACCGGTGAAGACATTGCCGCCGGTCTGGGCGAGGCCTAAGCCTTCGAATAGTCCCAGAAGATCGAAGGGGCCCTCGGCGCCGACGCTTTCGAGCATCGCGTCGCTTGGGAACTCGTCAATGGCGATGACGATGCCGTCGCAGCGTTCACGGAACGCGTCGGGGAGGTCGGCAAACGCTTGATGTGCGATATCGCGAAACGTCGCAAGGTCGGGAGCGGTGGCGGAAGACCAGTCGGAAACGTTCATGGGTGACCCGTCGGCGCAATGAGATACACGTTGTCTCAAAGGTAGGTCGCCGCCAGATAGATCACCAGAGCCACCGCGAAGACGAGCCCGGCGGCCCGGCCGACCCGGCTTCCCCATATCTCGATGGGATCATGTTCCGCGTGCTTGTCGCTTGCGGCGAAGTGATCGCGAGTGCGCCGGGCGACGCGGGCGAAGGAGGAGGCGCCGACGGTTTCGCTGTCGCGGCCAGCCCGATCGAGCGTGCGTTGCGCCTCTCGGCGACGCTCCTCGTCCTGTTCTTCTCGCCGGTTCATACCGTCTCCCGATCGTCAGGACGCCGTCAAGGACGGGCGACTTGCGTCCGCCTGCCTCAAGATGTTCCCGTGCCCGTGATCCTCCTCCGGCCGCTTGGCGTCCCGGTGGCAGGATCAGGGGCGCCTTGCCATCGCGCCCCAAAGCGCCACAATGGCGAGACCCGCAGAGGCAACCGCGTTCCAGCCGGCGAAGCTCAGGCCGAACATCCGCCAGCTTGCTTCCGAGCAACTCACCACATGAAGGTTCTGCAGGGAATTGAGCAGGTTTCCGGAATCGTTTGCAAGCGAACCGCCGCCGCCGCAATCGACCGGTCCGGGCCAGAACTTCCATTCCGCACCGGACTGGTAGACGCCGATGCCGCCGCCGTAGATCATGAGGATCGCGAATGCGACGAGGGCGAGTTTCGCAATCGTCATTCGGTGCGGCGCGAAGCGCGCGATCAGGAATGCGATCAGCGCTAGGGGCAGGCCGACATAGTAGGGCACCCTCTGTTCCAGGCACAGCTTGCAGGGGACATAGCCGCCAATGAGCTGGAAGCCCCAGGCGCCCGCCACCACGGCGGCTCCGCCAAGAAAGACGAGGCCGGCCGCGGCGGCTGTTCTGTGGCGGGCGAGCAGAGAGGAGGGAGAGTATTGCGGCGCCATATGAAGATCCGTTTTGTTCAGAGCAGCTTGATTGCCGCGAAACCGGCAAAGAGCATGATCACGAAGACGGTGAAAACGAGGCCGAGGCGCTTTTCGATGAAGGTGCGGATCGGAGGGCCAAACAGGTAGAGCAATCCGGCGACCGCGAAGAAACGCAAGCCGCGTGCGACGATGCTGGCGAGGATGAAGACACCGAGGTTGAGCCCGGTCGCGCCGCTGGCGATGGTGATCACCTTGAAGGGAAACGGCGTGACGCCGGCGATGAGCACAGCCCATGCGCCCCAGGCGTTGTACTCGGTCTGGAATTTCTGGAAGGCGTCCAGATAGCCGTAAAAGGCCAGGATCGGTTCGGCGATCTGGACGAAAAGCAGTGCGCCGATGGCATATCCCGCCACTCCGCCAATGACGGATGTGATCGTGCACAGGAATGCCAGCGCCCAGGCGCGGGCGCGCTCGGCCAGAACCATCGGGATCAGCAGGAGATCCGGCGGGATGGGAAAGATGGAACTCTCGGCAAAGGAAACCGCCCCAAGCGCCACGGTGGCGCGCGGTCCGGCAGCGAGAGACATGGTCCAGTCGTAGAGGCGGCGCAACATGGTCTGCTCTTTAGCGAGGGCGAGAAGGCAAGTCCATTGCCATCATCGTGAGTGCGATCAACAGTCCTGTGAGCTCGGGGGCGTCTGACCGATTGACGCGCGCGGTGCCGTCGCTATAGTCGCGCTCGCTTTCGAGCCGCGCTGAAGGCCCCCGTGGCGGAATTGGTAGACGCGACGGATTCAAAATCCGTTGTCTTAACGGACGTGCCCGTTCGAGTCGGGCCGGGGGCACCATTACACCGCGCTTTCACGGCTACGGCGCCCGATGCACATGGCGTCGGCACGGCGTCCGGCTGGTTCGCAACGCTGGCGGTTTACGCGCCGTTTCTTTGCTCTAGTTTCCCCATCTGAACACAATCTCGCGGCGCAGATCCATTGCGCGTTACGTTCGCGCCCGTCCGGGCATCCGTTTTCAGATCGGGAGATATTTCATGGAAACCCTCTCCACACAGGGCCTCGCAATGCCGCGCCTCGGTCTCGGCACCTACCGCATGACGGGCAACGATTGCGCAAGGGCGGTGGAACATGCCCTGTCGCTGGGCTATCGCCATGTCGACACGGCCGAGATGTACGGCAACGAGGACGGCGTGGGGGCCGGGCTTGCTGCCTCCAGCGTCGCCCGCGACGACATTTTCCTCACCACAAAGGTCTGGCACGATCATCTGACGCGGGACGGCATTCGCGGTGCGCTGGAGGCAAGTCTGGAAAAGCTGAAGACGGACTATGTCGATCTCTATCTCGTGCACTGGCCAGCGCCCGACATGGACATGGGGGAGGTTTTCGAGACCATGGCGGCGTTGAAGGAGGAGGGGCTGATCAAGGCGATGGGTGTTGCCAATTTCACGGTCGATCTGATGAAGCGCGCCGTTGAGGAAATCGGTGCGCCGATCGCCTGCAATCAGGTCGAGTACCACCTGAAGCTCGACCAGTCGAAGCTGCTCGGATATCTGACCACGAAGGGCATTCCGCTCGTCGCCTACGTGCCGCTCGGCCAGGGCCGGCTGGCGGACGAGGAGGGGCTTGTCGCGATCGCGGAGAAGCACGACGCGAGCCCGGCGCAGATCGCGCTCGCCTGGCTGATGGACCAGCCGGGCGTGGCCGCGATCCCGAAGGCGTCGCGCAACGAAACCCAGCAGGCAAACCTTGATGCGCTCTCGATCCGCCTCGACGACGAGGACCGCGCTCTCATCGCGGCGCTGCCGAAGGATGTGCGCTACGTCGATCCGGATTTCGCGCCGGACTGGGACTGACGCAACGCGCGTTCAGGGGATCTCCCTGAACGCGCAATCCTGCGAATGCAGGTTCGGTCTTTCCCGGGCCAAATATCAGGCGAGGCCCTTTTCCATGACGCGGGCAAGGCGGCCGGCGAAGGCGGTCGGGTCGCTCGGGTGTTCGCCGTCGAGAATGCGGGCCTGGTCATAAAGCAGCCAGGCGGCATCCTTCGTGAAGTCCTTTGCCGTGTCGTCGCCAAGATGGGCGGCGAGCGATTTCACAAGCGCATGGCGCGGATTGATCTCCAGCACCGGCTTTGATCCCGCCCCCCCGGGGGCCCCTTCGCGCCGGCTCATCAGCTTCTCGAACTGACGGTCGGGGCCGTGTTCGGGCGCCACCAGACAGACCGGGCTTTCGGCAAGGCGGGAGGAGATGCGCACGTCGGTCACCGCGTCACCGAGCGTCTCCTTCACGTAGGTGACGAGCGATGCGACGTCCGTCTTGCTGTCCCTGGCGTCTTCCGCGTCCTTGTCCTTTTCCTCCTCGGGCAGGGGGATGGCATCGAGGTCGGCCGCGCCCTGCGTCACCGAGCGGAAAGGCTTGCCGTCGAAGCCCAGCGCCACCTGCACCCAGAAGGCATCGACCGGATCGGAGAGCAGCAGCACTTCGACGTCACGGGCCCGGTAACCTTCGAGCTGCGGGCTGGCCTTCACTGCGGCCGGGTTGTCGCCGATGGCGTAGAAGATCTGGGTCTGGTTCTCCTTCAGATCTGCGACGTACTCGGCAAGGGTGCGCCAGTTCTCGCCCGACTTCGTCGTCTTGAAGCGGACGAGCCCCAAAAGCTTGTCCCGGCGCTCGAAGTCCTCGTAGAGGCCTTCCTTGATGACCGGGCCAAAGGTCTCCCAGATCCGGAGATACTTTTCGCTCTCGTTGTCGGCGAGCTTCTGAAGTTCGGACAGGACGCGGTTGGTGACGCCCTTGCGGATCGCGTCCAGCACCGGGTTCGATTGCAGCATCTCGCGCGAGAGGTTGAGCGGCAGATCCTGCGAATCGATCACGCCGCGCACGAAGCGCAGATAGGCCGGCAGCAGGTCCACGTCGTCGGCGATGAAAACGCGCCGGACATAGAGCTTCACCCGGCCCTTGCGGTCGGGATCGAAGAGATCGAACGGCGTAACGGAGGGCACGAAAAGCAGCACTGAATATTCGTGCCGGCCTTCGGCGCGGTAGTGCAGCGTCAACGCCGGTTCGTCGAACTGGCGAGAGACGTGGCCGTAGAATTCCTTGTACTCTTCTTCCGTAATCTCGGACTTGTTGCGCGTCCACAGCGCGGAGCCATCGGCGATCTCGCGTTCCTCGATGGCCGTTGCCGTATCGTTACCCGACTTTTCCTCATCGCCCTCCGCGTGGCTTTCTTCCGCCTCCACTTCGCTGGCGAGGACGATCGGCACGGGAACATGTGCGGAGTATTCGCGCACGATGCGCTCGATCGCGGGAGCCTCGGCATAGTCGAGCGCGTCGTCGGCAAGATGCAGCACCACGCGTGTGCCGCGCGCCGGCGCGCCCGCTGGATCGGCGGGCTCGACGGTGAAGCTACCCTGTCCGTCGGAGCGCCATGTCCAGGCCTCGTCGGAGCCTGCGGCGCGGCTGACGACCTCGACCTCGCCCGCCACCATGAAGGCTGAATAGAAGCCGACGCCGAACTGGCCGATCAGCGCCTGGCCGTCCTTGGCCTCGCCGAGCCCTTCAAGGAAGGCGCGGGTGCCGGAGCGGGCGATCGTGCCCAGATTGTCGATCAGCTCCTCGCGGCTCATGCCGGTGCCGTTGTCGGAGACGGTCAGGGTCTTTCCGGCCTTGTTCGTTTCCAGTCGGATCCGGAACGTCTCGTCGCCGGCAATCAGGTCTGGCGTGGTCAGCGCGCGCTGGCGCAGGCGCTCGCAGGCGTCCGCGGCGTTGGAAATCAGCTCGCGCAGAAAGATGTCCTTGTTGGAATAGACCGAATGCACCATCAGGTGCAGAAGCCGGGCGACTTCCGCCTGAAATTCGTGGGCTTCCTTTTCGGGGGTCTGGGAAGACGCATCGCCAGCCTTGTCGGCCGCGGGCTTCGTGGCGGCTTTCTTCGTCTTGCTCGTCATGTTCGCAACCCGTCCTGAAATGAAATTCTCGCTCCGATGCAAAAAGAAGCGGCGGAGCGGGGCAGATATCGGTGGTTTTGCGGGCAGGTTCAAGCTCCCCGCGGCAATCGCGCGAGGGGACGGGCGAGCGCAGGGAATGCGAAACGAGAAAATCGGGGGGAGCCGGACAAAGAAAAAGGCCGGCGGAGCCGACCTTCAATCGCTGCCAGGTGGCCCGGTTCTGAGCCAAGTCCCCGGGGGGCTGGGGGGCTGAAAAATCCGAAGTCTCGGCGGAACCGGGCCGTCTGAGGCAACGATGGGAATATGGATGCCCAAAGTGTCGTCGCAAGGGCGGCATTAAGGCGAAAATAAGAATTTTCGGCAGGCAGCCCTTCGCGCCGCGACTCGTTCCGGTTTCTGCCCGAAATCCGTTGGATTCCGCGCTTTTGAGCAGAAAACACGCACTGAGAGCGCTATCCGGTACCTTCCGGCTTGCCACATGCCGCCATGGGCGCAATCATGTTGGTGCGACGGCTCAGGTTGTGCGTGGGCTGCGAGCAAACCGCATTGCGGAGATTTCGCATCGCCTGGAAATGCAAACGTCAGCCTGGATACGCACACGCCAGAAAGAGGAGGCGTCATGAGCGAGGCCGAAGAAAGTCTATCGCTGCGCGGCGGAACCCCTTATTCGTCCCTGTCCGCCGCGCCAGGCAAGCCTGCCCCGGCGGTCGTGTCGTTCAATCGGCGCGAACTCGACCAGATCCTCCGGGTCTACGGACGAATGGTTGCGGAAGGCGAATGGCGGGATTACGCCATGGACTTCCACAAGGACAAAGCCATCTTCTCGATCTTTCGGCGCACATCCGAAATGCCGCTTTACCGGATCGAGAAGGAGCCGAAAAACGCCCGCCGGCAGGGGGCCTATTCGGTGGTGGCCGCAGGCGGCATGATCCTGAAACGCGGCCACGAGCTGGACAAGGTGCTGCGCATCTTTGAGAAGAAGCGCCACCTCACACTGGTTTGACGCAATCCACGGCTTGAGTTGATGTCGCTGCGACCGCCCCGACGCTTTGCCAACGCTTCCGACCTGGATCCGGTCGAGAAGGCACTGGAATACGAGGTGCTGGCTGAGAAGGCCTCCACGCTCGGCCGGCTGCAGGGCAAGCTCGAACGCGCGCTGGCACTAGTATCGGAATGCGAAGGGAGCGCTGAGGCTAACACGGAGCGCCATGAGCGGCTTCTGGAGGAGGCTGGCGAGGCTCTGTGGTATGTCGCTATCCAGCGCGACCTGTGCGGTCTGCGGGTGGATGCGGCCTTCTATCGGACATTTCAGGTGCCGAAAGCGGTGATCAACCGCATGGGGCCGGCCCGACGGCCGGCGCCTCACGCAGCCAACGGATAGGTTTCCTCGATCACGTACGGGCCGCCGCCGGTCGATGCCTTCGACGAAAACAGCACGAAACGGCCGGCGATGAACGGTGGGGCCTGGAAGTCGCCACGCATGGCGAGCCAGTTCGCGACCTCAGCCGGGCTGGTGCCGCCGCGCAGGCGGCAGATGGTCATGTGCGGCGTGAACTTGCGTCGTTCGGCCGGCAGGCCGAGCCGCTGGATGATGCGCTCCTGCTCGGCCTGAAGCTCGCTCAGCGCCGGGGTCAGCTCGACATGAGCATGGATCGAGTGGGGCTTGTCCTTGCCGAAGGCGCCGAGGCCGTCGAGACGGATCTCGACCGGATCGCGGTGAATGCGGTCGAGCGCGTCGGCAACCTCGTCGGCCAGCCGGTCGTCTATGTCGCCGATGAAGCGCAAGGTGATGTGATAATTCTCCGGCTCGATCCATCGCGCATTGCGAAGGCCGCCCCGCAGCAACGACAACCTCATGCCGATTTCGGCTGGAATTTCCAGGCCGGTGAAGAGACGCGGCATGGCGGAACTCCCGGTTGCTGAGTTTCGGTCAGTGTGGCTGCGGCGAAAGGGATTCGGCAAGAGCCAATCAAGAAGACGCTGCCTGTGCGCGGCACATTTTGTCGCCGCGATGCAACCGGGCCACCGAGGTGGCCCGGCGCTTTTGCATGAGAGAGCGTTAGGGGCAGGGGCTGCCGTGCACCTGGTAGAGGGTATTGATCCGCTCCATCGCCTCCGCACCGAGATCGATGTCGGCGGCGTCGATGTCCTGCGCGAGCTGGTCGAGATTGGTGGCGCCGATGATCATCGAGGTCACGAAGGGGCGGGAATGAACGAAGGCGAGTGCCAGTTCTGTCGGCGTCAGGCTGAGGCTTTCGGCCAGATCGAAATAGGCTTCCGCCGCCGGTTCCGCTCCCGGCGTCTGGTAACGCTGCTGACGGTCGAAGAGCGCCCAGCGCGAACCTGCCGGCCGCGCGCCGCCGCGGTATTTGCCGGTCAGGAAGCCCTGCGCCAACGGCGAATAGGCCAGGAGCCCAACCTGCTCGCGCGCATGGATCTCGGCAAGGTTCGTCTCGAACGTGCGGTTCAGCAGCGAATAGGCGTTCTGGATGGAGACGACGCGCGGCAGGTCGCTGGTCTCGGCTGCCTGCAGATAGCGCATCGTTCCCCAGGCGCTCTCGTTGGAAAGGCCGACATGACGGATCTTGCCAGCCTTCACCAGATCGGCGAGCACGGAGAGCGTTTCCTCGATCGGCGTCTCGTCGGGCGCGGGATCCTGCGGTTGCCAGATCGTCGGGTTGGTGCCGAACTGCGAGACGATGCGGTCGGGCCAGTGGATCTGGTAGAGATCGATATAGTCGGTCTGGAGCCGCTTCAGGCTCTTGTTGACAGCCTCTTCGATCTGGATCCGCGTCAGCCGGCCTTCCGAGCCGTCGTTGCGGAACCAGGTGTTTCCGGTCCGTCCGACCACCTTGGAGGCGAGGATCACCTTGTCACGGGTGCCGCGTGCCTTGAACCAGGTGCCGATCGTCTCTTCCGTGCGGCCCTGCGTCTCGGCCTTCGGCGGGATCGGGTAGAGTTCGGCGGTGTCGAAGAAATTGATGCCGCGCTCCAGTGCCATGTCCATCTGGGCATGACCTTCGGCCTCGGTGTTCTGCTCGCCCCAGGTCATCGTGCCGAGACAGACGCTGCTGACCTCGATACCGGTTCGCCCGAGTTTGCGCATTTCGATCATATGGGAAGTTCCTGAGTTGGTCGGATGGGAGGACGGGATCTTTGTCCCGTTTGAGAGAAAGGAGGCGTATCGGAGAGGAAATATCGCTTTTCAGTCTGAGAATGCGAGGGTTACCGCGCGTTTGCCTCCGCCAGTAGCGCTTCGACATCCGGCAGGATGCCTTTCACGATGACGGCGACACCCGCGCCGGTCGGATGCATGCCGTCGCCAAGGTTGAGCGCCGGGTCGCCGGCAACGCCGTCCAGAAAGAACGGATAGAGCGGCACGCCGTATTCTTTCGCAAGGTCGGGGTAGATCGCATTGAACGCGCGGCCGTATTCAGGACCCATGTTGGGCGGCGCCAGCATGCCGGCGAGCAGCACGGGCAGGCCGCGCTCCTTCAGTTTCTCCAGCATGGCGGCAAGGTTCTTGCGGGTTTCCTCAGGCGCGACCCCGCGCAGCGCGTCGTTGGCCCCGAGTTCCAGGATCACCGCGTCCGCATTGTCGCCGATGGACCAGTCGAGCCGCGCCAGGCCGCCCGCGGTCGTGTCGCCGGAAACGCCCGCGTCGATCACGTTCACGTCATGACCTTTGGCCCTCAGGACCTGCTGCAGCTGATCGGGAAAGCCCTCTCCGGGATCGAGGCCGTAGCCGGCCGTCAGGCTGTCTCCGAAGGCGACGATGGTGGTCCCGTTCGCCGCTGCAGGGCCGGCGGATGCTCCGCCGACGATAAGCAGGCTGGAAATCATGATTGCCAGGAAGCGCATGAACCCTCTGGATTGATCGTGCTCCGTCCCCATATTGGCCGGGACACATGGTCGACGCCAATAGAGCACGTTCGATGGAAGACCGCCAAGCGCGGTCGTTTGGTGATCTTTAGGCATTCGGCCCGTAGCGCGTGTCCGACATCGGGTGCCTGCCGCCGCATGCCAGTCATCGGGCGCCGGACGGCAAACCCATCAGATGTCGGGCCTATCATTTGGGTTCGAGCCAGCCGAGGACAAGGCCCGTGGACCATCCTGCCGAACAGCCGGCCATTTCGCTCCGGGACGTTCACCTGTCGTTGGGAAACGGCGCCGCCCGGGTGCACATCCTGAAAGGGATCGATCTCGATATCGCCCGCGGCCATTCCGTCGGCATCATCGGGCCATCCGGTTCGGGCAAGTCGACGCTGCTGATGGTCATGGCGGGGCTGGAGCGGGCCGACAGCGGCACGGTGCGGGTGGCAGATACCGAACTCACCGGTCTTTCAGAGGACGAACTCGCGCGTTTTCGCGGACAACATGTCGGTATCGTCTTCCAGTCCTTTCATCTCATTCCCAACATGACGGCGCTTGAAAACGTTGCCGTGCCGCTGGAGCTTGCCGGCGAATCCCGCGCATTCGAGCGCGCCCGCGACGAACTCGCCGCCGTCGGACTCCGCGACCGCGCCACCCATTATCCGGCCCAGCTTTCCGGCGGCGAGCAGCAGCGCGTCGCCATGGCCCGCGCGCTCGTCACCGAGCCGGAGATCCTCATCGCGGACGAGCCCACCGGCAATCTCGACGAAACCACTGGCGCAAACATCATCGATCTGATGTTCGCGGCCCAGCAACGGCGCGGCACGACATTGGTGCTCGTCACCCACGATCGCTCGCTCGCCGATCGCTGCACCACCAGCGTGCGCATCCATTCCGGCCTTATCGACGCTGATCACGTCGCCCGACCCGCGCATGCGGCGGCGGGGCGCTGACATGGCGCGGGCCGCAGCAGGGGCGGCGGGCGGATACGCCACGATCGCGACGGCCTTCCGCTTCGCACTTCGCGAAATGCGCGGAGGGCTTCGCGGGTTCTACGTCTTCATCGCCTGCATCGCACTGGGCGTTGCCGCAATCGCCGGCGTCGCCTCGCTGTCGCGCGGGCTGACCGAGGGCATCACCGGCGAGGGACGGTCGATCCTCGGCGGCGATCTCGATTTTTCGCTGGTCCACCGCGAGGCGAGCGGGCCGGAGCGCGTCTTCCTCGATGGGCCCGGCAGGATTTCCGTGATCGCCAACATGCGCGCCATGGCGCGAACGCCGTCCGGCGATGCGCAGGCGCTCGTCGAGGTCAAGGCGATCGACGGCGCCTATCCGCTCTTTGGAACCTTGCAGCTTTCCCGGGGCGGCGACGTGCACGCAGATCTGGCGCAAACCGGCGACGTCTGGGGCGCGGTCGTCGATCCGGCACTTCTGGCCCGTCTCGACATAGCCGTGGGCGACCAGATCACGCTCGGCTACGCGAAGCTCAAGGTGGTCGACACGATCGCATCGGAGCCCGACAAGCTCAGCGGCGGAGTCGATTTCGGACCGCGGCTGATGATCTCGCGCGCCGCGCTCGACGCTTCCAGGCTGTTGCAGCCCGGCACCCTGGTGCGCTGGCATCACCGCGTGGCCATCGACGGGGCTTCGGCGGGGCCGGCTGGCGATGCGGCCGTCAAGGCGGTGCGGGAGGAGGCGGAGGCACGCTTTCCCGATGCGGGCTGGCGGATCCGCAGCCGCGACAATGCCGCGCCGGGGCTCAGTCGCAGCATCGGCCAGTTCTCGCAATTCCTGACACTCGTTGGCCTCACCGCCCTGGTGGTCGGCGGTGTCGGCGTCGCCAATGCGGTGCGCGCCTTTCTCGATTCCAAGCGGTCGGTCATTGCCACCTTCAAATGCGTCGGGGCGCCGGGAAGCTTCGTCTTCTGGCTCTACCTGATGCAGATCCTGTTGCTGGCCGGCCTTGGCGTGGCGATCGGTCTGGTGCTCGGAGCGCTTCTGCCGTTTGCGGCCGGGGCGGCTCTGTCCGGCGTGCTGCCGGTGCGGGTGATCGCCGGCATCTATCCGGGTGAGCTGGCGCTGGGGCTCGTCTACGGTCTGCTCACCGCGCTCGCCTTCGCGCTCTGGCCACTGGGGCGCGCGCATGACGTGCCGCCGACCGCGCTCTTTCGCGACGAAATCGGCACAGGTGTTCGTCTGCCACGTCGGCGTTACGTCACCGCGGCGGCCCTCACGGTGCTGCTGCTGGCGGGGCTTGTCGTCCTGCTTTCCTACGAGAGGCGCATCGCGCTCATCTATGTCTGTGCCGCCGCCGCGTCCTTCATTCTGCTGTTCGCGGTGGGACGCGGGGTCATGGCGTTGGCGCGGCACATGCCGCGCTTCGGCGCAATTTCGGGACGTGCAGCCGCGCTTGCGACCGAGTGGCGTCTGGCGCTTGGCAACATCCATCGTCCCGGCGCGCTGACGCCATCGGTCACCCTGTCTCTCGGGCTCGGGCTGACGCTGCTCGTCGCGCTGACGCTGATCGACGGAAATCTCAGGCGCGAGCTTACGACGCGGATCGCGGGCGATGCGCCGAGCTTTTTCTTCCTCGATATCCAGAGCGACCAGATGCCCGCATTCCGCGACCTGATCGCCCGGGAGGCGCCGAAGGCGGAGCTCGTGACCGCACCCATGCTGCGCGGGCGCTTGGTGAAGCTCAGCGGGGTGCCTGCATCGCAGGTCCAGCCGGCGCCGGACGCAGCCTGGGTGCTTCGCGGCGACCGCGGCATCACCTATTCCGCCGATCTGCCGGAGAATTCCGAACTCGTCGCCGGCAAATGGTGGCCGAAGGACTATACCGGCGAGCCGCTTGTTTCCTTCGAGGGCAAGCTTGCCAAGGGGCTGGGGCTCAAGATCGGCGATCCGGTAACCGTCAACGTGCTTGGGCGCGAGATCACGGCGCGGGTCGCCAACACGCGGGACGTGGAGTGGGAGAGCCTGGCGCTCAACTTCGTCATGGTGTTTTCGCCAAACACCTTCGCCGGTGCGCCGCATTCCTATCTCGCCACCGTCACCTGGAAAGAACCGGTCGGCACGACGCGCGAAATCGCGTTGCTGAAATCTGTTTCCAACGCCCTGCCGACGGTAACCGGCGTGCGCGTCAAGGATGCGATCAATCAGGTGAACGATCTCGTCGGCCAGCTCGCCTGGGCAATCCGGGGCGCCTCCGCCATCACGCTCATCGCCAGCGTTCTGGTTCTGGCGGGCGCGCTGGCCGCCGGTCACAGCAACCGCATCCATGATGCGGTGATCCTCAAGACGCTTGGGGCGACCCGTGCCCGGCTGATCGCCGCCTATGCGATGGAATATGCCATGCTGGGGATCGCAACGGCGGTCTTTGCCGTGATCGCCGGCACCGTGGCGGCCTGGTACGTGATCGTGGAGATCATGCATGTCGGCTTCGCGTTCCAGCCGATGACGGCGCTTGTCGCCGCGCTCGTCGCGCTGGTGCTTTCCGTGGGCTTCGGCCTGATCGGCACGTGGCGTGTGCTGGGCGAACGGCCGGCGCCGGTTCTGCGCAATCTCTAAGTGTTTCGGAAATTCTTCGTGTAATATGCTCCTATTCCAACTCTTCGAGGTGTGACGGGTTCGAATTTGTTTGAGTTTAGAGATCGTATTCCATCTTCTGTCGCCGCGCGCGCAAATAATGCACTTGGATTTCTTTCATTAAATATAGCATTTATGCCTGACAAAGCGGCAGCCTTTCCATATCGACTTTTAGAATATATAGCTCCTATGTAGTAAGTCTTCTTGTTTTTTTGGTTGGAAGTATCTAGCCATGCTCTGTCTGGATTCGCGCCATTAAAAGTCCCATTTTTGATGGCAGATATGCCGGACTTCGATATCTTATAGATACAGAAATACCCATTTATGCTGATTTTACCATCATCTCTTCGCTTAAAAACTTTCCAGAAAGATTTGTGATCAATACTATAAATTCTCCTTATTTGCTCTATATTTGAAGATTCATCCCCAAAAACGTTATTTGAAATTGTGTCAATTTGATTTAAATCGGCGAAATTACATGGTTCGACGCACCATTCGCCACGGAAAAAAGAAAATGAAAGCGATGAGGTAGCCTTGTCATATAACTTGTAAATGGTATAATATGCTATAAGAAAGAGTAACAATATAGAGGATGCATCTATTATGTGTTCTCTGTGTGTGCATAAAATTCCGCCTTCAGAAATAAAATATGTGCAAATTGGCTTAAAAACTCTATCGCCAATGTCCACTGCATTCGATAGTACGATTATTATTAATATTATAATAACTATACTGTAGTTTTTTTTGTTCATTCCGGCGCCTTTTACTTTTCGACTATTTTGAATATATATTAATATGATTTTTTGATATTGGTTTATCGAAGCTATTTGACCCTAGGGTATATTGTCTAGTGGGCGTTAGTCTATTTTTATTTTTCTCTGCAATATTTCTTTTTTGAAGTCATTGATATCCCGCTGTGTAATGTCAATCTCGATTGCTGATTTTCTCGTTTTTCAGGCCTGCGGGTTTTCCGAGGCCTTCATTCATTTCAGAGCCGTGAGTGCGTCTTATGAGGCCAATTCATCTTGAGCAGGTGCTCGACTTCGTGCGCGAGGTCGATCTGAGGTTGGGGGCATGCGGCCCGGGCGGCACGCGCGATGGCCTCGAACGCAATGCCGTTTCGCTCCTGTCATCGCTCGATCAGGCGCGCCGCGACGAGCTTGCAGCGGCAATGAGCGAGGTATGCGGGCTGCTGCGCGCCTCCGCGATCAAGGTGGCGGTTGAGCCGCCCGAAAGCGCGGACGCGCAATGGTGCATGCAGGAGTATTTTCAGGAGCTGGCCAGGCGTTTCGATGCCGGCTTCGATCCCTCGGCGAGCAATCCGGCGGATGCGGCTTCGCTGCGCGCCCCCCACGGAGCCTTCGTTATCGCCCGGCTCGACGGCAAGCCGGTCGGCTGCGGTGCGGTCAAGCAGATCAAGGCCGGCATGGGCGAGGTCAAGCGTATGTGGGTGGCCGATGGCGCACGCGGGCTCGGTGTCGGGCGGCGGATCATCGAGGTGCTGGAGGCGGAGGCGCGGGGCTTCGGGATTTCGCTTCTCCGGCTGGAGACCAACCGCAACCTGACGGAGGCGCTCGCCCTCTACCGCTCCTCCGGCTACCGGGAGGTGCCGGCCTTCAACGACGAACCCTATGCGCACCATTGGTTCGAGAAGGATCTTGGCTGAGCCTGCTCGCCCGCCGCCCCGCCGTGTGCCGAAGACCTTAACCAATTCAACGGCCACGGGGATAAAATCACGCGAATGTGCCATGATGCGGTCTTGTTCGTGGTGCCGCATGCCACCATATTCGACGCAGCGCCCGTCCAGGCGCCTATGTGTCTCTTCGGGGCGTAATCAAAAGCGAGGATTTCGATGGCGACCTTCGACCGTAATCAGGCAACCCGATATGCGGGTTCGCGCGCCGAGGCCGGCCTCTATGACGCTGGCCTCAGGGCCTACATGCTGCGCGTGTACAACTACATGGCGCTCGGCCTCGGTATCACCGGGCTCGCAGCGCTCGGCACCTTCATGCTGTCGGTGACCGACAACCCGGCGAACGCCGTGGCGCAGCTCAACAATGGCATGATGCTCACCAATCTCGGTGTCGCGCTGTTTGCCAGCCCGCTGAAGTGGGTGGTGATCCTGGCGCCGCTGGCGATGGTGTTCTTCCTCTCGTTCCGCATCCAGAAGATGAGCGTCGGGGCCGCGCAGGGCACGTTCTGGGCCTATGCCGCGCTGGTGGGCATTTCGCTCTCCTCGATCCTGATGGTCTACACGCATGAGTCGGTGGCGCGGGTGTTCTTCATCACCGCGGCCTCCTTCGGTGGCCTAAGCCTCTTCGGCTACACCACGAAGAAGGATCTGTCCGGCTGGGGCTCGTTCCTGTTCATGGGCCTGATCGGCATCATCATCGCGTCGCTGGTGAATATCTTCATCGGCTCCAGCGCGCTGCAGTTCGCCGTGTCCGTGATCGGCGTGCTCGTCTTTGCCGGTCTTACCGCCTACGACACGCAGCAGATCAAGGAGATGTACTATTCGGGGGACAGCGATGTCGTCGCCGGCCGCAAGGCGATCATGGGCGCGCTCAGGCTGTACCTGGACTTCATCAACCTGTTCATCATGCTGATGCAGCTCTTCGGCAACCGCGACTAGCTTTCTCGTCCGCATCGCGGATTGTCCGGAAACTGAAAACGGGCGCGGATCACTCCGCGCCCGTTTTTCATTGCCGTACCGGTTGCCCGGCTGAATTCCGCCTCAGGCGGGTTCCTTGTCCTTCAGCTTCGAGATGTTCAGCATCTGCATGACGGCCTTTTCGTAGTAGGGCTCGGTGGAACCCTTGCGGACCTTGCGCAGGAAATATTTCTCGAAGGCAACCTTGGCCAGGTGCACCCACTTGCCGCTCGACGACCAGTTGACGTTGCGCGGCGGATTCTGTGGCTGGGCGACGAAGACCACCCCGCCGTCGCCGAAATCGGCAAGGCAGATGGCGTTCCAGGAGCCCTGATGGGTGGGTTCCTTGCCGGCCACGATCTCCTTCAGGTTCCAGGCGATCGCGGTCACCATGCTCTCGATCATGTAACCCGTCTTGGGCACGCCGACGGGCACCGGGGTCGCTTCCAGCGGGGCGATGGCGATGCAGACGCCGGCGCCGAAGATGTTTGCGTATTTCGGGTTGCGCTGGTGCTTGTCGACGATGACGAAGCCGCGCGGATTGACCAATCCCTCGATGCCCATCAATGCGGGAATGCCGCGAAAGGCCGGAAGCATCATCGAGTAGCCGAACGGCAACTCGCGGGTCTTCTTCACAGCGCCGTCGTCGTCGTGTTCGAGGACGGTCATCTTGCCTTCCTCAACCTTCGCCACCTTGGCATTGGTGATCCAGCGGATGTGGCGTTCGCGCATCTCCGATTCCAGCAGGCCCTTGGTATCGCCCACGCCGCCGAGGCCGAGATGGCCGACATAGGGCTCGGCGGTGACGAAGGTCATCGGCACCTTGTCGCGGATCTTCCGCTTCCTCAGGTCGGTGTCCATGATCATCGCGAATTCGTAGGCCGGGCCGTAGCATGAGGCGCCCTGCACCGCACCGACCACGATCGGCCCGGGATTGGCGCAGAAGGCCTCCCATCCGGCCTGCGCGCTGGTGGCGTGCTCGACGTCGCAGACCGACTGCGTGAAGCCCTCCGGACCCAGACCCTCGATCTCGTCGAATGCGAGTTCGGGGCCGGTGGCGATCACCAGGTAATCGTAGCCCATGGTCTCGCCGTTGGAGAGCCTTACGGCGTTTTCCTCCGGCAGCACCTTTTCGGCCGCCGCGTGGACGAATTTCACGCCGTGGCGGGGCAGCGTGGAGGCGAGGTCGACGGTGATGTCCTCGCGCGTGCGCCACTTGACGGCCACCCACGGGTTGGACGGCGTGAACTGGAAATAGGGCGCCTTGGAAACGACCGTCACCTCGTGCGACTTGCCAAGCGCCTCGCGGATCTCGTAGGCCGCCGATATGCCGGCCACGCCTCCGCCGAGAATGAGAACCCGGGACATTGCATTCCTCCTGTTTTCCCCGCGGCGTGGACTTGTTCTTGTTGGTTCGTCAAGTTGCCGGAGCGGTTTGCCGGGATGGGGCGGCTGTGCCGTCTTCCCCCGGTTGCCCCGCGCGGGCCGCAGAACGGCGCGGGCGTTCGATACATTATATTAATACATTCGAATGTTAGTATATAATAATATTTTGCGCAATGGAGAACATGGCTGCCGCAGGGTTTCGGGTCTGAACCGTTGCGTCATCGATCCGCGACTGTTCCATTGAACAGGAGCCGGCTTCTGTCGGCATTGATAATTCCCGGCTGGACGGAAGGCCCCTTGCAGCGCAATATCCAGCTGCGCTCTTGCTGGCGCGCCTGCCCATCCTCAAGACACTCCACTCCCGACCCATGACCCATCTTACCATCCGCCCCGCCTGCGGGGACGACATTCCCACGATCACCGCGATCTATGCCGAAGCGGTTCGCACCGGAACGGCCTCCTTCGAGCTGGTTGCGCCGGACGAGGACGAAATGCGCCGTCGTTTCGAGGCGCTCGTGCAGGGAGGGTATCCCTATCTCGCCTGTGAGGCAGAGATCGACGGCGTGGCCCGGCTTCTGGGCTATTCCTACGCCGGTGCCTATCGTCCGCGCCCGGCCTACCGGGGGACGGTGGAGAATTCTGTCTATGTGGCGGCGGAAGCCCGGCGCCTCGGCGTGGGCCGCGCGCTTCTGACCCGCCTCATTGAGGAGGCGACGGCACGCGACTTCCGGCAGATGGTGGCGGTGATCGGCGACAGCGCCAATGTCGCCTCGATCGAGCTTCACCGCTCGATGGGCTTTGCAATGGTCGGCACGCTGAAGGATGTCGGCCGCAAGTTCGACCGCTGGCTCGATACGGTGCTGATGCAGCGCCCGCTCGGCGACGGCGCGCAAACGCCTCCCCAAAAGTGAACGGGGCGCCTGTTTCTGGCGCCCCGCTGCCTCGTTCCGCTCGGTCCTGTCCGTTCGGATGGACCGTCCGGCCGGCGTTCAGTCGCGCTCGCCGCGCAGCTTGACGATGTTGCCATCGTCCTTCCCGGAGGCGCCGGTCTCGGCCGGAGCATCGCCGGGCGTCTCGTCCAAAGGCGAAAAGATGTCGGCGTCCACGTCGTCGTCGGCCGCGAGCACCTTTTCCACCCGCTCCACCGCATCGCCGCCGGTTGCCCGGGCGAAGGAGATGCCGTCCTTTTCCATCGCCATCTGGTAGTTGGCGATGACGGATTTGAGCTGGGCGATCTGGTCGACCGCGCTGTCGTACTTGATGCGATAGCGCTGGAGCTTCTTGTTTTCCTCGATCAGCTCCTCGTTGCTGTCGGAATATTTCTGGTTCTGGCTGCGCTCGTGATTGAGATCGGTCAGCACAGCATTGTAACGCAGGTTCAGCTCGCGCAGCTTGGCATTTGCGCCGACCAGCTCGTTGCGGTCGTGCTCGTGGTTCTTCTGCGCGCCGTCGAGCAGGTGCTCGATTTCCTGCATGCGCTTGACGAGATCGCGGTTGCGCTCCTTCAGCGAATTGTTCTCGGTCGCCATCTCCTGCAGCGAATGGGCGCCGATACGGCGCTGCGAGGACAGGTTTTCGATCTCTGAATTGAGCGTGTAGATCTCGTTGTCGTGCTTGCGCTTCTCCTCCTCCAGCCGCGACTGCGCGTATTCGATCTCCTGTTCGGCAATATCGAGGCGCGATTTCAGGTCGATCGCCTCGGTGCGGAACTGGCCGACCTGACGCTTAGCGGCCTCCAGCTCGGAGGTGAGCTGCTGCGACTTCTTCACCTCCTGCTCCAGCAGGGCGGCGCTTTCAGCGAGGTTCTGCTGCAATTCCTTCTCGCGCTGGGTGACGCCGTCGAGCGCCGTCTTGAGGCTCTCGGAATGCTCCTCCTGCGCGGAGAGCTTGGCGTTCGAATCCTTCAGCTCGCCCGTCAGCTCCGCGATCTGCGCGTTCGCCTCCACCAGCTGCGCGCTCTGGGCGCGGTATTCCTCGTTCACCTTCTTGTTGTTGTCGCGGATGGCGACGAGATCGTTGCGTGCGCCCTCCAGTGCGGTGCGGGTCTCGGTGCCGCGCTTGCGCAGCGAATGGACCTCGGCCAGCGCCTCCTCAAGCTGGGTCTTGAGCGACTTGACCTCGTGATTGCGGTCGATCAGCTCGGTCGCCAGCTTGGCGTTTTCCGACTTGAGCCGGATTTCCGTCTCTATGTGGGTGCGGGCGCTGTCCACGAATTCGGACAGGAGCGAGATGGAATTGGAGCTTTCCGCGGCCAGCGCGTTCATCTGCTCGAACGTGCGGCCGAGGCCGCCGACGCGCGCCTTCAGATTGTCGAGGCTGCGCAGCTTCTCCTGCATGCGCAAGGCCAGCGGGGAGATCTCCTGGACGTTGGACTCCTCTCCGCTTTCCTCCTCGAAAAGCGCCTCTTCGTCGGCCGCGCCATAGGGCGTCGGCCGGGCGCCGCCGTCGTCGGATGGCGGATTCTGCCTGCTGGAGAAAATACCCATGTCCACACTCCTGGATGACACCATGCGGCCCTCTTCCCCGTCGCTTCCGGCACGCCTGCGGATATAGCGTTAACCGTTTGCTAACGATAGTGAGGGTTCTCGCCTACTTGTTGGTGCCGTAAAGGTATCCGGCTGCAAGCGCGATATCAAAGACTAAAATTCGATTTTTGTTACGTATGTTAAATAATATATGCCGGTAAATACGTATAAGCGGCGAGTTTCCATTGTAATTTATTGTGTTTATTGCGATGGTGCGTGAAATATCCGTTTCGTGTGCATAACCGGAACGGCTGCCGGATTTGCAAGCATGGCTGATCGGCGCCTGGGCCCGGAGGCTCGGCGTTGGAAGGGAATCGGCAGGGCGCGGCCGGCATTGCCTGGCCATTTCAAAAGTGTTCTTCGAGTCTTCGGCAATGAGGCGGCTTTGCCCTGCCCATGACGTTGTCTCGAGAGTCTCGCTCGGTCGCCTGACCACTCTCACGCCACGACTTCGGAAGCATGCCGGAGGCGGTACTTCCTGACCGGTTTCGGGCGTTCCCCGAAGGAATTGCCGTCCGCGGTCCGAAGTCGCGTGCCCTATCGAATCCCGGGCCCCCACGACTAATGGCTCGATCACGTCAGCCTAATCGGGACCGTTACACCCTTTCAGCCGTCGCCGTCACGATCCCCGACCAGCACGACAGACGGTCTGCCGTGGCTTCCCGCATATGGCCGGGCGATGGGAGAAGGATAAGGGCCGTGAGAGGGGGCGGGGATAAGTTTTTTTGGGGCGCTGGTTTGTCTCGGTGTTGCAGCAAGCACGGTCTGGCTCCCTCTCCCATGGGGAGAGGGCTGGGGTGAGGGGATGGGAACTCTCGTGGATACGGATGATCCGACACCCCTCACCCGGAGCTTTGCTCCGACCTCTCCCCATGGGAGAGGTGATTGGGCCGGCTTCTTAGGCGCGTCTACCGCTTTTCCAGATGGGCGAGGATGTCTTCCAGCACGTCCTCGATGCCCTGCGTCACCTGGTGGTTCCAATAGCGCACGACACGATAGCCGGCGGCCTCAAGTACTGCGGTGCGGGCGTCGTCCCTCTCGATCTGCCAACCGTGCTGGTCACCGTCAAGTTCGATGATCAGGCGGGCATCCTCGCAGACGAAATCGACGATGAACCGGTCCACGGGCACCTGACGGCGGAACTTCCAGCCGCAGAGCTGCCGGTTGCGCAGCCGATACCAGAGGCGTCCTTCGGCCTCCGTCCGGTCCCGCCGGAGCCATCTAATTCTATCATCATGAAGTATTCTTAGAGGGAAATAAAAACCCATTCTACAATGTGCGCTACATAAATATGAGCAAAGCGTAGCTTCTAACTAATTATGTACAAGAACGCACAAATTTACAGAGAGATATTTTGTAGAAACTATTACTTTTTAGCCTTAAGTGTCTCTGAGAGCCTTTCTGCTGCCTCTTGATTTCTACTAATCTGCGAGCTCTTCCATTGACTATAAGAATCACTCTGCGCGTCAATTAGCTTTTGAATCCGATAATTTAATTGAGCACCTATTTTGGGCAGGTTCTTTAAATGGCTCATATTTGCATCTCCCTGATTCGAAACTGTACCATGATGCAAACTTCGCGTTAATGGCTCGTTAAGGTGTTCGTTAACGATTTTTTAAATGGGGGCAATCGGTGTCTGATCTTTTCCCAAATATAGAGTTTCCAGAGATTTTTATCGGATTCGTTGCGCCTATCGGGGTCAACATCGATGATGTAATTGAATGTTATTCAAGTTATTTCAAAGAAAATAATTACCGAGTCGTCAATATCAGAATTACGAAATCATTTAAATTACTATCTCGACAAATAATACCAGATCAAGAATTGTCAGATAAAACTTTGGAGGAAAAATATAGAACATATATTTCCTATGGAAATCAGCTTCGAAAATCATTCGAGATGCCAGAGGTATTAGCGTACCTCACTGTCTCGGAAATTGCTCGGAAACGGGATGAGTTATACAAAAAAGATAAGGCGGCTTTGAAAGACGCTTATTCAAAAACAGTATTTTTGATTAGGCAGTTTAAAAGAAATGAAGAGATCGAATTTATGAGATCAATTTATGGTCGCGCCTTTATTCAAGTATCTGTTTATTCCCGTCGCGGCGCTAGAGTTGATTACCTTTCGCGAAAAATGGCAAATAGTATTAATGATAGCGGCATAACGAAATATAGGTCTTCTGCTGAAGAGTTAGTTTCAATTGATGAAAATGAGAAAGCTGAATATGGACAAAAAGTTGGAGATATATTTCATAACGCAGACGTTATTATAAATATGGATATGGAGGAAATGACATATTCGGAGCAAGTCAGTAGATTTTGTGAGCTTTTATTTTCAGCTAATAATATATCTCCGACTCAAATTGAGTACGGTATGTATATAGCAAATTCCGTTGCGCTCCGCTCGCTTGATCTTTCACGCCAGGTAGGGGCTGCTATATTTTCTCCGGAAGGAGAAATTGTAGCTATGGGATCAAATGAAGTTCCGAAAGCTGGTGGGGGGACATACTGGGCTTATGATGAAGAAAAAGATGATCGAGATTACAAAAGGGGTATTGATGCAAATTATTCAAGGAAAAAGGAGGTGGTTGTAGATCTTATATCTACTATAGGCGCTGAAAGCGCGGAGAGCATTTTTGCATCAAAGGCTGTCCAGAAATCCCAAATAATGGATGCCCTTGAATATGGGCGAGTTGTTCATGCGGAAATGTCGGCGATAACGGATGCGGCGCGACTAGGTAGATCAACTAAAGATATGATTTTGTATTGTACAACGTTTCCGTGTCATATGTGTGAAAAACATATTATCGCTTCTGGTATCGCAAAAGTATATTTTCTGGAGCCTTATCCAAAAAGCCTTTCAACGAATTTGCATAATGATTCGATTTCGTTCGAAGGGGAGGATCGTGGCAAATATCAATCCTATCCTGGGGTAAGCTTCCTTCATTTCTATGGCATCACACCAAGAATGTACCGTATATTGTTTAGTCGCGGAAGGCGAAAAGATAATGAAGGGCAATATATTAAATATATAAATAATAAAAAAAGGCCTTTAATTAATATAAAAAGTCCAATCTATGTAGAAAATGAGCAAATAGTATTAGACTCACTCATGAAATTATTGAGCGCTTTCTTTGAAAATGAAGGAAAATAAAGGGAGGTGGTAGTTATTATCATTACCTCCCCGCACGCCCGGTCTTCCGCGGCCTTCCCCTCGGCCCTTTCTTCTCCTCGCTGCCGATGCCCGGGCGGCCGCTCGGCATTGGTACTTCCGTCCGACCCACGGTCATCTCGTCCAGCGTGTTCTTGCGCACCTTGGAGCTCGCGCCCTTCGGCGTGTTGGCGCTCGCCCCAAAGGGGCGCTCGCCGCGGTAGCCGCCGCTCTTGTCCTCAATGGCGGATTGCCGCGACAGCGGGTCGTCTGATACCGCAAGCTCCGTCTCGCGCAATCTCTTGACCTCGTCGCGCAATCTTGCAGCTTCCTCGAAATCGAGGTCGGCGGCAGCCTCGCGCATGCGTTTTTCCAGCGCCTCGATGTGGGTTGCGAGGTTGTTGCCGATCATCTCGCCGGCGGCCTCCGCGAAGCCCTGATCCACCGTCACGTGGTCGCGCTCGTAGACCGAGCTCAGGATGTCGCCGATGTTCTTCTTCACCGATTCCGGCGTGATGCCGTGTTCCTCGTTGTAGGCGACCTGCTTGGCGCGGCGGCGGTCGGTCTCGTCGATGGCGCGCTGCATCGAGCCGGTGACGCGGTCGGCGTAAAGCAGCACCCGGCCGTCGACGTTGCGGGCGGCGCGGCCGATGGTCTGGATCAGCGAGGTCTCGGAGCGCAGGAAGCCCTCCTTGTCCGCGTCCAGGATCGCCACCAGTGCGCATTCGGGGATATCCAGGCCCTCGCGCAGCAGGTTGATGCCGACCAGCACGTCGAAGGCGCCAAGGCGCAGATCGCGCAGGATCTCGATGCGCTCCAGCGTGTCGATGTCGGAATGCATGTAGCGCACGCGCACGCCGGATTCGTGCAGGTATTCGGTCAGATCCTCCGCCATGCGCTTGGTGAGCACGGTGACGAGGCTGCGGTAGCCCTTCGCCGCCGTTGCGCGCACTTCGCCCAGAAGATCGTCGACCTGGGACTTGGCCGGGCGGATTTCCACCGGGGGATCGGTGAGGCCGGTGGGGCGGATGACCTGTTCGGCGAAGACGCCGCCGGACTGCTCCATTTCCCAGTTGCCCGGCGTGGCGGAAACGCAGACCGTCTGCGGCCGCATGGCATCCCATTCCTCGAAGCGAAGCGGGCGGTTGTCCATGCACGAGGGCAGGCGGAAGCCGTATTCGGCCAGCGTCGCCTTGCGGCGGAAGTCGCCCCGGTACATGCCGCCGATCTGCGGAACGGTGACGTGGCTCTCGTCGATGAAGACCAGCGCGTTGTCGGGCAGGTATTCGAACAGCGTCGGAGGCGGCTCGCCCGGCGCGCGGCCGGTCAGATAGCGCGAATAGTTCTCGATGCCGGCGCACGAGCCCGTCGCCTCGATCATCTCGATGTCGAACAGCGTGCGCTGTTCCAGCCGCTGCGCCTCCAGCAGGCGGCCATGGGCGTTCAGTTCCTCAAGCCGCTGCCTGAGCTCCGCCTTGATGGACTTCACCGCCTGGTTCAGCGTCGGCTTCGGCGTCACGTAGTGCGAATTGGCGTAGACCTTCACCGACTTCATCTCGCCGGACTTCTTTCCGGTCAGCGGATCGAATTCGGTGATGGCGTCGATCTCGTCGCCGAACAGCGAGATCCGCCAGGCGCGGTCCTCGTAGTGGGCGGGGAAGATCTCGATGGTGTCGCCGCGCACGCGGAAGGCGCCGCGCTGGAAGGCGGCGTCGTTGCGCTTGTATTGCAGGGCGACGAGGTCGGCGAGCAGTTGCCGCTGGTCGATGCGTTCGCCGACCTCCAGCGAGAAGGTCATGGCGGTGTAGGTCTCGACCGAACCGATACCGTAGATGCAGGAGACCGAGGCGACGATGATGACGTCATCGCGCTCCAGCAGCGCGCGCGTCGCCGCGTGGCGCATGCGGTCGATCTCCTCGTTGATCGAGGATTCCTTCTCGATGTAGGTGTCGGTGCGCGGGACGTAGGCCTCCGGCTGGTAATAGTCGTAGTAGGAGACGAAATATTCCACCGCGTTTTCCGGGAAGAACGAGCGGAACTCGCCATAGAGCTGGGCGGCCAGCGTCTTGTTGGGGGCGAGGATCAGGGCGGGGCGCTGGGTCTCGGCGATGACCTTGGCCATGGTGAAGGTCTTGCCCGAGCCGGTGACGCCCAGGAGCACCTGGGTCTGCTCGTTGTCGTTGGCACCCGCGACCAAATCGGCAATGGCGGTCGGCTGGTCGCCCGACGGCTTGAACTCGGTGACCATCTCGATGGGCACGCCGCCCTCGGACTTCGCCGGCCGCTCGGGGCGATGCGGCGTCCAGATCTTGCCGTCCTTGTGCAGCGGGTTGCCGCTTTCGATCAGCGCCGACAGCGCGGCGACGGTGGCGGTCGCGCCCTGGTCGCCGGAAAGTTCGGGCAGGGCGTTCTTGCCCTTGCGCTTGTTGCGTTTCTTGGTCTCCGCGACCTGTTTTGCCAGCAGTTCTTCCGCATCCTCCAGCGAGATGTCGAGCCCGGCGATCGGGTTCATGCCGCCGGCCGCCTTGGCTTTCGGGCTGACGGGGGCATCCGCCTTCTTCGCGCGCGGCTTGGCGGGTTTCTTCGCGGGCGCCTTGGCGTCGGATTGGGGGGCCTTTTTCGCCGGCGGGGCCTTCATCGCCTCCGCGGAAATCTCGCGCGCCCAGTCGGAGACGGAGCCGGACAGCGGAGCCCCCTCGAACGCAGCCTGGGGGCTTTCGCCGAAGCCCGGATTGTCGTGGCCGGAGGTCTCGGGCTCAGGGAGATCATCGTCGCGGGGGGAGGATTTCTTCGGTGCCATGGGGGCGAATATGGAGCGAAGCCACGCGGAAGGGAAGGGCGCGGGTTGCGGTTTTGTTCCGCGCTGACGTTCCGATCAGTCCCGCCCGGTCAATCCCGGTCGACGTGGCCGAGCGCGAGATCGGGATCGATCACGTCGCGCAGGCGCTGCTTGATCACCTTGGGCTGCGGAAAGCCGTTCTCCGCCTTGCGGTCCCAGATCAGGTTCTCGTGGCCCTCGTGGCGCACCGTGACATGGTAGATGCCGCCGGTACCAGGCACCAGCGTGACGCCGCCGAGTTCCTCCGAAAAGGTCTGCAGCAGTTCCTGCGCCATCCAGCCGGCGCGCAAGAGCCAGTTGCACTGGCGGCAGTAGGTGATGGTGACGATCGGTTTGCTGGTCATGAGCGGGGTTCGCGGGCGGGGCTTCGGGGATGGTTTTAGCGGGCGCAGAGTGGTCCCCGGCCGGGCGTCTGGGAAGGCCGATTCGGGAAGCTACTCTTCCGGCTCCGTTGTGAACATGAGCGGGAAGCCGTATTTCTTCGCCATGTCGACAGCGCGGGTGGCCTTCGTTTCCGCCACATCGCGCTGGTAGACGGCGACGACCGCGCTGCCCTTCTGGTGCGCGGTCATCATGATCTTGCCGGCTATCGCCTCGTTCATTCCGAACTCGGCCTCCAGCACCATGACCACGAATTCGCGCGGCGTGTAGTCGTCGTTGATGAGGATGACCTTGTGCATCCGCGGCCGCTCGAGCTTCGGCTTCGCCCGGGTCTTTGGCTTGAGGTCATGATCCGGCATGCGGGCCTCCGTTCTTCGTCAACCGCGGTTGATCGCTCTTGCTTGCGGTTCTGATACTCGATCCTTCCAACGTCATCCCGGACGCGATGCGGCACGTCAGTGACGCTTCGCAGAACCGGCATGACGTTGGAGATTGTCTTTCCAAATGGCACGGCCCTGTGTCCGGGCAAGCCCCTCCACGAACGAGAAAAGGCGCACCGTTGCGGGCGCGCCTTTTGAATCACTCGGCAATCCTGACCGTCGTTCAGACGAACCGGACTTCCGCGATCTCGTAGGAATGGGCACCACCCGGGGCCGCGACCTCGACGCTGTCGCCGACTTCCTTGCCGATCAGCGCGCGCGCGATCGGGGAGGAAATGGAAACGCGGCCCTCCTTCACGTCGGCTTCCGCGTCGCCGACGATCTGGTAGGTCTTCTCCTCTTCGGTGTCCTCGTCGATGAGGGTCACCGTCGCGCCGAACTTGATCTTGTCACCAGAGAGCTTGGACACGTCGATGATCTCGGCGCGGCTGAGCTTGTCCTCAAGCTCGTTGATGCGGCCCTCGTTGTGGCTCTGCTGTTCCTTGGCGGCGTGGTACTCGGCGTTCTCGGAAAGGTCGCCATGCGCGCGGGCTTCGGAAATCGCCTGAATGATCCGCGGGCGCTCGACCGAGGTGCGATGCTTCAGCTCCTGCTCAAGCTTGGCGTGGCCGCCAATCGTCATCGGGATCTTTTCCATGCGTTATCGACCTCTCGATACGGTCGCGCTGCCTCGGGCAGCACCGACAGTCAATAATAAACGGCCGGGCGCCAGGGTTTTGTCTCCCCGAAGCGCCCGCGCCGATCAGTTCGGTGAACCGGATCAGTCGATCCGGTTTCGATGTATTCCGTGTCCGCGACGAACGATCCGGCTGGCCTTCACCCGTCGGCGCCGCGATATCGGCGCACCCGGGGGCGGTTCCTGCGAACCGTCACGTCCGTGACGCTCGTCAGGCGGCCGAGGGGAAGTAATCCTGCAGCGGCCTGACTTCAAGGCTGCCGGTCTTGTACGCCTCGATCGCCAGTACGGCGGCAATCGCGCCTGCCAGGGTGGTGTAGTAGGGCACCTTGTGCAGCAGCGCCGCCTGACGGAGGGACCGGCTGTCGGTCAGGGCCTGCGCGCCTTCGGTCGTATTGAAGACGAGCTGAACCTCACCGTTCTTGATAGCATCGACGATGTGCGGCCGGCCTTCAAGCACCTTGTTGATCTTGCGACAGCTAATTCCCTTTTCCTCGAGATATCGCTGTGTTCCGCCCGTGGCGATGATCGAGAAGCCGCAGCGTTCGAGAATGCGGGCCGTCTCCACGATGCGCGGCTTGTCGGCGTCGCGCAACGAGATGAAGACGGTGCCTTGCGTCGGCACCTTCACGCCGGCGCCCAGCTGCGATTTCGCAAAGGCCACCGGGTAGGCGCGGTCGAGGCCCATAACCTCGCCGGTGGAACGCATCTCGGGGCCGAGAACGGTATCGACGCCGGGGAAGCGCGCGAACGGGAACACCGCTTCCTTCACCGCCACATGATCGAGCCGGTTGCTGTGCAGGTCGAAGGACGCGAGCGTTTCGCCGGCCATGATGCGCGCGGCGATCTTGGCGACCGGCACGCCGATCGTCTTGGCCACGAAAGGCACCGTGCGCGAGGCACGCGGATTGACTTCGAGCACGTAGATCGTGCCGTCCTTGATCGCGTACTGGACATTCATCAGCCCGCCGACGTCGAGGGCCAGCGCCATGGCGCGGGTCTGTTCCTTCAGCTCGCGTAAGGTGTCTGACGACAGCGAGTGCGGCGGCAGAGTGCAGGCCGAATCGCCGGAATGGATGCCGGCTTCCTCGATGTGCTCCATGATGCCGCACACGAACACGTCCTTGCCGTCGCACAGGGCATCGACGTCGATCTCGACGGCGTCGGAAAGATAGTGGTCGAGCAGGACCGGGCTCTTCCCGGAAACCACGACGGCCTCGTTGATGTAGCGCTCGAAGTGTTCCTCGTCGCGCACGATTTCCATGCCGCGGCCGCCGAGCACGTAGGAGGGGCGAATCACGGCCGGGAAGCCGATTTCCTTGATGATCGCGCGGGCCTCGTCGACCGAATGGGCGATGCCGTTGTCCGGCTGCTTCAGGTCGAGTTTGTGCAGCAGCTTCTGGAAGCGGTCGCGGTCTTCGGCCAGGTCGATCATGTCGGGCGAGGTGCCGAGGATCGGCACGCCGGCCTCCTTCAGCGCCTGGGCGAGTTTCAGCGGGGTCTGGCCACCGAACTGCACGATCACGCCTTTGAGCGTGCCCTTCGACTGCTCGATGCGGATGATCTCCAGCACGTCTTCGCCCGTCAGCGGCTCGAAATAGAGCCGGTCGGAGGTGTCGTAGTCGGTGGAGACCGTTTCCGGGTTGCAGTTGACCATGATCGATTCGTAGCCGGCGTCGGCCAGCGCGAAGGCGGCGTGACAGCAACAGTAGTCGAATTCGATGCCCTGGCCGATGCGGTTCGGGCCGCCGCCGAGGATCATCACCTTGGTGGCTTCCGACGGCTGGGCCTCGTTGGCGGGCTTGCCGGCGAAAGGCGCCTCGTAGGTCGAGTACATGTAGGCGGTCGGGGAGGCAAACTCGGCGGCGCAGGTATCGATGCGCTTGTAGACCGGGTGCACGGCGAGCGCGGTGCGCCTTGCCGTGACCTCCTCTTCCTCAAGCCCGGCCAGCTTCGCCAGCCGCGCATCGGCAAAGCCCATGGATTTCAGCCTGCGGAAGCTTTCCGCATTTTCCGGAAGGCCGAACTTCGCGACCTTGGCCTCAAGCTCGATGATGTCGCGCAGCTGTTCCAGGAACCAGGGATCGATCTTGCAGGCCTCATGGATCTGTTCGTTGTCGAGGCCGAGCCGCATGGCCTGGGCGACCTTCAGCAGCCGGTCCGGCGTCGGCACGCCGAGGGCAGCGCGGATGGCGTTCTTGTCGTCGCCCTGGCCGAGGCCCGGAATGTCGATCTCGTCGAGGCCGGAAAGCCCCGTCTCCAGTCCACGCAGCGCCTTCTGCAGGCTTTCGGTGAAGGTGCGGCCGATGGCCATGACCTCGCCGACCGACTTCATCGCCGTCGTCAGCACCGGCTGCGCGCCCGGGAACTTCTCGAAGGCGAAGCGCGGGATCTTGGTGACAACGTAGTCGATGGAGGGTTCGAAGGAGGCGGGCGTTGCGCCGCCGGTGATGTCGTTTTCCAGCTCGTCGAGCGTGTAGCCGACGGCCAGCCTTGCCGCGACCTTGGCGATGGGGAAGCCGGTCGCCTTGGAGGCGAGCGCGGAGGAACGCGACACGCGCGGGTTCATCTCGATGACGATGAGCCTGCCGTCTTCCGGATTGACCGCGAACTGCACGTTGGAGCCGCCGGTTTCCACCCCGATCTCGCGCAGCACCGCCAGGGAGGCGTCGCGCATGATCTGGTATTCCTTGTCGGTCAGCGTCAGCGCCGGCGCGACCGTGATCGAATCGCCGGTGTGCACGCCCATCGGATCGACGTTCTCGATGGAGCAGACGATGATGCAGTTGTCCGCGCGGTCGCGAACCACCTCCATCTCGTATTCCTTCCAGCCGAGCACCGATTCCTCGATCAGCACCTCGTTCGTCGGCGAGGCATCGAGGCCGCGCTCCAGAATGTCGAGGAACTCTTCGCGGTTGTAGGCGATGCCGCCGCCGGTGCCGCCCATGGTGAAGGAGGGACGCAGGATCGCCGGCAGGCCGATTTCCTCCAGCGCCGCATAGCCGTCGGCCATGGCGTGGGCGAGCTTCGAGCGCGGCGTGTCGAGGCCGATCTTGGTCATCGCGTCCTTGAAGCGCTCGCGGTCTTCGGCCTTGTCGATGGCGTCGGCGGTGGCGCCGATCATCTCCACGTCCCACTTGTCGAGGATGCCCATCTTGCGCAAGCTGAGGGCGCAGTTGAGCGCGGTCTGACCGCCCATGGTCGGCAGCAGGACGAGCTTTTCGTCGGGACGCTCGGTGCGTTCCTTCTCGATGATCTTGGCGACGATCTCCGGCGTGATCGGCTCGATGTAGGTCGCATCGGCCAGTTCCGGATCCGTCATGATCGTGGCCGGGTTCGAGTTGACCAGGACGATCCGGTATCCTTCCGCCTTGAGGGCCTTGCAGGCCTGCGTACCGGAATAGTCGAATTCACAGGCCTGCCCGATGACGATGGGGCCGGCGCCGATGATCAGAATGGAGTGGATGTCAGTACGCTTGGGCATTTCGGCTCCCCGGGGTCGCGCATCGGGCATGCTCCGCCGGCGACACGCGGCATGTGTCGGTCAAGGAGTCGCATCGCGACAGATGATGATGTTCGGCTGAGCGGGCCTTATAGGGAAAAAGTGGAGGGGCGGAAACCCCCGTCGGCGGGATCAGGCGTGCGAACTTGAAAAAACATCGTGCAGTCCGGCTCCGGCGCTCGCGGAGGGAGCGTCAGGATGCGCCGCCGGCGTCGGGCGTCGCGAGGGTTTCGCCGGTGTTTTCGACAGCAGGTGTCGCGGTGCGTCCGTCAAAATCGTCAACGCCTGCGGAAAGCGCGTAACAGGCGAGCCGGACATAACGCGGAATGTCGACCTTGCGGCCGTCTCGGTCTCCCTTCTCGTAATACTGGATCATCCGCTTCTTCAGTCCGAGCTTTTCGGCTGCTTCCTTCTGTTTCCAGCCGAGGGTCTTTCGCCACGCGCGGAACTGGTCCGGCGTCATTGCAGCGGAGGTGTTCATTTCGGGTATCTCTTTGATTCTGGATGCCATCGACGCCCATTGCCAGTGCGGCGACCAGGGCGGCGCGGCCGACTTTCCACCGCATCGCGGGATGCGGCGCGCCCATTCTAGACCAGTCCAATCGAATGCACAAAGTGCGCGTTTCTTGACAAAAGCGCACTATGTGCACATATTGCCAAGTGGAAGCACTGAGTGCGCTTTGTGCGCCGGTTTGTGTTCCGATTGGCCATGACCGGTCCCCGACGCGGCGCGCCTTGGCCCCGGCTTCATATTCCACTCACCACGAAAAGGAGTTCGACAGATGTATTCCGACCTCATTCTCACCCGCTCAGCGATCGGCCGCGATCGGCTGGATCTTCACCGTCACGCAACGTTCCGGTGCGCTCTGACGCGGTTGGTTCGCGCTGCGCTGGTTATTTTCAGGCGGGCCGGTGGATAGCGTCCGGCATAAGTTTACATGTTACCAAGGAGTTGCGCTGCCGGTTACTCAGGAAAATGGCGGAAATCCGTGCGTTTTCCGGATTGTTACGTTACTTTCACAGGGAAAAATTTGGAAACAAATGTGTCCCGACACGGGATCTCGAAAGCCCCTGTTTCGGGCATAAAGCGCAGAAATCCGACGTTTTTCCCCCGTTTTCGACGGTGGCAACGAGCGAGTAGGCTGCCCCTGAATTGCCACATCGAATGATTAACCGTATCAAGCGATAATCATTGAGGTATTCGGATTACTGCCGAAGTCCTGTGGTTGGCTTGTCTTCCGACGTAACGTATCAGAGTGCCTCGCTGGATATCTTGTTCACTTGGAAAGTGCCGAGGGGGGTTCTCCGGTCGCGTGTCTTGATCGTGGCAGTCCGACCAGCGGGTCAGTTGCGCTTGATGCATGCGGATCATGGGGGCGCCCGCGGATCCCTCTGGGGTTCTGTGGAACGTTGACGTGATACGGCTTGCGATGCACACGGAGCCGCGCGACACGGGGAAGGCGAGCGGCGCACGCCGTTCGTCTTCGTCATGTCGAAAACAAAACCTCCGTTGCGGACCGGCCGGTCCGGGCGGGTTCGTTGCACAGTTCAGGAGCGGCCGTGTTCGCGGCGCTCGAGTTGGTCCGCCGGGTCATGATGCATTTCGAAAGTGGTCGCAAGCCGATAACAGGCGCTGTTGCGGACATGACCGCGCGGCGGGGCGTGAACATGCCCGCCGACAGCGAGAACGGGGACGCTTTCCTCGTGCATTGCCGCAGCCTCAATGGTCTGCCAGGCTATCTGGCCATGCGCGGCGTCGACTATTCGAGCCTGGCGAACCAGGCGGGACTGGGAGATGCGGATACCACGGCGACTGACAGCTATGTCGCGCTGGATGCGTTCGCCCATCTCCTGGAGCTTGCCTCCGAGGCCGCCGACGACGATTGCCTGGCATTGCGCTGGACGGCGCAGGATACGGAAAGCGGCCACGGCACGTTACCCTTGAGCCTGCGTTACGTGCCGAACTTGCGTGTTGCGCTGGAGACGCTTGCGCGTTTCATGAGCCTCCACATCGATGCCTCGGACGTTTCGGTCCGCTTTGACGGCAACGCGACGCTGACCTGGAACTATTCTCCGCTGATCACGCGACGCAACCAGATCGTCGATCGCAATGCATGCCTCTTCGTGTCGTGGCTGACGACGGCGCTGCCGCGTTCCGAATACCCGGTGGAGGTGCGGCTGATGCGCGAGCGGCCGAAATCGTCTGCGCTGCACCGTTCGCTGCTTTCCGCCAGCCTGCACTTTTCGGCCGAGCGCAACGAGGTCGTCTTTCCGCAGCGCAGTCTCGACCTTCCAAACCCCATGGCCGACGCGCATCTCTTCAAGGCATTGTGCGATCTCAACGTCAGGCTGATGCAGGAACGTCGGCGCCAGGACGATATCGTGCTGAAGGTGCGGGAAGAGATCATGGTCCTCGGGCAGCGCGAGGAGCGGAATGTCACGCTGGATCTGGTCGCGCGGCGGCTGGGGCTCAGCGTTCGCGGCCTGCAGCGCCGGCTCGCCGCCAGCGGCACCAACTTCAACGATCTCGTCGATGGTCTCAGACGGGACGCGGCCAAGCGTTACCTTGAGGAAACGGACCTGATGGTGTCGGAAATCGCCTATCGGCTCGGCTTCTCCAGTATTGGTAATTTTACCCGTGCCGCAAAGAGATGGTTTGGCCGGTCTCCGCGAGATTACCGCAGTCACATGCAATCGGACCGGGAACGACTGTAGCGCACGCGCAACGGGCCGTGTTGTCGCATGTCCCCTTGAGCTAAAACTTAGGCGCGCGGGGCGAATTACGTAGCGCGAGGCGGTGGCATATTCCGCCCGTTCCCACGGGAAACGTCCGAATTACCCTGGAGGAATTATAAAGAGGTGTAATAACCGGATAAAATGATCCGGACAAATGTGGCTCCTTCCGTCGAGGTCGAAGATACCCGGAGGTCGGAGCCGGTTCGAGATCAAAAGGAATGTCGCTGCGTTCGCGCTTCGACAAGGCCGATGGGTGGACGGCCGAACCAACCATAATTCACTGGCAAGTAGGCAAAATGAATACAATACCAACAACACTCACCGCCGTTCCCGATATCGCAGGTCCCATCCCTCACTCCACCGAGGACGGCAAGCTCTATTCCATCTCGGAAATGGCCGAGATGTTCGACGTCACGCTGCGCACCCTGCGTTTCTACGAGGAGAAGGGGCTGCTCAACCCGGTTCGCCGCGGTTCGCGCCGTTTCTATCGTGAGCAGGAAGTCGGCCGCATGCGGGTGATTCTGCAGGCGAAGCGGATCGGCCTGACGCTGGTCGAAATCCGCCAGGTGCTCAAGCTGGTCGAAGGCAAGGCCTCGCGCGCCGAGCAGCTCAAGAACCTGCGCTCCATCTGCGCGTCCCAGCTCGACCTGCTCGAAGAGCAGAGCGAGACGGTCAAGCAGCAGCTCGCGGAAACGCGGCAGATCGTCAGCGATCTCGACGTTCTCGTCTCGACCGAGATTCTCTAGAGCGCTTTCCGATCAGACGGAACCGTCTGATCGATAAGAAATCGCTCCAGATCAATACCTTGAGCATATCCTTATCGATCAGATAGGTTCCATCTGATCGGGATATGCTCTGGAGCCTGTTCCGACCGGATCGATCCGACCCGGTCGGTATGAACATGCTCGAGGGATCGAATACGGACGGTTCTTGCTGTCGGGCATGATTGCCCGATCGGATATGTGAACAGGGACCGTCACTTCTGCCATGCAGGTTCCTCCCGAGCCCGGAAAAGTGCCGGACACGGGCGGCCATTTTGCAGTTTTGCCCGGTCGTAGCTTCAGGCGGTGCCTGGGGCCGCGGCCGGGCTGCATCATTTTTCCCAGATGGTTTTGACGGCGGCGAAGCTCCTGCCAAACGCAGGGATGGACGCATGCGTGTCCGCTGCCTCCGTGCCACCGGTTTTCACGATGGTCATGGTAGGCCGGCCGCCGGACGCAGCGGCGGCCGGTATTTCCGTGTTGCAATTATCGGCCAGGTTTGTTCCGACCTTCTCAGGCCGCGCCGCGCTCCGGCAGCGGAGCTTCGCCCTTGCGCTCGCGAATCAGGTTGATGAAGCGCGTGAACAGGTAGTGGCTGTCGCGCGGACCGGGAGAAGCCTCGGGGTGGTATTGAACCGAGAAGACCGGCTTGCCGGAAAGTCTCAGGCCGCAGTTAGATCCGTCGAAGAGCGAGACGTGGGTTTCCTCCACGCCGTCCGGCAGGCTGTCGGTATCGACCGCGAAGCCGTGATTCATCGAGGTGATCTCGACCTTGTCGGTGGTGCGGTCCATGACCGGATGGTTCGCGCCGTGGTGGCCCTGATGCATCTTTCGGGTCTTGCCGCCGAGTGCCAGTCCGAGCAGCTGATGGCCGAGGCAGATGCCGAAAACCGGAATGCCGGAGTCGATTGCCGCACGGATCGTCGGCAGCGCGTATTCGCCGGTCGCGGCCGGGTCGCCGGGGCCGTTCGAGAGGAACACGCCGTCGGGATCGAGTGCCATGAGCTCCTGCGCCGTGGCGGTCGCCGGCAGCACGGTTACGCGGCAACCCTGATCGGCCAGAAGCCGCAGGATGTTGCGCTTGATGCCGTAGTCGATGACCACCACATGATATTTCGGCGCGTCCTGACGGCCGTAGCCTTCGCCCCATTTCCAGGGCGTCTCGCTCCACTCGAAGCTCTGCCCGGTGGTGACGGACTTCGCCAGATCCATGCCCTCAAGGCCGGGCCAAGCCTTCGCCTGTTCCCTCAGGTCGTCGAAATCGAAGCGGCCGTCGGGTGCATGTGCGATGACCGCGTTGGGCATGCCGCTCTCGCGGATGCGGGCGGTGAGCGCACGGGTATCGACGCCGGCGATGGCGATGATGCCGCGCGCCTTCAACCAGGCGTCGAGCGCGCGGGTCGCACGGTAGTTCGACGGGGACGTGATGTCGGCGCGCAGCACGGCGCCGCGCACGCCCGAGGCCCCGGCGAGGTTAACGGTCTCCACATCCTCCTCGTTGGCGCCGATGTTGCCGATATGCGGAAAAGTGAAGGTGATGATCTGGCCGGCGTAGGAGGGATCGGTGAGGATTTCCTGATAGCCGGTGATGGCGGTATTGAAGCAGACCTCGCCGGCGGCGGAACCGGTCGCGCCGAGGCCGTGGCCCTCGATCACGGTTCCATCGGCAAGGACAAGGGCGGCCGTGGGGGGCGTCGCGGACCAGGCGTCAGCGTTCGTCATGGGTTGCAATCCGGATCGGGTTGGTGACATCATGCGCACAAGCGGGACCGATATATGGCGGCGATCGATCTTTCGATCAATCGCCAAAGCCGGTTCGCAACGGGATCCTGATCAGCGACACGCGCCCAACCGGCAGAACCGGTCGGCACTGGCTGAGACGGGCCCCCGAACGAAGACGGCTCGGGCCAGGATGGCTCAAACCAGGCACGGTGCGCGCTCAGGCGCGCAGAGTAGGGCAACGAAGACCGCGGGTCAACTCGCCGCAGCGCGAAAAAACCTCTTATAAATCAGCATATTAGGATCAGACAGCGAGTCGATGATGCAAATCTGGCTTGAACAGCTTCCCGTCTGCGGGGGCCGGCGCTGACCATGCGCGACCGTCTGAATGCCGCCCTCGCGGAGGCGGTGGAACAACAGGACAAGCGTCGCGCGGCGACATTGCGCCTGATTCTGGTTGCCATCAACGACCGTGCCGGTGCGGCGCGCACGCAGGGGCGCGACGGCGTGGCGCCGGAGGAGATCCTCGATATCCTGCGCAAGATGGTGCAGCAGCGCGAGATTTCCGCCGCCGAATACGAGGAGGCCGGACAGCTCGATCTCGCTCAGCAGGAGCGCGACGAGGCCGCGATCATTCTGGAATTTCTGCCCAAGCAGCTCGACGAGGCGGACACCAAGGCGGCGTGCCAGGCGGTGGTGGACGAACTCGGCTGCAAGGGATTGCGCGACATGGGCCGCACCATGGCGGTGCTGAAGGAGCGCTATCCGGGGCAGATGGATTTCGCCCGCGCAAGCTGCGTGGTGAAGGGGCTGCTGCACTAGAACATATTCCGATCGGATTGAAGCAACCTGATCGATGAGATTATGCTCAAGGTATTGATCTGGCGCGTTGCTGCGGCAGTGGCCGGCGCAAGGGCACGTGTCGAGGAGCCGCCGGTTGGGCTTGGGTCCTCTTTCCCCGCTATCCTGAGTGCTTACATATGTCGGAAAGCCCGCGCAGGCGTTAGACTGCACCTTTGGTTCCCAGCAGACGAGTCCCATGCGCTTTCCGCCTTCGCTCCTCGATGACATTCGCACGCGGCTGCCGCTTTCGGAAGTGGTGGCCCGGCGCGTGACATGGGACCGGCGCAAGACGCAGCCTTCGCGCGGCGATTATTGGGCCTGCTGTCCGTTCCATCAGGAAAAGACGCCGAGCTTCCACGTCGACGACCGGCGCGGGCACTACAAGTGCTTCGGCTGCGGCGCGTCCGGCGATCATTTCAAGTTTCTCACGGAAACCGAGGGCCTGAGCTTTCCCGAAGCCGTGGAGCAGCTGGCAGAGGCCGCCGGCGTGCCGTTGCCCAAGCCCGACCCGCGTGCGGAGGAACGCCAGCAGCGCCGGGCGGGGCTGGCAGAGGTGTGCGAGATGGCGGCGCGCTTCTTCGAGCGCGAGCTTTACGGGCCGACGGCGGGTTCGGCGCGCACCTATCTGGAGCGGCGCAAGCTTTCAAACGACACGTTGCGCGAATTCCGCTTCGGGCTGGCGCCCAATGCGCGCGACGGGCTGAAGCGGCATCTTCTGGAACGCGGCGTCGACGAGGCGACGATGGTGGAGGCGGGGCTGCTGATCCAGCCCGAGACCGGCCGTCCCTCCTACGACCGGTTCCGCAACCGCATCATCATTCCCATCCAGGATGAGCGCGGCAACGTGGTCGCCTTCGGCGGGCGCACGCTCGATCCCGACGGCCAGCCGAAATATCTGAACTCGCCGGAAACGCCGCTCTTTCACAAGGGCTCGATGCTGTTCAACCTGCACCGCGCCCGCCAGCCGGCCTTCGAGGCGGGGCAGGCGATCGTGACGGAAGGCTATCTCGATGCCATCTCCGTGTGGCAGGCCGGCATCCGCCATGTGGTCGCCTCGCTCGGCACGGCCTTCACCGAGGACCAGATCGCGCGCATGTGGCGCCTGGCGCCGGAGCCCACCATCTGTTTCGACGGCGATACGGCCGGCGTGAGTGCCGCCAACCGGGCGGTGGACCGCATTCTGCCGGCGCTGAAGAGCGGCTATTCCTTCCAGTTCGCGTTCCTGCCCGACGGCAAGGATCCCGATGACCTGATCCAGTCCGGCGGACGGGAGGGCTTTCTGGCAGAGACGGGCAAGGCGTTGCCGCTTTCGGAAGTGATGTGGCAGCGTGAGGTCGCCGACCGCGACATCGCCACGCCGGAGCGCAAGGCGGCGCTGGAAAAGAGCCTTTACGATCTCATCGAACAGATCCGCGACGAGCGGGTGCGGCGGCGGTATCAGCTGGAAATCCGGCTGAAGCTGTCCAACCTGTTCTGGGAGGCGAGCCGGGGCGGGCGGGACAAGCGCGGGCGCGACGACAGGGGCCGGGACGGCCATGGGCGCGACGGGAAGGGCGCCGGCGTGCCGCAGCGAATCGAGAAGCCGCACGGACCTCTCTTTTCGATGGAGCGCACGGTGTGCGGGCTGTGCACGCGCTATCTCGATCTCTTCGAGAACAATGTGGAACGCATCGCCCGGCTTCGGTTCAACGACGACCTGCACGAGGGCTTCAAGGCGGAGTTGTGCCGGCTGGCGGTCGATCTCGACGACGAGACGGTGGCATCGTTCTTCGAAACCCTCGACCCGCGTTTCTACGAAATCCTGAACGAGGTGATGGTTGATCGGCAGGCGGCGCCGGATGGCGCGCGCTTTCACCCCAACTGGACCCGGCTCAGCGAGCGGCTGCAGGTGCTGAACTTCAATCCGTCGAGCGATTTCATCGAACGCTGTTTTGAACTGTTCCTCGACGAGTTGGAGCTCGGCCAGCTGGAGCGGGAGATGGAACAGGAGCTGGAAGCCTCGGCGGAGGATATCGACGAGCAGGCCTGGCAGCGGATTCAGGCGCTCAAGCAGGAGGTGATGCGTCGGCGCGAGGAACTGGGACGGCGCGATCATGATCTGGCAGAAGAGGCGCGCGCCATTCGCGCCGCGCACAAGGCGGAAGGCTTGCGCAGGGCCGGCTAGGGGCAGATCCGCGACTGAGACGGGGAGGGCCGCACCCGGGCGGATGCAAGAAAAGCCCCTCGGTGGGACTGGTCGAGTGGCGCGGCGGGGCCATATGTGAGGACGCGGTCCGCAGCTGAGGGTGACGGTATCCGAAGCCGTGTTGCGCCGTCGTTCGGCGGTGCCGGAGACGAGGCTTTGAGCGGTGCGGAACAATCTTTTCTGCTTGACCGTGGAGAATCACTCTTGCGAATCGTCACGGCGAAGTTAAATAACCTCGTGGGACAGCATGAGCGCCGTGACATGGATCGGCGAAAACACCAGATCTGTCCGATATCCGTGACGATTTTCCCGATGCCGGCGAAGGTGGCCAGCTTCGGTGCTGGCGTGTGTTCGCCATTTTACAGGGGCCGTCGGCGGGCGCACGTGAATATCACCGCACGAAGGGTCACCGGCGGTTACGGTTAAGCGGGGCTTAAGACACCCGGCGTATCAGAACATGGGATTGAGCGGGCGATTTTCGGGCGAGCGCACGCAGCAGGGTTCGGTGCCTTGCGCGGACAGAGCCTCCCCGGCGCGTGGTCCGGCGGTTGTGGAGTAGGACATGGTAGCCAAAGCGACGCAGGCGGAAGAGCAGACGGAGACGGCGAGCGAGACCACCGATGGTCCCTTGCTCGACCTTTCCGATGCCGCCGTCAAGAAGATGATCAAGGCCGCCAAGAAGCGTGGCTACGTCACCTATGAGGAACTGAACGCGGTGCTGCCGTCGGAGGAGGTCACCTCCGAACAGATCGAGGACACCATGTCGATGCTCTCCGACATGGGCATCAATGTGGTCGAATCGGATGAGGAGGCGGAAGCCGACAATTCCGACGACGACGACCAGCCGGATGGTGGGGATCTCGTCGAGGCCTCGACGACGGCGGTCGCCAAGACCACGACCAAGGAGCCGACGGACCGCACCGACGACCCGGTGCGCATGTACCTGCGCGAGATGGGCTCGGTGGAGCTGCTGTCGCGCGAGGGCGAAATCGCCATCGCCAAGCGCATCGAGGCCGGCCGCGAGGCGATGATCGCAGGGCTTTGCGAAAGCCCGCTGACCTTCCAGGCCATCATCATCTGGCGCGATGAGCTCAACGACGGCAAGATCCTGCTGCGCGAGATCATCGATCTGGAAGCGACCTATGCCGATCCCGAAGGCAAGGGCAACGGCGGTGATTCGGACGAGGACGGCGACGATGAGGCATCCGAGGATGCCGGGGCCGGCAACGTCGCTTCGACCGGTGCGCCGCGCGCCGAGGCCAAGCCCGCGCCGAAGGGCGAGGGTGAGAGCGAAAGCGAGGGGGACAGCGAGGGCGACGGGGACGACGACGACGAGTTCGAGTCCAACATGTCGCTCGCCGCGATGGAGGCGGAGCTGAAGCCGAAGGTTCTGGAGACCTTCGACCGCATCGCCGACAGCTACAAGAAGCTGCGCCGCCTGCAGGACCAGCACGTCGAGAACCGTCTGCAGAACAAGACGCTGTCGCCCTCCCAGGAGCGGCGCCACAAGAAGCTGCGCGACGACGTGATCGAGGACGTGAAGAGCCTGTCGCTCAACCAGAACCGAATCGATTCGCTGGTCGAGCAGCTCTACGACATCAACAAGCGGCTGATGGGCTATGAGGGGCGTCTGCTGCGCCTCGCCGACAGCTATCACGTCAGCCGCACCGACTTCCTCAAGCAGTACCAGGGTGCCGAGCTCGATCCGAACTGGATCCGCCGGGTGGCCAACCTGTCCTCGCGCGGCTGGAAGGATTTCGTGGCGCGCGAAAAGGACACGATCCGCGAGCTGCGCCAGGAGATCCAGACGCTGGCCTCCGAGACCGGTCTGGAAATCACCGAGTTCCGCAAGATCGTGAACATGGTACAGAAGGGTGAGAAGGAAGCTCGGATCGCCAAGAAGGAGATGGTGGAGGCGAACCTGCGCCTCGTGATCTCCATCGCCAAGAAGTACACGAACCGCGGCCTGCAGTTCCTCGATCTCATCCAGGAAGGCAACATCGGCCTGATGAAGGCGGTCGACAAGTTCGAGTACCGCCGCGGCTACAAGTTCTCCACTTATGCGACCTGGTGGATCCGGCAGGCGATCACCCGTTCCATCGCCGACCAGGCCCGCACGATCCGCATTCCGGTGCACATGATCGAGACGATCAACAAGATCGTCAGGACCTCGCGACAGATGCTGCACGAGATCGGCCGCGAGCCGACCCCGGAGGAGCTGGCCGAAAAGCTGCAGATGCCGCTTGAGAAGGTCCGCAAGGTTCTCAAGATCGCCAAGGAGCCGATTTCGCTCGAAACGCCGATCGGCGACGAGGAAGACAGCCACCTCGGCGATTTCATCGAGGACAAGAACGCGGTGCTGCCGATCGACGCGGCGATCCAGTCGAACCTGCGCGAGACGACGACGCGCGTTCTGGCGTCTCTGACGCCGCGCGAGGAACGCGTGCTGCGCATGCGCTTCGGCATCGGCATGAACACCGACCACACGCTGGAAGAGGTCGGCCAGCAGTTCTCGGTCACCCGCGAGCGTATCCGCCAGATCGAGGCGAAGGCGCTTCGGAAGCTGAAGCACCCGAGCCGCAGCCGGAAGCTCAGGAGCTTCCTGGATAGCTGACAATCGGCGCATTCACGGAACCTGGATAAGCCCGACCATCGTGCCGGGCTTTTCTATTTATTGCCGAGGCGGCGCAGTTTCCGGATGCTCTACGCGTTCAAATCCTTGCGCCCGGTCACCCCTCAGGCGATGGTGCGGCCATGAAAACAGCCGCCATTGTCGCAATCGTCATTGTTCTGGTTCTTGTCGCGGGTTTCTTCGGCTTCGGCCGAGAACGCACCTGGGCGCTTCTGTTCGGTCCCGCCGATCTTGGGCCTGTTCCCAATTTCGCGGAACTGAAGCGGCCAAAGTCGGCGAACACGTTTCTCGCGTGCCCGCCGGAGGTGTGCGTGCGGGCTGAGCCGGACCTGGTGCCGCCGGTCTTTGCCGCCGATCCGCATGCGCTGCGTCAGGCGCTTTCCGCGATCATCGAGGCGGAACCGCTGGTCGAACACGTCGCGGTCGATGACGACGGGCTCGGAGACCGGTATATCCAGCGCACGCCCGTGATGCGCTTTCCCGACACGATCGTCATCCGCTACGTGCCCGTCGATGTCGGGCGTACGACGCTCGTGATCTATTCCCGCTCAAAGCTCGGGAGCAACGATTTCGGGGTCAACGAGAAACGCGTCAGGCGCTGGCTGCGGGCGCTGGAGAGCGCAGTGCCGCCGATTGCTGCGGCATGAACCGGTAACCGACAATCGAAAATGCCGTTAGGGCATGCCGAAAATAGTGCCAAACCCTCGGGAAAACTCGCGAATTGGCCGCATTGTCTCGACCCGTCGCAACTCCCACTATAGAAGTCGGATGGCATCGCCACCGCCTTCTCGGTCGGCGAGGGATGGTCGGATCCTATGAATTCTCTTCTGATAGTCGCAGCTCTCATCACAATCGCGATTGCGATCATCACCTGGTTCGGCGATGGCCGCGAGCGTCTCTGGGAGGTCGTCTTCGGGCCGCCGGAAGAACCGGTCGATTTCGCCGAACTTGATCCTCCACCCGCCTCCCACTGCTTCCTCGCCGCGCCCGAAACCCAACCCCTGCACACCAAGCCCCAGATGTATACGCCGGTCTTTTCCGTCGATACGGCACGGCTGCGTCAGGAAATGCGGCGCATCGTGCGCACCGAGCCGTTGACCGAGCGGGTCGGAATGGACCCCGACTGGCTGGGCGACCGTTTCATTCAGCGAACCCGCTGGCTGAGGGTGCCCGAACTCATTCAGGTGCGCTACATCCCGCTCGATGCTGGCCATTCGACCTTTGCGATCTATTCCCGTTGCCTTGTCCCCGAACACGGGGGCGGCCACAACGAGGAACGGGTGAAACGCTGGATCGCCGAACTGGAGCAGACGCTCGGCGACCGGGCCGAAAAGGCCTGAGGCGCGGGTACTCGACGCAGCGTCGAAAACACGGTTCTATATCGATGGCGAAGAATCGTGGCGTCGGAAAACTTGTCCCTGAAACGAGAGCGGCAGGGCGGGAGACGACGCAGCTCAGCAAGGCGTGAGAACAGGCGATGGCGGTCGAGTTGGTCCTCAGTCCGGATACCGTCCGGATGATCGTGGAAAAGGCGCGGGCCGTCAGCGGCTCGATGCAGGACACCTTCGAGGGCGGCCACGAAGGCGAGGTGGAATTCGACGCGGATAACCTCTCAGAGGCGCACCGTCACGAGGGCCTTGTCGAGGAAGAAGTCGACGATCTGACGGAGGATGAGCTGGTCTCGCTGCTGGAGGACCTGAACGTCGACGAGGCGGCGGAACTGGTGGCGATCACATGGATCGGTCGCGGCGACTACGAGCCGGCCGATCTGGCGACAGCGATCGAGGAAGCGCGCAGCCGTGCGCTCGGACCGACGGCGCGGTATCTCGCGCGCATGGCCTATTTCGCCGATTATCTGGAAGCCGGGCTCGACGCGCTGAATCTCTAGCCTGGGCCTCGCGTTCCAGGCGATGAAGACCCCGCCCGACGCGTCTCGCCGGGAGAGGCGGAAACGTCTACCCGCGAAAGATGAAAGCCGCACCGGCCGCGATGAGAGCGAAGCCGATCAGGTGGTTCGCCGTGACCGGCTCTTTCAGGTAGACGACGGAAAAACCCACGAACACGACGAGCGTTATCACTTCCTGAATCGTCTTGAGCTGGGCGGTCGAATAAACCGTGTGGCCGATCCGGTTGGCGGGGACCGCCAGCCAGTATTCGAAAAACGCGATGCCCCAGCTTGCCAGAACGATCAGCGCCAGCGGGGCCGCCTTGATCTTGAGGTGACCGTACCAGGCGATCGTCATGAACAGGTTCGATCCGATCAGCATGACGATGGGGAGGATATGGGAGAGCGTCGGCGGGAGAGGCATTTTATGGTCACCTGTGCGGCGGGAGCGGGTGTTCTATTGCCGGCGAGACCTGTGGGCAATCGTCTTTTTGAAAACGCCGCTCGCACGGATCGGTTGCGGACGCCAGCCCCGTGAACGGGGGATGTGCGTCGCCCCACTTGCCAGAACATTCTTCCTGGGCTACCGGGGCGTATGACCCGTCTTGCAGCAAACCTTCTTCTGCTTCTCACCGCCTTCATCTGGGGCTCGGCCTTCGTGGCGCAATCCACGGCGATGTCGAGCCTTGGGCCGCTCACCTTCACCGGGTTGCGGTTCCTGATCGCGGCCGCCTGTCTTGCGCCCTTCGCGCTGCGAGAAGCGCGAAAGCACCGCGATGTGCCGGTATCGCGTGCGCATGCGGGCATGTTTCTGGTCGTCGGTCTTGTCTTTCTGTGTGGGATCTCCCTGCAGCAGGTCGGGCTGGTTTACACCACGGTGACGAATGCGGGCTTTCTGACCGGGCTCTACGTGGTGATGGTGCCGATGATTGGCGCCGCGGTCTTTCGCGACATGCCGCATCCGGTCGTCTGGCCCGCTTCCCTGGCCTCGGTCGTCGGTATCTATCTTCTGGGGGGCGGCGGGATCGGGGGGCTCAACTGGGGCGACGGTCTCGTCTTCGCCTGTGCCGTCTTCTGGGCCTTGCACGTGTTGCTTGTCGGGCGTCTGGGCGCGCAGGGGGCCCGTCCGCTGATGCTGTCCTTCGTGCAGTTTGCCATTGTCGGCGCCGGCTCCTTCGTCCCGGGTCTGCTGCTGGAAGGCGTGACCTGGGCGGGCGTGAAGAATGCCTCGTTCGAGCTTTTCTATACGGGCGTCATTTCCGGCGGGCTCGCCTTCACGCTGCAGGTCATCGGCCAGCGCTGGACCAAGGCGGCGGACGCAGCAATCATCCTTTCCGCCGAGGCGCTGTTCGCAGCCCTTTGCGGCGCGATCCTCCTCGGCGAACGGCTGACGCCGGCGGGGCTTGCCGGCTGTGCGCTGATCTTCGTCGCGATCATTGCCGTTCAGATCCTGCCGTTCTTCGGCCGTCGCCGGATCGCCACCCCGCCAGCCCTTTGAACCCGGCGCTTTGAACCCGCGCGCCGTGTGGCGCGCGGGCTCCTTTCGTCATTAGGTTCCGGTCGTCTTGCGCGATCAGTTGGCCTGGCGGATGCGGCCGTCGGTGCGCGGCTCGTAGCCGTCGGCCTTCGAGATATAGTCGGCGACGGCGTCCTCGAGGTTGGGGCCGAAGTCGTAGGCATCCTGGCCGGCCGTGGCGAAGATCGCATAGCCGTCGCCGCCGCCGCGCATGTAGTTGTTCGACACCACGCCGTAGAGCCTGTCCGGTTCGATCGGGGCATAGCCCCCGTCCGTCATGATCTCGACCGACACCACACGTTTGCCGGCGGGCTTGCCGGCGTCCCACACGACTTTCATGCCGGCGACCTGCGGGAAGCGGCCCGCGCCGTCCTCGACCTGCGAAAATCCGTTCTCCAGCGCGGCAAGAACGTCGGATCCCTTGAGGCGGAAGGTCGCCAGCGTGTTCTGGAAGGGCAGCACGGTCAGGACCTCGCCCATGGTGACGTCGCCGGCATCGATGGACGCGCGCAGGCCGCCGCCGTTCTGGATGGCGATGTCGATGCCCTGATCCTTCACCCGCGCGAGCATCGCATCGGCGACGAGATCGCCCATCTCGCATTCCTGCTTGCGGCAGACCTCGCGCGAGCCCTCCACTGCGGCCGTGGTCCGGCCGATGACCTCGTTGCGGATCTCGTCGAGCGGCGCGGCGAGTTCGGCGACGCGCTTGCCGGTTTCGGCATCCCCTATGACGCTCGCGTCCATCAGGATGGGGGCGCCTGCCGCGGAGACGAGATCTCCGGCGTCGTTCCAAACGACATTCACCTCGCCCAGGAACTTGCCGTAGGCAGCGGCCTGGACGATGGCCGTACGGCCGCCTTCCGCGTTGTCGACGAAGGTCGGGTAAGGACCCTCGGCCTTGTCATCGGAGTTGGAGAGGTAGGTGTGAGAGTGGCCGCCGACGATCACGTCTATGCCCGGCACCAGGGCGGCGATCTCCTTGTCGTGCTTGTAGCCGGAATGCGACAGCACGATGATTCGCGTGATACCGGCCGCCTGAAACGCCTGCGTCGCGCCCTTCAGGGTGGCGACGGCATCGAGGAAACGGACATCGTCGCCGGGGGAGGAAAGCTCGCCGGTGTCCTCGGCAGTGATGCCGATCAGGCCGATCTTCTCGCCGCCGACCTCCATCACCAAGGCGCTCCTGAGTTTGTCCTTCAGGGAAGCCTCACGGGAAACGTCGGCATTGGCGAGCAGGATCGGGAAATCGATGGCTTCGATGAAGGCGGAGAGGACCTCGGGGCCGTCGTCGAATTCGTGGTTGCCGACGACCATGGCGTCGTAACCGATCCGGTTCATCAGTTCGGCTGCGGCCTTGCCCTTGTAGTGGGTGAAGAACAGCGAACCCTGGAACTGGTCGCCGCCGTCGAGCAGCAGAACATTGCCGCCGGCTGCGCGGATGGCATCGCGGCGCTCGGTGATCTTGGCCATGAACCGGGCGGAGCCGCCGAAGCACTTGCCGGCCTTGTCGTCCTCAGCGCCGCAGGTGGAATCGTATTTGTTGATCGGCTCGATGCGCGAATGGAAATCGTTCGTGTGCAGGATGGTCAATGCGTAATCGGCACGCGCAGCGCCGCCAAGGATGAGGCCGGCGGCCAGGGTCGCCGGGAAAATAAAGGCATTCCGAAAAATCAACGCAGTCTTCATGTCACGCCCCGTTCTGGCCTGAGGGAAGGTGGCCGATACGGTGCCTTGAACGGGGCGGTGCCGCAACTCAAACCTGCTGCGGCCTGATGTTCCCTCCTAGCCCGCCGGGTCGCGTCGAAACAGGGCGGGCAGGGCGAGGATCGCAGTCGCGAGCCAGCCCAGGATGAGCAGGCTTCCGCCGGTTGGCGCGGCATAGGGAAAGAGCGAGAAATCGAGAAAGGCGCGCGTGACCATGTCGCCGCAGAACAGCATGGTTCCGAGAGTTGTCATCAGCGCGGGCAGGACGGGCAGGGCGATAATGCGCCGGGTGCCGGGCAGGGAAAGCAGGATCAGCAGTGGCGCGTGCGCGAGTGCGATGGCGGCGGCCGAGCGCACGAAATCGGAGCCGTCGACATGTGCCGCGGCTGCGGAAAGCGCAACGCCGGCCGCGCCGGCAAGGCCGCCGGCAATGGCGGGCCAGACGAGAAGAGAAGGGCGGTCTGTCATGCGTGCCTTTCAGAAGGGACGGTTCGAGGGCGGCGTGGTGCAGGCTTTGCGACAGCCCTCCCACGGCCTGTCGCGGTGCGCGGCAAGGGTAGACGAGCCGAAAGAGCTTTCAAGCCTTTCGGCGACGCCGTAGAGTGATGCCATGAAGATCGATGCCGTCACCATTCGCCAGGCTCGACCGGAGGATGCCGGAGTGCTCGCCGACATCCACGATGCGGCGTGGCACGGTGCCTATCGCGGCGTTCTGTCTGGCGTCGAGCTGGAGCGCCTCCTAGCCCGAAGGGGCGTTTCCTGGTGGCATGCCGCCATCCGCTACAAGACGCGCATCCTCGTTCTCGACGTGTGTGGTACGCTGGCTGGCTACGCCACTTTCGGGCACAGCCGGCTGAAGCACCTGCCCTTCGCCGGCGAGATCTACGAGCTCTATCTTCGGCCTGATCACCAGGGCCTCGGCTTTGGCCGGCGGCTCTTCCAGGCCACGCGCGGCGCGATGAACTCCGCCGCGCTGCCCGGTGTCGCGGTGCGCGTGCTGAAGGAGAACCTGCCGGCCCAGGCTTTCTATGAGGCCATGGGCGGCGGTTTGTGCGACGAGAAGGTGGAGCGCATAGGCAAATCCGACATCGCGATCCGGGTCTATGGCTGGGCTGAGCCCGGCAGGGAGCGGTAGGGCTCCGCCGGGGCTCGGTGAAGCTTGGTACCCGGCTGGAATTCATGGCGAATTTGGGCCTCTTCATGCTGCCTGCCGGTGCTTGTCGCACCGGCGAAACCGGAGAGGATCGCCTGTTTTCCGCATCCAGACCTTGCTGCAGCGCATATAATTGGCTTGCACTTTGTCGCAGTCCCCGGCACAAAGCCGGCGAACAGCGGCGGATGCGGAGCACCCACTCCCGCTGCCGGCGATCCGGGCCCACCGGGGCTGCGGATCCAGATCATCTTCAAGCTCAACAGTACGCCGGGCCCGTCGACCGGACCGCAGGGCGTGCCGTGAATCAAGCGAAGGAAGTCGCAACTATGCGCATCGATGCCGTGCCGATCGGAAAGAACCCGCCGGAAGATGTCAATGTGATCATCGAGGTGCCGGTCGGTGGCGAGCCGGTCAAGTATGAGATGGACAAGGCCGCGGGCGCCATGTTCGTGGACCGTTTCCTCTATACGCCGATGCGGTATCCGGGCAATTACGGCTTCGTGCCGCACACGCTCTCCGATGACGGCGACCCCATCGATGTCATCGTCTGCAACCAGCGCCCGGTGGTGCCCGGCGCCATCCTCAACTGCCGACCCATCGGCGTGTTGATGATGGAAGACGAATCCGGCATGGACGAGAAGGTGCTGGCCGTGCCGCACCCCAAGCTTACCCGCCGCTACGACCGGATCAACAGCTACGAGGATCTGCCGGAGATCACCATCAAGCAGTTCGAGCACTTCTTCGAGCACTACAAGGATCTCGAAGACGGCAAGTGGGTGAAGGTGAAGGGCTGGGCCGGCGTCGATGTCGCAAAGCGGCTCATTACCGAGGCGATCGAGCGGGCGAAGAACGAGAAGGCCTGAAAGGTCGGAACATCATGTGACGGCTGACCCGCTGCCGGAGTGCGGCGCGGGCCGGTTCGAGCGTTTCCGGAAGCGGGGGCTTTGCTCCCGCTTTTTCCGTTTTTCCGGCGTCGTGTCGATCAGATCGCACAGATCTGGTCGGACTATGCTCTAGGTATTGATCTGGAGCGGTTTCTTGTCGATCAGGCGGTTTCGTCTGAACGGAAAGCGCTTTAGCCCCAATCCTCCCAGCGCGGGCGCAGGCTCGCCAGCATGCGACGGGCGAAGTGGCGCCACATGGCTGCGACCACCACGACCATCGCGACGAAGGCGATCCAGGCCGCGCCGAGCGCGAGCCCGGTATTGACCGGCTCTGTCGCGGCAAATGCCAGAACCGGCGTGAATGCGAGTGCCGCGGCGGCGAGGCCTGCGGCCATCGGGCCGCGCCGCACGTGCAAGCCACGATGGCCTTGCACCGCGATCCTGCCACGGTCGTCGAGCCGGGCCCCCACCCGAACTGTCTTCGGTTCGCTCAGGTTCGCCCCGAAGGGCACGCTACGGTGATACTGCATGGGACCGTCCCCTGTGGTCCGTTTACTGACAAGGCCGATTATCCCGGCGATTGGGCCTCGACCGTGCCGGGATTGGGACTTCTGCGGTGTGTTTTGGGGACGAAATTGTGGCGCCGGTGAACACTGTGGCGCAATCGGGGCGGGCCGGTCGACGTGCGGCCGTTTTCTGCGCTTTCGGTTTACGCGAGAGTGTTAAAGCGAGGCGATCTCGGAGGCCGGGCAAAGGATCGTGCGGCGGACGGGCTCCAGAAGATCGTTCTCGAAGCGATCGAACAGCGCGCCGACATAGCCGAGCCGGTTATGGGTCTCGTAGCCTTCGCGGGTCTCCCAGGTCTGCACGACGACGAGATCGGTCTTCGATCTGTCGGTGGTATAAATGTCATAGGCCAGGCAGAGGTCCTCCTCGCCGCTCAGCGCGGCCACGACGGAAAGGGCATCGACGAGATCTTCCCGGCGTTCGGCCCTTATGCTCACGTGGAACAGGATCGTCACGTTGGTCATGACCATCTCCCGCGGCAGGGTATTGGGCGACTGCGGACGTGGCCCGTCACGGTTGCGAACATGTGGCTCTCCCCGCCGTCACAGCAGCGTGTGCTCGGTTTCGATGGTGAAGGTTCGGTAGACGCTCGGCTGGGCGACGTAGGGTGCGGTCTCCTTCAGGTAGTCCTGCAGATGGCGGGAGGCGAAATGAGCCGCCATAGCCTCCTTATCGTGCCAGCGGATCGTAACGATCAACTGGCATGGGGTGGTGGGGGAGGCGTGTATCGCGTGCTCAAGCCGCCCGAGTTCGTCTTGGAGACGGTCGATCAGCTCGCGTGCGGCCCGAAGAAATGCCTCGCGGTACTCCGGCTTGGTGTCGATCTGGATGATGGAGTAAAGCTTTGTCACGGCGCCTTCCGTCAGCGTTCTTGTGAGTGGGCCGCGTTATGCGGAGCGGTTGCCTTTTCTCCGGGGCGTCGGCGATGCACGTCCGGCCCGATCATCGGACGGGCTTGGCGGCCTCGTCTCTCGGACTTGACCCTCACACCGGGCTCGCCTCTACGGGTCACCATGTTTCACATGTATCCTAACGTATCATCGTATCCGGATTGGTGGAAATTTCGCTGTTGAGGTTAACGATACGGCCGGTGCCGGTATCAGACTGCGGGCGGTCGAACGCGCGCAGCTATTCAGGCTGTTGCGCGCGGGCGCGAGGCGGCATAGGGTCCGTGCGCCGTTTTTTGATTGACGGCGCCAATCCTCACGGAGAACAGAACTATGGCTTTTCTTGCCGACTCGCTTTCCCGGGTGAAACCGTCTGCGACCATCGCGGTCACCAACAAGGCGCGGGAACTGAAAGCAGCCGGACGCGATGTTATCGGCCTCGGGGCCGGTGAACCGGATTTCGATACCCCGGAGAACATCAAGCAGGCAGCAATCAAGGCGATCACGGACGGCAAGACGAAATACACGGCGGTCGACGGTCTGCCCGAGCTGAAGCAGGCAATCGTCGACAAGTTCGCCCGCGAGAACGGTCTGACCTACAAGACCTCCGAGATCACCGTCGGCACCGGCGGCAAGCAGGTTCTCTACAACGCCCTGATGGCGACGCTGAACCCCGGCGACGAGGTGCTGGTGCCCGCGCCTTACTGGGTGAGCTACCCGGATATGGTGCTTCTGGGCGGCGGAACGCCTGTTCCCGTCGATACCACCATCGAGAACGGCTTCAAGGTGACCCCGCAGGCGCTTGAAGCCGCGATCACGCCCAAGACCAAATGGCTGATCTTCAACTCGCCCTCCAACCCGTCCGGCGCGGCCTACACGCGCGGCGAACTGGAGGCGATCGCCAAGGTGCTCATGAAGCATCCCCATGTCTGGGTGATGACCGACGACATGTACGAGCACCTCGTCTATGACGATTTCGAGTTCACCACGATCGCGCAGGTGGAGCCGGGCCTGAAGGACCGCACGCTGACGGTCAATGGCGTGTCGAAAGCCTATGCGATGACCGGCTGGCGTATCGGCTATGCCGGCGGGCCGGGCGAGCTGATCAAGGCAATGGCGAAAATCCAGTCGCAGTCGACCTCCAACCCCTGCTCGATTTCGCAGTGGGCCGCGGTGGAGGCGCTCACCGGGCCGCAGGACTTCATTCCGAAGAACGCGGAGATCTTCAAGGGGCGACGCGATCTGGTCGTCTCGATGCTGAACCAGGCGCAGGGACTGAGCTGTCCGTCGCCGGAAGGCGCCTTCTATGTCTATCCCTCCTGCGCGGGGCTGATCGGCAAGACGACGGCTTCGGGAAAGAAGATCGAGACGGACGAGGACTTCGTCACCGCGCTTCTCGAGGACGAAGGGGTCGCGGTCGTGCAGGGCTCGGCCTTTGGGCTCGGCCCGAACTTCCGCGTCTCCTATGCGACCTCCACGCAGGCTCTGGAAGAGGCATGCACCCGTATCCAGCGTTTCTGCGGAAACGTGCGCTGACGCCTGCCCGATAGGGAAAATCACGGAACCCTCTACCGGACCGAGCGTTGGTCTGCCGAAGCGATGAACGGCCCGTCCCGGGCGGAAACGTCCGGGACAGGCCGGTGAAGCCAGGCTACGGCCGGGCCCGGCGCCAAGTCTCCGGACCTTGATACATGAGGGATTTCGATGACCAGACATATAACCGCGCTCCTTGCCACTGCCGCTGCCACAGCAACGGTTGCCGGTGCGCTTGCGGTCACGCCGGCCGCGGCGGCTGAGGATCCGGGCGTGAAGGTCGGCGTGCTCAATTGCACCGTCGACGGCGGGTCCGGCTTCATTTTCGGATCCTCCAAGGATCTTACTTGCGTCTTCAGCCCCGTTTCCGGGCCTGATGAGGCCTACCACGGCAAGATCACCAAATACGGTATCGACGTCGGCGAGACCGGCGTGACGAAGATTTCTTGGGGCGTTCTTGCTCCGGCTGCCGATGTGGAAGCGGGAGCGCTCGAAGGCGACTATGTCGGCCTTTCGGCGGAAGCGACGGTCGGCGGCGGCGTCGGCGCGAACGCGCTTATCGGCGGCCTCGACAAGTCGATCGCACTCAATCCCGTCTCCGTTCAGGTGCAAAACGGCCTCAACGTGGCCGCCGGCATCGCCTCGCTCAAGCTGACCGCGACGCGCTGAACTGTCCCGGGCGCTCAGGTGCTGCCGGAAGCGGCGATGCACGCAGGAGGTGTGGAATGTCGTTGAAAGCGGTTGCACTGATCGCTGCGATCCTGCCGGCCCTCGTTTCGGGGCCGGCAGTCGCGCAAGGGGCCCAGGAAAGCGCGCCGGCACAGGGAACGCCGCGCGTTCCGGGCGCGCAGGGGCAGGGCAGTGACGAGGGCCAGGTTAAACTCGGTTTGCTCGATTGCGCCATCAAGAGCGGCGACGATGGCCTCCTGCAGTCGGCGAAGGATCTCTCCTGCACCTTCGATCGCGGTGCAGACCAGCCGCCGGATGTCTATTTCGGGCAAATCCGCAGGGTCGGTCTCGATCTGGGCAAGACGGAAGGCGGCGTGATCCGCTGGTTCGTCTTCGCGAAGACGGATGAGGTCGGTGCGGGTGCGCTTGCCGGCGATTATGTGGGCGTTTCGGCCGAGGCGACGCTCGGCGTCGGCATCGGTGCCAATGCGCTCGTCAGCCAGGGAGATCAGACCATTGTGCTGCAACCGGTGAGCTTGAACAGCCAGGTCGGTATCAACCTTGCCGCCGGCATCACCGAACTGGAACTGCGTTCTCTGAACTAGGCGGTGGCCCCGGAGCCCGTCTTTCCGGAGTCTCTGCGGAAAGACATGAATTCGGTGGCTTATTTGTAATTGTGCCACACACGCGGGCGTTGTGACGTCTGAAGTCATATTAGCGATTTAAATCGATTGCCTTGCATGGCATGAGATCGGGCTCATGAAGTGAGGGGCTCGATTTATGTCTGCGTGTCTTCGTATCCTTTTCGCCACAGCCCTGTGCGGGGTTGCAACGTCCGCTATTGCGGGCTCGGCCAGCGCCGCCGGTTTCGAAGCGCCTGGATTGTCTGGGGCACCTGCGGTTTCCGGCGTGAACGGCAAGATCGCCGCCAGCTTCGGAGCTGTCAACGATGCCGGGGCGGGAACGATCTTCGGTTCCTTCGTAACGCCGCTGGGCCATTCCTTCGGCCTGCAGCTCGACGGATCGGTCGCGTCCACCGATGGCGATGGCAGCTATGGCGTCGGCGCGCACGCATTCTGGCGTGATCCGGCCGCCGGCCTTCTTGGCGTCTATGCCTCCTATTCGGGCTTCGACGGCGATCGCGATGTCAACCTGGGCATCGTGGCGGCGGAAAGCGAAGTCTATTTCGGGCGCCTGTCTCTGGAGGGGCTTGCGGGCGTCGATTACGGCTATGGCGATACCGACCTCTTCGGCGCCGTCACGGCGGCCTTCTATCCGATCGACGATCTGCGTCTTTATGCCGGCTACCTCAATGTCACCGGCGACAATTTCGCCTCGATGGGTGCGGAATGGCAGCCCGACTTTGCCTTTGCGCGCAATACCAGCCTGTTTGCCGACGGTCTGGTCGGCGAGGATGACGCATGGAGCGTGATGGGCGGCGTGCGGTTCTATCTGGGTGGGGGGACCAAGTCGCTGATCCGTCGTCACCGCGAGGACGATCCGGGCGATCTCGGTCTGCGCGCTCTCGGCCAGGCGCTTGACCGTCTGCAGGAAAAGAAAGAGCCTGAATCGGACGGGTTTGTCTGCCCTCCGGGCTCGGTTAAGACGTCTTGGGGGTGCCTATATTAGGGGGGCGGTCCCATCGCGGGACACAGCATAATACTGCAGCGAGGCCGGGCGATTGCCCGGCCTTTTGTCGTCCGAGAGAATGGTTGCCGGGGCCGGCGGCGCTATCTCGGGACCACGGCTCCGGTGGCCGGATCGATGGCGGAATAGGGGAGCTTCGCCGCCTTCCAGGCGTTGAAGCCGCCGCCCATATGGGCCAGCGGCGCGATTCCGGCTTGCGCGCAACGGTCGGCGATGGCCTTGGAGCGGATGCCGGAGCCGCAGTGGAAGACGATCGGCTTGCCGGTCTGCACCGGCAGCTTGCCCGGATCGAACGACGACATCGGGAACAGCATCGCACCGGCAATGTGCTCGAAGGAGTATTCGGCCGGCGTGCGCACGTCGATCAGAACGATCTCGTCGCGATCGAGGCGCTCCTTCACCTCTTCGGGCGTGAGGACCTGCAATTCCACGCCGCTGACAGTTTCCGTCTTCATCACGAAATGCTCCGTTGGTTGGTAATCTCCCGACAAGACGGTCGCGCCGCCACGGGAGCCCGGTATGCGAAGGCTGCGCAGACGCGTGTGTCTGCTGCCGCCCATATTCCGGGTCTGGAATATTTCGCTCAAGGGTTAGCACTTTCCCGCAACCCGGAAAAGCAGCGGCCGGAAAAACGCTCGCGGTTTCCGCGCCGCGACATCGGATTCCCTTGCGCATCGAAAGCTTGGCTGAGACGATGGGTTCGGGCCGGTGCACATAGCCCCGGTTTCCCCTATCGCGGAGGATGGACGCTTACGAACAAATAGGGAACAATCGACTCGGGACATGAGCTCTCCGCAGCGTCCATCGCCTTTCTCGCACCCGAGAACAGAAGGAGAGACCATCATGGGAGACGCCAACGGCAGAGTAGCCGGGCCCCGGTGCATTGCGCTGGTCGGTCCGTTCGCAAGCGGCAAGACCTCGCTTCTGGAAGCGATACTGGCGCGCACGGGGGCCATCCAGCGACAGGGAACGGTCTCCCAGGGCAACACGGTGGGCGACGCCTCGCCCGAGGCGCGGGCCCATGCGATGAGCGTGGAGGCGAATATCGCCGAAACCACCTTCATGGGGGATGCCTACACCTTCATCGATTGCCCGGGCTCGGTGGAATTCCTGTTTGAGACGCAGGGCGTGCTGGCCGGCGTCGATGCGGCCGTGGTGGTGGCGGAGGCCGACGAGAAGAAGGTTCCCGCGCTTCAGCTCATTCTCAAGCAACTTGAGGAACGCGGCGTCCCGCACATGCTGTTCCTCAACAAGATCGACAAGGTGGACGGGCGGGTCCACGACATCCTTACCATGTTGCAACCGGCATCCGCGGTGCCGATGGTGCTGCGACAGATCCCCATCCGCAAGGACGGTCGAGTCGCCGGCTTCATCGATCTCGCGCTGGAGCGCGCGCACATCTACCAGGAACAGGCGGAAAGCGAGGTGATCGATTTCCCTGCTGACGAGCGCGAGCGGGAACTGGAAGCGCGCTTTGAAATGCTGGAGGCGATCGCGGACTACGACGACGCGCTGATGGAGCAGCTGCTGGAGGACATCCAGCCCGAGGCGGACCGCGTCTTCACCGATCTGGTCAAGGAAACGCGGGATGGTCTCATCTGTCCGGTGTTCATGGGGTCGGCGGAGCATGGCAACGGGATCCTGCGCCTGATGAAGGCCTTGCGGCATGAAGCGCCGGCTATCGACGACACCTGCGTGCGGCTCGGGCTTGCGGAGAATACCGGATCCGTCGTGCAGGTGCTGAAGACGCTGCATACGCCGCATGCCGGCAAGCTCTCGATCGTGCGGGTGCTGGAAGGCACGATCGGCGACGGTGCTGTGCTGATGCGGTCCGACGGTGCGGAGAGCCGGGTTTCCGGCGTGCTGAAAGTCGTGGGCACCCAGGCGAGCAAGCGCGGGCCGGCGGGCCGCGGCGAGACAGTGGCGCTCGGCAAGCTTGAGACGGCCCAGACGGGTGACACGCTGAAGCTCGACGGCGCGCCGGCCGCCAATCTCACGATGCTGGAACCGCCCGAGCCGGTGATGGCGTTTGCCGTCAAGCCGGGCGACCGCAAGGACGAGGTGAAGCTGTCAGCCGCCCTGTCGCGGATCGTGGAGGAGGATCCCTCGCTGATCGTGGAGCAGGTGCAGGATACGGCCGAAACGCTGCTGCGCGGGCAGGGCGAGATGCACCTGCGCGTCGCACTGGAGCGGTTGACCGGCAAGTACGGCATTCAGGTCCAGACCGGGCAGCCGCACATTCCCTACAAGGAAACGATCCGCGCCAGCACCAGCGTGCGCGGGCGGCACAAGAAGCAGTCCGGCGGCCATGGCCAGTTCGGCGACGTGGTGCTGACGATCGCGCCGCTGCCGCGCGGCGAGGGCATCGTCTTCTCCGACACGATCACCGGCGGCGTCGTGCCCAAGCAGTACATCCCGTCGGTGGAGGCCGGGGTGAAGGATTATCTGCGGCAGGGACCGCTCGGGTTCCCTGTTGTCGACATCGCCGTGACTTTGACGGACGGGTCGTATCACAGCGTCGACAGCTCGGATCAGGCCTTCAAGGCGGCGGCCCAGGTCGGCATGCGTGAAGGCATGGACGCCTGCAAGCCGGTTCTGCTGGAGCCGATCATGCAGGTCGTGCTCAATTGCCCCAGCGAGGCGACGGCGAAGATCAACGCCATGGTCGCCGGACGGCGCGGACAGATCCTCGGCTTCGACGCCCGACCGGACTGGCCGGGCTGGGACCAGGTGAAGGCAACCATGCCGGCGGCCGAAATCCTGGATCTGATCGTGGAAATGCGCTCGGCCACGGCGGGCGTGGGCAACTTCACGGCCCGGTTCGATCATCTTTCGGAACTGACCGGCAAGCTCGCGGAGCAGGTGCTGCAACGGCACGGCCGTCAGGCGGCCTGAGGGTCTGGGGGCGACGCGGGCCAGCATATCGGCGCGGGAAAAGGAGCAATGCGGGCGGCCTCGCCGCCCGCATTGCCGTCACAAGGGCATGCGCCACGATGCCGGCGATTTGGGGCGATGCGGGGTGCGGCCACGGGTCGGCCGCATAACGGGTCGAAGTCATTCGTCGGGTGCATGGCTTGAGCTGAGATGTTTTGCTCAAAAAATGTGCGCCGGCCAAAATTTGATCGTTTGGCCAAATATGTCTGAATATACGAATTGAGCCGGTCGGTTGGCGGCTTCACGCGTTCGCCGGTCCTGCGTTCGGCGATTACTGTCGGCTGTTTTGCGGATTTTGGGGAGAAGCCGGCCCTGAAAGAAAAGAAGCCGGGCTCGCGAAGAGCCCGGCAGTTCTGACCACGAGAAACTCGTGGACATTCACCTTCCAGAGGGAACAGATGGCTGAAATCGGCGCGTCGCAGGGAGGAGGTTGCGACGGCCCAGAACCATCAGACACTGCCTATATGCGCAGCACAGGCTGCCCAAACAACTATCAACGGCGCAATTCTGATATGCGTGCACCGCATGGCGATGTCATAAAGTCGCCATCCGAGCCGCAGACCGGAGGCGGCCCCTCAGTAAGTCCAGTGTTCGGCGTTGGAGAGAAGGAAGTCTCGGAAGGCGGTAATGCGTGCCGTGTTCTTCAATTCCGATGGATAAACGAAATATGTGTCGAAGCTCGGCACGTCCGCGCCGGCGATAAGCTGCACCAGGCCTGATTCGGGATCGATCAGATAGTCCGGCAGCAGGGCGATGCCGATGCCGCGCTGTACCGCCCGCTTGATCGCCACCACGTTGTTGACCCTGAGCGTCGCCCGCCGCTTCTGTCCTTCCGGCATGCCGGCCGTCTCCAGCCAGTTCATCTCGCGCAGATAGAGCGGTGCCTTTTCGCCGAAGCTGATCAGGCGGTGATTGTCGAGATCGCGTTCCGTGACCGGGCTGCCGAAGCGCTTGAGGTAGGTGGGCGAGGCGTAGAGATGGAAGTGGACGGTGAAGAGCTTGCGCTGGATCAGGTCCGGCTGCACGGGCTGGCGCAGACGGATGGCGACATCGGCCTCGCGCATGGAGAGGTCGAGCTCGTCATCGGTCAGCAGCAGTTCGAGATTCACGTCCGGGTAGAGATCGACGAAATCGTTGAGCCGGGAGGTGAGCCACGTGGAGCCGAGGCCGACGGTGGTGGTGATGCGCAGCAGGCCCGACGGCTTGCCCTTGGTGTCGGTCAGCCGCGACTGGACGGCCTCCAGCTTGCGCAGCACGTCCTGGGCGGTGCGATAAAGCATCTCGCCCTGCTCGGTCAGCAGCAGACCGCGGGCGTGGCGGTGGAACAGCGAGACGTGCAGTTCCTGTTCGAGGGCGGAAACCTGGCGGGACACGGCCGACTGGCTCATGTGCAGCATGTCGCCCGCATGGGTGAAGCTGCCCGCTTGTGCCGCGGCGTGAAAGATCCGCAGTTTGTCCCAATCCATTTCCAGCCCCTCTTCCGGCGCGTCCTGTCTGCGTACTCGGCAGGGGAGGCGATGCTCCCTTGCCGCGCATGTTTACAGGGCGTTGCGACGTCCGCCTATTCGGCCGCCTCTTCCGCGGTGACTTCCAATTCTGCCAGATATTTTTCCGCTTCGAGTGCGGCCATGCAGCCCATGCCGGCCGCGGTGACGGCCTGGCGGTAGATTTCGTCGGTAACGTCGCCGGCGGCAAAGACGCCGGGAAGGGATGTCTTGGTGCTGTCGGCCTCGGTCCAGATGTAGCCGGTCGGCTTCAGCTTGATCTGCTCCTTGAACAGGTCGATGGCCGGCGCATGGCCGATGGCGATGAAAACGCCGTCGGCCGCCAGCTCCATGGTTTCGCCGGTCCGTGTGTTCTTGAGCCGGGCGCCGGTGACGGCCGGCGGGGTGCCGCCGCCGAGGATCTCGTCAAGCGCGTGGTTCCACACGACCGTGATCTTCGGGTGGGCGAAAAGCCGCTGCTGCAGGATCTTTTCCGCGCGGAACTCGTCGCGGCGGTGCACCACGGTCACTTCCTCGGCGATGTTGGCCAGATAAAGCGCCTCCTCCACGGCCGAGTTGCCGCCGCCGACAACGATCACCTTGCGGCCACGGTAGAAGAAGCCGTCGCAGGTGGCGCAGGCCGAGACGCCGGCGCCCATGTAGGTCTGCTCCGAGGGCAGGCCCAGCCATTTCGCCTGGGCGCCGGTGGCGATGATCACCGCGTCGGCGGTGTAGACCGTGCCGCTGTCGGCGACGAGCCGCTTCGGGGTGGCCGCGAGATCGGCTTCCACGATCAGGTCCCAGACGATCTTGGTGCCGACGTTCTCCGCCTGCTTCTGCATCTGCTCCATAAGCCAGGGACCCTGGATGGGATTGGCGAAGCCGGGATAGTTCTCCACCTCGGTGGTGATGGTGAGCTGGCCGCCCGGCTGCAGGCCGGCGATGAGCGTCGGTTCCACCATGGCGCGCGCCGCGTAGATCGCCGCGGTGTAGCCGGCAGGACCGGAACCGATGATGAGAAGCTTGGTGTGTGTCGCGGTCATGGGCATCGTCCGGTCTCTAAGGGGCTCAGCTTTCGCCGGACTTGCCGGCATGTCGGGCCTGCCAGCGGGCGAGGATCGCCGCAGCAATGACAGGTGTGGAATCTAGTGGCTCGTACCTATAGGTTTCAAGCCGCCCGGCAAAGGGGCGAGTAATCCCCAATGCCGACATATTATCAAGAAACTTGCGGATTTTCTCGTGTCCGCCGCTCGGCTCGTAAACGAGCACGGGGCGACCGGTCGCAGCCGCTTCCCCCACCATATTGGTCGAATCGGCCGTCACCACCACCGCGTCGGCACACGCGAGGTAGGCGGCGAGCGGATTTTCGCCCGTGCCGTCCCACAGCAGATGAGGTCCGCCGATCTTCAGAAGGCGGGAAATCCGGTCGGCTAGCAGGTCGGGCGTGCGCCGCGATAGGGTCACCATCAGATGCGTGGTCTCGGCCAGATGCTCCAGCCGGTGGCCGAGCGCCTCCACGTCGTAGGGCGTGAAGCGATGATGGCGGCTGTCGCCGCCGATAAGCACGGCGACCCGGGGAGAGGCGAGATGCGCCACGTCCGCCGGCGGCATGACCCGCAGATGGCTCAGAAGCACCTTGGAGAACCGGTGTGGAGGGGTGGGGGTTGCCAGCACGTTCTCGCCGCGCAGCCTGTCGTGTTCCGGTACCCAGATGAAATCCGCCGTGCCAGGGCCCGTCAGCGGATCCTTCAGAAAGGCGGTCATGGTCCGACCGCCGGAGGCGTGCGCGACGTATCTGAGATAGGGCACGGCCCTGCGGCCGGAGGCGATGACGAGATCCGGATAGGGCGGGCGGATCGGGCTTTGAGGACGCGATGGGCGTTCGCGCGGGTCGATCGGGCCCCACGGCATCGCCCAGACGAAGGGCGGGCGGGGGGCGACGTGGCGCCTCTCGTAAGGGCAATCGAGCGCCTCGACCACGGCGGCACACTGGTTTTCGTCGCCGGCCTTGCCGTCGCTCAGCACCCACGCGGACCTGATCGGAACGGGTGCGCTGCTTTCTGTCACAGGGGCCGGCACGGGGGATAACCTCTCATATTCTTTCCGAATCGTGCGCGATATTGTTATATGGTTACAAAACTGCGCAAAAAACATACATCTGCGCATTGGGCCTTCCTGTCCTGCCACGGCCGGCCCAATGAGGCAATCGGGGGTTCAAGAGTGAAAGCTCGACTGGACGCTATCGACTGGAAGATCCTGAAAGAGCTTCAGGACGACGGCCGCATGACCAACGTGGAGCTGGCGCGTCGCGTCGGCATTTCCGCCCCGCCCTGTCTACGCCGGGTTCGGGCGCTGGAGGAAGCGGGAATCATCCGCGGCTATCGCACGCTCGTTGACGAGAAGCAGCTTGGGCTCGATGTCACCGCCTTCGCGATGGTGGGGCTGCATTCCCAGGCCGAAAGCGATCTTCAGGCTTTCGAGCGTGCGACCCGCAACTGGCCGCTGGTGCGTGAGGCCTACATGCTGTCGGGCGAGGTGGATTTCTTGCTGAAATGCGTGGCGCCGGACCTGCAGACCTTTCAGAACTTCATCATTTCCGACCTGACCGCGGCGGCGAACGTGGACAGCGTGCGCACGGCGCTCACAATCCGCCGGACCAAGGACGAGCCGCTCGTCGCGCTGGACTGATTTTTCTGCGGGAATGCTCCGCAAACGAAAAAGCCCGCCGGGCGGACCCGGCGGGCTTCGAAACTCGTAAGCTGTGGGCTCGATTAGTCGAGCGCGCGCAGCGAGCCGGCCGAGGTGCGGCCGTCGCGGCCCGTCTCGAGCTCGAACTCAACCTTCTGGTTCTCGGCAAGGCCATGCAGACCAGCGCGTTCCACCGCGGAAATGTGGACGAAAACGTCCTTGCCGCCAGCGTCCGGCGAAATGAAGCCATAGCCCTTGGTGGTGTTGAAGAATTTCACGGTGCCGGTAGCCATCTACCTGTCTCCATCATCTCATCATTTACCGCAGTGCGAGATTGCAGCGGCTTAACGCAGTTATCGATATCGTCCCGAAACTGCGACCTTTGTCGGACAGGCAGTATCTTAGAAGAGCGAAATAACTGGTCTTGGCGACATAGAGCCAGATTGCGGATAAATCAAGTCCCAAGCGACGAAGGCGCGCGAAGATTTTGTAAAAATTCTCGTGAAGAAAACTCTATTTTCGGAAGCCAGGTTAGAAAAAAATCATAAATACAATGGAGTTGGCGGGGGCAGGGGTGCCCTCCGCACGGTTTCGGACCAAAGCGACAAAAGTTGACGCAAGGGGATCTAGATGCCCGCCGTCTCCAGAACCCGGCGGGCGATAACCTGCGCCTGGATCTCCGCCGCACCCTCGAAGATGTTGAGGATGCGGGCATCGCACAGCACGCGGGAGATCGGGTATTCCTGCGCAAAGCCGTTGCCGCCGTGGATCTGGACCGCATTGTCGGCCGCGGCCCAGGCGACGCGGGCCGCGAGCAACTTGGCCATGCCGGCTTCCAGGTCGCAACGTCGGCCCTGATCCTTCTCACGGGCCGAATGGTAGGTGAGCTGGCGGGCGATCAGGATCTCGCAGGCCATCATCGCCAGCTTGTCGGAAACACGCGGAAACTTGATCAGCGGCCGGGCGAACTGGATGCGTTCCTGGGCATAGCGAAGGCCGAGTTCCAGCGCCGACTGGGCAACGCCGATGGCACGGGCCGCGGTCTGGATGCGGGCGCCCTCGAAAGTCTGCATCAGCTGCTTGAAACCCTGCCCCTCGACCTGACCCAGCAGATTTTCCGCCTTCACCTCGAAGCCGTCGAAGGCGATCTCGTATTCCTTCATCCCGCGATAGCCGATGACCTCGATCTCGCCGCCGGTCATGCCCTCGGCCGGGAACGGGTCGGCATCGTCGCCGCGCGGCTTTTCGGCAAGAAACATCGACAGGCCGCGATAGCCGGGCTCTTCCGGGTTGGTGCGCGCCAGAAGGGTCATCAGATCGGCGCGCACGGGATGCGTGATCCAGGTCTTGTTGCCGTGGACCTTCCACACGTCGCCGTCCCTGACCGCCCGCGTCCTCAGCGAGGCGAGGTCGGAGCCGGTGTTGGGTTCGGTGAAGACGGCGGTCGGTAGCACCTCGCCGGAGGCGATTTTCGGCAGCCATTTCGCCTTCTGTTCCTCCGTACCGCCGCACAGGATCAATTCCGCGGCGATTTCGGAACGAGTGCCGAGCGAACCGACGCCGATATAGGCGCGCGAAAGCTCCTCGGAGACGACGCACATGGATTCCTTGCCGAGCCCCAGTCCGCCGTATTCCTCCGGAATGGTCAGGCCGAAGACGCCGAGCTCGGCCATGTGGGCGATGACCTCGAGCGGGATGTACTCGTTGGCGAGATGCCACTCGTGGGCGCGGGGCACGACCTCCGCCTCGCCGAAGCGGCGCATCTCGTTGCGGATCTGTTCGTAGGTCTCGTCAAGCCCGGCATCGCCGACGGTGGCGGAGCCCTGCTGCTGCACCATTAGCTCGACCAGATGGGCGCGGGTCTCGGCCGTGTTGCCGGTGGCGATCAGGGTCTCGACCTCGGGCGTGCGTGCCCGCGCGATCGACTCAGCGCGCACGCCCATGTCGGAAAGACGGACAATCTCACCCTGGCTCATGGGAATGCCGCCGAAGATCTGTGCCAGATATTCGGCAAACGCCATGCGGGCGAGCTGATCCTCGATCCGGCCGTAGCGGCCTTCCGCACTCATGCGAGAGGCGTAGTCTGCCACTTGGCGTAGCGCCTGCGCGTAGGTCGCAAGCCATGCCAGTCCATGTGCGGCGCGTTGTTCCAGGTCCATCCGCCCGGCGTCGATCCGACTGTCGACGACCACTCGCTCGCGCACGCCCGCCGCGGCTTCCGCCACCAGCGTATCGACGGCGGCAAGCGCCGGTCCGGCAAGGTCGACGAGATCGGAGGTGGCTGCGGCCGGAGACGGCGCGGCGAGTGTCATGTCGGATCCCCCACGTATGGTTCTTCGTATTGGTTGCTTGTTACGAAAGGTTATGTTGCGCTGCAAACTATCCTTTTGTCGAGTCTGTCTGGACGGCGCCCCCGCGCCTCAATCGAGAGGTCAAAAATGCCTTCGATATGGGCATGCCCTTCGCAGTGCATGGCGAGTTGTGCCCGGTGTGGCAGCATCGCGATTACACCTGGAGTGATGGCTTTGTTCTTATCCGATTGATATTGCAAGAAATATCCATGTATATATTTCAAAGGGTATCGATGCTTATAAAATAGACCCGTCATATCAACGGCTTGGTTGCCCTTCTTATCCCTTCGTAAACCTCTCGGTTCTACGCTGCGCGTCACTTCCCGTTCTCCGTCGCCGGCTGTTTCGATCTGATGCGATCCGCCGGCGCGGTTCCCGATTCCACCGCCGTCCGGGACGTGTGCAATGCGACTGTTTTCTAGAAGAAATTCGATTTTTCTCTCTGGTCTCTCTCTCAAGGCGCGGGTGTTCAGCCTTGTCGTCATCTCATCCGCTAGTCTGCTTTGTGTCGCTGGCGTCTATTGGTGGAGCCAGTCGCAGGTGGCTGAGGCGAGCGCGGACGAAGTCGCCTTTGCCTCGCTGGCTGCGGAAGCGCGGGACATGTCCGCCGCGGCCCAGTGGCTGCACGGCGCGGAGCAGGGCTATCTGCACAAGCCATCGCAGGAGGCGATGACGTCGCTTCTCGCCCTTGAAGCCGGCGTCCGCGAGCACGGCAGGACCATCGCCTCGATGGATGTTGCCGCGCCCTATCGCGCGAGCCTTGCGGAAGTGATCGACACGCTCGACAGCATTCACGATACTTTCGAGACGCTGCACGCGGTGCAGTCCGGCATCGGGTTCGATCCCGAGACGGGGCTTCTGGGCGAGCTTTCGGAAACCTCCGCCCGGGTAGAGCGGCGGCTCGTCAAGGAGGCCCGGTTCGGCGGCGGGGCCGATTACGACAAGCTCGCCCGCGCCATCGTCGAGGTCTCGCGCAACGAGAAGGCCTTTCTGCTCAATCCCACCGATGTCGCGGAAGGGGCATTCGAGGTTGCCTACGCCCGCTTCGACCGGCGGCTGAAGAAGGCCAAGATTCCCGAAGACGTGCGCGGCGAGCTTTCCGGCGACATGGCGACCTATCGCAAGGGCTTCGATGCATACACAGGTCTGGTCGCCGAGCGTGCCAAGACGGTCGAGTTGATGGAGACGCTCTTCTCGCTGCTGCCGCCGCGCCTCGATGCGCTGAAGGCGGTCGCGGAAGAAGGGCGGACGGAGGCGGTGGCGCGGCTGGCGCAGGTGCGAACCTACACATTGGCCATCGTCACCGTGATGATCGGCGCCTCCATCATCGTCGCCACTTTACTCGGGCTGGTAATTGCATCCTCGATCACCGGACAGCTCGTCGGCTTCCGAAAGGTGATGGAGCGGCTTGCTGACGGCGAGAACGACGTCGATATTCCCGGAACCGGCGGGCGCGACGAGATGTCGGCGATGGCCAGGACGCTGATGGTCTTCCGCGACAATGCCGTGGAGCGCGAGCGGCTGCGGGCGGAACAGGCGAACGAGGAGGAGGCGCGCAACGTCCGCGCCGGGCGCATTGCGGGTCTCATCGGTTCGTTCGAGGACACGGTCGCCGGCGTGCTTGCCGGTCTCAACAGTGCATCGCAGGATCTGCGGGGTGCCGCAAAAGCGGTGGAGGAAGCCTCCGACAACGTGACCGAGGAGGCGCGCAGAGCCGGCGATTCGGTCTCCATCGCCACGGACAATGTCGGCAGCGCGGCGCAGGCGACGCGCGAAATGGCATCCTCCATCGGGCAAATCGCGGAACAGGCGGACAAGTCCCGCGAGATCGCGCGCAAGGCCATGACGGGCGCCGGGGAGACATCCGCCACCATGGCGACGCTCGCCCGCACCGCCGACCGCATCGGTCAGGTGATGCACCTGATCCGCGACATCGCCGACCAGACCAACATGCTGGCGCTCAATGCCACCATCGAGGCGGCGCGGGCCGGCGAGGCCGGGCGCGGGTTCGCGGTCGTTGCGGCGGAGGTGAAGGAGCTGGCGACGCAGACCTCGAAGGCGACGGAGGAAATCGCGACCCAGATCGAGTCCATCCAGGCCATTTCGTCCGATGCGACGAGCTCGATTTCCGACATCCGCCAGATCATCGACGACATGCACGCCATTGCGGAGACGGTGGCGGCCTCCGTCGCTGAGCAGAGCGCGTCGGTGGATGCGATCTCCCATAACATCGACGGGGCTTCCACCAGATCGCAGGAAGGCGCGGATGCGATGGGCAGCGTCGGGGCGGCGACCGAGCATGCCCGGCGCACCGGGCGCAGCGTGGAGGATCTCTCGCAGCGGCTTGCCGAACAGGTGGAGACGATCCGGCGCGAGGTGGAACTGTTCCTGGACGGCGTTCGCGCGGCATGAGGGGGCCTGCCCGCAGGCGTAATCGGGAGGGCCCCGCGCTGCGTCAGCCGGCTTGCGTCCTGATCCGGCCGGTGGAGGGGCGCGAGACGAGGGCCACGCCGCCGATGGCGATGACCATGCCGAGGATCTGGATGGGGGCCAGAGCTTCGCCGAAGAGGAAATAGCCTTCCACGGCGGTTGCGGCGGGAACGAGGTAGAACAGGCCCGCCACGCGCGAGACCTCGCCCTTGCGGATCAGAAGCATCAGCAGCGAGATCGCGCCCAGCGACAGCACGACGACGAGCCAGAACAGGGCGAAGACGAATTCGCCTGTCCATTGCACCTCGCCCGTTTCAGTGAACAGGGCGAGGAGGGCAGTCACGCTCAGGGCGCCAGCATATTGGTAGAAGACCCCGCCGCGCATTTCCATGTGCTGGGCGAAGCGCTTCTGGTAGATCGTGCCGAAGGCGATGCCGAGCACGGCCAGCAGGCACATGCCGACCGTCTCCGGCCGGATCCCCTGCCCTGCGACTCCGGCCTTGGGGCCGAGCACCAGCCCCACGCCGACGAGCCCGATCGCCATGCCGATCCAGTAGCGGGTGTCGATGCGTTCGCCGAGCAGCATGCCGGCGAAAAGGGCCGTGACGAGCGGCTGAAGGCCGACGATGAGTGCCGCCACGCCCGCGGGCATGCCGTTGTCGATCGCCCAGAAGACCCCGCCAAGATAGATGCCGTGAATGAGAATCCCGACCACGATCGCATGGCCGCGCTCGTGCATCGTCAACCGCCTGCGGGGCGGGACGGCGAGCATCGAAAGGGCGAGGATCGCCAGCACCGCGACATAGCGCAGGACCAGGAAGGTCAGCGGCTCGGCGTAGGGCGCTCCCATACGCGATCCGATGAAGCCGGTCGACCAGAGCAGCACGAAAATCACCGGCACGGCGCGAAGAAGCAGGGACATGGGTTGATCCGGAAAGAGGGCGGACAGGCGAGAATGCCCGCAAGCGCATGGTGCGAGAAATGGAGAGGACCGGGAAAACTGCCGCCGACGCGCACCGCAGGTGCGTTCGCTACCTTAGCGGAATGACCGCGCGTCGCAACCGAAAGGCGCGGATGCCGCTCGGGCTTTGCGGGCAGGGCGAAACCAAATCGCAAGGTTAATCGGCGACAACGGACACTTGGATCACGGGCGCGCCGTCGATGGCGGGGCGAGCGGTGCGGATGAGCCGCGGAAGGCACATGGCTGAAACTTGCGCAGAAGCTGCGGGCAGCGGCGAGGACGGCAAGCGGGTGGGCAACCGGTTCGTTTTCCGCCTGGCGCTGTTGTGCCTCGGCGCCGTCTTCGCGGCCGCCTCCCTGTGGTTGGTTCATGCCGGACAGGCGAAACGTGCCGCCGATGTCCGCGCGCATGCTGCAGCAAGGCTCGATCTCGGAGACACGCTGATCTCGCTGCGCGATTTTCGCGACGTCACGAGCCGGTATCTGGCAAATCCCTCCCGCGAGCCCATCGCTGCGGTGAATGCCGCGGAGCGGAGGCTGCGGGATCGGCTCAACGCGCTGGGACCGCTCGGAGGCCCCGACGGAGCGCGCGCTGCGCGAGCCGGGACGGCGCAGGATGTCATTGGCGAACTCGACCGGTTGCGCAATCAGCTCGAAACGGTGCGGCAGAGCCAGGAGGCGATCGGCGGCGATCTGGCAAGTGGTCTGCTCGGACGGCTGAAGGAGGCGGGCGATGCCGTGGCGCAGGCGTTTGCGACGGAAGTTGCCGTTCGGCGCACGCCGGCAGCGCTGAAGAAAGTGGCCGCGGCTTTCGACGAGGCGCGACGGGTCGAGACGGTTTTTCTCGTGACCGCCGGATCGGCCGACCCGTCGGGCTATCGCGGCGAACTGGATGCGCTCGTCGACAAGCTGCGCGCGGTGCGTCTTTCGGCCAAGCGGGAGGCTCGGCTTGCCGGACTTTTGTCGGGCTATCGGGATGCATTCGTTGCCTATGTGGAGGCCGTGCTCCAGCGCAGCGCCGCCACCCGGGAGGTCGAGGCAGGGCTCGGCGCGCTGGTGCAGGATCTGAGCGCGGCGCTCGAGCGGACGCGTTCGCCCTCCGGGTTCGAGGTTACAGGCGGACGGTTCGATGACCTCGCACGGCCGTCGATATTGCTCGCCGTCGGGCTCGGCCTGTGTGCGCTCGCTGCCTTCGGCTTTGGCCGGGGCCCCGGGGCGAGAAGCGATGCGGAAGCGGGGCCCGTCCGCTCCGATGACCTCGCGGTCGTGTCCCAGCCGGCTTCGACGCCCGAAGCAGAGGCCGGACGGACAGAGCCGGAGGCGTCGCCATCGGAGATCCGGCATGCCGATGCCCGGCGTGAGCCGGATCAGCGCGCCGAGGCGCTTGCGGAGGTTCTGAAGGCGGGTGAGGCCTGGAAGGCCCGCAACGCTCGCATTGAGGACCTGTCGCATCACCTTGAGGAAACGGTTTCGTTCGCCATCGCCAGCCTGAAGACGGCGGCGGGCGCCATGAACGAAGCGGTGGAGGCGGTCGCGATCACCTCCAAGAACGTCCTTGGAGCGGCCGACAGGAGCGGCGCCAACCACGAGGCCATTCTTGCCGCGCTTGAGGCGGCGCGGAGCGAGCGCGACGAGCTGGCCGGCTCGCTCGCCTCCTTCGGGGCGTTGGCGGAGCGTACCGACGCTGTGACCCGCGAGGCGCGTGGCCGGTCGGGCCGCGGCGACGTGGTGATGCAAAGGCTGACCGGATCGGCGGAGCGTATCGGCAACATGCTGGAGGCGATCCGCGCCGTGGCTGATCGTACCAACCTGCTGGCACTGAACGCGACCATCGAGGCGGCGCGCGCCGGTGCAGCCGGCAAGAGCTTTGCGGTCGTCGCGCAGGAGGTCAAGCAGCTTGCCGCTCAGACCGCACAGGCAACGCAGGACATCGAGGCCGAGATCGAAGCCATCCGGGCCGCGACCGACGACGCGGTTGCCGCCTTCTCCCAGGTTGCCGGCGTGATCGACACCGTTGACGGGGTCGCTTCCGGCGTTCGCGAGACGCTGCAGCGGCAGGAGGACCGGATCGCGGCGCTGACGGTCCGCCTCGACGAGGCGTCGGGTCTTGGCAGCGACGGAGACAAGGCGGCGGCGATCATCCGTAAGGCGCGGGGGCAGGCGGCGGAGACCGGTGCAGCCGTCGACAGGCTCGCCGCGATCATGCTGGAGGAAGCCTCCCGCGTCGAAGACGAGATGAAGGACTTCCTCACCGAGCTGCGCGCGCTGTAATCCGCTGTTTCCCGGGTGCATGACCGATACGGCGCTGCCCAAGCCTGTCGCAAGCCCTGTCGCGATATCGCGCCGGTGTGTGTTAGAACCGTTCCGACAAGACGACAGGGCGAAACGCGGGAGCCGGACGGAGAACGATGAGCGAGACTTGCGTGATCGTGGGGGCAGGGCAGGCGGGCGCGCAGGCCGCGCACAGCCTGCGCCAGGGCGGATATGAAGGCGATGTCGTCATGCTTGGCGATGAGGCCCATCCGCCCTATCAGCGCCCGCCGCTTTCCAAGAAGTATCTCTCCGGCGAATTCGAGGCCGAGCGGCTATGGCTGCGGCCGACGGAATTCTACGAGGCAAACGGCATCGATCTGAAGACGGGGGCCCGTGTTTCCGCGATCGATCGTGAGGGCGGCTGTGTCGTGTGCTCTGACGGGCGCGAGATCGGCTACGACACGCTGCTGCTGGCCACGGGAACGCGGCCCCGCGCGTTGCCGCTGCCAGGCTTCGACCTGCCGGGCGTGCTTCCGTTGAGGACCCTCGCCGATGTCGATGCGCTGCGCGCGCTGATGGCGGTGCCGCGCCGGATCGTCATTGTCGGCGGCGGCTATATCGGGCTGGAGGTGGCGGCTGTCGCGCGCGGGCTTGGCCACGAGGTGATGGTGCTGGAGAGCCAGGGCCGCGTGCTCAATCGGGTCGTCGCGCCGGAACTCTCGGACTTCTATGCGCAGCTTCACCTCTCGCGCGGCGTCGTGCTGCGCTTTGGCGTCTCGGCTGCGGCCGTGGAGGGCGACGGACAGGTGGAAGCGGTGCGGCTCACCTCGGGCGAGCGGATCGATTGCGACCTGGTTCTCGTCGCCGTCGGCGCGGTGCCGAACACCGAGCTCGCCGAGGCCGCCGGGCTCGCCGTTGACGACGGCATTTCGGTCGATGCCTCGTGCCGCACGTCCGATCCGGCGATCTTTGCGGCCGGCGACTGCACGCGCTTTCCATCCGCCCGCTACGGCCGCACCATACGGCTTGAAAGCGTGCAGAACGCCATCGATCAGGCCAAGGCCGCGGCCAGCGCCATTCTCGGGCACGAGCGGACCTACGATCCGGTGCCGTGGTTCTGGTCAGACCAGTACGAGGTCAAGCTGCAGATCGCCGGGCTTTCGCAGATGCACGAGGAAACGAAGCGCGTCGGCGATCCGGCGGGCGGGTCGTTCTACATCGCCTATCTGCGTGGCGAGCGACTGCTGGCGGTCGATTCGGTCAACCACCCGCGCTCGCACATGATGGCACGCAGATCCATGGGCGAGGTCTGGCGCGAGGATCTTCTGCCGGCCGGCTGAGAACGAGCGCGGAAACCACGATGGTCGCGGAGGGCTACCGCTCGCCGGCGCGAACGTTTTCCAGGATCAGCCGGGTGCACTCGCGCGGAATTTCCATCTGCAGCATGTGACCGGTCCGCTCGAACACGTGGACCGCCACAGGCCCCGGCATGCGATGGGCCTGGCGGGTCGGCAGAACGCGGTCCTGCGTGCCCCAGATCACCTTCACCGGGCAGGCGAGCTCGCCCAGCTTGTCTCGCGGCAGGGTCTTCTGACGCTCGCCGTCGATGATCGCATCGACAATCGTCTCCAGCGCCTCGATGGCGCCGGGTGCCTTCCGCGCTTCCGCGATATGGGCGGCAAGCTTGCGCGGCACCGGGTTCTCCCAGCCGAAGAACTGTTCCAGCAGCAGCTGGATCTGTTCCTCTTCGCGGGCGCTGGCGTAGCGGCGCAGCAGGCGGTGGTTGATTTCCTCGCCGAAGCCGCCGGGTGCCAGAAGGGTCAGGCTGGCGATGCGTTCGGGCGCGCGCAGGGCGATCAGCGTCGCGATGGCCCCGCCCATCGAATGGCCGACCAGATGGATCCGCTCAAGGCCCAGTCCGTCGAGTGTCCGGGTCGCCGCCTTTGCCGAAAGGCCGGCATGGCCGATCTCGGGCCAGCCGATCGCCTGGCCGTGACCGGGAAGGTCCATGGCGAGAGAGCGCACATGGCGGGCGAGTGCGGTCTGGATGTTGGCCCAGCTCATCGCATCCCCGCCGAACCCGTGCAGCAGGACGACGGGCGCGCCCGTTTTCTCGGCACCGAACTCCTCAACGGGCAGCAGGCGGGTCTGGTCGGTCATCGATGTCTCCGGTTGGTTTCTCGGCGGGATGGCGGTTGAACGGATGATTGGCGGGTCGAGCGCGCATCAAAGCCCGAAATGTGACAGGCGGCAACGGCCGTGCCGTGGCCGATGCGGATCGATGCCGAATACACGAGAAATAGCGGGAAACTGTGTGTCCGCGATCACATACAATCGGAGCATTGCCAATTATGGTCAGCGTCAGGAGCGATTCGCGGCATTGGTGCGTGCGAGCCGGCGGTCGTCCCTGTCTTTTCGCTCCTGATGGAGCAGCCGGCAGATGCCGGCATGAGCCTTTATCCCGACGTTCGACCGACCGGAGTTGTCTGAATGCGACGTTTGACGTTTCTGTTCGCCGCCGTGGCTGCGATCTCGCTGTCCTTTCTGATGCCCGTCCAAGCCCAGGAGCGGGTCTTCGATCCCGTCTCCCGGTCATGGATCAAGGTGCAGCTCACCCGTGACATGGCGGCGGCGATCGCCAAGCGCAAGTACAAGCGCCGCGAGGTTCGCTACACGGGGAGCGAGGAGCCCGGCACGATCATCATCGATACCGGGGAGCGCACGCTGACCTACGTGCTGCCCAAGGGCCGCGCGATGCTCTACGGCATCGGTGTGGGGCGTGAGGGCTTCACCTGGCAGGGGCGCGAGAAGATCACCCGCAAGGCCAAGTGGCCGGGCTGGACGCCGCCGGCGGAGATGCGCGTGCGCGAGGCGAAGGCCGGCCGCAAGATCCCGGCCTACATGCCGGGCGGTGAGGACAATCCGCTTGGCGCGCGCGCGCTCTATCTCGGCCACACGCTCTATCGCATCCACGGCACGAACGAGGACTGGAGCATCGGCTACCAGGTGTCCTCCGGCTGCATCCGCATGTTCAACGAGGATGTGATCGACCTTTACGATAGGGTTGCGGTCGGCGCGCCGGTCGTCGTGCGCTGATATCGAAGGGTTTCGCGCTGCGGTCAGGCGACCGCGGCGCGGGCCATCTCGTCGTCGCGCCAGCGATAGAGCTCCACCGGGTGCTCCATGCCCTTCAGCCGGTGGGGACCAATGCTTTCCCAGCTGTCGCTGCAGGATCGGGCGACGGCATCGGTTGCAAGTGCGCTCTCGTGCAGCTCCTTCGTCAGTTTCTCGATGCGCGCGGCTGTGTTGACAGCCGGACCGACGACCGAGAACGACAGGCGTGACGGCACGCCGATGTTCCCGAACATCACCTCGCCGAGCGACGCCGACAGTCCGAACTGAATCTCGTGCTGGTGGTTCTTGCGACGTCGCGCGTTGACTGCGATGCGACGGGAGAGGGCGCAGCTGACGGCTTCGCTGGCGGCGCGGATCGCGACGGCGCTGTCCTCGTTCTCGGCCAGCGGGAAAATCGCCAGAACCGCATCTCCGATGAAATCCAGAACCTCGCCGCCCGCATCGATGGCGCTGCCTGCGGTGCAGTCGAAATAGTCGTTGAGCAGGGCGAGATATTCGTCGCCGGACAGCGCTTCGGCGAGCGTCGAGGATTCGCGCAGGTCCGAATAGAGGATCACCGCGCGGGTGGTCGCCCCGTCGCCTCGGCGGATGTTGCCGGCGAGCACTTCGCGCCCGGCATGCCGGCCGAGATAGGTCTCGGTGATGTTGGTGGCGATATTGGCCTGAATGGCTGTTCGGCAGGCGACGGCGAAGCCGCGCTGGATGCGCCGCAGCGCGAGGATGTCCGAATCGGTGAAGCCGCCGGCGCGGTCCGAGGCCCAGCTGATGATGATGCCCGAGTTCTTGCCGTTGGAAAGCGAGGTGGCGGTATCGAACCGGGTGATCATGGCCAGGTAGTCGGTATAGCCCGCGGCGGCCATGTCCTGGAGCAGGGGGAAGTCGACGACGGCGGTCGGGCCGGCCAGCCGGCGGCGCAACACGTCCGAACCGGACTCAACGAGATGCTTGAACGGGCTGTGGTTCCACTCGTCCGTCCGCTGCTCGCGATGGGCGAACTGTTCGAGAACGACGTTCTGCCCCTTCTTCCAGATCGCCGCCTCCACCTCGATGAGCGGATGGAGCGTCGGCCAGGAGAGCATGGAACGGGCCACCGGCACGCCAATGGAGAACAGGGCCTCGCAGACCTCGCGGTACATCTGAACGATGTTCGGGGAAGAAAGGGCCTGATCCACGAGCCAATCTTCCAGCGATGTGATCAGGGCGTCGTGGGACATGCGATCGATCCGGTCGGGTCTCGGGCAACGAGGTGTGACGGGTGCCCGGCTGAAAGGGTGGTGGACGCGGGGCGTATGCTGAGCGGGCGCACATTAGATCGGTCCGCCGGCCGTTGGAGACAAGAGTACTTACACGCAGTCGTGATCGCTCTGCCCGGGGGGCGCGATCCGCGTGTCCGCAAAGGCCCAGAGCCTGGAGCCCAGAAAGGTTACCGCAGGGACCAGCACGATGGCCAGCAGGATGCCGAGAGATTGCGGCCAGTTGGTGAAGGCGAGCCAGCCTGCAAGCGCTCCGGAATTGGCGGCAAAGCCGAGCAGGGCGATGAGGAAAAAACGCGGCAGGCGCGCCTTCCAGCGCGCTTGCGCCTTGTCCTCTTGCGGAAAGCTCCAGAAATGGTGGCCGGCGAAGGAGACCAGAAACGCGGTCAGAAAAGCGATTGCGTTGGCGATGAGCGGCGGCAGGATGCCGGGCGTCGCAAGCGCGAGGGCAACGCCGGCATGAACGCCGGTCGCCGTCAGCCCAACAATGCCGAAACGCGATGCGGCGAGGATCTCGCCCACCGCGCGGCTGATCCAGAACGGGCGCTCAGTCATTGTCGTCGTGCCGGTTCGCGAGGGGAGCCTCCGGATCCGTCGCCGGACCCGCGATCACGTCACGCACCAGATAGATCGGCCGCTGCTTGGTCTCGTTGAAGAGACGGGCGACGTATTCGCCGACGATGCCGATTGAGAGAAGCTGGATGCCGGAGAAGAACAGGATGGCCGTCATGATGGAGGCGTAGCCCGGCATGTCGATGCCGAAGACCATCGTGCGCAACACCAGAAAGAGCGCATAGGCGAAGGCGAGCGCGGCCACCCCGGCCCCGCAATAGGTCCACACCCGCAAGGGAACGGTGGAGAAACCGGTCAGGCCGTCGAGCGCGAAGTTCCACAGCTTCCAGTAGTTCCACTTGGTCGTGCCGGCCGCGCGCGCGGGCCGCTCGTAGGGCAGAGCCATGGCGGAAAAGCCGACCCAGGCAAACAGGCCCTTCATGAAGCGGTTGCGCTCCGGCAGCTCCTTCAGCGCCTCGATGACGGCCCGGTCGATGAGCCGGAAATCGCCGGCATTGTGCGGCAGGTCGATGTTGGAGAGCCTGTTGAAGAGGCGATAGAAGGCGGAAGCCGAACCGCGCTTGACGGCGGTGTCGCTGGTTCTGTCGACGCGCAGGCCGTAGACAACGTCATAGCCGGCGCGCCAGCCCTCCAGCATCTGCGGCACCAGTTCGGGTGGGTCCTGGAGGTCGGCATCGAGCACGACGGCGACGTCTCCGCGGGCGTGCTCGATCCCGGCCGTCAGCGCCGCTTCCTTGCCGAAATTGCGCGACAGGCCGACGAGGCGCCCGGGCAGGCCCGCTTCCAGGCGGGCGCTCAGGATCGCCGCCGTGGCATCACGGCTGCCGTCATCGACGAAGACGAATTCGTGCACGATGCCGGCTTGGCGCATGATGCCGGTGACGGCGGCGAGGAACTGGTCGATCACCTCTTCCTCGTTGAAGACGGGCACAATCAGGCTGACCAGCGGGCTCGCCGGACGTGCGGCCCTTCGGCGCGCGATATAGGGCTGGATGGGATCCGACATGGCTCGACCTGATTTCGTCCCGGTTATGGCTTGCGTCCGCGCGCTCGCGCGGCCCCGGCGCCAGCATCGCCCGTTGCTTAGACCGGATTGCCGCGCTTGTCACATGGCTTGGCCGCCCTATGGTTCAAGGCCCAGCGGCGGGCGGCTCAAATCAGGCAGACGAACGGCATGATACTTCTCGACGACAAGGCGATCATTCCGATCGGATGCAGCTGCATCAACCAGTTCCAGATCGAGTTCAGCTTCGGCAAGGAACGCTGTCGCGGCTCCCTGTTCCAGTGGACCATTGCCACGCCGCGCAGCACTGTTGAAGTCCTCGAACACGCAAAGGCGGGCACGCTTGGTGCCCTGTTCGGCGACAGGAGCCAGTTCGAACTGGACGGCACGCACCTGCGCAACCGAAACTTCGACGGTTTCTATCACTGGCACGAGGATGCGGGAGGGCTCTTGGGGCCACAGGATGCTCCGTTCTCGCGCTTTGCGGAAAAGATGGCGCATCTGAGCGAGGGTACCTTCACCGTGGAAGGCCCGGTCTGGCTCCTGTGGTCGAACATCCAGCCGAACCTTCGCCAGGAGGTGGAGGACAATACCCGGCTCGGCTGGGACGACTTCCGATTGACGCGGGCCCGTCGCGACGCCATTCGCACGGCCGCACGCAATGTGTTCGACGATCCGCGTTTTGTCTTCGTCGGTCGCTCTCAGGATGTGGATGAGGAGTTATGGCACGACGAAGACGTGATGCTGATGGAGCTGCCGCGTTCGGACAAGTTCCGAGGCGCGAAAGGGCTATACGCCGACGTCTTCGCGCGGATAGAGGCGGCCGCGTGAAGCGGCCTTCCGCTCAAGCGTTTGCCGTATCCAGTGCCATTCGCGCAAGCGGCGTTTTTGCGATGAAGAAGAGCCAGGCGTCGAGATCCACGTTTTCCTTCCTGGTCTTGAGGACCTCGATGGAAATCGAATGGCCGAACCACTCGCACATGACATAGGGAAAGACCGTTGGCCGCACGCCGAAAGGATCCATTTGGGACGCTTCGGAGGGGCCATGGGAATTGGTATGCTCGATAACCAGAAGACCATCATCCTTCAGTTGATCTAGCCACGTGGCAAATGCCTGACGGGGGTTCCAGCTTTGATCGTGCGAATTCGTATAGACGAAATCGAACGCAGCCACCCACTCCTCGTTGCGATCGTGGAAGTCCCATTGCACGCTGTTGTCAAACTGGGTCGCGGTATCGGAAATGTCGGTTCCGATGACATCGAATCCGAAAGCCTTGATGAAGCATGACTGTTCGAAGCCGTTGCGGCTGCCGTGGCATAGTCCCTTCAGCTTTTCTCCCGGCTTGCGGGCGGCAAGTTTCTCCCCTATCAGGCGCAAGGTCTTCTCGTCGGCCCAGACGTTCTTGATCTTCTGCTTGTTATAGAAGGTCTGAACGTCCCGGTACTGTTCGTAGCTTTCGTATTCGTAGAGGTAGAAATCGACAAGACGGGTGGAGGGCACGACCTTGAGGTCGTGACGCTCCAGAATCGGAGCAACCGCCTTCTTGAGACGCCGAATGAGGAAGGGCTTCTTCCGGGACATGACTGGCACAACTCCGGGACAAATAGTTTTTATGACGTCCAGGGCACATTCCGATCGGATTGAACCAATCTGATCGGAAAGAAGTCGCTCGAGCCGATTCTGGTGCTCGGTGGCTTCCTGGGATCTGAGGCGTTTGCACGCGATCCCTCCTGCAGGAACCGCAATCCAACCAGAGATCGATCAGTCACGCGATCAAGGGAGGTGCCAGGCCGCAGTCATCCAATCGCCGGACGAGCAGGCCGGAGCTTGAGATACATTGAGACATGAAGGCGATGCGATGCCATGTCAAGTCGGCTGCTGCCGGAGTGTGGAATGTTGCGGGGGAAGACTGCGCACGACTTCTGAAAGTGGGAAATTTGTGACCGGAAACGAAATTCGCGCGCCCCGATTTACGGGCCGCGCGAACAAAGTGCAGTTACATTGAGACAAACGGCTCGATCTGCGAGCTCAATTTCCCACTAACGGCCGGTTTCGATCCGGAGCGTGCTTCCGCCGACTGGGGGATTGTCCGCCGCCCGGAGCGAAAGGTTCACAGCGCGCCGTGGCAGTGCTTGTATTTCTTGCCGGAGCCGCAGGGGCACAGCTCGTTGCGACCGACCTTGCCCCATGTCGCAGGATCGTTCGGGTCGCGTTCGGCGGCCGTGGCGCGGCCGGGGCGGGCGGCCAGGGCGACATTGCCGTCATCGGCATAGCCGTCGATGGGCTCGTCGCCATGGCTGACCTGCATCGGGGGCAGGTCGTCATCGCTCGGCATTTCCGGGGCTTGCTGCTGGACAAGCTCCACCCGCATGAGCTGGGCGGTCACGATCTGGCGCAGGTTGCCGAGCATCGCTTCGAACAGCGTGAAGGCCTCGGTCTTGTATTCCTGCAAGGGATCGCGCTGGGCGTAGCCGCGGAAGCCGATGACCGAGCGCAGGTGATCGAGCGTTGCCAGATGTTCGCGCCAGAGCTGGTCGAGCGTCTGCAGCAGCACCGCCTTTTCGACCTGGCGCATGATATCGGGACCGTACTGGCCGACCTTGCGCGCCATGACTTCGGCTGCCGCACGCTTCAGACGGTCGCGCACTTCCTCGTCGGCGATGCCTTCTTCTTCCGCCCAGTCCTTGACCGGCAGGTCCATGTTGAGGACGCCGCGCACCTCTTCCAGCAGGCCATCCGTATCCCACTGCTCGGGATAGGCCTTCTCGGGAATGTGGCGGGCGACGATGTCCTCGATGACCTCCTCGCGCATGTCGGCGATGGTGTCGGCGAGATCCTCGCCATCCATCAGTTCAAGCCGCTGCTCGAAGACGACCTTGCGCTGGTCGTTCATCACGTCGTCGTACTTGAGGATGTTCTTGCGGGCGTCGAAGTTGCGGGCCTCGACCTTCTGCTGCGCCTTCTCAAGTGCCTTGTTGATCCACGGATGGACGATCGCCTCGCCCTCCTTGAGACCCAGGCGCTGCAGCATGGAATCCATCTTCTCCGACCCGAAGATGCGCATCAGGTCGTCTTCCAGCGACAGGAAGAAGCGGGTGTGGCCGGGGTCGCCCTGACGGCCGGAACGGCCGCGCAGCTGGTTGTCGATGCGTCGGCTCTCGTGGCGCTCGGTGGCGACCACGTAGAGGCCGCCGGCCTCTAGCGCGATCTGCTTAAGCCGTTCGATGTCGGCGTGGATCGCGGCTTCCTTCGCCTCGCGTTCGGGGCCTTCCTCCATTTCGCCGAGTTCCAGCTGGATGCGCATGTCGGCGTTGCCGCCGAGCTGGATGTCGGTGCCGCGGCCGGCCATGTTGGTGGCGATGGTAATGGCGCCCGGCACGCCAGCCTGCGAAATGATCGCGGCTTCCTGCTCGTGGTAGCGCGCGTTCAGGACCGCGAAGACGCGCTCGTCCTTGGTGCCCTGGTCGCCGTCGTAGAGCGAACGGAACGCGTGCGCATCGCTGACGTCGGCCTGACGGTAGCCGCTCTTCTTCAGGATGTCGGCGATCAGCTCCGACTTCTCGATCGAGGTGGTGCCGACGAGCACGGGCTGGCCGCGGTCCTTGCACTCGCCGATCAGTTCCACGATCGCCTTGTATTTCTCGCCGGCCGTCCGGTAGACCTCGTCGTCATCGTCGATACGACGGACCGGCAGGTTGGTCGGGATCTCGACCACTTCCAGCTTGTAGATGTCGGCGAATTCGTCCGCTTCCGTCGCCGCCGTGCCGGTCATGCCGGCCAGCTTGTCGTACATGCGGAAGTAGTTCTGGAACGTGATGGAGGCGAGCGTCTGGTTCTCCGGCTGGATGGCGACGTGTTCCTTCGCCTCCAGCGCCTGGTGCAGGCCTTCCGAATAGCGCCGGCCCGGCATCATGCGGCCGGTGAACTCGTCGATGATGACGACCTCGCCGTTGCGGACAATGTAGTCCTTGTCGCGCTGGAACAGCTTGTGCGCCTTCAGCGCCTGCTGCAGGTGGTGGACGACGGAGACGTTCTCCACGTCATAGAGGCCGTCGCCCTTCAGCAGGCCGGCTTCGGAAAGAAGCTTCTCGAGCTTCTCGTTGCCCTCTTCGGTGAAGCTCGCCGTGCGCTGCTTCTCGTCGATCTCGTAATCCTCGTCGACGAGATGCGGCACGAAGGTGTCGATGGTGTTGTAGAAGTCGGAACGGTCCTCGAGAGGGCCGGAGATGATCAGCGGCGTGCGTGCCTCGTCGATGAGAATGCTGTCCACCTCGTCGACGATGGCGAAGTGGTGGCCGCGCTGGCACATCGATCCGCGCTCATACTTCATGTTGTCGCGCAGATAGTCGAAGCCGAACTCGTTGTTGGTGCCGTAGGTGATGTCGCAGGCATAGGCTGCGGCGCGCTGCTGGTCGTCGAGACCGTGGACGATCACGCCGACGGAGAGGCCGAGGAACCGGTAGATGCGGCCCATCCAGCCGGCATCACGGCTAGCCAGATAGTCGTTGACGGTGACGACGTGGACGCCCTTGCCCTCCAGCGCGTTGAGGTAGGTGGCAAGCGTCGCCACCAGCGTCTTGCCTTCGCCGGTCTTCATTTCGGCGATGCCGCTGTCGTGCAGCACCATGCCGCCGATCAACTGGACGTCGAAATGGCGCTGGCCGAGCACGCGCTTGGCCGCTTCCCGCACCGTCGCGAAGGCCGCGGGCAGAAGGTCGTCCAGCTTTGCGCCATCGGCAAGCTGCTTCTTGAACTCGGCCGTGCGCGCCCTCAATTCCTCATCGGAAAGGGCAGCGACTTCCGGCTCGAGCGCATTGATCGCCTCAACCCTGCCGCGATACGTTTTTACCTTCCGGTCGTTCGCGGATCCGAAGAGTTTGCGGGCGATAGCACCGAGGCCGACCATGATGGTCCTTCCTTTGGCAAAGCCGTGCCATGTCGCAAGCGTGCGGCTTAAGCTTGACGTCTATGCGGTTTCGATCGAGCGGCGGCCCGCCTTCATGCGGCAGTCGCGGTCGTCCGGACGGAAATGTCCCGGCAACGGCCGGGCCGACCGACAGATAAGAGGGGCCTGAAAGCTTGTCAACGTCGCCCCAGTCGGCATAACTCGCGCTCAAGTCCTGCGGGCAGCCGCTATGGCCGGGCTCCGCACTCAACACCCACGCAACAGGATGCTTACATGTTCCAGTTAAACAGCGCCGTCAAACATGGGGCCGTCGCCATGCGCCCCCTCATTGCCGGTTGCATGATCGCTCTCTTTGCTGCGGCCCCGGTTCGCGCCGCCGAGGAGGGCGACAAGGTCGTGGCCACGGTCAATGGCGAGACGATCACCGAGGCCGATGTCGCCATCGCCGCGCAGGACTATGCGCAGGATCTCGCGCAGGTGCCGGAAGCCTTGCGCCGCAACCTGCTCGTCGGCGTGCTGGTGGACATGCACGTTCTGGCCGATGCCTCGCTCAAGGCGGGCCGGGCAGAGGAGCCGGGTGTCAAGCGCGCGCTCGAGTACGCTCGGCTGCGCACGCTGCGCGATTCCTACTTCAACGAAAAGAACACCCTGGAGCCGGACGATGCCGCGCTGAAGAAGCTCTATGACGAGCAGTACGGCGATTTCAAAGGCCCCGAAGAGGTCCATGCCCGTCACATTCTGGTGAAAACCGAAGACGAGGCCAAGGCGATCATCAAGGAACTCGATAGCGGCAAGGATTTCGCCGAACTCGCCAAGGAGAAGTCGACCGGCCCCTCCGGTCCCAACGGTGGTGATCTCGGCTATTTCACCAAGGACCGGATGGTCGAGGAATTCGCCAACGCGGCGTTCGACATGAAGCCGGGCACCTATTCCAAGGAGCCGGTGAAGACCCAGTTCGGCTGGCACGTGATCAAGGTCGAGGACAAACGTCAGCAGCCGGCCCCGTCCTTCGACGAGGTGAAGAACCAGCTGCGCGCCGAGGCGATCCGCGCCAAGTACAACGAGGTGATGGAGGACCTGAAATCAAAGGCCGACATCAAGATCTTGGCGGATGAGGACAAGGCACTGAAAGCCGGAGAGGCGACCCCGGAGACGGCCGATCCGGAGAAGGCGGAAAAGTGAGCCGTTCGGTGGAATGGGAAATGACATAAAGAAAGCCGGGCCTCGTGCCCGGCTTTCTTGTATCCGGCCTGTCGCTTGTACCGGCGAGAGGGCTTCTAGGGCGGTCAGTCAGACCGTCCAGGGGCTGATCAGATGCCTGACCGCCCGTCGAAGACCTTCCTCGTCGTCCAGATTGCCGGCGAGAAGCTGCGTCCAGGCGTAGCAGGTCATCAGGTCCGCTGCGACGAACGGGTCGATATCGGAGGGCACCTCGCCGCGTGTCTTGGCACGTTCGATAATGCCCGCCGTGTGGGTCTTTCGTTCCTTTCTGTAGGCGCGCAGGGCTTTCGCGGCGGCTTCGTTTGACTGCGCCTCGGCAATCACCGATCGGAAGATGCTGCCGGACGGGGTCTCGCGCCAGTTTCGGAACAGCTCGCGCAGGAAATTGAAGGCGTCGTCTTCGAGCGAGCCGGTATCGTGATCGGGAATGGGGCGTTTCTGGCGGTGATAGACATCGAGGAGAAGCGCGGCCTTGCTCGGCCACCACCGGTAGATCGTGGGTTTGCCCGCGCGGGCGCGCTTGGCCACGGCTTCGATGGAAAAACTAGAATATCCCTTTTCGGCCAAGATTGCCGCCGCCGCGTTGAGGATGGCTTCCGCACTGGCCTCGCTGCGTTTCGCTCCAACCGAATGGCGTGCCTCGATTTTTTCTGACATCTGCGGCTCGTTGGTTTCTTGTTTCGATAGTGCGGCTATCCGAACGTGAGGCGGTCTAACATATCGTCGGGCGTCCCGGCACCGGCTCGGTCCCGATCGGTGCCGGGCAAGTCGCCGCGCCCCGTTGCTCGGACACTTCCGTTTCTACCTTGCAATTCGCACCTCTGCGGTTCTGGGGAGTTTCGCCTATCTCTTGACAGAACGAAACGGGTCGTTCTATTAGTGCGATCTCGATATGAAACGTATCGTTCCGTTTAGATGGGGTTTGTCCATGTCAGCAACTGTTTTTTCTCGTAACCGCTTCACCGTGCTTGTCATGATAGGGGTCTACCCGCTGGTCACGGGGCTGCTGTACGCCATCATACCGCTCACCGAAGGGTGGGCCATGTGGCAGCGCACTGCAATTCTGGTTCCGCTCGTGGTGGTGAGCATGGTCTGGGGCATCATTCCGTTGATCCATCGTCGGTGCGGCGCTTTTCTCCATCGGAAAAAATGAAACGGTGACGCGGGCGACAAGAAGTAGGGCTTGCGCACGCAACCGCCCCCGCTAAAACGAAGCGGGCGCTTCTTGCCCCGCTCCGAACGAGGTTTCCATGTCGACCGCCGTCTCTCCGCTTGCACCGAAATCCTATCCCGAGATGCCCGAGATCGGCGGCGTGCGATTTGCCACCGCCGAGGCCGGCATCAAGTACAAGGGACGTACGGACGTCCTCTTGATGCTGTTCGACGAAGGCACGGAGGTTGCGGGCATCTTCACGCGGTCGCGCTGCCCGTCGGCACCCGTCGACTGGTGCCGGGCCAATCTCGGCCACGGCATGGCGCGTGCGCTGATGGTCAACTCCGGCAACGCCAACGCCTTCACCGGCAAGAAGGGCAAGGCCGCGGTGGAGCTCTCGGCCGAGATCGTCGCCAAAGCGGTCGGTTGCGTGCCGGCGGAAATCTATCTGGCCTCCACGGGCGTCATCGGCGAACCGCTGCCGGCGGAGAGGTTCGCACCCGTCATCGACGATCTGGTGGCGCGGGTGGCCCCGGGGCCATGGATCGATGCGGCGAAGGCGATCATGACGACGGATACCTATCCCAAGGTCGCTACCCGCACGGTGGATCTGGGCGGCGTCGCCGTCACCCTCAACGGCATTGCCAAGGGCGCCGGCATGATCGCGCCGGATATGGCGACGATGCTGTCGTTCATTGTGACGGACGCGCCGCTCGCCGCTAACGTTCTTCGCGAACTGCTGGGCGAAAGCGTCGGCGGATCGTTCAATTCCATCACCGTCGACAGCGACACCTCGACCTCCGACACCGTTCTGGCCTTTTCCACGAAGGCGGCGGCCAGCCGGGGCGCTGCGCAGATCACCTCGATCGAGGATCCGCGGCTCAATGCCTTCCGCACGGCGTTTGCCGAAATCATGCTTGACCTGTCGCACCAGGTCGTGCGCGACGGGGAGGGCGCACGCAAGTTCGTGGAAGTGAACGTGACGGGTGCCGAAAGCGCGGCTTCGGCCAAGCGCATTGCGCTTTCCATCGCCAATTCGCCGCTGGTCAAGACGGCGGTGGCCGGCGAAGACGCGAACTGGGGACGTGTGGTCATGGCGGTGGGCAAGGCGGGCGAGCCGGCCGACCGCGATCGCCTCGCCATCTGGTTCGGCGACGTGCGCGTGGCGGTCGCGGGCGAACGCGATCCCGATTACGACGAGGAAACCGCCTCGCGCGTCATGAAGGAAGACAAGATCGTCATCCGCGCCGACATCGGCCTCGGCGCCGGAGAGGCGACCGTGTGGACCTGCGACCTGACCAAGGCCTATGTCGAGATCAATGGCGATTACAGAAGCTGATACCGTCCGGCGCGAGCGGCCTGCGGATCTGAGCGAGGTCTTCGCGCTTGAACAGGCGAACCTCACCGCCTTCCCGAGCCTGATGCTGCATTTCGACGGAGCGTGGCTGACGCGGCTTTCGCCGGGCAACCCGGCGCGGCGCGTCAACTCGCTCAATATCTACGATCCGGCGGACGATGCGGATATCGAGGCGCGACTGGCGCGTGCGGGTGCGCGGTTCGCCGATGCGGGTATCCCGATGCATCTGCGCTGGACACCGCTGGTACCGACCGCACTCGACGATTTCATCGATGCGCGCGGCTGGCAGCGCTATGCGCCGACGCAGGTCTGGGCCGCCGAGATTCCCGAGCACGGCCTTGTTGCCGGGCCGGCGCGGCCACTTGGCGACGAATACCGCATGCATCGGTTGCCGCTTGCCGACTGGTTGCGCGATTTCGCGGCCGTGGGCGGAACGGAAGCGGGAAAGGTCGCGCCCGAGGCGCTGGCGGCACTGAGGGCATCGCTTGAAAAGGTGCCGGCGGAATTGCTGGCCCTGTCGCTGCGCGATGGTGCGGACGAGCCGCAGGCGGTGCTGCTCGGTGTGTGCGACGGGGCGCTGATCGGCATTTTCGATGTGGCCACGCGGCCGGATCGGCGACGGCAGGGCCTTGCCGCCAGTCTCGTGCTCTATGCCCTGTCCTACGGCCAGGCGACGGGGGCGGGAAAGGCGTGGCTTCAGGTCATTGCGGACAACGGGCCGGCGCGCGACCTCTACCGGCGATTCGGGTTCCGGTGCGTCTACGACTATCATTATTGCCGGATGCCGCCGTCCCTCTGACGCTTCGCTTGCCGTCTTGCCGGGTTATCGTTAATCGCCGGTTCCGGCTCCGTCCCACCATGGAACAAGGTCCATCATGCCGAAACTGCTGCTCGTCGTCGCCTGCGCGCTTGTCGATACGGACGGGCGTATCCTCATCGCCCAGCGGCCGGAGGGAAAGGCGCTCGCCGGAATGTGGGAATTCCCGGGCGGAAAGGTCGAGCCGGGAGAGCGGCCGGAGGATTCTCTCATCCGCGAACTTGCCGAGGAACTCGACATCACGGTTAAGAAAGAGTGCCTCGCGCCGCTGACCTTCGCCAGTCACGCTTACGACGATTTTCACCTCCTGATGCCACTTTACGTGTGCAGAAGGTGGCAAGGCTTCGTTCAGGGGCGGGAAGGCCAGGCACTCAAGTGGGTGCGGCCGAAGGCTCTCAGGGACTATCCGATGCCGCCAGCGGACGAACCGCTCATTCCGCATCTGATCGACCTGCTCTAGGTCGGCGGCGGGTGGGCCGGAAGAAAGAGCATTCCATGTCGCGTGATCCCGACACCACCCGCAAGAGCCAGCTCGGCGAGACGTTCAAGGCCTTCCTGGCGGACGAACGGGGGTCGACGGCGATCGAATACAGCCTGATCGCCAGCATCATTGTTCTGGCGATCATCGGCTCGGTAACGGCGATCGGCGAGGTGCTCACCACGAAGTTCTACGAGCCGGTCGCCGCCGGCATCGCCGGAGCCTCCTGAGCCGCATCTGTTTCGGCCGGCCAGCCCGGCCTCAACCTTCAAGACATTGTTTCATTTTCCCGTCGGCTTTTCGCCGGTCGATACCTCTTGCGTTCCCAGCGCCTCGGCAAGGCTCATCTTCGCGGAGCCGGGCTTCAGCGGCTGCTGCTGGCTTTCGTGCGGCGCCCATCCGGAAACGGACAGGATCTGGAAGGTCGCGCGGATGCGCCCGTCCGGATCGGCATGGCGTTCGGCGTAGATTTCCGCCATGCGCAGAAAGAGCGCCCGGCTCGCCGTCTGCCCCCGCTCCGCCAGAATTCCGGTGGCCCCCATCGCCCTCAGATCGCGCATCAGGTGGAAGGCGCTGTCGTAGCGCACCGTCAGGCGGTCCTGGTCGGCAACGGGCAGGGCAAAGCCGGCGCGTTGCATCAATCCTCCCATCTCGCGGGTGTCCGCAAAGGGCGAGACACGAGGGCTCGCGCCACCCGTCAGCTCGACCTCCGCGCTCAGCAACGCATCGCGCAATTCCCACAGGGTGTCGCCGCCGGCCAGCGCGCCCAGAAACAGCCCGTCCGGCTTCAGGGCACGGCGGATCTGGATCAGCGCACCCGGCAGGTCGTTCACCCAGTGCAGCGACAGGGCGCTGACGATCAGATCGAGCGAGGCATCGGCCAGAGGCAGGACCTCGTCGTCGACGACGACATCCGGCGCGCCGGACCCGGTGTCGGCGACGAAAAGGTCGGCGCGCAGGGCCCGACCGACATTCTTCGACCGGGCGAGGGCTTCGTGCACCAGCCCGGTGTGTCCGCCGAGATCGAGCGCCAGCTGGAAATCGCGGGTGGTGACGGCAAGCCGGTCCTCGATGTCCTGGGCCACGAGACGCAGCAGAAAGTCCGCTCCCTCGGTGCGCATCGCGAGCGCACGGGTGCGATGGAGGGCGAGAAGACGGCGGTCGAAGGGAGCATTCATCGGCATTGCCTTCAGAACATGGTAGGCTGCTTATGGCGCGGAAAGGGCAGGGCGTCAAAAACACGGGGTGTCGAACGTTTCCGGTTCGATATCCCGCCTGACTCCCCGCACGAGGGACGAGCCCATGCAGCCTGGCGAAGGCGACACGGCGCGAATGAACCGGCCCCGTTTCGGGATCGGATTGCACGCGGCCGGAAGCTTATACGCCGGCTTGCGGTTCTCTCCTCTCAAGGCGCTGCTCGACATCGTCCTGCCCCCGGTGTGCTTCGTCTGCGACCGGCCGCTCGGCCGGGAACCCGGGCTTTGCATGACATGCTGGGCGAAGCTCTCCTGGATCGAGCGCCCGTTCTGCGCCCGGCTGGGGACGCCGCTTGCCTATGACCTCGGCCCCGAGGGATTGTCCGCCGAGGCCATCGCCGATCCGCCACCTTTTTCCCGCGCCCGGGCCGCGTGCCTGCACGACGACATCTCCCGTGAGCTCGTTCATGGTCTCAAGTACCGCGACCGGCTGGAACTCGCGCCGGCGATGGCTCGCTGGATGGCGCGTGCCGGCGCGGATCTCGTGGCCGATGCCGACATCATCGTGCCTGTGCCGTTGCATCGCCGGCGGCTCTGGTCGCGCCGGTTCAACCAGGCGGCGGCTCTTGCGGGCGGCATTGCCGCGTGTTCGGGCAAGCCCTCCAACCCGGCTGCGCTCGTGCGCATTCGCGCGACGCCGCGCCAGGTCGGTCTTGCCCGGGACCAGAGACAGACGAACGTGCGCGGTGCCTTTGCGGTGGATGCCGGCGCGCGGGCGGAAATCGAGGGCCGGCGAATCCTGCTCGTCGACGACGTCTACACCACCGGCGCAACCGTCAAGGCGGGCGCCCGGGCACTGTTGCGTGCGCGGGCGTCGGCGGTCGACGTCCTCACCTTTGCGCGGGTTGTCTCCGGCACGGGGCTTCCAATATAAACCGCATCGGCATCCGGCATGTTTTCCGGCGCTGGCATGGCGCATGCTTGGTCGCCCCGCCTGCCCGTTCTTCCGGCTTTCCCCCGGGGGCGCGCGGATCGGGCCCTTCTTCCTGTGTTCCTGGAAATGTCTCGCGCCGGATCGGCTCTGTTTCGGATTGGAAACCAATGTCCAAGATCGTCATCTACACGCGTCAGTTCTGCGGCTACTGCACGGCCGCCAAGAGCCTCCTCGACCAGAAGGGGGTTTCGTACGAGGAGATCGACGCGACCTATGCGCCCGAGAAACGGCAGGAAATGATATCGCGCTCCGGGCGGATGACCTTTCCGCAGATCTTCATCGGAGAAACCCATGTGGGCGGCTGCGACGAACTCCATGCGCTGGACCGGGACGGCAAGCTTGACGCATTGATCGCGGCCTGACGGAGGCGTGCCCGGTGCCTGGCAGGAGCGGTTCCGCCATGCGGTCGGTTGCCATCCGCCTGCTGCGGGGGCATACCCGGTCCGGAAAGCTTAAGACTTGTGCGCCAGGATGATTTTCGGCAAACGGACCGCGCGATTGGCGGGTCCGGGGAGAGGAGCGATGAGTTCATTCAAGGCTGCCTGCGTCCAGACGCGATCCGGCCGCGACGTTGCGGCGAATATCGCAAGCGTGGAGACGCTGATCCGCGCTGCGGCGTCGGACGGGGCGGCCTATGTGCTGACGCCGGAGATGACGAACCTGTTGGAGCGCGACCGCGCGGCGTTGATGGCGAAGATCGCGGGCGAAGCCGACGATCCCACCCTTGCGCGTTTCCGGCAGCTTGCGCGTGAGCTCGGCCTCTGGCTGCATATCGGGTCGCTTGCCATCCGCATCGATGACAAGACCGTTGCCAATCGCGGTTTCCTGATCACGCCGGAAGGGGCGGTCGCGGCGCGCTACGACAAGATCCACATGTTCGACGTCGATCTCGACAATGGCGAGAGCTGGCGGGAATCGCGTACCTACCGGCCGGGCGAAAAGAGTGTGGTGGCGGAGCTCCCGTGGCTGAATCTCGGCATGGCGGTGTGCTACGACGTGCGCTTCCCCGCGCTCTTCCGCGCCCAGGCGAAGGCCGGAGCGCAGGCGCTGACGGTGCCGGCCGCCTTTACCCGGCAGACCGGGCAGGCGCACTGGCATACGCTCCTGAAGGCGCGGGCGATCGAGAACGGCGCCTTCGTCTTTGCCGCGGCGCAGGGCGGGCGGCACGAGGACGGGCGTGAGACCTACGGCCATTCGCTGATCATCGCGCCCTGGGGCGAGGTGCTGGCCGAAGCCGATCACGACGAACCCGGTTTCATCCTCGCCGATATTGACGTAGATGAGGTCGCCAAGGCGCGCGGCCGCGTCCCCGCGCTCGCAAACGAGCGCCCCTTCACGATCGAGACGGTCGCGCTTTCGCACACGGAGCCGGTTTCATGATCCACTATTCGCTGATCTGCTCGGAAGGGCATGAATTCGAAGGCTGGTTCCGCAATGCTGACGACTTCGACTGTCAGGCGGCAGACGGGCATCTGACGTGCCCCATCTGCGGCGATGACCAGATAAGCAAGGCGTTGATGGCGCCGGCGGTCTCTGGCACGCGCGAGGCGGACGCGCCGCGCCCCGCGGACGAGCATGCCGTTGCCGCGCCCGCCGAACGCGGCAACGCGGTTCCGATGATGGCCATGCCCAACCCGCAGCAGGCTCAGATCGTGGAGATGATGCGCAAGTTGCGCACGCTGATCACCGAAAGTGCCGACAATGTCGGGGCGCAGTTCGCCAGCGAGGCGCGGCGCATGCACTATGGCGAGACGGAGCCGCGCGGCATCTACGGCGAGGCGACGCCGGAGGACGCGCGCGACCTCATCGACGAAGGGATCGAGATCCTTCCCTTGCCGCTTCTGCCCGAAGACAAGAACTAGAACGCAACACTCCGGCCGCACCGGTCGGCGCCTCGCATCGGCTTGCGGCGAGGCGCGTCCCTTCGTTCATGACCCGGTTAGCCGGGCGTGCGGCTTGCTTCGCGAAATCAGGCGGCGGCGGAGGACTTCGTCGCCTTGCTTATGGCCTCTTCAACGGAACTGGCCGCTTCGCCGGAGACTTCGGCCATCTCCATGCCGGTCTCGCAGGCCCGGGCTGCGAATTCGCGCATCTTCTCGCCGTTGCTCTCGGCACAGGCGGAATAGTCGCTCACCATCTTTTCCCAGAATTCAGACATGATGCGGGTCGCTTCCATCGGGTCGCGGGCCTTCGATAGCGCCTTGGCGTACTCGAAGTCCGTATGAACCCTGCCGCGCACGAAGCTCATGTGATCCTCGATGAGCGTCTCGGTCTTTTCGAGCGTTTCGATGTTCATCTTTGCGAACTGGTCGAAGAAGCGGCTGCCGAACATGTCGGCCTTCTCCATCCAGGAAGGGTCGAGCCAAGGCAGAGGCACGACGCTGGGATCCTTGGAGGCGGTCTTGGTCTGACGCGGCATGGCATAACTCCCTTTATGTGCTTGCTGGGTTCGCAAGAGCGCGGCCGATTGCCGGCCTTTCGCAGAAATGCAGAAACATAACGTAACGGAACTATGGCAAGCCAGAGGCGAGAGTGCACTGCGGTAGTGTTTTATTGTGCGGCGCAATGACGCAGTTGCGCCTTTCCTCGCTTTCCGGCCGAAAAAGATGCCGCAGCGGCATATTCTCGCAAAGAATGGCGACTACAATTTGCAGTGAAAAATTGCTTTTGGGAGCATGTGAACAAGTGACGCAGAGCGAGAAAACCCCGAACGAGGGCAGCATTACGCCCTTGCGCGCCGTCGCAGCCACCGGCAGCAACGTCGGCCAACTGACCCGTGATCCCGTCCACCGGGTGGCCCACGAACCGGCAGCGATCGCCGAGGCGGATCGGGACAGTTACACCGCGCGCGCGTTCTCCGAACTGGTCGACCGGGCCACGCGTTCGGGGCTTGCGCATGTCACGGGCGGCATTTCGCCGAGCTCAGTGGCGCTCGCCTATGTCGACTGGCTGTCGCATCTGGCCATTTCTCCCGGTCATCAGATACGTCTTGCCAGCAAGGCCTGGCGCAAGGGAACACGGCTTGCCCGCTTCGCCGGCCAATGCGCGGCAGGCGAAGCGCAGGAGCGGTGCATCGAGCCGCTGCCGCAGGATCACCGCTTCGACCATCCGGGCTGGAACGCCTTTCCGTTCAACCTGATGTATCAGGGTTTCCTGCTCAATCAGCAGTTCTGGCACAACGCCACAACCGGCGTACGCGGCGTCTCGAACCATCACGAACGCATGGTGGAATTCATGGTCCGCCAGTGGCTGGATGTCTTTTCGCCGTCCAACAATCCCCTCACCAATCCGGAGGTGCTGGAGCGCACGCGACAAGAGGGCGGAATGAACTTCGTGCGGGGGTTTTCCCACTTCGTTGAGGATCTTGAACGATATGCGGGCGACAAGCCGCCCGCCGGCACGGAAGCGTTCGTAGTCGGCGAGGATCTGGCGGCGACGCCGGGAAAGGTCATCTTCCGAAATAGGCTGATCGAGCTCATCCAGTACGCGCCGGTCACCGAAAAGGTGCAGCGCGAGCCGGTGCTGATCGTGCCCGCCTGGATCATGAAATACTACATTCTCGATCTCTCCGAGCAGAACTCGCTGGTGCGCTATCTGGTCTCGCAGGGGCACACGGTCTTCATGATTTCGTGGCGTAATCCGGGGCCGGAGGATCGCGACCTGTCGCTCGAAGATTATCGCCGGATGGGTGTGATGGATGCGCTTGACGTCGTCGGCGCCGTCGTGCCGGGCGAGAAGATCCATGCCGTCGGCTATTGCCTTGGCGGCACGCTGCTGTCGATCGCGGCCGCGGCGATGGGGCGGCACGCAGACGACCGGCTCGCATCGCTAAGCCTGTTCGCCGCGCAGGTCGATTTCACCGAGGCCGGCGAACTGACGCTCTTCATCGACGAAAGCCAGGTATCCTATCTGGAAGACATGATGTGGGAGCAGGGCCTTCTCGATACCAAGCAGATGGCCGGCGCTTTCCAGCTCCTGCGCTCCAACGATCTGATCTGGTCGCGCAATGTGCGGGACTATCTCTTGGGCGAACGCACCCCGATGTTCGATCTGATGGCCTGGAACGCGGACGCCACCCGCATGCCCTACCGCATGCACTCGGAGTATCTGCGGCAGCTGTTCCTCAACAACGATTTCGCCGAAGCACGCTATCACGTGGAGGGAGAGCCGGTCGCGCCGGAGGAAATCCGCGTGCCGATCTTTGCCGTCGGCACCGAAAGCGACCATGTCGCCCCGTGGCGGTCGGTCCACAAGATCACGCATCTCGCCGACAGCGCGGTGACCTTCGTGCTGGCCAATGGCGGGCACAACGCCGGCATCGTCTCCGAACCCGGCCACCCGCACCGCCATTACCGGATCTACGGGCAGGATGGTCACAATGGCTTCCACGATCCGGACGGCTGGCTCGAAATCGCCGAAAAGCGGGAAGGCTCGTGGTGGATCGCGTGGTCGGACTGGCTGAAGTCCAATTCGAGCGGGAAGACCGAACCGCCCGCCATGGGGGCGGAAGCGACCGGATACGCGCCGCTGATGGATGCTCCGGGAAGCTACGTGCTGATGAAATAACGGGCGTGCGGGCGAGGACGGTCAGCTCTCGCCTCGCATCCACGCCTTCAGGGCTGCGGTAACCGCGTCGGGGCGTTCCAGCGTCGACAGATGCCCGCACGCCGGAACGATCTCGCAGCGGCTGGCGGGTATTCCTTCGTGGATCTCGCGGACGACCTCCACCGGCATGATCGGGTCGTCGGTGCCTGCCACAACCAGCGTCGGACAGGAGATCGCGCCGAGGTTCGGACGCTGGTCGATGCGGGCGATGATCGCCTTTTCCTGGCGGATGAAAGCCTCGGGGCCTGTCTCGCGCGCCATTTCGATGACGGCGTTGCGCAGGTCTTCGTCTTCCTGCCGTGCCGGTGGGACAAGGCCGGTGAAGAGTGCCGGAGCAATCCGGTCGAACTTGCCGTCTTCGGCGAGACGGACGAGCCTCATGCGGTTTTCCGTCTGCTCCGGTGCGTCCGGACGGGCGACGGTATTCAGCAGGGCAAGCCGGCTGACGCGCCCCGGCGCCAGCCGCATTACCTCCATCGCCACGTAGCCGCCCATCGAAAGACCGGCGAGAGCGAAGCTGTCCGGAGCCTTCTCAAGGATGGCTGCGGCCATCGAGGTAATCGAATCGTGGTCGCGGTTGTCCGCCACCATCACCGGGTGATCGGAAAAGGCGCTGATCTGCGGGGCGAACAGTATCTCCGTGCACAACAGCCCGGGAACGAGAACGAGAGGCTCCACATTCTACTCCTTCAACGTGAGCGGTCGGCTGCAGCCGATTGCGCGGATTTGGGTGCAGTTTCTTCGCTTTTGCCGCTCGCGTCGACAGCGAGTGGGTGCTGGCCGTATCGTTAGCCGCCAAGTTAATTGACTAAGTCAAATAATTAATTGACCAAGTCAAATAAATATGCCCTAAAATTGACCCGTCTCGTCAGGGAGGTTGGAATGGTCGCTGTCAGAAAGACGCCGGCATCGGTCGAAACGGAGCCGGGCAGTGTGCAACGCGCCGACGCGAAAGGCGGGTCCGCAAGCCCGTCTGAAATTCGTGCGATGCGTCGGTTCAATCGGTTCTACACCCGCCTCGTCGGCGCGCTTGACGAAGGCCATCTGGAAAGTCCGTTCTCGCTGGCGGAGGTGCGGGTGCTCTACGAACTCGCCCATCGCGAGAGGCCTCTTGCGCGCGAGATCGGCGAGGCGCTGGGGCTCGACGCGGGTTATCTGAGCCGCATCCTCAAGCGCTTTCGCGATGCCGGGCTGATCGACACGGAGGCCGATGCAAACGATCGCCGCCAGACGGTGCTGTCGCTGAGTGACAGGGGCAGGGAGACGTTCGCGCCGCTCTATGCCGCGTCGAACGCCGAAGTTGGCCGGTTGCTCGGCGACCTGTCGCCGGCGCACCGTGCGCGTCTGCTTGAGTCAATGGCCGAGATTCAGCGCCTGCTCGCCCGCCAGGGGAGCGAACCGGAGGTGATCCTGCGGCCTCACCGTCCCGGCGATATGGGATGGGTCGTCCAGCGCGAGGCGCTGCTTTACACTGGCGAATACGGCTGGGACGACAGCTTCGAAGCGATGGTCGCCGAGATCGTGGCGACGTTTTTGAAGAATTTCGACCCGGCGCGGGAAGCCTGCTTCATCGCGGAACTGGATGGCGTGCCGGTCGGAGCGATCTTCCTGATCGCCTCGGACGAGGCCGGGACGGCGAAGATCCGGCTGCTTCACGTCGATGCCGAGGCGCGGGGCCACGGCATCGGCCGGCGCCTCGTCGCTGCGGCTATCAGTTTTGCGCGCGAGCGGAGCTATGCGCGGGTGAAGCTGTGGACCAACGACATCCTGACGGCTGCGCGCAGGATTTACCAGGATGCCGGCTTCCGGCTTGTCGAGGAAGAACGGCACCACAGTTTCGGCAAGGATCTCGTCGGCCAGATCTGGGAGCTGGATCTCGGGTGATGCGGCGGCGGCCTACTTCGGCCGCGCCGCAAGCATCATGTAGTTCACATCCATGTCGCGCGAGCGGTTCCAGCGATCGAGCAGCGGATTGTAGGTGACGCCGCAACGCTCGATGATGTTCATGCCGGCCGCGCCCAGCGGGCCTTCGATCTCCGCCGGCTTCACCAGCTTCTCGTAGGTGTGTGTGCCGGCCGGCAGCCAGCGCAGCACGCGTTCCGCCGCCACGATCGCCAGCGCATAGGCCTTGAGGGTGCGGTTGATGGTCGCGACGAACATCAGCCCGCCGGGCTTCACCAGCTCCGCGCAGGACGCCAGATAGGTCGGAACGTCGGAGACATGCTCGACCACTTCCATGTTGAGCACCACGTCGAAGCGCTCGCCCGAGGCCGCGAGTTCTTCCGCCGTCGTGGAGCGGTAGTCGATCTCAAGGCCGGAACGTTCGGCATGAAGGCTGGCGACCTTGATGTTGACCGGGGAGGGGTCGACGCCGACGACTTCGGCGCCGAGCCTGGTCATCGGCTCGCAAAGAAGGCCGCCGCCGCAACCGATGTCGAGAAAGCGCAATCCCTTGAAGGCCGTCGGATCATCGCTCTTGCGGCCGAAATGGGCGGAGACATGCTCCTTGATGTAGGACAGGCGCACGGGGCTGAACTTGTGCAGGGGGCGGAACTTGCCGGTCGGGTCCCACCAGTCATCGGCCATCGCCGAAAAGCGGGCGACTTCCGCCTCGTCCACGGTCGTCTTTGTCGTCATAGCCGGCTCTCTCCTCGTTCACGTCCCATTGGGGCCGCTCGTTCGTGGGTCTTCGCCCCGCGCTTGTCAAGCTCCGCTCCGCCGACATGCCCGGGCTTCGGCGCTCTGGCCTCGCCCTGTTGTGCGCGCTCTCTGGCTGGTTGCAGGGCTCGCGGCTTCTATGTATGCATACGCGCCAATTAGACATGTCGGAGCGGCCGGGTCTTTCGGACCGTTCCCGATACCAACCGCGTGTTCCAGAATCCGATCCCGATGGCCCGACTGGTAATGAAGTTCGGCGGTACGTCCGTCGCCAATCTCGACCGAATCCGCAATGTGGCCCGACATGTCAAACGGGAGGTGGATGCGGGCAATCAGGTCGCTGTCGTCGTCTCCGCCATGGCGGGCAAGACGAACGAGCTGGTGGACCTGTGCCGGGAGGCTTCCCGGCTGCACGACGCCCGCGAATACGATGCCATCGTCTCCTCTGGCGAACAGGTGAGCGCCGGGCTTCTGGCGATCGTGCTTCAGGACATGGGCGTCGACGCGCGGTCCTGGCTCGGCTGGCAGATCGCGGTTCACACCGACAGCGCCCACGGCGCGGCGAGGATCACCGAGATCGACGGCGACAAGCTCATCGAGCGGCTGGAGATCGGGCAGGTCGCGGTCGTGGCCGGCTTCCAGGGCATCTCGCCGGACAACCGCATCGCGACGCTCGGACGCGGTGGGTCGGACACCAGCGCGGTGGCGGTGGCGGCCGCGATCAAGGCGGACCGCTGCGATATCTACACGGATGTGGACGGTGTCTACACGACCGATCCGCGCATTGTGCCGAAGGCACGTCGGCTCGACCGCATCTCCTTTGAGGAAATGCTGGAAATGGCTTCGCTCGGCGCCAAGGTGTTGCAGGTGCGCTCCGTCGAGCTTGCCATGGTGCATGGCGTGCGCACCTTCGTGCGCTCCTCCTTCGATGACCCGGACGCGCCGCAGGTGGGCGTCGACAACCTGCCCCCGGGCACCCTTATTTGCGACGAGGACGAGATCGTGGAACAGCAAGTCGTCACCGGCATCGCCTTTTCCAAGGACGAAGCGCAGATTTCCATCCGCAACGTGCCGGACCGGCCGGGCGTGGCGGCCACGGTGTTCGGGCCGCTTTCCGACGCCAACATCAATGTCGACATGATCGTCCAGAACATCTCGCCGGACGGCTCCACCACCGACATCACCTTTACCGTGCCGCAGACCGACTACGACCGCGCCATGAAGGTGCTGGAAGACGGCCGCGCGGAGCTGCAGTTTGGTGTGCTCGAAGGGGCGACCGATGTGGTAAAGGTATCGGTCATTGGTGTCGGCATGCGCAGCCATGCGGGTGTGGCCGCGCAATGCTTCCGCGGACTGGCGGACAAGGGGATCAATATTCGCGCGATCACCACGTCCGAGATCAAGATTTCCGTTCTTATCGATTCCGCCTATACCGAACTTGCGGTGCGGACTTTGCATTCGCTATACGGGCTCGACGGATAGTGGATCGCTTCGCCCGCCTGGCAGGCTGATTGGAGACCCGGTAGCCGTCTGTGTGGCCGGGTCGGCGCATGCGGCAGACTGCCGATCCGAAACAGGGGGAGTTGGCGGAGGATGAGGGACAGTTCCGCCGGTCCACGCGTGCTGCTGCGCCGCCTTCGAGAGGTCATGGCGGTGCCGAGCGGCGCTCAGGAGCGGCTCGACCAGATCGTTCGGCACATCGCGTCCAACGTGGTGGCCGAAGTGTGCTCGGTCTACATCCTGCGCGCAGACGGTCTCCTCGAACTCTACGCGACAGAGGGCCTCAATCCGAGCGCCGTCCACCACACCAGCCTCGCGGTGAACGAGGGCCTCGTCGGCCTGATTGCGGCTGAAGCCCGCCCCCTCAATCTCCCCAACGCCCAGGCCCATCCGTCCTTCGCCTACCGGCCGGAGACGGGCGAGGAGATCTATCACTCCTTCCTGGGTGTGCCGATTCTGCGGGCCGGGCGTACGCTCGGCGTTCTCGTCGTGCAGAACAAGGCCCACCGGACCTATTCGGAAGACGAGGTCGAGGCGCTGCAGACGACCGCGATGGTGATTGCGGAAATGCTGGCCGCCGGCGAGCTTGAGGCGATTTCCAATGTCGGCGCCCGGCTCGACCTGACGCGTCCGCTGCATCTGGAGGGCGTCGCTCTTTGCGACGGCGTCGGCCTGGGGCATGCGATGCTGCATGAACCGCGCGTCGTCGTCACCAATCTCATCGCGGAGAATACCGACGACGAACTGCAGCGGCTCACCAGGGCGGTTGAGGACATGCGGCTGTCGCTCGACAACATGCTCGAGCGCGGCGACGGCGCCACCCCGGTGGGCGAATACCGCGAAGTTCTCGAAGCCTACCGGATGTTCGCCTACGACCGCGGCTGGATCCGCAAGATCGAGGAGGCGATCCGCAACGGCCTGACGGCGGAAGCCGCGGTGGAGAAAGTGCAGAGCGACAACCGCGCCCGCATGCTGCGCCAGACCGATCCGTATCTGCGCGAGCGGCTGCATGATTTCGACGATCTCGCCAACCGGCTGATGCGCGAACTGATGGGCCGCCCGCACGGGCCCGACGGGCAGGAGCTGCCCAAGGACGCCATCATCGTCGCGCGCAACATGGGTGCGGCCGAGCTTCTCGACTATGACCGCGACAGCATTCGCGGTCTGGTGCTGGAGGAGGGCGGGCCGACGAGCCATGTCTCCATCGTTGCGCGCGCACTCGGCATCGCGACCGTCGGTCTCGTCTCCGACATCGTGTCGCTGGTGGAAGCCGGCGACGCGGTGATCGTCGACGGCGAAACCGGCCATGTGCACCTGCGTCCGCCTTCGGACGTGGAAAACGCCTATGCCGAAAAGGTCCGCTTCCGGGCCCGTCGGCAGGCGCAGTACAGGCGTTTGCGCAACAAGCCGGCCGTCACGCGCGACGGCAAGCCGATCACGATGATGCTCAATGCGGGGCTGCTGGTCGACCTGCCGCATATGGACGAATCGGGCGCGAGCGGCATCGGGCTCTTCCGCACCGAACTGCAGTTCATGATCGCCTCGACCTTCCCGCGCATGAAGGAGCAGATGCGGTTCTATTCGACCGTGCTCGACGCGGCGGGCAACCGGCCGGTGACTTTCCGCTCGCTCGATATCGGCGGCGACAAGGTGTTGCCTTACCTGCGCTCCATCCAGGAAGAAAATCCGGCCATGGGCTGGCGGGCGATCCGGCTCGGGCTCGACCGGCCGGGCCTGTTGCGCACGCAGCTTCGCGCGCTCCTGAGCGCCGCGGGCGGGCGCGAGTTGCGGCTGATGTTCCCGATGGTCTCCGACGTTTCGGAGTTCCATGAGGCCAAGTCGATGGTGGAGCGCGAGATCAGCCATCTGCGCCGGCACGAGCGGCCGGTTCCCGCGGCCATCAAGCTCGGCGTGATGATCGAGGTCCCCTCGCTGCTGTTCCAGCTCGACGAGCTGTTCGCCGCCGTCGACTTCGCCTCCGTTGGCTCCAACGACCTCTTTCAGTTCTTCACTGCTGTCGATCGCGGCAACACGCGGGTTGCCGACCGTTTCGACACGCTCAACGTCGCGTTCCTGCGGGCGTTGAAGTCGATCGTCGACAGAGCCCGGGCGGCGGATGTGCCGGTGGCGCTTTGCGGCGAGCTGGCCGGGCGTCCGCTGGAGGCGATGGCCTTGCTGGCGCTGGGTTTTGAGACCATATCGATGTCGCCATCAGCCGTCGGGCCGGTGAAGTCGATGGTGCGGGGGCTCGACGTCGGGCGTCTGCGTGAGCGGCTGCTGGCCCGCATGGGACCGGAAAACCGCGAGGACGGCGCTGTGCGCAGCCTTCTGCGCGAGTTCGCCAAGGAGCACGGTGTCCCGTTGTAACGAGGCTGCCGGAAGGCCCGGCGCCCGGTTTTGCCGTGCGCGGCCGGTCCGCATCTATCCCTCGCATGCCCGATCCCTTGAATCATTTCTGTTTGGAGTTGTCGCGCGATGCTGGCGCAGGAAAGACTGGACGGCCTTCTGGACCGTTTTGCCGAAATAGAGGCCCGGATGTCCTCCAATCCGGATCCTGCGACCTATGTCCGGCTCTCGCGTGACTATGCGGACCTGGAACCCGTCGTGGCGATGATCCGTCAGTTGCGTCACGCCGAGGCGGATCTGGCGGGCGCGCAGGAGCTGCTCGACGATCCCGGTTCCGACCGGGAGATGCGGGAGCTCGCGGAAATCGAGCGCGAGGAACTGGCTGAGCGGGTCGAGGCGCTTTCGCAAGAACTGAGGCTTGCGCTTCTGCCCAAGGATGCGGCGGATGCCGGCAGTGCCGTTCTGGAAGTGCGGGCGGGCACCGGCGGCGACGAGGCGGCGCTCTTTGCGGGCGACCTCTTCCGCATGTACCAGCGCTATGCGGAGACGCGGGGCTGGAAGGTGGAGGTTCTTTCGGCGAGCGAGGGCGAGGTCGGCGGTTACAAGGAAGTGATTGCCTCGGTCGAAGGCAGCGGCGTGTTCGCGCGCCTGAAGTTCGAATCGGGCGTCCATCGCGTTCAGCGCGTGCCGGTGACCGAATCGGGCGGGCGCATCCATACCTCGGCGGCGACAGTGGCCGTGTTGCCGGAGGCGCAGGAAGTCGACATCGAGATCCGGCCGGAGGATATCCGCATCGACACCATGCGCGCATCGGGGGCTGGCGGCCAGCACGTCAACACCACCGATTCCGCCGTCCGCATCACCCACCTGCCGACCGGCATCGTCGTCACCTCGGCGGAAAAGTCCCAGCACCAGAACCGCGCCAAGGCGATGACCGTGCTGCGCGCCCGGCTGCTCGACATGGAACGCGAGAAGGCGGCGAGCGAACGCTCCGAGGCCCGGCGCGGGCAGGTCGGTTCCGGCGACCGCTCCGAGCGCATTCGCACCTACAATTTCCCGCAAGGGCGCGTCACCGATCATCGCATCGGCCTGACGCTCTACAAGCTCGATCAGGTGATCTCCGGGGAGGCGCTGGACGAGGTGATCGACCCGCTCATCACCGAGCACCAGGCGGCGCTGCTGGCGGCCGACGCGGGAGAGGCGTAAGTGGCAGCGCAGGCGAAGCCCGTCGTGGGTGCGGCCTATCGCCGGGTCCGCGACGCGCTGCGTGCCGCCGGGCTCGCGAGCCCCGAGACAGATGCCCGTCTGCTGGTGGCCGATGCGACTGGACTTGCGCCGGCGCGGCTGGTTCTCGAGGAAGGCCGGTCGCTCAGCGATGCCGAGGCCGAACGGCTGGAAGCCCATCTCGCCGCCCGTCTTCAACGCATGCCGGTGGGCCGTATCATCGGCCGTCGCGCGTTCTGGGGGCTCGATTTCGAGCTGACGCCGGAAACGCTGGAGCCGAGGTCCGATACCGAGACGCTGATCGAGGCGGCTCTCGATTTCATCGACCAGACGGGCGGGCGCGAACGAGCCTTGCGGATCGTTGACCTGGGCACGGGAACGGGGGCGATCCTCGTCGCTCTTCTCAGCGAATTGCCGAATGCGTGGGGGCTGGCGAGCGATATCCAGCCCGGCGCGCTGCACGCAGCGCGGCGAAATGCCGCACGAAACGGCGTCGCGAATCGCGCGGCATTTGTCTGCATGTCATGGATGGATGCGGTTGCGGGGGAGTGGGATCTGATCGTTTCCAATCCGCCCTACATTCCCACCGCGGTGATCGCGGAACTGGAGCCGGAAGTGCGTGCGCACGATCCTCTTGCGGCGCTCGACGGTGGTCCCGACGGACTTCTGCCCTATCGCGAGATTGCGGCGGTTTCGGCGAGACTTCTGCGCCCCGTGGATGCGGCGCTGATGGTCGAAATCGGCTACGATCAGGCCGCCGACGTGATGGGGATTTGTCGGGAGGCGGGCTTTCACCAACTGGACATCCGGCACGATCTGGCACAGCGTGACCGGGTCGTCGTGGCCCGTAGATGAGCGCGCAAGGCAGCCTGCGGGTTGCCATTGAAAATTGCGCTTGGATTTATCGGGCGAAGGGGCTACGGTCGGCACGCCGAGGCGCCAGGACGCCGGTCAATCCGCTTGGCACGATTGCCAGCCGGGCTGGGGAATAGCCGATGACCGGTGGCGCAATGGAATTCGGACCATGGTCCGGTTCCAGATTCGGTTCGCGGTGATGCGTTCATCGCCTGTCCGAGACAGCGGAATGTCAGAGACCACCGATACTCGGGATGGACCGATTGCTCGGGCCTTCCCGCACGCTGGTTAGCGGCAACGGGGACAGATCTCCGGTGCCGGGTTTCACCCCCCTTTGGGTTCGGTCGAAAAGCCGATGCACATGCACGGCAAGCCGCTCTGAAGAGATAACGGCAGTATGAGACAAAACAATCAGAACAAGCGTTTGCGCGGACGTGGCCGCAAGGGCCCGAATCCGCTGACCCGGTCGTTCGAATCGAACGGTCCGGATGTGAAGATCCGCGGAACCGCTATGCACATCGCGGAGAAGTATCAACAGCTCGCTCGCGATGCGATGGTTTCCGGCGACCGCATCATGGCGGAAAACTACCTCCAGCACGCCGAGCATTATTCGCGCATTGTCGCCGCGGCGCAGGCGCAGACGAATACTCCGGTTACCCAGTCGCGGTCCTTCAACGACGACGACGATGAGGATGCCGACGAGCAGACGGTCGAGACGCCGCCGGTCGCCGCCAAGCCGCGCGTGATGCCGGAAGATGCGCCGCAGCCCTTCGTCGATCGCATGCCCGGCATCGACGCCAAGAACGGCGGGACCTCCGAAGAGCGTTCGGCGCGCGCGGAAGCCAACGGCGAGGCCAAGGACGAGGAAAAGCCGACGGAAAAGGCGCCGGCCCGTGCGGCCCGCTCTCCGCGCCGCACGTCCTCGAAGGCTGGGGCCGCCAAGAGCGCGGCGAAGGCTCCTGAAAAGGATGCCGGTAACGCAGATGCCGCCGCGGCCGGCAACGGTTCTGGCGAAAATGGCGGATCCGGCGACAACGGATCGGGCGAGGAAGGCGAGGAGCCGGCACGTCCGCGCCGCCGCGCCCGTGGCGCCCGCGGCCGCAATGTCCGCCGGCCCTCGGCCAATGCGGGCGATCAGGATGCCGGCAGCGGCGAGAACGCGGCGACGGAAGCCACCGAAGCCTGACCCGCGCGCAGGCGCGGCAGCCTGCCGGCCAGCGTGCGGACCACTGCCGTTATTGAAATGACGAAGCCCGCGGTATCTGCCGCGGGTTTTTGTTTTTGTCCGCCGAATTCGTCGCAAAACGCAGGGCGGGTCGGCGGCCCCCTTTTTGTTGTCAATCTGCAACACTATATCCAGTTCGCGGCTTGGGAGCGGGCCTTGTGCGATCCCGCGCAAGATCGGCTTTCCAGTATTGCGATCCCGGGCGGTGTTCCCTCGTTCAGGCCGTTGGGCCTGCAGCAAGGACATCGGCGCCGGGAGGCGAGAAAAGTCGCGCGAGGGCCAATGCGGCCTCGCCCTGTCCGATTTCGCAGGTCATGCTTCGGGTGGCGCTGCGGCGAGGAGGTTTGACAATGGATATGGAACGTTACACCGAGCGCGTGCGCGGCTTTCTGCAGTCCGCACAGACGCATGCCCTCGGCCAGGGGCATCAGCAGTTCACGCCCGAACACATACTCAAGGTTCTGCTCGACGACCGCGAAGGCATGGCGTCGGGCCTGATTTCGCGTGCCGGCGGCCGGCCGAAGGACGCGCTGACCGCTGTGGATCTGGCGCTCGACAAGATGCCGAAGGTCTCCGGCGGCAATGGTCAGCTCTACATGGCGCAGCCGCTTGCGAAGGTTTTCGAGCAGGCCGAGCAGCTGGCCGAGAAGGCGGGCGACAGCTACGTGACGGTGGAGCGTCTTCTGCTGGCGCTCGCCATGGAAAAGAGCGCCGAAACCTCTCGTATCCTTGCCAATGCCGGGGTCACACCCGCAGGGCTTAACCAGGCGATCAACGAATTGAGAAAAGGCCGGACCGCCGACACCCAGTCGGCCGAGAACCGCTACGACGCTCTGAAGAAGTACACCCGCGACCTGACCCAGGACGCGCGCGACGGCAAGCTCGACCCGGTCATCGGCCGTGACGACGAGATCCGCCGCACCATGCAGGTGCTGGCGCGGCGCACGAAGAACAACCCGGTGCTGATCGGCGAGCCGGGCGTCGGCAAGACCGCGATCGCGGAAGGCCTGGCGCTCAGGATCGTCAACGGCGACGTGCCGGAGAGCCTCGCCGACAAGAAGCTGCTGGCGCTCGACATGGGCGCGCTGATCGCCGGCGCGAAGTATCGCGGCGAGTTCGAGGAGCGGCTGAAGGGCATTCTGCAGGAGGTCCAGGCCGACGAGGGGCAGGTCATACTGTTCATCGACGAGATGCACACGCTTGTCGGTGCCGGCAAGGCGGACGGGGCGATGGACGCTTCCAACCTGCTCAAGCCGGCGCTGGCGCGCGGCGAGCTGCACTGCGTTGGTGCAACCACGCTCGACGAGTACCGCAAGCACGTGGAAAAGGATGCCGCACTGGCGCGGCGTTTCCAGCCGGTCTTCATCTCCGAGCCGACGGTGGAGGACACGATCTCCATCCTGCGCGGTCTGAAGGAGAAGTACGAGCTGCATCACGGCGTGCGGATCTCCGACAGCGCGCTGGTGGCCGCGGCCACGCTGTCCAACCGCTATATCACCGACCGCTTCCTGCCCGACAAGGCGATCGACCTCGTCGACGAGGCCGGTTCACGGTTGCGCATGCAGGTGGATTCAAAGCCCGAAGAGCTCGACGAACTCGACAGACGCATCATCCAGCTCAAGATCGAGCGCGAGGCTCTGAAGAAGGAGACCGATCAGGGATCGCAGGACCGGCTTCAGCGGCTGGAAGGCGAACTGGCCGATCTGGAAGAGGAATCAGCCGCCTTCACCGCCCGCTGGCAGAGCGAGAAGGAAAAGCTGTCGTCCGCCCAGAAGATCAAGGAACAGCTCGATCAGGCCCGCAGCGATCTGGAGAAGGCACAGCGTGCCGGTGATCTGGCAAAAGCGGGCGAACTCGCCTACGGCATCATTCCGAAGCTGGAAAAGCAGATCGCCGAGGTGGAGGCCGCGGAAGGGTCAGGTGCATCCGATGCAATGCTCCAGGAAGCCGTGACGGCCGACAACATCGCGCAGGTCGTCTCCCGCTGGACCGGCATTCCCGTCGACAAGATGCTGGAAGGCGAGCGGGAGAAGCTCCTGCGGATGGAGGATGAGCTGGCAAAGCGGGTCGTCGGTCAGGAGGAGGCGGTGCATGCCGTGTCCACCGCGGTTCGCCGCGCTCGTGCAGGCCTGCAGGATCCGAACCGGCCGATGGGCTCGTTCATGTTCCTGGGCCCCACCGGCGTGGGCAAGACCGAGCTCACCAAGGCGCTGGCCGATTTCCTGTTCGACGACGAGACGGCCATGGTCCGCATCGACATGTCGGAGTTCATGGAAAAGCATTCCGTGGCCCGACTGATCGGTGCGCCTCCGGGATACGTCGGCTACGAGGAAGGCGGGTCGCTGACCGAGGCAGTCAGACGCCGGCCCTATCAGGTCGTGCTGTTCGACGAGATCGAGAAGGCTCATCCGGACGTCTTCAACGTCTTGTTGCAGGTGCTCGACGACGGACGGCTGACCGATGGTCAGGGCCGCACGGTCGATTTCCGCAACACGCTGATCGTCATGACCTCGAACCTCGGTTCGGAATTCCTGTCCGGGCAGCCGGAAGGCCAGGATTCCTCGGCCGTACGCGAGCAGGTGATGGGTGTCGTGCGCGGGCACTTCCGGCCCGAGTTCCTCAACCGTCTGGACGAGATCATTCTCTTCCACCGGCTGCAGAAGTCGCAGATGGCGGCGATCGTCGACATCCAACTGCACTATCTGGAAAAGCTCCTGGAGGATCGCAAGATCGTCCTCGATCTGGATGCCTCCGCGCGGTCCTGGCTTGCGGAGAAGGGCTACGACCCGGTCTACGGCGCCCGCCCGCTGAAGCGGGTGATCCAGAAGCAGGTGCAGGATCCGCTTGCGGAGAAGATCTTGGGTGGCGAGATCCGCGATGGCGACAACGTGGACGTGACGGCCGGCAGCGATCGCCTGCTGTTCTCCCGCTCCGGCGAGGCGGAACCGAAGCTTGCGGCGCAGGCCTGACCGGCCTTTGCCGACGAGGATAAGGAAAAGGCGGCTTTCGGGCCGCCTTTTTCGTGTCTGCGGGAGCCTATGCTTGAGCGCGTGCCCCAGCGCCAGTCGGCTTTGGGAAAGCTCTAGCGCGAGGCGATGCGGTTCTGGATCGGACCGCTGCGTTCGAGCAGTGCGTCGATGCGATCGCGTTCTCGCTCGAAGCTCGCGAGCATCTCGCCTTCCAGGACGCGTCCGCGAGGGAGCTTGATGCGGTTGGGGTCCACGAACTTCTCGTTGATGCGGACTTCGTAGTGCACGTGCGGACCGGTGGAGCGGCCGGTCGACCCGACATAGCCGATCACCTGACCCTGCTTGACGTGCACGCCCGGCTCGATGCCCTTGGCGATCGCCTGCTGATGGCCGTAGCCGGTCTCGTAGCCGTTGGCATGGCGAATGAGCGTGAAGCGGCCGTAGCCCGAGCTCCACCCTGCCTTCTCCACGACGCCGTCACCGGTCGCGTGGATCGGGGTGCCGCGCGGAGCCGCCCAATCGACGCCGGAGTGGAACTTCACGAAGCCGAGGATCGGATGCCGTCGCTTGCCGAACGGCGAGCTCACGCGGCCGCCGACGATGGGCTTGCGCGTCAGGAACTTCTTCGCGCTGCGGCCTTCTTCATCATAGAAATCGACGGATCCGTCGTCCGGCGTGCGGAAGCGATAGAAGTGATGCGTCTCGTTGCCGACCTTCAGCGAGGTGTAGAGAATTTCCGGCGGCTGACGGTTGTCCGGCTGGTCGAGGGAATAGAAGACTTCCAGCTGGTCCCCGAGCTTCACGCGGGAATTGTAGTCCACGTCATAGGAGAAGATATGGACCAGATCCTCGATCAGCGGCTCGGGCAGGCCGTTGTCGAGACCGGTCTGGTAGAGCGCGGTGTAGAGCGAGGGTGTCGGGCCGGAGAGCGTCATGCGATCGGCGGCGGCAAAGGCGTCGGGCATGAGCGTCGTCGGTGCGGCGGCGGCGACGTAGTGGCCCTCGTCGGAGAGAGCGACCGTGCCCTGGTGGACCTGATCGACATAGATGGATACCCGCTCCACTCGCATGTCGCCGGTGTCGTCGTCCGGGCTCTTGCCGATGCGAACGCGCTGGCCGGGCTGTACCTCGTCAATGTTGTAGTCGTCGGCGAAGCGCGCGGCGATTTCCTCCGCCTCGTCCTCGCTCGCCTCGTTGTCGAGCAGAACCGCCTTCAGCGATGTCTTCTCGCGGATCGGTACGATCCGCTCCTCCATCTCGGAGTAGGCGGGATTGTCATCCGTCTTGGAAACGAAAGAGACGTTCTCCGCCGCGATGCGAACCGAGAGGTTCGACAGGGCGCTTTGCTGGGCGAGGTCGAAGTCGAAGCGGCCGGGGTCTACGACGGGCAGGGAGGCGACCTCGGCCTTGTCGTCGGAAAGGAACCGACCGGAGTCGCGCACGGTGCGCTCGATCTCGGCGTCGTCGGCGGCGTCGGCCGTGTCGACCTTGATCTTGTTCACCGGAAAGTCGTGAACGGTGATGGTGACTTCGCCTTCCACGTGGGCGGCATAAATGGAGTCGCTGGTGCTGCGGTCGGGGAGCACGTCATTGTCGGAAACGAGCTTCAGCGGATTGAAAGGGGGAATCTTCAGCGCAATATCGTTGGAGCGTCGCGTCTCCAGCGTGGCGTTCACCAGCGCATAGGGCTTGGCCTGGATGTGGACCGCATCGCCCTCTCGCGTCAGCGTGTTCACCTGGATGACCTGTCGGGTGGCGAATTGCGAGTCGGCGCCGGTCATCCGATCGCCCTTCTGCGCCTTTCCTTCCTGCAGCGCCAGTTGCGCGGTTCCCGATGGCGTCGTCGCCGCCTCAACCGAATAGCGTCCGTCAAGTGCTGCGACCAGCGCGCCGCCGATCAGGAAGATGGACGTGAAACCCGTCAGAACGGTGCCTGTCAGCCAGCGCAGCGAAACCTCCCGCCGCGAGGGCGGGCCGCTGCGATCGTCGAAGGCAACCAGAGGCGGCTCGTTGCCGAGGTCGATCGTGGCCGGAGTGGGGTGGAAACCCATTTGCATCGGCAGGCGTCGGCTCCCGAAAATCTTGCCGGCCAGCGGGCCGTGCGATTTGGTATGGTGTCACTGACCACCTGTGGGCGGTCAAGTCAATCGTCTAGGCCCGCGACGCGGCGTCTCCTTGCCGGCGGGCTGCATCGAAGACCGCCGTTATATAGAACCCGCGCGCGCGTTTGATCCGTGTCGCTACGGTGTGATCGAAGCCCGCTATGGCTGGATGCCGATCCGGTTCGCGCGTCCACCCGCCGGGTGGGAGCGTCGCACCGGACATCAAGGCTGCCGGTTTTCGAAGATTCCCGCCGCAACCGCGGATTTTGTGAGCCGTCACACGACCGCGAATGTGCGATCCGGAAACCATGGTGGGCACGTAAACGTCAGAAACCGGCGGTTTTTGGGCAGGGATTCAAATGGTTATTCACAGCCGCCTGGGGATAAGCCCGTGAAATGCGCGGCGCCGGAGAAATCTGATTTTCGGG